>GL890652.1 GCA_000209465.1 Lachnospiraceae oral taxon 107 str. F0167 | reverse complement strand
AATATCTTCTCCAAAGAGTCTTGCAAAAACTCCACATACAGACATTTATCACTTGACATTTATTTGATATAGCAAAGTAATCCCCGAAGTTTTTCTTAGTGTTGTAATAAGATTTTTAATTGGTATAATAAAGATATAAACGGATTTAACAATAATAACACATGGCTTTTTTCTAAATTTTCTATGATTTATATTCTTAAGTTTCACCTGAGCATGGATTCAAAAATATTTCTTTGGTATAATAAAGGAGCAAGATATGCAAGAAAAAGATATAACCCAGAAG
Organism: Lachnospiraceae oral taxon 107 str. F0167; assembly: GCA_000209465.1. Lineage (GTDB taxonomy): Bacteria > Bacillota > Clostridia > Lachnospirales > Lachnospiraceae > Lachnoanaerobaculum. The sequence continues at coordinate 269 of GL890652.1, read as the reverse complement.
ATGTTGGAACAATTTAATGATGTTTTTTCCGATATCGTAAATGTACTCTTATTTGATGGTAAGGATGTCGTGGATGAGGATTCTCTGATTGATACTCCCACCAAGAGTATGATGAAGATAGATGGAAAAGTACATTCGCAAGATAGGGATGTTGCCAAATATTGGCAGAACAGCAGAATAAATATTGCTTTGTTCGGTTTTGAAAATCAAACTGTGCCTGATAAGCTGATGCCTTTAAGAGTAATCAGCTATGATGGTATAGAGTATGG
>GL890651.1 GCA_000209465.1 Lachnospiraceae oral taxon 107 str. F0167 | reverse complement strand
ACATTACAAGGGACAGTTTTTAAATGCCGTATAAAAGAGGTGTATATTACAGTACCGGTAAAGCAAAAGCATGTGTATGAGCAAATGCTTAGTATTCTGTCGGAAATGCTATCGGTAGAAATAAAGGTTACTTTGGATGAAAGCACGGCAGTACTTTATAGTTTTATAAGTAAGATGAGGGAGAAAAATCGCTTAAAAGACGGTGAAAGCTATAAGGCACTGATAATGGACTGTGGAGGAGGAACCACGGATCTTAGTGCCTGTAAGTTTAAGGTACATGCAAAGGGTGATATACAGACCTATATCATGGAAAACAGCTACAAAAACGGTAATACGGATTTTGGAGGTAATAATATTACCTATAGAATAATGCAACTTCTAAAACTGAAAATTGTATCCAAACTTCTTGGACTTGAGAAAGATCTTGGAAGTGAAGTGATTGATGAACTCTCAGGAGATCCTTACAGATATATTGATGAGGAAAGTGTGGAAAGCTTCTATGAGGGCTTGCAAAAAGCCTATGAAGGTGTGGAAGAAATTTTACCTACTGCTTTTAAGAACTTTGAGACCTATGGAAAGGAAGGGTATTACAGAGTAAGAAATAATTACTTCTTTTTATTTCACCC
>GL890650.1 GCA_000209465.1 Lachnospiraceae oral taxon 107 str. F0167 | reverse complement strand
AGCATACCTAAGGCATGTACTGGATATTACCAGAGACAGTTTTAAATGCCGTATAAAAGAGGTTTATATTACAGTACCGGTAAAGCAAAAGCATGTGTATGAGCAAATGCTTGGTATTCTGTCGGAAATGCTATCGGTAGAAATAAAGGTTACTTTGGATGAAAGCACGGCAGTACTTTATAGTTTTATAAGTAAGATGAGGGAGAAAAATCGCTTAAAAGACGGTGAAAGCTATAAGGCACTGATAATGGACTGTGGAGGAGGAACCACGGATCTTAGTGCCTGTAAGTTTAAGGTACATGCAAAGGGTGATATACAGACCTATATCATGGGAAACAGCTACAAAAACGGTAATACGGATTTTGGAGGTAATAATATTACCTATAGAATAATGCAACTTCTAAAACTGAAAATTGTATCCAAACTTCTTGGACTTGAGAAAGATCTTGGAAGTGAAGTGATTGATGAACTTTCAGGAGATCCTTACAGATATATTGATGAGGAAAGTGTGGAAAGCTTCTATGAGGGCTTGCAAAAAGCTTATGAAAGTGTGGAAGAAATTTTACCTACTGCTTTTAAGAACTTTGAGACTTATGGAAAGGAAGGATATTACAGAGTAAGAAATAATTACTTCTTTTTAT
>GL890649.1 GCA_000209465.1 Lachnospiraceae oral taxon 107 str. F0167 | reverse complement strand
GGATATATCCAATTCCATTATCACTTCCTATTTTTGTCGGATTAAAAAACTTTACATTCCATTCTGGATATATTCCAATTGCCGTTAATTTGTCTAATTCTTTTTTCGTAACTTTCTTTACATTCCATTCTGGATATATTCCAATCTTTTTAGCTAGTAAAAATGATGAAAGTTTTTCAACTTTACATTCCATTCTGGATATATTCCAATAAAGTATTTGGCAAGGAAAAAGCAAAGAAAATGTTCTTTACATTCCATTCTGGATATATTCCAATGATAAAGAGGGTAGTAACTGGCGACTTTATGAAAACTTTACATTCCATTCTGGATATATTCCAATTTGTAGGTGCAACCGCAGGAATCGGTACCATTATCTTTACATTCCATTCTGGATATATTCCAATGATTCCAATATAATTAAATTTTGCCATATCAGTTCCCTTTACATTCCATTCTGGATATATTCCAATACATCCAACGACTGAAAATCGGATGCTGTCATTTTGTCACTTTACATTCCATTCTGGATATATTCCAATTCCTACTGGCATAAGTCGACTACTGTTCATTATATACTTTACATTCCATTCTGGATATATTCCAATTTTATAAAGCAAATATCAATATAAGTATCACACCACTTTACATTCCATTCTGGATATATTCCAATAA
>GL890648.1 GCA_000209465.1 Lachnospiraceae oral taxon 107 str. F0167 | reverse complement strand
ATGAAAAAAGCTATTAATCCCCCATCTGAGATGGGGGAACCGGCAAAGCCGAAGCGTTACTTAGAGTATTAAAAACTCCTATGCTATAATGATATTGGTTTCGCAGGCCATATCAAAGCATAGGAGGTATCCAAGTGGATAATCAAAGTATAACACATACACGTTGGAATTGCACTTACCATATTGTTTTTATACCAAAATACAGAAGAAAAATCATGTATGGAGAAACAAAAAAAGATTTGGTGGAAATAATAAAAAAGTTGTGTGAGATGAAACAGGTAAAGTTGATAGATGGAAGAGTATGTATAGATCATATTCATATGTATATAGCAATTCCACCTAAAATAAGTGTATCGGAATTCATGTCATATTTAAAAGGTAAAAGTGCATTAATGCTATTTGATAGACATCCTGAGTATAGAAATAAATGGGGCGATCGTCATTTTTGGGCAAGAGGATATTATGTATCAACAGTAGGAAATGTAAATGAAGAAACAATCTTGAAATATATTAAGGAACAAGAAGAAAATGATAAGGTAGCGGACGGAAGAAAGTAGAAGAGCCTTCTTTAGGAGGCTACCGATAAAAATGGTACTGCGAAATCCCGCCCTTGGCGGAACCGGAGAAATACCCTGGAGGGGTTAAAAGTTAAACCCCCAACTTTGAAATGGGGGT
>GL890647.1 GCA_000209465.1 Lachnospiraceae oral taxon 107 str. F0167 | reverse complement strand
GAAAAACAAAGATAAGCAAAAGAGGACGCAAGCGTCTCAGATATTTACTTTTTGAGGCAGCGATATCGGTGGTGGGAAAGAATGAAGAATTCAAAGAAATCCACAGATATTATACCACCAGGGAAAAGAATCCATTGAAAAAGATGCAGTCGCTGATAGCAGTAGCATGTAAGCTGATAAGAGTATTCCATGTGATCCTTACCAAGGGAATCAGTTATGATGCATCAAAGATGTTGAAAGATATTCGACATCCGGGAGAGCAGTTAAAGGCTGCATAACCGAGCAATAAATAACAACCATAATGATTATAGGAAGCGTCCACCGAAAGGTGCTGTAATCGTAGTGTTTGGATCAGTGATGAAAGTACAAAGAATGAGCTGGTAGCCGGCAGGAATTTTCTCCAAAGGGCATGACCCTGATGAATAGCTAAGCTAGCACCCTGGTTATGGACAGGCAGAACGAAGGAAGTGAGGACCCACCGTAAGGAGGATAATCCTGTTGGACATGAGAGGTGAGCTGCCATATAGGGATGGGTACACATCGAGGCCATTTAGAACGAATAGTGATGACGTTTTATTTGGTGCACCCATTATTACTATATATCTGCCCTGTATGAGGTAAAGATCACTCCATAACCTTAGTTCTATTCAACGACAGGTATCAAAAAGTATTGAATTTACTTAAAAAACACTTGATTG
>GL890646.1 GCA_000209465.1 Lachnospiraceae oral taxon 107 str. F0167 | reverse complement strand
CTAACTACAGAGCATTCCATGAAAGCGGCGGTTATGTATGGATAGGCTTTAAGTTTGTGGAAACAGCTGCAAGCCAAAGCGAATATGTGGACGGTGAATGGTATGGAACAGCTACCTGGAGCAGATACAAGCTTCAAAGAGGTTCAAATATCGTTAAGGTAACTATAAAGAATGGAAAGATAGAGAAGGTAGATTCTGTAGTATATACAGATGATGATAAGATAGCGGGAAGCTATGAAAGAAAGAGAGATTATCTTCTTGAGAAGTTTAAGGGACTTGAAAATGTTGAAGGAATCAAAAAGCAGCTAAGTGAAAGAAAAGGCGAGATTTTTGATGCAGTCAGCGGAGCAACAGAAACAGCACAGGGACATGTAAGTGCTGTGGAGAATGCCCTTGAGAGATCAAAGAAGTTTAAAAAAGACCAAAAAGTTCAAAGAATTGACTATATTGAGTTTAAAACAAGACCTGACAGTGTTGCAACAGGTCAGAGCCTTGATCTTTCAAAAACAGTGCTTAAGCTTCATTTAAAGGGTGGAGAGGTAAAAGAGATAACCCCTGCAGAGTTTGAAGAGTATGGAATAGTTACCGATCCTCTACATGGAAGCGCATTGCCGTCATTACTTGAGTTTGTACATGTACATTTTAAGAATGAGGATTCTCTTATAGATATACAAAGTGAGATTCAGGTAAGAAAGAAACTTGGTAAAAAATATCCTGATAAGATAAAGATATCATATGAGAGT
>GL890645.1 GCA_000209465.1 Lachnospiraceae oral taxon 107 str. F0167 | reverse complement strand
CCCCCTAATAATATAAATCTTTTTTACAAGGGATTCATGATTTACAAGCATTATCTCGTCTTTTTTATCCATCTTTTTCATCACCTTCCTCAAATCTCCAAATGATTTCAACCGTATCCTTGTCATAAACATAGATTTTGTCTATCACTTCGTTGATCCAGTCTAAAACAAGTTCTCCTTTTGCTACCGCTTCTCTTAGCTTATCCACATTCAGATGATGTCCTAAAGCTGTATTTTCTTGTATCTTGTCCTCTATGATCAATATTTCCTGCTCTATGTTCTTTACTCTTTGTGTAAGGAATTCCCGTTTTGAGAGGTATTCTTCTTTCTCTATTATACCTTGCTTATGCCTTTCATAACACTGCATTTTGGAAATTTGGTTCTTTTGTTGTTCCGCTTTCAGCTTTTTCTTTCGCTCAAGCAGGCTCTCACAAATACTTCCTCTGACTCTTTGCTCAATCATTCTCGTCTGTTCTTTCTCAAGAAAGCTTTCGGTGTAAAGCTGAATTTCCTTTGACACAACTTCTTCCAGTACCGAAGCTTTTATCTTTCCTTTCATGCAGCCACAGTCTTTTTCTTTGTACCGATACGAACAGCAGTATCCGTCGTTTTTGCCATAGTAAACTGTATAACTCATCTTATGATGGCATTTCCCGCAATAAACTTTATCCTGAAGAATATGAAAATGCTTCCGTTCTCGGCTGATATGTTTCGCATTGCTGCTTAATCGGTTTTGAACTTTTGCAAAATCCTCTTG
>GL890644.1 GCA_000209465.1 Lachnospiraceae oral taxon 107 str. F0167 | reverse complement strand
TTTTTTATTTGTTAGGGCAAGGCCCTGTTCTCGCAAGAGAACAAATAAACCACCTGCTATGCGGGTGGTTGAAATAGCTTTAGCGTTATGTGAAAAACCCCCAAATTTGATATAATATAAAAGGTTCGCCAACCAATAAATATATCAAAGGGGGTATCCAAATGGATAGTAGTAGTTTATCACATACATCATGGAATTGTAAGTATCATATAGTATTTGCACCAAAATATAGGAGAAAGATAATATATGGAGAGCTAAAGCAGGATATAGCAAATATATTGAGCATGTTATGTAAAAGAAAAGAAGTACATATAGTGGAAGCAGAAGTATGTCCGGATCACATACATATGCTGGTAGAGATTCCACCCAAAATGAGTGTATCAGATTTTGTAGGATATTTAAAAGGTAAGAGTACACTAATGATATTTGAAAGACATGCAAATCTAAAATACAAGTATGGGAATAGACATTTTTGGTGTAGGGGATATTATGTAGATACGGTAGGAAAAAATGCAAAAAAGATAGAAGAATACATAAGAAACCAGCTAAATGAAGATATGTTATATGACCAAATGAGTATGAAAGAATATATAGACCCGTTTACGGGTGAGCCGGTAATAAAAAGCAATAAGAAAAAATAAGCCCAAGGGGCTAAGCAAGTAAATGATGTGCGGTTGGCGAACTTTCGATGAGTCTTTAGACTCAAGCGCAGGTAAAGAGCCCTTATAGGGCGAAACAACAAACCACCGGCTTAGCCGGTGGTACTGATT
>GL890643.1 GCA_000209465.1 Lachnospiraceae oral taxon 107 str. F0167 | reverse complement strand
GATGTTCTTCATACTCACTTTGCTTATATGAAGAACTACTTATTTACCGGAATCCAAACAAGCTCTCGCTCATTTTCATCAAGTAAATAATGCATTAAATACTAACTACATTTGTAATTAGTACCTCGGATGTCTAATTATAAAATATTTATATAATTTCTCGTTTGGTATGCAGTTTTCAAGGTACATTTGTGCCAAAGAAGTTTTTGTTAAGTTCTCCGGCAAGTCGATTTGTAAGTTCAAACTTCGCTTACGCTCATTTTCACTAACAGTATCGACACGCCTACGACTAGGTTCATACTTCGCTTCGCTTGTATTCACCAAGTTCTCCGGCAGTGGAGATGGAGAGATTCGAACTCTTGACCCCCTGCTTGCAAGGCAGGTGCTCTCCCAACTGAGCTACACCCCCATAAATTGGCATCCACCTACTCTCCCATATCGTCTCCAATATAGTACCATCGGCCGACTAGGTCTTAACCATCGTGTTCGGAATGGGAACGGGTGTGTCCCCTAGACGCATCGACACCAATAATGTTTTATTTAGTTTTAAACCTTAGTAATCTAAAACTAAACAGTACTCACAACCCCTACTAAATCCTTAGAAAGGAGGTGATCCAGCCGCACCTTCCGATACGGCTACCTTGTTACGACTTCACCCCAGTTATCCTCCCTGCCTTCGGCAGCTCCTTCCTTACGGTTAGGTCACTGACTTCGGGCATTGATGACTCCCATGGTGTGACGGGCGGTGTGTACAAGACCCGGGAACGTATTCACCGC
>GL890642.1 GCA_000209465.1 Lachnospiraceae oral taxon 107 str. F0167 | reverse complement strand
TTCGTTTATATGCACAATATTTCATTATATTTTATACCATACGCCGAAATTTCTTCAAATACAACGGAGCGTTGTATCGACTATTGTCAAAACTTTTTCTGTTAGTATAATAGAGCCATCAAATCTTTTTCATGATGTTTGATTTGATATCTTATATTCTTACGGAAAGTGCACTTTCTATTCTTGGTTTTCTAAAAATTCTAAAAAGTTCTAAACATCATGTACAAATCGGTGCACCGATTGAGCTTTCCCTCATATATAGCTCGGCAGATAGTAGCCTTACTATTCTGCCGGGCTATACTCCTTTATGCTTTGGAATTTTTCATTTTCTCTAATATATTTCTCATAACTCCCCTCTATATGCAAAAGTAAAAAATTCAAAAATTTCTTCCATCTCGAACAAACAAGTTATTTTTTCTTACTTCCTGCCTCAATTCCAGGTAATATGCTTCTCACCCTTCGTTCTCTTAAATATTTTCAAACAAAACTTTAATCAAAATATTTCTTCTTTTTAGACGTAATAGTTTAAATATATTTATACCTGATTCGTGTAAATTTAGGATACAAATATCGCCAATAACGATATAACCAAAAATGTAAGCTTATTTTTAGTCATTGTATCTATATGACTTTCGTTTATATGCACAATATTTCATTATATTTTTATTACCATACGCCGAAATTTCTTCAAATACAACGGAGCGTTGTATCGACTATTGTCAAAACTTTTTCTGTTAGTATAATAGAGCCATTCAAATCTTTTTCATGATGTTTGATTTGATATCTCATATTCTTACGGGAAAAGTGCA
>GL890641.1 GCA_000209465.1 Lachnospiraceae oral taxon 107 str. F0167 | reverse complement strand
CCCCTAATAATATAATCTTTTTTACAAGGGATTCATGATTTACAAGCATTATCTCGTCTTTTTTATCCATCTTTTTCATCACCTTCCTCAAATCTCCAAATGATTTCAACCGTATCCTTGTCATAAACATAGATTTTGTCTATCACTTCGTTGATCCAGTCTAAAACAAGTTCTCCTTTTGCTACCGCTTCTCTTAGCTTATCCACATTCAGATGATGTCCTAAAGCTGTATTTTCTTGTATCTTGTCCTCTATGATCAATATTTCCTGCTCTATGTTCTTTACTCTTTGTGTAAGGAATTCCCGTTTTGAGAGGTATTCTTCTTTCTCTATTATACCTTGCTTATGCCTTTCATAACACTGCATTTTGGAAATTTTATTCTTTTGTTGTTCCGCTTTCAGCTTTTTCTTTCGCTCAAGCAGGCTCTGACAAATACTTTCTCTGACTCTTTGCTCAACCATTCTCGTCTGCTCTTTCTCAAGAAAGCTCTCGGTGTAAAGATGAATTTCCTTTGACACGATTTCTTCCAGTATTAAGGCTTGTATCTTTCCTTTCATGCAGCCACAGTCTTTTTCTTTGTACCGATACGAACAGCAGTATCCGTCGTTTTTGCCATAGTAAACTGTATAGCTCATCTTATGATGGCATTTCCCGCAATAGACTTTGTCCTGAAGAATATGAAAATGCTTTCGTTCTCGGCTGATATGTTTCGCATTGCTGCTTAATCTGTTTTGAACTTGTGCAAAATCCTCTTGTGAAATTATAGCTTCATGCATATCTTCCTGTATGATCCAGTCCTTACTATCCATCCATTGTCGATGATCTGAGCCG
>GL890640.1 GCA_000209465.1 Lachnospiraceae oral taxon 107 str. F0167 | reverse complement strand
ACAAATGACAGATGATAGAAAATATATCTATGTAAAAGGTGAAAAGATATATGTATCCGATGAAATATATAAAGCATATAAGAAGCAAGTCAATCATGAGGCTTATTTAAATAAATCAGATAAAAAACATAAGGTTTATGGGTATGAGGATTACAAGATTGATTTGAATTCCGTTGTAGATGAAGATGTGGATATCGAAAAAATCATTGAAACTAAAATGAGAATCAAGGATCTATATCAGGCACTGCGAAAGCTAAATGATGAAGAGCTAAAGGTGATAGATTCTTTGTATTTCAAAAAAATGACCATTCGTGATTTAGCAAAAGAGCAACAGGTATCTTCTAAGAAGATTTTCAGTTTTAGAAATAAGATTTTAAAAAAGCTAAGAGAGATGCTTAAATAGTAACTAATTAAGTAGGGAGCAGACCGGATTTGTAGTTTGTTCCCTACTTTTTTAAAAAAATTTTAAAAAGTGGAAACAAAAGCATCTGAAAGTAAGGTTTATATATAGAGGGGAAAATTTTACCTTTGGAAAATTGAATATATTTTTGAAAATATAAGAATCTTGTACCTTGAAAGCTAAATAGACCAAAACAGGACATTAACCATTTATGGAGCGTTTGTCAACAAACGCTAAGACCTTTCTGCTGAGAAGATTAGGATTTAAGGGAATAACCATGTACCCTCCTGCAATCTCGGTTTAAACACATACTTGCAAATACAAAGGATAAAAGAAAGTGAGCGACAAATTTGTACGACAAAAAATAGGTTTGGCAACCTATTTGCGATGATGTAAATGGGGATAATGATACTTCTTTAGTGAAAGCCGGCTCATCT
>GL890639.1 GCA_000209465.1 Lachnospiraceae oral taxon 107 str. F0167 | reverse complement strand
TTGCGGTGAATACGTTCCCGGGTCTTGTACACACCGCCCGTCACACCATGGGAGTCATCAATGCCCGAAGTCAGTGACCTAACCGTAAGGAAGGAGCTGCCGAAGGCAGGGAGGATAACTGGGGTGAAGTCGTAACAAGGTAGCCGTATCGGAAGGTGCGGCTGGATCACCTCCTTTCTATACATTTTTCACTTAATGAAAACGAGCCGAAGGCGAAGTTTGAGTGTTAGTGAAAAAGTAGTTCTTCATACGAACGAAGTGAGTATGATAGAACATCATTAAAGGCTTTAGTAGGGGTTGTGAGTACTGTTTAGTATTAAATTGCCTGGTGCAAAATACTAAAAATCAACATTAGCGGTGTCGATGCGTCTGGGGGACACACCCGTTCCCATTCCGAACACGATGGTTAAGACTCAGTCGGCCGATGGTACTATATTGGAGACGATATGGGAGAGTAGGTGGATGCCGCTTTATTTTCACTTGATGAAAGCGAGTGAAGCGAAGCTTGAATCTTAGTGAAAAAGTACAACTCATCGAGCAAAGCGAGATGATGGTGTTACCATATAGAAGAGATTACATCAGATATTCCTTTGGAGAGGATGAAAGATGTTGGAGTTCGAATCTTTAAATCTCATTTGCGGAGAATTTGAGAAGTTTTCTGCATAAGATGTACCTTGAAAACTGCATACCAAACGAGAAATTATATAAATATTTTATAATTAGACATCCGAGGTACTAATTACAAATGTAGTTAGTATTTAATGCATTATTTACCTGATGAAAATAAGCGAAAGCTTGTTTGGATTCCGGTAAATAAGTAGTTCTTCATATAAACAAAGTAAGTGTGAAGAACA
>GL890638.1 GCA_000209465.1 Lachnospiraceae oral taxon 107 str. F0167 | reverse complement strand
CACAAATGACAGATGATAGAAAATATATCTATGTAAAAGGTGAAAAGATATATGTATCCGATGAAATATATAAAGCATATAAGAAGCAAGTCAATCATGAGGCTTATTTAAATAATCAGATAAAAAACATAAGGTTTACGGGTATGAGGATTACAAGATTGATTTGAATTCCATTGTAGATGAAGATGTGGATATTGAAAAAATCATTGAAACTAAAATGAGAATCAAGGATCTATATCAGGCACTGCGAAAGCTAAATGATGAAGAGCTAAAGGTGATAGATTCTTTGTATTTCAAAAAAATGACCATTCGTGATTTAGCAAAAGAGCAACAGGTATCTTCTAAGAAGATTTTTAGTTTTAGAAATAAGATTTTAAAAAAGCTAAGAGAGATGCTTAAATAGTAACTAATGAGTAGGGGACAGACCGGATTTGCAGTTTGTTCCCTATATTTTTAAAAAAATTTTAAAAAGTGGAAACAAAAGCATCTGAAAGTAAGGTTTATATATAGAGGGGAAAATTTCACCTTTGGAAAATTGAATATATTTTTGAAAATATAAGAATCTTGTACATTGAAAGCTAAATAGACCAAAACAGGACATTAACCATTTATGGAGCATCTGTCAACAAACGCTAAGACCTTTCTGCTGAGAAGATTAGGACTTGAGGGAATAACTATGTACCCTCCGGCAACCTCGGTTTAAACACATACTTGCAAATACAAAGGATAAAAGAAAGCGAGCGACAAATTTGTAAGACAAAAAATAGGTGTGGCAGCCTATTTGCGATGATGTAAATGGGGATAATGATACTTCTTTAGTGAAAGCCGGCTCATCTTGAAAAGAGGCGGAGGTGAAATTCCTATGTTGTGTGCCAAGACCCCTGTTAATGTCAT
>GL890637.1 GCA_000209465.1 Lachnospiraceae oral taxon 107 str. F0167 | reverse complement strand
CAGGCAGGAAGGTGCCGATATGGTCAGTAAGCTTAATGAGCTGCTATTAAACGAAGGCAATATTGATAAACTTCGCAGAGCTAATACTGATAAGAACTATAGACATAAGTTGCTGAAGGAATATAAGATATTGCAGTAGGCTTTTAATATATTATTTCCTGTAAACAAAATAGTTTTTATACTCTAATCAATAATTTTATAAAATATTAGCAATTAATAATGGGTGTAGAAACAAAATAAGTTTTATAGTACAATCAAAAATTTTATAGAATATCAGCAATAAACGGGTGCAGAAATCATTTGATTTAATGATTTTCTCACCCGTTTATTTTATACCTACTATATAAATTTCAAGCCTTATCAAACTATATCATTAATATCTTCCCCAAAGAGTCTTGCAAAAACTCCACATACAAACATTTATCACTTGACATTTATTTAATGTCTCAAATACTACCCGTATTACTTCCGGTATTGTAATAAATTTTATAATTGATATAATACATATATAAGTGGATTTAACTATGATTCTATATGGTTTTTCTAAATTTTCTATGATTTATATTCTTAAGTTTCACCTGAGCATGGATTCAAAAATATTTTTTTGGTATAATAAAGGAGCAAGATATGCAAGAAAAAGATATAACCCAAAAGATGTTGGAACAATTTAATGATGTTTTTTCCGATATCGTAAATGTACTCTTATTTGATTGTAAGGATGTCGTGGATGAAAATTCTCTGATTGATACTCCCACCAAGAGTATGATGAAGATAGATGGCAAAGTACATTCGCAAGATAGGGATGTCGCCAAATATTGGCAGAACAGCAGAATAAATATCGCTTTGTTCGGTTTTGAAAATCAAACTGTGCCTGATAAACTGATGCCTTTAAGAGTAATCAGCTATGACGGTATAGAGTATGGC
>GL890636.1 GCA_000209465.1 Lachnospiraceae oral taxon 107 str. F0167 | reverse complement strand
TTGGAAATGCATAGCCGAGATATAGGACGGAATATTATTTTCTGCTCCGTCTATTACTCCCCTTTGCAATGAAGCGTACACCTGACTGTACTCCTGTGCTACAGGTTCCGCTCCCAACATCTTTACCATATCTTTCATAAGATCTGATTGCTGTACTCTTATTTTTAAGCCCTCTAAATCTTTTATATTTTCAATAGTTCTTACATTATTATAAAAATTTCTTGCTCCTGCGGTATAAAATGATAATGGTACAATGCCTGAACCTTCAAACTCCGCCAATATCTCTTCACCAATTTCACTATATAGCACATTCCACATATGTTCTTCATCTCTGTATAAATAAGGCATCTGCAAAACATTCAGTATTGAAACCTCATTTGAAAGAGGTGAAATTGAGGCTCTTGCAAAATCTATACCTCCAAACTTCAACTGCTTTATAACACTCAGTTCATCTCCAAGTTTTCCGTCATATACAACATCTATCACTATTCTTCCATTGCTCTTTTCCTCTACAAGCTCGGCAAACTCAAATGCTCCAAGTGTGGTAGGGTAATCCTTAGGATGGTTTTCCGCATAGGTGAAAACATACTCCGTGTCCGGCTTTTTTCTTACACATGAAATATTAAAAATCATAGCAGTAAAAGCTAAAAGCCATACAAGTTTATTTTTCATTTCTTTATTCTTTCCAAAATATCTTTAAATATCTGTTTATAGTCTTTTCCAACTATTCTCTTTGTAAGAATATATCCATTTGTATTATCGGTAAAAATAATCAGCATCTGCGGAAATCTCTTCCCGGCTTTTATCCTGCTCCATTCCATGAAATCATGCTCACTGCCCACTTCAACACTTATTCCCTTTTCTCCAAGCTCAAGGGTAAGCTCCTTCAAACTTTTTTCGTTCTTTTACTGCCTTTTGATACATCATAAC
>GL890635.1 GCA_000209465.1 Lachnospiraceae oral taxon 107 str. F0167 | reverse complement strand
AAACCGAACCTAAGTATCGGACTTCTGAAAAATGACCTAATATACATTCTTATAGAAAAAGATGGAAATAAAAAAGTAGCGCTACTACAGGCATTGTATGATGAAATAAGCAAAAATGTAGTGCCGATAAGGCATGATAGACATTATCACAGAACTAAAGGACAGCTTGCAGCAAATTTCTCGAATACACATAAGCGAAGTTTCTAATTTGAAGATATTTTTCTATAACATATAAATAAGGCTTTGGAGAAATTCTATGAAAATCTCTTTAGAATTTAATATGGAAATTTCATTGTTTTTCTTTCTTCTTTTTTGCTATAATACCTGACTTCCGTCGTTTCTCTCAAAACCTAGTACTCTAGGTATCCAAGAGCATGCAGTTTTGAAAGAAATTGTCGACTTCAGCTTTGGTTAAATAGAGGGCATCAAGGTTACTAAAGCCAACCAATTTTTTAACCTTTTCGTTAACGGCCTGGTCTCTTGATATATTGATATATGTATTATCACCTTTATTTACTACCCTAAAATCACGCATAAAGTTAATCAAGTCATAAGAGTTTATTTTATTTTTGAAGCACTTGATTTCTAATACTCTTAAAAGAAACAAGCTAAGGTAGCATATCAAAAAATGCCCATAGATTGTTTCTTTTTTCTGTAAATAAACAGGCCTTGCATCAAGGTATGATTTTGTAAGTCTAAAAGATTCCTCGATTTTCCATAGGCTATGGTATGTTTTATATACCTGTAATGGATCCATATCTATCTCGGATGTCACTAAAAGATTATATCCTGCATATTTAAGATCTTCATCAATCTTAGACCTAGATTATTCATGGCAACATCATGAACATGGCTGAAAGCCATATAATTACTATATTTTAACAAAATATTGCTTTCACCTAGTAAGTGAATAAAAAAGAAGCGTCCATTTGTTGGTAAAA
>GL890634.1 GCA_000209465.1 Lachnospiraceae oral taxon 107 str. F0167 | reverse complement strand
TTCGTATAATACTTTGCATATTGGAAATGCATAGCTGAGATATATGATGGAATATTATTTTCCGCACCGTCTATTACTCCCCTTTGCAACGAAGCATACACTTGACTGTACTCCTGTGCTACAGGTTCCGCTCCCAACATCTTTACCATATCTTTCATAAGATCTGATTGCTGTACTCTTATTTTTAAGCCCTCTAAATCTTTTATATTTTCAATAGGTCTTACATTATTATAAAAATTTCTTGCTCCGGCGGTATAAAATGATAATGGTACAATACCTGAACCTTCAAACTCCGCCAATATCTCTTCACCTATTTCACTATATAGTACATTCCACATATGTTCTTCATCTCTGTATAAATAAGGCATCTGCAAAACATTCAGTATTGAAACCTCATTTGAAAGAGGCGAAATTGAGGCTCTTGCAAAATCTATACCTCCAAACTTCAACTGCTTTATAACACTCAGTTCATCTCCAAGTTTACCGTCATATACAACATCTATCATTATTCTTCCATTGCTCTTTTCCTCTACAAGCTCGGCAAACTCAAATGCTCCAAGTGTGGTAGGATAATCCTTAGGATGATTTTCCGCATAGGTGAAAACATACTCCGTGTCCGGCTTTTTTCTTACACATGAAATATTAAAAATCATAGCAATAAAAGCTAAAAGCCATACAAGTTTATTTTTCATTTCTTTATTCTTTCCAAAATATCTTTAAATATCTGTTTATAGTCTTTTCCAACTATTCTCTTTGTAAGAATATATCCATTTGTATTATCGGTAAAAATAATCAGCATCTGCGGAAATCTCTTCCCGGCTTTTATCCTGCTCCATTCCATGAAATCATGCTCACTGCCCACTTCAACACTTATTCCCTTTTCTCCAAGCTCAAGGGTAAGCTCCTTCAAACTTTTTTCGTTCTTTACTGCCTTTTGATACATCATAACCGGCTGAAACAA
>GL890633.1 GCA_000209465.1 Lachnospiraceae oral taxon 107 str. F0167 | reverse complement strand
CGGTGAATACGTTCCCGGGTCTTGTACACACCGCCCGTCACACCATGGGAGTCATCAATGCCCGAAGTCAGTGACCTAACCCACACTGGTAAACATAAAGCTGTGATAAGGATACGAGAGAGTAAGCCGCGAGGCTTATGAACGAGTATACTTATATGATATAAAGAATAGCAGTAAGTTGTGTTTAGCAGTGTGGGAAGGAGCTGCCGAAGGCAGGGAGGATAACTGGGGTGAAGTCGTAACAAGGTAGCCGTATCGGAAGGTGCGGCTGGATCACCTCCTTTCTATACATTTTTCACTTAATGAAAACGAGCCGAAGGCGAAGTTTGAGTGTTAGTGAAAAAGTAGTTCTTCATACGAACGAAGTGAGTATGATAGAACATCATTAAAGGCTTTAGTAGGGGTTGTGAGTACTGTTTAGTATTAAATTGCTTGGTGCAAAATACTAAAAACCAAAATTAGCGGTGTCGATGCGTCTGGGGGACACACCCGTTCCCATTCCGAACACGATGGTTAAGACTCAGTCGGCCGATGGTACTATATTGGAGACGATATGGGAGAGTAGGTGGATGCCGCTGCATTTTTCACTTGATGAAAGCGGGTGAAGCGAGATGATGGTGTTACCAAAAGTTAATAATAAGGGCTTATAGCTCAGCCGGTTAGAGCGCACGCCTGATAAGCGTGAGGTCGGTGGTTCGAGTCCACTTAAGCCCATATATTTTTCACATAATGAAAACAAGTAAAGCTTGAAGCCGGGTGAAAAAGTACGCCTCATCAGCTAAAACAAGATGATGATATTACCATATAGAAGAGATTACATCAGATATACCTTTGGAAAGGATGAAAGATGTTGGAGTTCGAATCTTCAAATCTTATTGTTAAAGTCAAAAGCTTTAACTAAATGTACCTTGAAAACTGCATACCAAACGAGAAATTATATAAATATTTTATAATTAGACATCCGAGGTACTAATTACAAATGTAGTTAGTATTTAATGCATTATTTACTTAATGAAAACGAGCGTAAGCGAAGTTTGATTTTAGTAAATAAGTAGTTCTTCATATAAACGAAGTGAGTATGAAGAAT
>GL890632.1 GCA_000209465.1 Lachnospiraceae oral taxon 107 str. F0167 | reverse complement strand
ATGTTCTTCACACTTACTTTGTTTATATGAAGAACTACTTATTTACCGGAATCCAAACAAGCTCTCGCTCATTTTCATCAGGTAAATAATGTATTAAATACTAACTACATTTGTAATTAGTACCTCGGATGTCTAATTATAAAATATTTATATAATTTCTCGTTTGGTATGCAGTTTTCAAGGTACATCTTATGCAGAAAACTTTTCAAATTCTCTGCAAATGAGATTTAAAGATTCGAACTTCAACATCTTTCATCCTCTCCAGAGGAATATCTGATATTATCTCTTCTATATGGTAATACCATCATCTTGTTTTAATTGATGAGGCATACTTTTTCACCCGGCTTCAAGCTTTACTTGTTTTCATCAAGTGAAAAATACATGGGCTTAAGTGGACTCGAACCACCGACCTCACGCTTATCAGGCGTGCGCTCTAACCGGCTGAGCTATAAGCCCTTACTTTACATCGTCGTCTGTCCTGTGATTATCATATACAATGATATAAAGAACAACACAATAAACATAAGGATTTGTACAGGTCTTATTCTAAGCGACCAATTATATCTCTTAGCCAGATAA
The DNA here is from genome assembly GCA_000209465.1 of Lachnospiraceae oral taxon 107 str. F0167. Lineage (GTDB taxonomy): Bacteria > Bacillota > Clostridia > Lachnospirales > Lachnospiraceae > Lachnoanaerobaculum. The sequence goes on along the minus strand of GL890632.1, from coordinate 696 downwards.
ATTATAACTCCCTGTCCGATTATAAATAATAATGAAACAAGGCAAACCACATGCCATGGATATTGTCTGAACAAGTTTCCAAATTGCTCACCCATACATCCCCTCCTATATATTAAAGACATTTAAATCATTTAATAAAGCGGCATCCACCTACTCTCCCATATCGTCTCCAATATAGTACCATCGGCCGACTGAGTCTTAACCATCGTGTTCGGAATGGGAACGGGTGTGTCCCCCAGACGCATCGACACCGCTAATGTTGGTTTTAGCTTTAAACCTTAAATAAGGCTACACCATTGTCTTATTTCATTCGACAAGGTGTACTTATTCTCCGGCATTAAACCTTGCTTTCGCCCGTTTTAGCCGAGAAAATAATGTAAAACTAAACAGTACTCACAACCCCTACTAAAGCCTTTAATTATGTTCTATCATACTCACTTCATTCGTATGAAGAACTACTTTTTCACTAATACTCAAACTTCGCCTTCGGCTCGTTTTCATTATGTGAAAAATGTATAGAAAGGAGGTGATCCAGCCGCACCTTCCGATACGGCTACCTTGTTACGACTTCACCCCAGTTATCCTCCCTGCCTTCGGCAGCTTCTTCCTTACGGTTAGGTCACTGACTTCGGGCATTGATGACTCCCATGGTGTGACGGGCGGTGTGTACAAGACCCGGGAACGTATTCACCGCAG
>GL890631.1 GCA_000209465.1 Lachnospiraceae oral taxon 107 str. F0167 | reverse complement strand
CTTATGCCTTTCATAACACTGCATTTTGGAAATTTGGTTCTTTTGTTGTTCCGCTTTCAGCTTTTCTTTCGCTCAAGCAGGCTCTCACAAATACTTCCTCTGACTCTTTGCTCAATCATTCTCGTCTGTTCTTTCTCAAGAAAGCTTTCGGTGTAAAGCTGAATTTCCTTTGACACAACTTCTTCCAGTACCGAAGCTTTTATCTTTCCTTTCATGCAGCCACAGTTCTTTTTCTTTGTACCGATACGAACAGCAGTATCCGTCGTTTTTGCCATAGTAAACTGTATAACTCATCTTATGATGGCATTTCCCGCAATAAACTTTATCCTGAAGAATATGAAAATGCTTCCGTTCTCGGCTGATATGTTTCGCATTGCTGCTTAATCGGTTTTGAACTTTTGCAAAATCCTCTTGTGAAATTATAGCTTCATGCATATCTTCTCGTATGATCCAGTCCTTACTATCCATCCATTGTCGATGATCCGAGCCTACTTCATACACTCTTGTCTTTCCGCCGATGATTGCTCCCGTATACACTCTTTGTGTTAAGAGATACCGAACAATCTGTCCTGTCCAAATTCCGCTTCCTCTTTTCAGTCCTATGTACTTGGCAGGGGTTAAAACTTCTCTCTCGTTAAAATCTTTGGCAATCACAAGCATACTTTCTCCACTTAAATATCTTGTAAACACTTCTTCCACAATCGGTCTTACTTCTTCATCGACAATAAGCTGATGATGGTCTTTTTCGTTTTTTACATATCCATACGGTGCTTTTGAGCCGAAGTAATAGCCTTTATCCTGTCTTACTCTAACGGATGAACGCATTTTTTGTGAAATATCTTTGGAATAGTAGTCATAGACAAGATTCTTAAAAGGAATTTCCAAACTGCTGATTCCGTTTTCGTTGTTCTTACTGTCATAATTGTCATTCACAGAAATAAAGCGGACTTGCATAAAGGGAAAAATCTGCTCAATATAGGCTCCGGATTCGATATAATCTCTGGCAAAGCGAGATAAATCCTTTACAAGTATGGTCTTTACTTCATTTTTCTTGACAAGAGCAAGCATCTTTTGAAAAGCAGGGCGATTAAAGTTTGTTCCTGTATAACCGTCATCGATATGCTCCCTTATCTGAAAACCTGTAAATTCTTCCCTTGAGCGGATATAGTCTTTTAAGATTTCCCTTTGAGAAGTGATACTGTTGCTTTCATCTTGCTGATCGCCATCTTCCAGTGAAAGTCTTAGATAAAAATCTATGGTATTCATATCATCACCTTTTTACCTTTCTTCCAATTTTTTCGGTAATGACAGGCGTTTCTTCAAATTTAAATTTGATTTCTACTGTATGGTCTTTTCC
>GL890630.1 GCA_000209465.1 Lachnospiraceae oral taxon 107 str. F0167 | reverse complement strand
CAAGGGAATCAGTTATGATGCATCAAAGATGTTGAAAGATATTCGACATCCGGGAGAGCAGTTAAAGGCTGCATAACCGAGCAATAAATAACAACCATAATGATTATAGGAAGCGTCCACCGAAAGGTGCTGTAATCGTAGTGTTTGGATCAGTGATGAAAGTACAAAGAATGAGCTGGTAGCCGGCAGGAATTTTCTCCAAAGGGCATGACCCTGATGAATAGCTAAGCTAGCACCCTGGTTATGGACAGGCAGAACGAAGGAAGTGAGGACCCACCGTAAGGAGGATAATCCTGTTGGACATGAGAGGTGAGCTGCCATATAGGGATGGGTACACATCGAGGCCATTTAGAACGAATAGTGATGACGTTTTATTTGGTGCACCCATTATTACTATATATCTGCCCTGTATGAGGTAAAGATCACTCCATAACCTTAGTTCTATTCAACGACAGGTATCAAAAAGTATTGAATTTACTTAAAAAACACTTGATTGTATGGAGAGGAGAAAGAATGAAATTAGGTGTAATAGGCTTTGGAAATATGGGCTCCGCTATAACAAAGGGATTTATATCAAAGCAGGTAATGGATATTAATGATATAGCTGTATTTGATACTTATGATAAAACAAGGGAAAAAGCGGAGGATGAAGGTTTTGCTGTATACAAAGATGAAAAAGATCTGATAAAGCATTCAGATGCCGTACTTATAGCTGTAAAGCCCATCCATGCCGAGGAAGTCTTAAAAAATATAGCTAAAGAGCTTAATAATAAACTTATTATATCAATAGTTGCAGGGCTTGAGAGTGCTACTATAAAGTCATGGATAGGAAGTGATAAGAGAGTGCTTAGGATAATGCCCAATACTCCTGCGATAGTAGGTGAAGGAGTATTTGCTCTTGACAGTGACAGCAATGCACTTGATGAGGAAAAGAAAACTGTGGAAAAAATGTTTTCTGCAATAGGACTTGTGGAATGGGTGGAAGAAAGACTTTTCCCTGTTGTTACAGGACTTTCAGGCGGAGGTCCGGCTTATGTGGCTATGTTTATAGAGGCTTTGGCTGATGCAGGAGTGCTTCACGGTTTAAAAAGGGATGTGGCAATAAAGATGGCGGCAAAAACCGTACTTGGAAGTGCCGCACAAATACTTGATACACAGATACATCCGGCTGTGTTAAAAGATATGGTGTGTTCGCCGGCGGGAACTACAATAGAGGGAGTAAAAGCACTGGAAGATTACAGCTTCAGAGCAGGTGTTATAGAGGCTGTCAGTGCGGCTACACTAAAATCAAAAAAATAGGATAAATGTATACGGATATAATATACTACAGTATATGTCGGCTGTAAGAAAAATGTGACAAAGTATAATAAAAAAGGTCAGCCGGTAAGGCTGA
>GL890629.1 GCA_000209465.1 Lachnospiraceae oral taxon 107 str. F0167 | reverse complement strand
AAACCTATAGCTAAAGATATTTCGAAGAAAGTGTCAAGCTCGCATCAGATGAGGCTCAAACAAGGCGGATTTATCTGCGGAGTTGCACCGTATGGATATAGAGCAAGAAAAGATGAAGATGGAATCAGACGCTTGTATCCGGATGAAAATACTGCTCCTATTGTCAAAGAAATCTTTGATGCCTATCTGAAAGGACTGAGTACATCAGGTATATCCAAACTTCTTCTGGAAAAAAAAGTATATATTGCAACCGATTACCGAAAAATTGGAAAAGCCATATCTGATAACGGTGAACCAATCAGGCTGTGGAAACAGACAACCATCTTACAGCTGCTTAAAAATCGTGCATATACAGGAACGCTGATACAGGGGAGAAATCAAAAACATCTTTATGAAATGAAACCAAGGGAAAGGCTCTCTGAAGAACACTGGATAGTAACCGAAAATGCCCATGAAGCCATTATTTCGATGGATACCTTTGAAAAGGTGCAGGAGAAAATTTCCGAAAAAGCAGCTCCAATAAAAAGAAGCAGAGAGGAAAATGTGGCTGCTAAAGACGCTACTATCTTTCGAGGAATGGTTTACTGTAATATTTGTCAAAGACGAATGAGTGTTCATCGACAATTAAGTGGGAAAAGAACGGTTTTTTACTTTAGCTGTAACCGATTTGGAGAATACAAGGCAGAAAAATGTGGAACGGCAATTACAGACATTACACTCCAAAACACCGTAAAAGCCGCATTTGATACTATTCTTTCCAATAATAAGAAAAGCTATAAGGCATATTTAAAAGGTTATGCGGATATAAAAAGAGAAATTAAGCAGCAAAATGAAAAAGAACTGACAGAAATCGGCAGAAGAATCTCAGGACTGAGCAGGTTTCAAAGCGAGTATTACGAAAAATATGTCTTGGGAGATTGGAGAAAGGAAGATTTTGAAAGAGAAAAGGAACATCTCCATCAAAAGAAAAAAGAGCTGGAAAGCCTGAAAGAAAAGCAAGTTGCAATCTTTGATGAAGAAAAACGAAGGCTTGAAGAAAAGTATCAGTATTTGAAAGCACTACTTAAAGGCAAGTCAAAGAAATGGAACAAAGAGTTTGTGAGGGCTATCATAGATAAGATATTCATTGGAAAAGACCATACAGTAGAAATCAAATTTAAATTTGAAGAAACGCCTGTCATTACCGAAAAAATTGGAAGAAAGGTAAAAAGGTGATGATATGAATACCATAGATTTTTATCTAAGACTTTCACTGGAAGATGGCGATCAGCAAGATGAAAGCAACAGTATCACTTCTCAAAGGGAAATCTTAAAAGACTATATCCGCTCAAGGGAAGAATTTACAGGTTTTCAGATAAGGGAGCATATCGATGACGGTTATACAGGAACAAACTTTAATCGCCCTGCTTTTCAAAAGATGCTTGCTCTTGTCAAGAAAAAATGAAGTAAAGACCATACTTGTAAAGGATTTATCTCGCTTTGCCAGAGATTATATCGAATCCGGAGCCTATATTGAGCAGATTTTTCCCTTTATGCAAGTCCGCTTTATTTCTGTGAATGACAATTATGACAGTAAGAACAACGAAAACGGAATCAGCAGTTTGGAA
>GL890628.1 GCA_000209465.1 Lachnospiraceae oral taxon 107 str. F0167 | reverse complement strand
GTGGGTCCTCACTTCCTTCGTTCTGCCTGTCCATAACCAGGGTGCTAGCTTAGCTATTCATCAGGGTCATGCCCTTTGGAGAAAATTCCTGCCGGCTACCAGCTCATTCTTTGTACTTTCATCACTGATCCAAACACTACGATTACAGCACCTTTCGGTGGACGCTTCCTATAATCATTATGGTTGTTATTTATTGCTCGGTTATGCAGCCTTTAACTGCTCTCCCGGATGTCGAATATCTTTCAACATCTTTGATGCATCATAACTGATTCCCTTGGTAAGGATCACATGGAATACTCTTATCAGCTTACATGCTACTGCTATCAGCGACTGCATCTTTTTCAATGGATTCTTTTCCCTGGTGGTATAATATCTGTGGATTTCTTTGAATTCTTCATTCTTTCCCACCACCGATATCGCTGCCTCAAAAAGTAGATATCTGAGACGCTTGCGTCCTCTTTTGCTTATCTTTGTTTTTCCGTTGTGCTTACCGGAACTATCTGCCACCAGTTCCAATCCTGCAAGTTTCTGAAGTTCTTTCGTGCTATCAAAGCGCGTGATATCACCAACTTCTGCTATGAAACCAGCCACGGTTGTTATTCCTATACCTTTTATTTCAAGCAGCTTATCCGCATACCTGACCTGTTGGCACAGTTCTTTGATCAGGTCATTGACCCGTTCAAGGCGTTTTGTCTGGAGTTCATAATCCTCTATCAGATCCTGTATCTCCATTCGAGCTTCTGTAAGACCTGCTTTTAATCCTATGCTTTTCATGGCTGCATTCAGAATCAGCATAGCCTTCTTATGTCCATTTCCTCGGAGTTTAGCGTCTTTCCATATCTTTATGATACCTTCCACTCCTAGTCTTACTATCTCCTCAGGAGTTGATGCCTGTTTTAACACCAGCAGCCCTCCCTTGGCATCTATGTGTGTATAAATCCCCTTATATTCTGGGAAATACACTGCAATCCACTTATGCAGACGGTTCTTCGCCCTTGTCTGTTCTTCTACAAGCACAAACCGTCGGTTTGACGCATTCCGCAGTTCTGCATATACACCTGTCGGCATATATGAATAAAAATATCGTCCATCCCTTACAAGACCTGCAATAACACGAGGATCTTTTCTGTCATTTTTAGATGGACTATTGTCATCTAATTCTTTGGTCTTATGCACATGGTGCGGATTTACCATCACAAACTTTATGTTCTTTTCACCCATGAACTGCCCAAGATCAAACCAGTAGTGACCGGTTGGCTCTATTCCTACCAGTGCCTCTTTAAGTTCATTTTTCTGCATCAGTTCCACAACCGAATTGTAAAAGCTGTTGAATCCCTCCATAGAGTTTGAAAACGCTACAGGCTTTCCGGTAAGTTCGATGCCTCTCCAGCTAAAAGCTCTGAAATAATGCTTTTCACTGCCAACATCAATGCCGACAATCATTGTTGTTTCTTTTACTTGTTCAATCTTCTTATTTTGTGTAGAATTCATTTGTAGATACCTTCCTTATTCTGCTCATTTGCTAACTGGCCGGTCAGCAATGACAGTTTAACTTAGGTATCTATTTTTGTAAAATCATTTACTTTCTACACTTTGAATTATACAGGAAGCTATTC
>GL890627.1 GCA_000209465.1 Lachnospiraceae oral taxon 107 str. F0167 | reverse complement strand
TCAAAGATGTTAGAAAGATATTCGACATCCGGGAGAGCAGTTAAAGGCTGCATAACCGAGCAATAAATAACAACCATAATGATTATAGGAAGCGTCCACCGAAAGGTGCTGTAATCGTAGTGTTTGGATCAGTGATGAAAGTACAAAGAATGAGCTGGTAGCCGGCAGGAATTTTCTCCAAAGGGCATGACCCTGATGAATAGCTAAGCTAGCACCCTGGTTATGGACAGGCAGAACGAAGGAAGTGAGGACCCACCGTAAGGAGGATAATCCTGTTGGACATGAGAGGTGAGCTGCCATATAGGGATGGGTACACATCGAGGCCATTTAGAACGAATAGTGATGACGTTTTATTTGGTGCACCCATTATTACTATATATCTGCCCTGTATGAGGTAAAGATCACTCCATAACCTTAGTTCTATTCAACGACAGGTATCAAAAAGTATTGAATTTACTTAAAAAACACTTGATTGTATGGAGAGAGATGATAAAATAGAGCCTTTATTAAAGAGTGCCACAGCTTCTTACGGCATTACAGCACTGAACGAATTACAGTATTTGTACAATGGAAAGTCAATTATAGAAGATGGTAAATTTGCTTTGGAGGTTGCAGGGTATATCAATAATAAGGTTGCAGAGTATCAATCAGAAGACCATATTCAATATTCCGTCTATGGCACACCTGCAGAGAGCCTATGTGGTAAACAGGTAAAGTCATTTAGAGATAAATTTGGAGTGCTGGAAAATGTCAGCGATAGAGATTATTTTTCAAATTCATTTCATTGCCATGTGTCGTAAGATATAACTCAGATAGAGAAACAAAACTATGAAGCAAGATTTTGGGATTTGTTCAATGGGGGTAAAATTCAATATGTACGTGTTGATGTACCATATAATATAGAGGCATTGGAGGCTTATGTTACTAATGCAATGGAACTTGGATTATATGAGGGTATCAATATTGCACTGGCTTATTGCGATAATTGTGGCTTTCAATGGAATAATACAGGGACGAAAAGACCTGAGATCTGTCCAAGATGTGGCAAAGAAGAAATGACCATGACAGACAGAATGTGCGGCTATATTGCCTTTACCAAAATACATGGCAAATCAAGACTTAATGATGCAAAGATGGCAGAGATTCGAGATCGTATATCCATGTAGAAACAAAATATATCAGCATACAGGTTTTGTATGTGCTTGGATAAATTATAATTATATGATAGAATAAAAAGGTCTTGAAAATGATTGCGATTTTAGAGTTATATTACTTGTTATATTTATAAATTTGTATGTATTTATATTCTAAAATCTATCATTTTGAGACGGCCCTTGTAAATAAAGGGTTTAGAGCACCTTGAGTAACAAATATCACGAAAATTTAACGAAAAAACGATTGTTAAATTTTAGGCACGCTAAAGCACCTTGAAAGCCTTGTATTATAAGGGTTAAGAGGGGGTAGGGTTTACAGATGATAACCCCGATAAGGGGACGGAAACTAAAACATAGTAATTCTTACCATCAGCACTATATAGACCGTTTACAGATGATAACCCCGATAAGGGGACGGAAACTCTCCTTCCATGGAATAATTTATTATTTGTTACCGATAGAGTTTACAGATGATAACCCCGATAAGGGGACGGAAACGTAAAATTAAACTTCTTCATTTCTTCGTCTCCTTTCAGTTTACAGATGATAAT
>GL890626.1 GCA_000209465.1 Lachnospiraceae oral taxon 107 str. F0167 | reverse complement strand
TACCTGATGTACTCAGTCCTTTCAGATAGGCATACAAGATTTCTTTGACAAGTGGGAGCAGTTATTTCATCCGGATACAAGCGTCTGATTCCATCTTCGTCTTTTTTTGCTCTATATCCATACGGTGCAACTCCGCAGATAAATCCTCCTTGTTTGAGCCTCATCTGATGCGAACTTGAAACTTTCTTCGAAATATCTTTAGCATAGGTTTCATTAACCTAGATTATTCATGGCAACATCATGAACGTGGCTGAAAGCCATATAATTACTATATTTTAACAAAATATTGCTTTCACCTAGTAAGTGAATAAAAAAAGAGCGTCCATTTGTGGTAAAATTAAGGTGCTAAAACTCAATATAATCACACAAAGGAGCCCTTTATGAGTATTGTAAACACCTTATCACTTGAAAGCAATAGAAAAATTAAAATTAATTTCGATGGAGGAGATTTATCCTCCGATGCAGGCTTACTTCTTATAAAAGAATTCGTAAGTAAACTTGGCATTGACAAACTTTTCTGTAAATCATTTAAGACCAATGATTCTGCATTATTCCGTTATCACACTGATAAAGAAAACCTTCTTCAGATGATATATATGATCATTGCAGGCTATTTTGAAGATGATTCTTCAGATGAACTTACAAATGATCCTGTGTTTAAGGCAGTGCTGAATAAAGACACTTTAGCATCACAACCAACCATTTCAAGATTTCATAATCGAATGGATGAGGATTCGCTGAAACAGTTCCTTTCAATAAATCAAATTCTTCGAAAGAAAGTTTATAGCATTCAGATGCCGGAAGCTATCATTTTGGATTTGTACTCAACACTTCTTAATGCCTATGGCAAACAGGAAGGCAGAGCATTTAACTTCCACTATCAAAATAACGGTTACCATCCACTTGTTTGCTATGATGGAATCACAGGAGATTTGATTAAAATTCAGCTTCGTGATGGGACTCAGTATTCAAGCACAGGAGTTGTGGACTTTCTGCAGCCTATACTTTATGAATATCTTGAAGGTTTTCCGGAAATTAAACTTCTCCTTCGTGGAGATAGTGGCTTTGCAACACCCGGTTTATATAAACAGTGTGAAGAAAACGGTACCGGCTATGTAATTCGTTTGAAAGAAAATGCTATACTTCGTGATAAGGCATCATATCTTGTAGATGAACTTGATGAAATCACAAAAAACAACAAAGTGGATTATGCTGTAGTTTATGGTGAATTCATGTATCAGGCAGGTCCTTGGCCTTATGAAAGACGTGTTGTCTGTAAAGTTGAAAAACCTGAAAACCAAATGACTTACATGTATACATTCATTGTTACAAATATGGAGTCATCTCCTGAATATCTTATCAAGTTCTATTGCAAAAGAGGCTTGATGGAAAACTTCATAAAGGAAAGTAAAACAGGTTTTGACTTTGCTTCTGTCAGCAGTCATACAAGAATTGTAAATGCCAACAGGCTTCAAATACATGAACTTGCTTATAACATATTTAATTGGTTTAGACGATTGGCATTATCTGCAAATATGCGAAAACAACGCATTGATACTGTCCGTCTAAAACTGCTAAAGATTGCTGCAAAAGTAATTCGTTCAGCAAGATATATGACATTCAAGCTGTGTAGCAGTTGCCCATATAAGGATGAGTTCTATGAGACTATATCCAATATCAGCAAGCTATGTATACAGCTTGAATAACAACTAATAATGAACCTTGAGAGCTTAATAACTACTCAAAAACACTACCTAGGGGAAGTCTGCCCATTTTTAGATGTATTAAGTCAGTTATAGCGTCATTGGTCAAGTTTAAAGATTTATAGCACGGTAATTAACTAAAATATTGTACCGTGAATAATTCAGGA
>GL890625.1 GCA_000209465.1 Lachnospiraceae oral taxon 107 str. F0167 | reverse complement strand
CAGGCGGTTCAAATATAAAGCAGCCTTCAAAGATAGTTTATTCATCTAAGGCCGCAGAAATTGGAGAACAAGCAGGTGATATGGCAGGTATTGATAAGAAAATAAATCCTATCAAACCGCCATCAAAAATAGCTGAGCCAAATAAGCCGCCTATAGAAATACCAGAACCGAATAAGTCGCCTATAGAAGTGCCAGAACCGAATAAGTCGCCTATAGAAATACCCGAACCGAAGAATCCGACTATAGAGTTGTCTAAGACAGAAAAAGCACCTATAGAGATACCCGAATCTAAAAATCCGACAAAACTGCCTGAGATAACCGAAAAACCAAAGATGCCTGAACCTCAAAAACAGATAGATAAAGCTGATGATATAGCTAAAGAAAACCCTTTATCTAAAGAGGATGTAAAGCCTGAGGATAAGAAGGAAGTAGGGAAAGCAATTGATGGTGCTTCAAATACAAGAGAGTCATCTATTAAGTTTAAAAAAGAAAATAATACAACAAAATTTTATATAAATAAAAATGGTGACGAGTTAAGAGTACCCAAGTTCTTTCGTAAAAATTTACCGGGTCAAATTGAAAGTAAATTAAAATCAAAATATATTGGAGATGTTGTAGAGGGTGAATTTGCAAAATGGATGACAGAGAATACATCTGAAGTACCGGAAGCATTTGCCACAAAAGTAAAGAATCCTAAAGGTGAAACTATAGGAGAAATAGATTATATGACAGATAAAAGATTTTATGAGGTAAAAAATACGTCCGCAGATGTAAATGTAGATGATTATAAGCAACTTGATAGGTATGTAATATATGATGGGGAAAATTATTTGAATATAGGCGACAAAGAGGTAGTTTTATTTATAAAAGAGAGAATAGAAGATCCTAAATTTATCGGAAATATAAATGAGAGGTACAAGGGGAAGATAAAAGTGATAAATGGATTTGATGAGCTAAAGGAGTTTTTTAAATAATGTTAGATACAGGTATATTAAGGAAAAAAGTAACAGCTAATAAAGAAGACATGGAAAAAGTCATAAACATTTTAATGTCAATAGGATATACACATTGTTCGATTTATGACTCAAATGATTTTTACAGTTTGTCTGCAAGTATACTTGAAGAGGATGATGAAAGTAATATAAGAAAAAGAGTTTACAATATGTACTTAAATATGTTCCTGGTGGAGAGAGATAGAGAAGGGGTGTATAAGTTTTTTTATCCAAGAGAAAATTGCTATTATTATGCATATATTTATTTTGATGACATTAAAGAAAAAGAATTGAAAATATCGGAGTTTTTATATAGATATTTTAAACTCTTTCCTGAGGATATTTTCTTAAGTGCGTCAGGATATGTTTATACAAAAGAAGACATTGAAAAAGTATACTGTAATAAAGACTCAAATTGGATATATTACAGTCCGGATGCTTTGTAAAAAAGATCTCTTGTGGCAGCAGTATAAGAAGGGAATGTATATATGATATGTGAGGGAAGAATATTAGAAAAATTTGAGAGAAAAAGTATAACTGTTGATTGCAGGATGCTAAAGATACTTGATGCTATGAACTACCATAGAATAGTGACAATAGATAAAAGTGATGGTAGTCTTATACTGTTTAAGGAAGATAATGAATACGATTTTTTTGATGAAAAAGATCCCGATCCAATGATTCAAATTATTGCTTATGTAGGTATAAAGGAGGTTTTCACAAGAAAATCAAGAAAAGATGAGCTTGTTACCTTTTTTCGCTTTCCTGATTTGATTGGAATAGAACTTACCATATTGGAGATAGTACACAGATATATGGAAGAATACCCAAATACCGCATTCTATGTCGATAACGGTTATACATTCAGGAAACATCATA
>GL890624.1 GCA_000209465.1 Lachnospiraceae oral taxon 107 str. F0167 | reverse complement strand
ATATAGCCTTATTTTCACTGGATGTGTGTCACTTTTTGTAGTATAATTATATCATCAAAATAGTAAGGAATATACAAAAATGCAAAATAAAGATGCCTATATAGAGCACCTTGAAAACACCATAAAAGACCTTCAAAATCAAATAAAAAACCTTACTGAAATGCTTTCATTGCTTCGAAAGGAGAAGTTTGCTTCTTCAAGTGAGAAGACTTCTAAAAAGCAGTTTGAAGGTCAACTTTCTTTATTCAATGAGGCAGAACTGGAGGCAGATGCAAGAGTATCTGAGCCAATTGAAACAGCTGTTAAAGGCTATAGACGTAAAAATTGCAAAACAAAAAGGGATGAGCTTCTAAAAGATCTGCCTGTTCGTGAAGTATTATGTAGTCTTGTTGAGGAAGATCAATACTGTGAACAGTGTAATACAAAGCTTAAAGTTCTTGGTAAAAAGGTAGTAAGAGAAGAATTAGAGTATATTCCTGCAAAACTTAGAATTGTTCGTTACATTCAGTTGGTTTACGAATGCCCAAAATGTAAACACACAACTCATCCTTATATAGTGAAGGCACATACTCCTTCATCACTTATGAATCATTCATTGGCTTCTCCAAGTTCAGTAGCCAATGTTATGTATAAAAAGTATGTAAATGGTATGCCACTTTATCGACAGGAAAAAGACTGGGAGCAATTGGGAATATCTTTAACACGTTCAACTATGGCAAACTGGATAATCCGTTGTAGTGAGGATTATCTAAAACCAATAGTGGAATATCTGCATAAAAGATTGTTGGAGCGTGATATCCTACACTGTGATGAAACTCCGGTACAGGTGCTTAAAGAAGAAGGCAAAGCACCGCAGGCAAAGTCTTATATGTGGCTATATAAAACAGGAAATGATGGCAAACCATCCATTATCATTTATGACTATCAGCCTTCAAGAAATGGTGATCATGCGGTGAAATTTCTCAAAGATTTTAGGGGATATGTTCATTGTGATGGTTATTCCGGTTACAATAAACTTTCTGATATAACCAGGTGCGGATGCTGGGCACATCTTAGGAGAAAGTTTATAGAAGCAATTCCTTCTCAAAAAGTAAAGGATGCACCTCTTACTCATGCAGAGATCGGAAGGGATTATTGTAATAGGTTATTTTATATTGAAGACAGCCTAAAAAACTTAACATACAAAGAAAGATATTATAAGCGTCCGGAACTGGAAAAACCTGTTCTTGAGGCTTTTTGGAGTTGGATTGATTCTATAACAGCTTTGAAAGGTTCAGCCCTTGGAAAAGCAATCATCTATGCAAAGAATCAACGCCCATATCTTGAGAATTATTTACTTGATGGAAGATGTGCTATTTCAAATAATACTGCTGAAAATGCAATTCGTCCATTTACGGTAGGTCGTAAGAATTGGCTATTTTCAGACACCTCAAAAGGCGCGTCTGCAAGTGCTATTGTTTATAGTATTGTAGAAACAGCAAAGGCAAATGGATTGAATGCCTACACATATCTGGAATATCTCCTCATGTACATGCCTGATACTGAGTGGCAGTCTGATACTGATCTTTTGGAAGATTTAATGCCCTGGTCAATGGATGTGCAGGAAGAGTGTAAACTATAACTTAAAGTGCTCTTTTAATTTTGAGCACTTTTATTTTATATTATTATCATATGGATTTTGATGGAATACAAGGCATCATGTTATTGTGCGCTTACTGATAAACTACTACTATCCATTTGGATACCCCCTTTGATATATTTATTGGTTGGCGAACCTTTTATATTATATCAAATTTGGGGGGTTTTTCTACATAACGCTAAAGCTATTTCAACCACCCGCATAGCAGGTGGTTTATTTGTTCTCTTGCGAGAACAGGGCCTTGCCCTAACAAT
>GL890623.1 GCA_000209465.1 Lachnospiraceae oral taxon 107 str. F0167 | reverse complement strand
CATTATTATATATATTATACATATCCTGATAATCCAAAGACTTAAAGCATCCTATACTTCTTGATTTATTATATGAACAGTTCAAAGCCAAATCTTCTATATCTTTATCACTCACCTCTCTGCCAAGAAGCTCATGCAGACTTGTAGGCATATCTACGGATTTAAAAAATTCCTCCGTTTTTTTGATACCTGCAGCAGCAGCTTTTTCATCATCACTTTCCGCTATTCCATATACTCTTCTTGCAAACCTTGCAAATCTTGCTATATTCTCATCCTTTACATAATTTGCCCATGAAACCCATAATGCACTGAGAGTCGCACCATGTGTAGAATCAAAAAGTGATGATATAGACATTCCAAGCTGATGACATGACCAATCTCCATCCCTTGGAGTATCTCCCTTTGCACCAAGTCCTGTAAGTCCTATATGTGACACACTTCCACACCACATTATTTCACTCATCGCTTCATAGTCTGTCGGATTATTAAATCCTACAGGTCCGAATTTAATAATACACCTAAAAAGTCCCTCTGCCATCTCATCAGTCAGATGATTCCCCAAAATATTTGTAAAATATCTCTCCGAGGTATGCATAAAGATATCTGCCACTCCTGCACCTATCTGATATTTCGGCAAGCTGTATGTAAGCTCAGGATCCATAATAGCAAACTTACATCTGTTATAATCTGTAGTGATACCTTTCTTTATATGGCTTCCTGTTACATCATCCGTAAGTACTGCCGAGTCACTGGTCTCAGAACCTGCTGCGGATATGGTCAAAATAGTACCTATAGGCAAGGACTTCTCTACAACTTTTCTTTGAAAGAAAAACTCCTCTATATCGATATCCGGATTTGCAACACCTATGGCTACAAATTTTGCAGTATCTATAACACTGCCACCGCCTACTGCCAGTATAAACTCAGCTCCAAATACACATGCCTCTCCTGTCATCTCCTTTGCCTTACTGAGCAGCGGATTTGGTACCACACCTCCAAGAAGCAGTACTTCAATACCCTCGTCATTCAGTTTTTCTTTTACCATATCAAGCAGTCCGTTTTTCTTTGCACTCTCACCGCCATATATCACCGCTGCTTTTTTCACACCGAATTTTTTTACAAGGTTTCCAACTTCAACTTTTCTTCCTTTACCGAAAACAATTTCAGTAGGTGAATAATAATTAAACTTTAGCATATACTACCTCACTTATCATTTATTCTTTCTATTAAATCCATATAGTCCCTACAATACTTTTCATAAAGGGGCTTCAAGATTCGCTTAAAATCCGCTCTCTCATCAACCGATAAAGTATTTATCTCTATTCCCTTGTCAACCAATTCATCCTCATAGAGCTTTTCTTTTTCTTCCCAAATCCTCCTCTCATAAATACTGCTCTCTACGGCAGCCTCCTTTATAAGTTTTTTTATCTTCTGCTGAAAGTTTATTCCATGTGACATTTGAGCATATCTGCATCTCCGGAACTCTGGTATGTTCGTCCTTTGTATAATACTTTGCGTATTGGAAATGCATAGCCGAGATATAGGACGGAATATTATTTTCTGCTCCGTCTATTACTCCCCTTTGCAATGAAGCGTACACCTGACTGTACTCCTGTGCTACAGGTTCCGCTCCCAACATCTTTACCATATCTTTCATAAGATCTGATTGCTGTACTCTTATTTTTAAGCCCTCTAAATCTTTTATATTTTCAATAGTTCTTACATTATTATAAAAATTTCTTGCTCCTGCGGTATAAAATGATAATGGTACAATGCCTGAACCTTCAAACTCCGCCAATATCTCTTCACCAATTTCACTATATAGCACATTCCACATATGTTCTTCATCTCTGTATAAATAAGGCATCTGCAAAACATTCAGTATTGAAACCTCATTTGAAAGAGGTGAAATTGAGGCTCTTGCAAAATCTATACCTCCAAACTTCAACTGCTTTATAACACTCAGTTCATCTCCAAGTTTTCCGTCATAT
>GL890622.1 GCA_000209465.1 Lachnospiraceae oral taxon 107 str. F0167 | reverse complement strand
CCCTCATAGAAGCTTTCCACACTTTCCTCATCAATATATCTGTAAGGATCTCCTGAGAGTTCATCAATCACTTCACTTCCAAGATCTTTCTCAAGTCCAAGAAGTTTGGATACAATTTTCAGTTTTAGAAGTTGCTATTATTCTATAGGTAATATTATTACCTCCAAAATCCGTATTACCGTTTTTGTAGCTGTTTTCCATGATATAGGTCTGTATATCACCCTTTGCATGTACCTTAAACTTACAGGCACTAAGATCCGTGGTTCCTCCTCCACAGTCCATTATCAGTGCCTTATAGCTTTCACCGTCTTTTAAGCGATTTTTCTCCCTCATCTTACTTATAAAACTATAAAGTACTGCCGTGCTTTCATCCAAAGTAACCTTTATTTCTACCGATAGCATTTCCGACAGAATACTAAGCATTTGCTCATACACATGCTTTTGCTTTACCGGTACTGTAATATACACCTCTTTTATACGGCATTTAAAACTGTCCCTTGTAATGTCCAGTACATGCCTTAGGTATGCCCCTATAATCTCTATTCTTTGTACGTATCTGTACCTTCCCTTTGAGTCTGTGAGTTCTTCCTTCCTCTCAAAATCTCCTACCCATCTTTTGATATCATAAAATACTGAAAATCCTTTATCCGTATAGCTTAGATTGGCATACCACAAAGCTTTTCTCCCGAAAGCGTACTCTATACTACCTTCTTTAACCTCTGTTACCGCCACAACTGTTGGAATCATCATCTCTGTAAAATTTTCTCCACCAACAGATTCAAAAAACAGTGTATGGCAGATAGTATTTTCCTTTATACCTCTTTGCTTTGCAGTATTTATCTGTCTGTAATAGCTGCTGTCCGCATACATGGCAACAGTTGTATTGGTAGAGCCCAAATCCAGAGCTATCGGCATGTGCAAATCTATAAGTGGAAGTACTTCAAAGTCCATTATAGGAAGTTTATAGGCTTTATATCTTAGAAGTGTCGTATTTCCTTCTTCGTTTCCCATATATGTATGATAGATAAATCCGGAAGCCTCTCTTTCCATAAGATAAAGGCTGTAATCCTTGATTTCTGTAGCAACACCTGACAGATCCGCCTCTTTTACCAAATATAAAGAATCCTTTTTATCTCCCATTGCTACAACATTAAAGACCGCACACACCTTTTTATCTCCACTCACAATCAGGGCATTTGTATTTAAGAATTTATCTTTGTACTCAATTTTATAATCATCTAAAAAATTTAATGCAGCACCTTCATAAATACTGATCTTTCCGGATATGCGAAGCTCATCTTTCTCAGGCTCTCTTATGCTGAATTTATCAAGAACTTGCTCTATACGTTCCCTTCCACCGGGTATCTCTTTTCTTATCAACTCATCTTCAAAGCTTTGGCAATATGAAAGAATCATCTCTATAAGCTCTTCATTTGTCAGGTTCTTATCAAGTCCCTTTACTATATGCTCCCTACGACAAACCTCCCTTAGTCTGTATTCACTCATTAACTCAAGCTCGCTTCTTGAATACAGTGCAGCCTGTTCCACTTTTATTTTTCTGTTAAGCTTATAGCCCATAGCATTCCTACCGTCCTATACCTTTATTTTTATAATAGCCTAATATATTGCTATCTCTCCGATTCTCATACTCTCACCTACTCCTATGACACCAAAATGATGTTTCCAAAAGACATCCATTTCATAAGACAATGACAAGAACATATCTTTAAGCATTTCTATTGTTTCAATATCTTTTTTTGTCTTATCCACCCCTGTAAAAAGAATAAGTTTTTTAACATCCTCACTATGTATGTATAGATTGGAGTTTGGATAAAGCTCTCTCAATGCTTTTTTGAAAATGGTGATATAATCACCGCAGCTATATAAATCAAGCAGGCAAAATATAATTCTTTTTGCCTTTTCAAAGCCAAGATGAAATAGTGTCTCTCTAAATCTCTTCAAAAATGCTCCTGACTCTATCTCTTTTAAGATATACATCGCCCTAAGCTCCTTTTTATCCGTTCCGCTCCTAAGATCCCATACTGCTATATAATGCATCATCACATCCAGAAATAGTTCTCGTATATTTTCATATCCTACTATATCCGGCAAAAATATATCACCCAGTTCATTTGAAAAACGATACAAAGGATTCACTTCCAATTCTGTATCTTCAACTGTATCATAATTTAAAAAATCAAAAGAACTTTCCGTATACGGGCTGGGGCTTTTACTGTTTATAAATCTAAGTTCCTCCAATTTATATCCGTTTTTCTTTGCTTTTAATACAATTTCCCATATACAGTTCATACTT
>GL890621.1 GCA_000209465.1 Lachnospiraceae oral taxon 107 str. F0167 | reverse complement strand
TGAAAGGCATAAGCAAGGTATAATAGAGAAAGAAGAATACCTCTCAAAACGGGAATTCCTTACACAAAGAGTAAAGAACATAGAGCAGGAAATATTGATCATAGAGGACAAGATACAAGAAAATACAGCTTTAGGACATCATCTGAATGTGGATAAGCTAAGAGAAGCGGTAGCAAAAGGAGAACTTGTTTTAGACTGGATCAACGAAGTGATAGACAAAATCTATGTTTATGACAAGGATACGGTTGAAATCATTTGGAGATTTGAGGAAGGTGATGAAAAAGATGGATAAAAAAGACGAGATAATGCTTGTAAATCATGAATCCCTTGTAAAAAGATTTATATTATTAGGGGCAGAAAGTTATGCTTGACTTTGAATTAGCAGAAATCTATGGATATGAAACAAAGAGATTTAATGAGCAGGTTAAAAGAAATATTGAGAAATTTGATGAAGACTTTATGTTTCAATTAACGGATGACGAAGTATCTGAAATTTCAAGGTCGCAAAATGCGACCTTGAACAAGAGTGCAGGGAGAGGTAGTAATATTAAGTACAATCCCCATGCTTTTACCGAGCAAGGAATCTATATGCTGATGACAGTTCTCAAAGGAGAGCTTGCGGTCAAGCAGAGTAAAGCTCTGATTCGTACTTTCAAGCAAATGAAAGACTATATCGTAGAAAATCAAGGGTTGATTGGGAAAAGAGAGTTTTTACAGCTTTCGATGCAGATTACGAGCAATGTTGTGGAAATGCAGGATTTAAGACGGGATTTAAGAGATGTGGAAGATCAGGTGGCGGAAGTGATGGACACCTTAAACAATGTGGTGCATAAATCTGAACTGTCTGAACTGATTCTCGACCTTAGCAATCCACAGCTCAAATACGGCTTTTTACTTTTGAATGGACAGCCTATCGAAGCAAATCTCGCTTATAAGGACATTTACAGTATAGCGAAAAAGAGTATCTATATCGTTGATAACTACATTGGAGTGAAAACTTTGGTCTTGTTAAAAGATGTCCCGTCATCGGTAGAGGTCATTATATTCAGCGATAACATCGGCAAAGGACTTCATACCCTTGAATATCAGGATTTTTGTGAGGAGTATCCGTTTAGAAAGATAACATTCCAAAAATCCGGTGGAGAGTTTCATGACAGATACATTATTATCGACTGGAATACCGAACATCAACGAATCTATCATTGCGGAGCGTCTTCTAAAGATACAGGGCAAAGAATCACAAGCATAACGGAAGTGGTCGATCAGATGATTTATACAGACCTTATCAATAACCTATTGAAAAATCCGGTGTTGAAGTTAAGATAAGAAGTGAAGCAGATTGGGAATTTAAAAAATGTATCCAATACTTGACACAAGGGTGGAATGTAAAGGGCGATAGACAGTGTGAGACTTTATGTTGAAGCTAATTAGAATAGAACCAGAATGGTCTTGTAGAGATACATAAAAGTTTTTATGATGGATGACATTTTATTTATGATACAATATGGTCAATGAAATGAACTGTTTGGAATTTGAACAATGAGGATAAAAAAGATGAAATGATGATTGCAAGCGGAGAATCTCTTGTGAAAAAGATTTATATTATTAGGGGACAGAAAGTTATGCTTGACTTTGAATTAGCCGAGATCTATGGATATGAAACAAAGGCTTTTAATCAGCAAGTAAAAAGGAATATCGAAAAATTTGATGAAGATTTTATGTTCCGATTAACAGACGAAGAAGTATCTGAACTTTCAATGTCACAAAATGTGACCTTGAACAAGAGTGCTGGGAGAGGTAGTAATATTAAGTACAATCCTCATGCTTTTACCGAACAAGGAATATATATGCTGATGACAGTTCTCAAAGGGGAGCTTGCGGTCAAGCAAAGTAAAGCGTTGATTCGTACTTTCAAGCAAATGAAAGACTACATCGTAGAAAATCAAGGGTTGATTGGGAAAAGAGAGTTTTTACAGCTTTCTATGCAGATCACAAGTAATGTCGTGGAAATGCAGGATTTAAGACGAGATTTAAGATATGTTGAAGATCAGGTAGCGGAAGTGATGGACACCTTAAATAATGTGGTGCATAAATCTGAACTGTCTGACTTGATTCTCGAGCTTAGCAATCCACAGCTTAAATACGGATTTTTACTTTTGAATGGACAGCCGATCGAAGCAACTCTCGCTTATAAGGACATTTACAGCATAGCGAAAAAGAGCATTTATATCGTAGATAACTACATTGGAGTGAAAACTTTGGTCTTGTTAAAAGATGTTCCTTCATTAGAAGAGGTGATTATATTCAGTGATAACATCGGCAAAGGACTTCATACCCTTGAATATCAGGATTTTTGTGAGGAATATACGTTTAGAAAGATAACATTCCAAAAATCCGGCGGAGAGTTTCATGACAGGTACATTATTATCGATTGGAATACCGAACATCAGAGAATTTATCATTGTGGAGCATCTTCCAAAGATGCAGTGCAAAGAATCACAAGCATAACGGAAGTGGGCGATCAGATGATTTATACCGACCTTATCAATAACCTATTGAAAAATCCGGTGTTAAAGTTAAGATAGAAGTAAAGCAGATTGGGAATTTTAAAAAATGTATCCAATACTTGGCACAAGGGTGGAATGTAAATTTTGTAAAGCTACGATAAGCTCTGCAAGTTCTTCGAATTAGAATATGACTAGAATGGAATGTAAATACGAAGTATATACAGCCGGAACAAAAAGAGATCAGATTAGAATATAACCAGAATGGAATGTAAAGTACAATGATATGTAGGTAAGTTTATAGATGGCTGTTAATGGTGCTATGAAATATAAAATCATTAATAGTTTTAAATAT
>GL890620.1 GCA_000209465.1 Lachnospiraceae oral taxon 107 str. F0167 | reverse complement strand
CATCTATATGATGTTTTCTGAATGTATAACCGTTATCAACATAGAATGCGGTATTTGGGTATTCTTCCATATATCTGTGTACTATTTCCAATATGATAAGTTCTTTTCCAATCATATCAGGAAAGCGAAAGAAGGTAACAAGTTCATTTTTTCTTGATTTTCTTGTGAAAACCTCCTTTATACCTAAATAAGCATAAATTTGAATAATTGGCGCAGGATCTTTTTCATCAAAAAAATCGTATTCATTATCTTCCTTAAACAGTATAAGACTACCATCACTTTTATCTATTGTCACTATTCTATGGTAGTTCATAGCATCAAGTATCTTTAGCATCCTGCAATCAACAGTTATACTTTTTCTCTCAAATTTTTCTAATATTCTTCCCTCACATATCATATATACATTCCCTTCTTATACTGCTGCCACAAGAGATCTTTTTTACAAAGCATCCGGACTGTAATATATCCAATTTGAGTCTTTATTACAGTATACTTTTTCAATGTCTTCTTTTGTATAAACATATCCTGACGCACTTAAGAAAATATCCTCAGGAAAGAGTTTAGAATATCTATATAAAAACTCCGATATTATCAATTCTCTTCCTTTAATGTCATCAAAGTAAATATATGCATAATAATAGCAATTTTCTCTTGGATAAAAAAACTTATATTTCCCTTCTATATCTATCTCCACCAGGTACATATTTAAGTACATATTGTAAACTCTTTTTCTTATATTACTTTCATCATCCTCTTCAAGTATACTTGCAGACAAACTGTAATAATCATTTGAGTCACTAATTGAACAATGTGTATATCCTATTGACATTAAAATGTTTATGACTTTTTCCATGTCTTCTTTATAAGCTCTTATTCTTTTTCTTAATATACCTGCACGCCACATTATTTAAAAAATTCCTCCAACTCTTCAAATCCATTTATAACTTTTATCGTCCCCTTGTACCTATTATTTATCTTTCCGATAAATGTAGGATCTTCTATTCTCTCTTTTATAAATAAAACTACCTCTTTATCGCCTATATTCAAATAATCTTCATTTTCATATTTTGCATACTTATCAAGTTGTTTAAATTCCTCTACATCTACATCTGCAGACGTATTTTTTACCTCATAAAGTCTTTTATCTGTCATATAATCTATTTCTCCTATTTCCTCACCTTTAGGACTCTTTACTTTTGCGGCAAATGCTTCCGGTACTTCAGATGTATTCTCTGTCATCCATTTTGCAAATTCACCCTCTACAACATCTCCAATTTTATCTGATTTTAATTTACTTTCAATTTGACCAGGTAAATTTTTACGAAAGAACTTAGGTACTCTTAACTCTTTTTCCTTAAAATTTCTATAGAATTTTGTTGTATTATTTTCTTTTATAAGTTCAATAGATGACTCTTTGGCATCTGAAGTGCCCCCTATTGCTTTCCCTACTTCCTTCTTATCCTCAGGCTTTATATACTCTTTAGATAAAGGATTTTCTTTAGCTATATCATCAGCTTTATCTATCGGCTTTTGGGGTTCAGGCAGCTTTGGTTTTTCGGTTATCTCAGGTAGTTTTGGCAGTTTTTCAGATTCGGGTATCTCTATAGGTGCTTTTTCCGTCTTAGACAACTCTACAGCCGGATTCTTCGGTTCGGGTACTTCTATAGGTGACTTATTCGGTTCAGGCACTTCTATAGGCAGTTTATTCGGCTCAGGCACTTCTATAGGCAGCTTATTCGGTTCAGGTATTTCTAAAGGAGGTTTGATAGGATTTATTTTCTTATCAATACCTGCCATATCACCTGCTTGTTCTCCAATCTCTGCAGCCTTAGATGAATAAACTATCTTTGACGGCTGCTTTATATTTGAACCGCCTGCAATTTCATCTCCAATACCGAATATTTTTGATGAGGTTTTTGATCCATTTGATATATCACTAACATCATCTGCTATATCAGCGGCTTTTGATGATCCAATTGCTTTTTTAGCCCCTTTTCCGGATTTCGCAGAACCATTTGCAACTACAGCCAAGCCTATTTCAAATGCTGCATGTCCTAAAAGCTCCGCTCTATCCTCACTACTTCCATGAATTATCTTTTCGTTTGTATAGTTTTTTACTGCTTTCACTAACATCCCGGGGTTCACTATTATATCTGTTAATCCCTCTACCGTTTTTATAGGATGTGCCACTGTACTATAAATACCGTCCGCAGTACCCAAAAATCCCTTTATATACACTCCTCTATAATATGCCCCTATTGTAGACATTAAGCCGGCATTCTTCGGCATATTTGTAGCTCCAAGGAACCTTCCGAGTCCATTTGATATTATAGGTATATTTGCAGCGTATACAGAGTTTCCTGCTTTTGTACTCTCTCTTATAACGGTATTCCTTAGATTATCATAGTGTATACCTATGTTCGGTAATTTTATAACCCCTGCTTCTTCAAGTGCTTTAAGGTTTTTTATATTTGTATTTAGGGAATCTATTGCTCCATTACACCCTTGGAAACCACAGGTCTTGGTCGTATACTTGATGCATATCTGTTGGCGGTATTTCTACCTGACCTCTTTGCATTTGCGTTAACATTCTTTGATTTTTTTTAGAATAGCTGTTAGCAGTTCTTCTTCCAAAGCTTTTTGACAGGTTTGTACTTTGTCTTATATTTTGCTTACCTAATCTTCTGCCTGAATTCTTTGGCTTAGCTTACTTAAGAAAATATCTTCTGCAAAGAGTTTAAAGTATTTATGTAAAAACTCCGATATTATTAACTCTATTCCTTACTATAATTCCTTGATATAGCAACCGGGTATTTTATCTGCCAGCCATACTTTTTCATTTCCATGATAAAATACCACTCCGTCATCATATGCTCTCTTAGAATCAATTTCAAATATACATGGACTATTGTCACGCCTAAGACCTACTTTTTTTGCTGTATCTATATCGGCTGACAGGTGTACGTATTGTCTGCTCATAGGTAAAAGCCCGTTCTTTTTTATGCTCTCAATAAATCTCCTTGCAGTACCATGATATAATTTATCAGGTGGAATCTTCGTTTCCTTTACTATATGCACTGGGATAGAATGACCGTACAAAGCTCTTATTTTTCCTGCATTTATTTCATGTCTTTTCTTTTCAGACTTATCAATCATAACAACCAAATCGTTTTGAGTAATATATCCAAATCTACCTTCTGTATTTAGCGCAGTCAAAAGCTGCTCTATACTTACCCAACC
>GL890619.1 GCA_000209465.1 Lachnospiraceae oral taxon 107 str. F0167 | reverse complement strand
CAAGAGTCCGATATCCCATGTAGGTATCTATGCAGGAGACGGAATGATGATACATGCAGGCAATCCTATTCGCTTTGTAAGTATCAATACACCTTACTGGATAGAACATTTCTATGGTTTCGGTAGAGTATCAGGAATTCCTGATACTCTACCTTATCAGTAAAATAGAGTTATCAGGAATTTACTACCGAAGTAACGTCTATACAGTGGTTTGAGCCTCTGTAATTCCTGATAACTTCTGATAAGTGTGACTGTTGCTTGTTGATAGTTACTGTCATAATGATATTGGCAGGCTTACGCCTGACTATCATTAAGGATGGTGATTATTGTGGTTCAATCAACGATTGAAAACCTTGCTGCTCAAACAGCAAATGTGTTTTTGCAAAATGGATACACTCACCGAAGTATCCATGAAAAAAAAGTTGTCATGCAGAAAATAATTCTTCTGCACAAGCAACACGGATACGATTGTTACAGCCCGGAAATTATAGCTATGTTTCTAAAGGATGTGGAGCACCGATACCAGAGACATGAAATCGGGAAAATCCGTTTTCGTTTTTATCAAAAGACTGCGGACTATTTAACTCAATTTCACGAAAAAGGCAGCATAGATTTGTATAGTCGGAATACACCAACAAATCTTACGCCCTACTATGAAAAGATTTTTACACACATACGTGATTATGAAAGCTGGGGCAAAAGCACCAAACACTCTGTCCGGAAATTCAGTATGCCGTATTTCAAGTGGCTGTTACAGAACGGTGTTACATCTCTTGAGCAGGTGACTGATGAGATGATCCGTAAATATCTTCTGGACTGTTCCAATCGGATGACGCTCAACAGCGTCGATACTGCAAAACGGGTGCTGAAAAAACTGTACCGTTACTTATATGAAGCGGGACTCTGCAATAATAGTTTTTCTGACACGTTATCCTTTACAATTCCCACAGAACATAGGATAAAGAAGCCTGTTCCGCAAGAAGAGATAGCTGCCGTCTTGAGTATGATTGACAGAAATACATCCATCGGAAAGAGGGATTATGCGGTCATTATCCTTGCTACTGTTACGGGAATGAGGTCTGTTGACATTATAAATCTTCAGCTTACTGCAATCGACTGGATCAACGGAGAAATCCGTATTATCCAGTCTAAAACAGAAAAAGCATTAGCTCTTCCATTGACGAAAGATGTTGGAATGGCGTTCCAGGACTACATAATGAATGGCCGTCCTAACAGCGATCTCCCTTTTGTATTTTTACATGGGCGTGCTCCTTATGGGAAAATGGGACATACTCTACCATATCAGATTTTTAATAGCTACCGCTTAAAAATAGGGCTCCCTAAATGCACATTTCATGGACTGCGGCGAGCTGTTGGAACAAATATGGTTATAGCCGGAATTCCAGTCACTACGGTTTCTCAGGTTTTAGGTCATTCACGGATTGATCCGACAAAGCAATACATTTCCCTCGACAGCGTACATTTGAAAGAATGTGCCCTTGACTTAGACGGTTTTATGCCGGAGGGAGGTAGCGAAGCATGAAAGAATTCAAAAGTGCTTTCAAACCTGCTATTGAGGAATATCTTGAATTCCGTGCTGCTATGGGGTACTGCAATGAGCACGAACGGCAGCTAAGGTGTTTTGACAAGTATTGTTATGAACACTGCCCGGAGCAGACCGAACTTACAAAAGAAGTAGTACGGGGATGGTTCTATGGTGAAATTGCAAGTGGACGGGCCTGTTTAAGAAGCAAGGCTACGACAATACGCATGTTTGCAAAGTACCTCGGTTCATCTGCGTATGTACTTCCGAGAAACTGTGTACCCAAAAGCCCTGATTATCTTCCGTACATCCTTACAGATGAAGAACTGGTCGCTTTATTTCAGTCCGCTGACATGATGGAATATAAAAACGACCCATTCTTCCGGAAAACTGCCTCGATACTTTTACGTTTGCTGTATGCATGCGGTCTAAGGCCAAATGAGGGCAGAAATCTGAAGGTGGAACATATTAACTTCCAGACAGGAGAGCTTTTCATCACCAAAACAAAACGGAGGAAAGAGAGAATTGTTGTTGCCTCTGATGATATGCTTCTACTACTGAAAAAATACCGTTTACAAAGAGCAGTCTTTGACAAGGGAAATGAGTATTTCTTTATACACACGGACTCAACTGCCATAAAATCATGGCAGCTGACCGCTCTTGTAAAGTCGTGTTGGATAGCGGTACATCCGGGGATTGACCCTAAAGTTTTACCACGGGTACGCCCCTATGATCTCCGTCACAGGTTTGCCTCAACTGTCCTGCACCGCTGGCTCAATGAAGGCCGGAACCTTTATGCAATGCTGCCGTATCTTCGGGCTTATATGGGGCATGAAAAGTTTTCGGATACTGCTTACTACATCCACATCCTGCCGGAACGCCTTATGGTATCACCTGGAGTACAGTGGGATAATATCGACTGCATAGGAATGGGGGTGGATATATGGGAACACTAAGTCCCTTGTTTACCCTTGTCCGCAGCTTTTTTCTAGCTTTTTTACCGGAAGAACAGAAATGCAGTCAGAATACAATACGTTCTTACCGTAAATCTCTGGAATTGCTATTTGACTTCGTAAAGGAAAAAAATTCGGTTGCACTCAACGAAATCACTTTTGAGATGATGGATCGCAGCACCATATCCGAATTTTTAAGTTATCTGGAAACCGAGCGTAATTGCAGCATCTCCACAAGGAACCATCGGCTGCATTGCATTCGTGCTTTCTTCAAATATGCGGCACAGGAAGACATCACTGTAATAGCCCATTTAGAAGAAATCCAAAAAGTAAAAAGGGCAAAGCAGCCGGAAACCATAGTGGAACACATGAGTGAGGATGCCGTTCAAGCCATTCTGGAACAACCCGATACCTGTACAGAAAAAGGGAAACGAGATACGTTTTTACTACTTTTCCTATACAAAACAGGAGCACGTGTTCAGGAACTTGTTGACATCCGGTTGTGTGATATACAGTTAGGCAAATATCCAAAAGTGACAATCCATGGAAAGGGGGCGAAAACCAGATCCATACCATTGCGGGATGATGTAGTGCAGCATTTGAAAAAATATCTGACATTATTTCACCAGGAGCAAAACCTCTTTTCAGATCAATATTTATTCTATGTTACTCGGAACCAAATCCGAAAACGTATGACCGAGGATAACGTAAGAAAATTGGTTGCGAAATACGGTGTTCAGGCGCGAAAAATATGTAAAGAAGTGCCTGAAAATGTGCATCCGCATTTATTCCGCCATTCATGGGCTATGATACTGTACCAAAACGGAGTGGATTTGACCTTGATTTCCCAATGGCTCGGCCATTCCAATCTGGAAACAACTCTCATTTATGCCCATGCTGATACGGAACTAAAACGGAAAGCACTTGAAAAAGCTGTACCTGTTGACAGTCCGCTGAAAGTACATCTAAATGCGGAACGTTACAATATCAGCGATGAGGAACTATTAAAAAGGCTATGCGGCCTAAAGTAACCATATAGAGTTATCAGGAACTTTTCTCTGCCATATCCCCCATGGATAGTGGTTTTACCCATGTTTTACTGATAACTCTATTTTACTGATAAGGTAGAGTATCAGGAATTCCTGATACTCTACCGAAACCATAGAAATGTTCTATCCAGTAAGGTGTATTGATACTTACAAAGCGAATAGGATTGCCTGCATGTATCATCATTCCGTCTCCTGCATAGATACCTACATGGGATATCGGACTCTTGCTGTTATAAGTGTT
>GL890618.1 GCA_000209465.1 Lachnospiraceae oral taxon 107 str. F0167 | reverse complement strand
TGCTTTCCATTGCTCTTGTTTTAAATGCCTTTTTACTTTTGTTACTTGATCCATAATTACCTCCGACTTGCATTACTATACAGTACTATACTTCACTATAACTAAATAGTACTATACACTTGTTGGTAACTATTATCTCATTATTTATAACTGAATATAAGGCATTATATTATAAGGCGCTTACCATACGATAGTGTGACCAAATCTATTTCTACACTTTTTTTCATTATATTGACTACCAATATAAATCTATCTTTATTTACTACTAGTCCATTAGGTTTACGTCCTTGTATTCCGCTCTCTACTGTACCAATGTCTACAAGCATTTTTTCATTTATCAATTCATCTACCAACAATGATACCGTTGATTTACTGAGTTTGGTTTTACTTGCAAGTCTTGCTCTGGATATCCCCTCGTTATTAGATATTATATTATATAAATTCTTCTTATTTTTATTCTTTATAACTTGTTGATGAGTCATTATTCCCCCTATAATTCATAGTGAATTTAGTTCGTTCGTCGTACTTATTAAATATAGTATATTACATATTTTTTTCTATTTCAATATACATTGTTTTTGTTTTATATCTTTATGTTTGTTTTATACTTGTTTTGTGCACTTATACATATTCTATCATTTTATCTCTTTTAAAAAATATTTATTAGAGCAAATTTTATAAATATCTTTATTTATTACTGCTATTCGTAGTTTTATACAACATATAAAAAGTGACCACCATAATATAAAAAATATTTTGACAGTCACTCAAATACAAAATTATATTTTATAGTACATTACTATTTGTATTATAACAAGAGAAATCATAATAATTTTTCTTCACCACTTTAATTTACTCGGCAATTTCTACTCTTTAACACTTTAAGCATTTTATAATATCAATTCCAATATCCCTTATGTATTGCAGCAGCCTCCTCTTCCAACACACTCACCGGTCCTATAACTTCAATCTTTTTTTGTCCTGCAGCAAATATTTTTCGGCATGGAAGATCAAAGGTAGGATTCTGTTCATTATTACCTGTAAGCTCCAACAGCCTTCTTTCAGTCATAGCAAAAACCACTCTTCCAATATTTGCCCAGTATATTGCTCCGGTACACATAGCACAGGGTTCAGCTGTAGTATATAGGGTACATCTCCAAAGAAACTCCTTGCTGTACAAATGTGAGGCTCTTTCAGCCAAAGTAGTTTCAGCATGTCCGGTGCAAATTTTTCCGGTAATTTCTATATTTTCCTGCTCTAAAAGAATCTTGCCATATTCATCCACCAAAATAGCACCAAAAGGCGTATTGCCATTATTTCTTGCGTTTTGAGAAATTTCAATGCATCTTCGTAAATAATATTCATGCTTTTTATAAGGCATATTTTTCCTTTCAATTATTTCATAAATTCATCATTTGTCATCTGCTTAATATAATCATTATATTTATCCTGCTTATCTGGAGGTACCAATTCACTAAGTTTTCCTATTGATAATACTCCGTTTTGCAAATCACCGTAAAGAACTTCACCACCAAATTTGCCTTGCTCAACAGCCTTAAAACTAAGTTCAATGAGAGAGGAATTATCTGTAATCTGTGAACCTATCACACACTCATTTTGACCGAGTATATCGGCAGGCTGTCCTATGTCATATACTTCTACCTTGCCTTTTTCTGAATTATGCTTGTCTATAGCCTGTCTTGCTCCTGAATCCACAGCTGAAGCATCTCCAAAGAATACATCTGCATTTTGCTCCATCATTGCATTTGCAAACTCTATTCCCTTGGATGAATCATCAAAGGAATTGGCATAAACAGCATCCAACACATTTATACTCTTCCCTTCTTTATCGGCAACATACTTTGCAGCTTCTGCATAGCCGTCATATTTTGCAACTGTAGTTGTCAGCTCCATACCTCCTATAAAAGCTATAGTTCCGGTATCTGACATAAGTCCTGCCAATGCTCCGGCAATCCAACCTATTTGTTTAGCATTAGGCAAAAGAGAGCTTACATTTTTATTTGTTGCCTTTTCAGGTACATCCGCATCACCGTTTAATATTGCAAATGCAATATCTGGATATTCATTAGCCACGTTCCATTCCGTTCATGCAAGGCATATCTATATCCAATACCGCAAAATCAACCAAATTACATCTTGCATATTCTACAGCTTCATTAGGATCTGTAAATTTACCTACTATTTCAAACTCTGACAGACCTGCACATTTTAATTCAAAGAGCTGCAAATCCAAAATCATATCATCCACAAGGATTGTTTTCATTTACCATCTCCATATAATATACAAATCGTCTATTCTTCTGCATTTTTTAAACTATTATACCAATCAGACCGTTCAACTTTCGTATATTACATACTCAATTTTTTAGTTTTTAACCCATCTTTTGAAAAAAACATTTTTACCTTTGTTCCACTTCCTATGGTACTCTCTATATTTATTCCACAACCTTCAAAATGAGACATTCTTTTCTTTACATTTTGAAGACCTATAGAATGTGCTCTATCGACTTTCCCTATATCAAAGCCCACACCATCATCCTCTATATTTACAAACCAAAAATTCTCATCTTCATAAAGGCTTACCCTTACACTTCCTCCACTTATCTTCGGTTTAATACCATGCAAAATTGCATTCTCTACAATAGGTTCTATGGTCAGTGCCGGAATCATAAAATTAACATCAGGAATATTAAACTCAACCCTAAGTCGCCCCTCAAGTTGTGCCTCATTTATTTTGGCATAGGCTCTGGTTGCTCTGATTTCATCCTTAAAAAGTACCAGCTCATCAGCATTTACTCCTGCATTTACATTAAACCGAAGATATCTTGCAAAATCTTCCACCATTTTAACTGCCATCTCAGGTTTCATAATAATAAGCCCTTGTAAAGTATTCAGTGTATGATAAAAAAAATGAGATCTGATTTGTGCAAGTAATTGTTTACTCTCTTCCTGTTCAAGTTTTTGCTGTAAATTTAATATTCTCAGCCTTGAAGCTTCATCCTGCATTTCCTTAAGTTTTTTTGTTCTATAAAATTCGTAACCAATAATAATTCCCATCAAAATACTACCTATCAAATTCAACCAAAGGCTTTTCCTCTTGTATATTGGAACTAAAGGCTCAAGAGTGAACTCCCATTTTGTATTAAAAAAATCCGCACTATATCGTACTGTTTCAGAAGTTTCTTTAATCCCTATATTTGTTTCCAATATTGTCTGATTACTATTATCATCCGGATTAACTCTCCAAATTCTACATGCAAATCCTTCATCATTAATTAAATCAATAGAACTGTTTTTAAAAATTTGCGGATAATTTAATGTCACTGACACAATTCCCCAATACTTTTTCTCACCATAATCATCTGTCAGATGCACCGGCATTCTTCCACATATACCTTCTCCACCCTCTACCAGTTCAAAAGGTCCTGCCAAAATTAATGTATCTTTCGTTACAGCACTTTTCGCCTCCAAATTTCCCGCACCTGAAGTATTCATATCTAAACTATATACAGGCTCATTTCCTTCCATAGGAAAAACCCCTTTTACAACACCTCCGGGTGCAAACAGAAAGCTCCTAACAATACCATCATTTAACATCCTCTCTGCTATAGGTTCAAAATTTTTAAAATCTCCTTCGGTTTCAATCAAATGCCCTTCCATAACCCTCAGTTTCCCCATCTGTACCTGCAATGTTTCATATGTTTCAGACTCCAAGCTATGATATATTCTGTCCATTTTTAATTTGTTTTCCTTTGTTATCTGTCTCTGGAATAAAATCGTCAATATAATTCCTATAAATGCAAATAATATCCCGATAAGTACAGATTTTTTTATAATATTTTTTCTCATCTTATCCTTAACCGATACTAAACTCTCTGAAATTCCATTCATAATTATTTATATCTATTATATTATATTAACTTTATATAGCAATGATTACATATTAACCGACTGACATAAGTGTTCTCATACATATTATCCACACAAAAAGACGGGTTGATTATCAACCCGTCTCATACTTAAAATAAATCAAACTTTTATATATAATTGTTTATTACTTATTCTGCTTCTCTAAGATATTTGTTGTACCTGCATCCTTACCAACATTGAACTGATCCCAAAGAAGATCCATTGAAAGCTGGATTCCCTTACCCTGGCTTAACTTATCATCATTGTCTTTTCTATCTGCAACTGTACCTGTTGTGAACTTACCTTCTGCATCCGGATCCATAGCTACACCAACGAAGATGTCAAGTCTCTGATCTGAAGCAGGAGCACACTTAATAACATTATTCTCTAATGCCTTCTTAACATCCTTATCATTTAATGCTGATAATCTTACGAAGTCAACTCCACCAACCTTGAAGAATCTGCTGTCATCTGCACCGTCAAGTGAGATTGCCTTAGCAAGCTTAAATGTAGGCTCATTATCTGTTGATGTAGGAACAAACTGCTCTCTGTGGATATAAACAGCAACACCGATCATCTCATCAAGGTTTCCTGAGTCCTTCTTATCAAGAGCGCTTGTCTCAAACTTAATGCTGCTTAACTTAGCTGCAATATCACCAACGTTTACTATATCTGAACGGAATACCTGAGCATATCCCGGATACATATTGTCGATTGTAAGTAAAATCTTACCGCTTGCATCTGTAGAAGCCTTCTTATATGCAGTACCGATATCCTTTGTTAATTTCTCCTTGTCTACAAGCTCTGCATTGAAATCAACATTGTTGTGTCCCTTTGCTCTCTCCTTGTAAGCATCAATGCTGCCAGGCTTAGCTATAATATTGTAATCACTTGATCCTCTAAGGAAGAACTGATCTCCAACATACCCTGTATCACCGATACCGTCTACTATAGACCATCCGGCACCCTTCATTGTCTCATCACCATACTGTCCATATAATCCTAAGTCAACAAACTTAACTCCAAAATCTCCTGTTGTAGCCTTTGTTGTTACATTTAATGAATCTGTCCAGTAAGCATATCCTGTACCTGCCAATACTAAACCTAATGCTACAATACCACCAACTAATGTGTTTCTTCTTGATCGTCTCATTTTTTCCCTCCTAAGACATTAAAAATAAAATATAAATCATATCTTTATGAAAAACCCAATCTGATTTTTCACCATGAGATTATTATACACCATTTGCCTAAATATAAAAACATACTCAAGTCATATCTTAATATACTACTAAAGTAGTATATCATACTTTAATCTCGAGTATCTAACAACCCTTTATTCTACTAATGCAGCTCTAACCCTCTTAAAAACCGTATGTTGTTCTTATTTTACCAAATCATATTTTATAATTTCAAAACCCCCCCGATTTATCTTGCATTATTATATATATTATACATATCCTGATAATCCAAAGACTTAAAGCATCCTATACTTCTTGATTTATTATATGAACAGTTCAAAGCCAAATCTTCTATATCTTTATCACTCACCTCTCTGCCAAGAAGCTCATGCAGACTTGTAGGCATATCTACGGATTTAAAAAATTCCTCCGTTTTTTTGATACCTGCAGCAGCAGCTTTTTCATCATCACTTTCCGCTATTCCATATACTCTTCTTGCAAACCTTGCAAATCTTGCTATATTCTCATCCTTTACATAATTTGCCCATGAAACCCATAATGCACTGAGAGTCGCTCCATGTGTAGAATCAAAAAGTGATGATATAGACATTCCAAGCTGATGACATGACCAATCC
>GL890617.1:3677-6010 GCA_000209465.1 Lachnospiraceae oral taxon 107 str. F0167 | reverse complement strand
AAAAGTTCAGAAAAACTTAAAAATAATTTAAAAAAGTTGTTGACAAGATAAAATGAACTTGATATAATAGTTAAGCTGTTTCAAACAGCAAAGCAATGAACCTTGATAATTTAAGATTAAACAGTACACACAACCCTGAAAATTCTACATATTTCGCATATTTTTCTTGGTGAAAGTGAGCGTAAGCGAAACTTGAATTTAGAAAAATAGCGCACCTCGTCGAGCGTAGCGAGATGATGGTGTTACATATAAATATGATGAGATTTCAGATGCATTTTTCACTTGATGAAAACGAGCGAAAGCTTGTTTCATATCTTAGTGAAAAACTAGTTCTTCGTATGAGTGAAATGAGTACGATAGAACAACCTTAAAAAAACAGTAGATCTGTGAAAACAGATGCAAGCTAGCGAGAAGGCTAGATTAAACTTTTATATGAGAGTTTGATCCTGGCTCAGGATGAACGCTGGCGGCGTGCTTAACACATGCAAGTCGAACGAAGCTGCTTAAAGGAAGTTTTCGGATGGAATTTAGGTAGACTTAGTGGCGGACGGGTGAGTAACGCGTGGATAACCTGCCTTATACAGGGGGATAACGGAGAGAAATTTCCGCTAACACCGCATAAGACCACAGCACCGCATGGTGCAGGGGTAAAATATTTATAGGTATAAGATGGATCCGCGTCCGATTAGCTAGTTGGTGAGGTAGAGGCTCACCAAGGCGACGATCGGTAGCCGGCCTGAGAGGGTGAACGGCCACATTGGGACTGAGACACGGCCCAAACTCCTACGGGAGGCAGCAGTGGGGAATATTGGACAATGGGGGAAACCCTGATCCAGCGACGCCGCGTGAGTGAAGAAGTATTTCGGTATGTAAAGCTCTATCAGCAGGGAAGAAAATGACGGTACCTGACTAAGAAGCCCCGGCTAACTACGTGCCAGCAGCCGCGGTAATACGTAGGGGGCAAGCGTTATCCGGATTTACTGGGTGTAAAGGGAGCGCAGACGGCAATGCAAGTCTGAAGTGAAAGGCGTGGGCTCAACCCATGAACTGCTTTGGAAACTGTATAGCTTGAGTGTCGGAGGGGTAAGCGGAATTCCTAGTGTAGCGGTGAAATGCGTAGATATTAGGAGGAACACCGGAGGCGAAGGCGGCTTACTGGACGACAACTGACGTTGAGGCTCGAAGGCGTGGGGAGCAAACAGGATTAGATACCCTGGTAGTCCACGCAGTAAACGATGAATACTTGGTGTCGGAGAGGTAAACTCTTCGGTGCCGCAAGCTAACGCATTAAGTATTCCACCTGGGGAGTACGTTCGCAAGAATGAAACTCAAAGGAATTGACGGGGACCCGCACAAGCGGTGGAGCATGTGGTTTAATTCGAAGCAACGCGAAGAACCTTACCAAATCTTGACATACTCTTGAATAGTCTTGTAATGAGACTAGTCCTTCGGGACAAGGGATACAGGTGGTGCATGGTTGTCGTCAGCTCGTGTCGTGAGATGTTGGGTTAAGTCCCGCAACGAGCGCAACCCTTGTCGTCAGTAGCCAGCAGTAAGATGGGGACTCTGACGAGACAGCCGGAGATAATCCGGAGGAAGGTGGGGATGACGTCAAATCATCATGCCCCTTATGATTTGGGCTACACACGTGCTACAATGGCGTAAACAAAGTGAAGCAAAGCTGCGAAGCCAAGCAAATCACAAAAATAACGTCTCAGTTCGGATTGTAGTCTGCAACTCGACTATATGAAGCTGGAATCGCTAGTAATCGCAGATCAGAATGCTGCGGTGAATACGTTCCCGGGTCTTGTACACACCGCCCGTCACACCATGGGAGTCATCAATGCCCGAAGTCAGTGACCTAACCGTAAGGAAGGAGCTGCCGAAGGCAGGGAGGATAACTGGGGTGAAGTCGTAACAAGGTAGCCGTATCGGAAGGTGCGGCTGGATCACCTCCTTTCTAAGGATTTAGTAGGGGTTGTGAGTACTGTTTAGTTTTAGATTACTAAGATTTAAAACTAAATAAAACATTATTGGTGTCGATGCGTCTAGGGGACACACCCGTTCCCATTCCGAACACGATGGTTAAGACCTAGTCGGCCGATGGTACTATATTGGAGACGATATGGGAGAGTAGGTGGATGCCAATTTATGGGGGTGTAGCTCAGTTGGGAGAGCACCTGCCTTGCAAGCAGGGGGTCAAGAGTTCGAATCTCTCCATCTCCACTGCCGGAGAACTTGGTGAATACAAGCGAAGCGAAGTATGAACCTAGTCGTAGGCGTGTCGATACTGTTAGTGAAAATGAGCGTAAGCGAAGTTTGAACTTACAAAT
>GL890617.1:0-3454 GCA_000209465.1 Lachnospiraceae oral taxon 107 str. F0167 | reverse complement strand
TTGGAGACGATATGGGAGAGTAGGTGGATGCCAATTTATGGGGGTGTAGCTCAGTTGGGAGAGCACCTGCCTTGCAAGCAGGGGGTCAAGAGTTCGAATCTCTCCATCTCCACTGCCGGAGAACTTGGTGAATACAAGCGAAGCGAAGTATGAACCTAGTCGTAGGCGTGTCGATACTGTTAGTGAAAATGAGCGTAAGCGAAGTTTGAACTTACAAATCGACTTGCCGGAGAACTTAACAAAAACTTCTTTGGCACAAATGTACCTTGAAAACTGCATACCAAACGAGAAATTATATAAATATTTTATAATTAGACATCCGAGGTACTAATTACAAATGTAGTTAGTATTTAATGCATTATTTACTTGATGAAAATGAGCGAAGCTTGTTTGGATTCCGGTAAATAAGTAGTTCTTCATATAAACAAAGTGAGTATGAAGAACATCAAAAATAATAAATTTTAAACATAGTGTATGATACACGCTAGTGTCATACAAACACTAAATCTATATGATTTAAGAGGTTAAACATAAAGAGCGTAGGGTGGATGCCTAGGCACTGACAGCCGAAGAAAGACGTGACAAGCTGCGAAAAGCTGCGGGGAGAAGCACATATTCAGTGATCCGCAGATGTCTGAATGGGGAAACCCGCTTGGAAGGACTCCAAGCATCTGTATGCCAATACATAACATACAGAAGGGAACCCGGTGAACTGAAACATCTAAGTAGCCGGAGGAAAAGAAAACAACAGTGATTGCGGGAGTAGTGGCGAGCGAAACCGTAAGAGCCCAAACCGTGGTGCGTGCACTGCGGGGTAGAGGACTGCAAAAGGAGAAAGATATATTACCTGAACCGTTTTGGAAAAGCGGGCCAAAGAGCGTGAGAGCCGTGTAAGGGAAAATGTATCAAATCCTGCAGTATCCGGAGTACCACGAGACACGAGAAACCTTGTGGGAAGCAGGGGGGACCACCCCCCAAGGCTAAATACTAGTCAGTGACCGATAGCGTATAGTACTGTGAAGGAAAGGTGAAAAGAACCCCGGGAGGGGAGTGAAAAAGAACCTGAAACCCTATGTTTACAAACTGTGGAACACCGCAAGGTGAACCGCGTACTTTTTGTAGAACGGTCCGGCGAGTTACATGTACAGGCAAGGTTAAGTATTAAAGATACGGAGCCGAAGGGAAACCAAGTCTTAATAGGGCGAATAAAGTCAGTATGTGTAGACCCGAAACCGGGTGATCTATCCATGTCCAGGTTGAAGTTTGCGTAAAAGTGAATGGAGGACCGAACGCACATCCGTTGAAAAGGGTGGCGATGAGGTGTGGATAGGGGAGAAATTCCAATCGAACCCGGAGATAGCTGGTTCTCCTCGAAATAGTTTTAGGACTAGCCTCGTTAACAGTCTACCGGAGGTAGAGCACTGAATTTTTGCGGGGGCGTCAAAGCCTACCAAGAGATATCAAACTCCGAATGCCGGCTAGATGATAAACGGGAGTCAGACTACACGAGATAAGTTGGGTAGTCAAAAGGGAAAGAGCCCAGACCTACGGCTAAGGTCCCAAAGTGTGTGTTAAGTGGAAAAGGATGTGGGATTTCAAAGACAGCTAGGATGTTGGCTTAGAAGCAGCCATACATTAAAAGAGTGCGTAACAGCTCACTAGTCGAGAGGTCCTGCGCCGAAAATGTCCGGGGCTAAACACAACACCGAAGCCTGGGAATGTAGTAATACATTGGTAGAGGAGCATTCTTATAAGCGTAGAAGCCATACCGGAAGGAGTGGTGGAGTAATAAGAAGAGAGAATGCCGGAATGAGTAGCGAGAAAGAGGTGAGAATCCTCTTGGCCGAATATCTAAGGTTTCCTGAGTAAAGCTGATCTACTCAGGGTAAGTCGGGGCCTAAGGCAAGGTCGAAAGACGTAGTCGATGGATAACAGGTACAGATTCCTGTACTACATATAATCAGAACTGTGGGGACACGGAGACTGAAAACCGAACCCGGGAGGACAAAAACCGGGGCAAGCGAAGTACCTGTATGGGAGGCAAATCCACCATGCAAAGGGAAAACGTGATGCGTACCGAAAATTAGTAGGGAAGTCGGTTAGGGAGCCGTCAAGAAAAGCCGCTATTGCATTATATGTACCCGTACCGCAAACCGACACAGGTAGATGAGGAGAGAATCCTAAGGCCGGCGGGAGAAGCATTGTTAAGGAACTCGGCAAAATGACCCCGTAACTTCGGGAGAAGGGGTGCCACTTTAAAAGAGTGGTCGCAGAAAAAAGGCTCAAGCAACTGTTTAGCAAAAACACAGGTCTATGCGAAACCGTAAGGTGAAGTATATGGGCTGACGCCTGCCCGGTGCCGGAAGGTTAAGAGGAGAAGTCAGGAAACGAAGCTTTGAATTGAAGCCCCGGTAAACGGCGGCCGTAACTATAACGGTCCTAAGGTAGCGAAATTCCTTGTCGGGTAAGTTCCGACCCGCACGAAAGGCGTAATGATTTGAGCGCTGTCTCAACAATGCACCCGGTGAAATTGAAGTACCAGTGAAGATGCTGGTTACCCGCGCCAGGACGGAAAGACCCCATGGAGCTTTACTCCAGTTTGGTACTGGGATTCGGTAATACTCGTACAGGATAGGTGGGAGACATTGAGGCATGAACGCCAGTTTATGCAGAGTCGCCGTTGGGATACCACCCCTGTATTGCTGGATTTCTAACCTGCAGCCGTGATCCGGTTGGGGGACAATGCCAGACGGGGAGTTTGACTGGGGCGGTCGCCTCCGAAAGAGTATCGGAGGCGCTCGAAGGTTCCCTCAGAATGGTCGGAAACCATTCAAAGAGTGCAAAGGCAGAAGGGAGCTTGACTGTGACACCGACGGGTGGAGCAGGTACGAAAGTAGGACTTAGTGATCCGGTGGTATAAAGTGGGATTGCCATCGCTCAACGGATAAAAGCTACCCTGGGGATAACAGGCTTATCACTCCCAAGAGTTCACATCGACGGAGTGGTTTGGCACCTCGATGTCGGCTCATCGCATCCTGGGGCTGTAGCAGGTCCCAAGGGTTGGGCTGTTCGCCCATTAAAGCGGTACGCGAGCTGGGTTCAGAACGTCGTGAGACAGTTCGGTCCCTATCCGGCGTGGGCGTAAGATATTTGAGAGGAGCCGTCCTTAGTACGAGAGGACCGGGACGGACTGACCGCTGGTGTACCTGTTGGAGAGTAACTCCATGGCAGGGTAGCTATGTCGGGACGGGATAAACGCTGAAGGCATCTAAGCGTGAAGCCCCCCTCAAGATGGGATATCTCATGTGAAAACAGTAAGACCCCTTGAAGACTACGAGGTAGATAGGGCCAAGATGTAAGTACAGTAATGTATTAAGTTGATGGTTACTAATAGGTCGAGGGTTTAACCAAAAGATAGGAAAATTTATGTATATAATTGGAGACACCATCAAAT
>GL890616.1 GCA_000209465.1 Lachnospiraceae oral taxon 107 str. F0167 | reverse complement strand
ATTACAGTCCGGATGCTTTAGTAAAAAAGATCTCTTGTGGCAGCAGTATAAGAAGGAATGTATATATGATATGTGAGGGAAGAATATTAGAAAAATTTGAGAAGAAAAAGTATAACTGTTGATTGCAGGATGCTAAAGATACTTGATGCTATGAACTACCATAGAATAGTGACAATAGATAAAAGTGATGGTAGTCTTATACTGTTTAAGGAAGATAATGAATACGATTTTTTTGATGAAAAAGATCCCGATCCAATGATTCAAATTATTGCTTATGTAGGTATAAAGGAGGTTTTCACAAGAAAATCAAGAAAAGATGAGCTTGTTACCTTTTTTCGCTTTCCTGATTTGATTGGAATAGAACTTACCATATTGGAGATAGTACACAGATATATGGAAGAATACCCAAATACCGCATTCTATGTCGATAACGGTTATACATTCAGGAAACATCATATAGATGCAATATATAATATGCCTGAGCCTGATGCAGAGTGGATTTATAAAAGCCCGGATACGTATAAAAAAGGATGATATAGATAGTTATATGCTTAACAGGACTATTTTTGTGGCAGCAGTATAAAAGGGAGAATTATATATGATATGTGAGGGAAGAATATTACAAAAATCTGAAGGCAGAAAAACATCTATCGGTGTCAGCATGTGGAAAATACTTGATGCTATGAACTACAATAGAAGATTGATGATAGGTAAAAGAGATTATGATATTATACTGTCTAAAGAAGACAGTGAGTATGATTTTTTTGATAAAAAGGATCCTGCACCATTGATTCAGATTTATTCTTATGTAGATATAAAAGAAATTTTCATAAGAAAGTCAAGGAAACAGGGGCTTGAGACTTTCTTTCGCTTTCCTGATATGATTGGAAAAGAACTTATCATATTGGAAATAGTACACAGATATATGGAGGAATACCCAAATACTGCATTCTATGTGGATAACGGTTATACATTCAGGAAACATAATATTGACGCAATATATAATATGCCTGAGCCTGATGTAGGGTGGATTTACAAAAATCCTGATAAATACAAAAAGGAGAGTAAACACTAAAAATAATTTAGGGAGTACAGTAAGGTAATGGGAGCATCAGCGTCAATGTTTAGAAAAGGTAAATATGTAACAGAAAAAGACTTGGATGTAATAATTGATATATTTACAAAGATGAAGTTTTATGGAGGTGGTAAAGAAAAAGATAAATTAAGAACAGGCGAAAGTTTTAGTATCAGCTTTACTAATGATCATTGGAGAAGAAGATGGGATGATGAAGATTATCAATGGGATTCACTGGATGATAATGATCATATTATAATTTATTTTTTCCGAAGCCCAAAGAATCGCATGAATACTATATTCCAAGTATGGGAGAAACAGTGCCAAGTTATATTATTTTTGATGATATTTCAGGTAGAGGTAGATTATTACTGGAATTTCTGCACAGATATTTTAGGCTGTTTCCTGAGGACGTATTTATGGAGGAGTACCTTTATACAAAGGATGATATAGATAAGTTATATGCGAAGGTACCATGGAATGAGATTTGGATGTATGAGGATACTAAAACATTCTAAATTATACTATTGATATTTTTTAAGAGGAGCTGTTTTATATCTAACAGCTCTTTTTTACTAAAAAGTTGATAAACTTATAGATTGATTTAGAGAAGCTATAGATGAGATGATAGAAGAAGGGGAATACGATGAAATATGAGGAATTAAGTAAGGAAGTTTCATATGCACTTCGCCATGCGCCATGGGAGTATGAACTTGAAATGGATGAAGAAGGCTGGGTAAGTATAGAGCAGCTTTTGAATGCGCTGAATACAGAAGGTAAGTTTGGAAATATAACAAGAAACGATTTGGCTGTTATGATTGATAAGTCTGAAAAGAAAAGACATGAAATAAAGGCAGGAAAAATAAGAGCTATGTACGGGCATTCCATACCGATGCATATAGTGAAGGAAAAAAAGATTCCACCTGATAAATTATATCATGGTACTGCAAGGAGATTTATTGAGAGCATAAAAAAGAACGGGCTTTTACCTATGAGCAGACAATATGTACATCTGTCAACTGATATAGATACAGCAAAAAAAGTAGGACTTAGGCGTGATGACAGTCCATGTATATTGGAAATTGATTCTAAGAGAGCATATGAGGACGGAGTGGTATTTTATCATGGAAATGAAAAAGTATGGCTGGCAGATAAAATACACGGTTGCTTTATCAAGGAATTATAGTAAGGAATAGAGTTAATAATATCGGAGTTTTTATATAAATACTTTAAACTCTTTGCGGAAGATATTTTCTTAAGTAAGCTAAGCCAAAGAATTCAGGCAGAAGATTAGGTAAGCAAAATATAAGACAAAGTACAAACCTGTCAAGAAGCTTTGGAAGAAGAACTGCTAATAGCTATTCTAAAAACCATTCAAAGAATGTTAACGCAAATACAAAGCGGTCAGGGAGAAATACCGCCAACAGATATGCATCAAGTATACGACCAAGACCTGTGGTTGCTAAGGATGTAATGGAGCAATAGATTCCCTAAATACAAATATAAAAAACCTTAAAGCACTTGAAGAAGCAGGGGTTATAAAATTACCGAACATAGGTATACACTATGATAATCTAAGGAATACCGTTATAAGAGAGAGTACAAAAGCAGGAAACTCTGTATACGCTGCAAATATACCTATAATATCAAATGGACTCGGAAGATTCCTTGGAGCTACAAATATGCCGAAGAATGCCGGCTTAATGTCTACAATAGGGGCATATTATAG
This sequence comes from Lachnospiraceae oral taxon 107 str. F0167, assembly GCA_000209465.1. Taxonomy (GTDB): domain Bacteria; phylum Bacillota; class Clostridia; order Lachnospirales; family Lachnospiraceae; genus Lachnoanaerobaculum. Next base: position 5,374 of record GL890616.1, on the reverse strand, counting down.
AGGAGTGTATATAAAGGGATTTTTGGGTACTGCGGACGGTATTTATAGTACAGTGGCACATCCTATAAAAACGGTAGAGGGATTAACAGATATAATAGTGAACCTCGGGATGTTAGTGAAAGCAGTAAAAAACTATACAAACGAAAAGATAATTCATGGAAGTAGTGAGGATAGAGCAGAGCTTTTAGGACATGCGGCATTTGAAATAGGCTTGGCTGTAGTTGCAAATGGTTCTTCAAAATCCGGAAAAGGGGCTAAAAAAGCAATTGGATCATCAAAAGCCGCTGATATAGCAGATGATGTTAGTGATATATCAAATGGATCAAAAACCTCATCAAAAATATCCGGGATTGGAGATGAAATTGCAGGCGGTTCAAATATAAAGCAGCCGTCAAAGATAGTTTATTCATCTAAGGCTGCAGAGATTGGAGAGCAAGCAGGTGATATGGCAGGTATTGATAAGAAAATAAATCCTATCAAACCGCCATCAAAAATAGCTGAGCCGAATAAGCCGCCTATAGAAGTACCTGAGCCGAATAAGCCGCCTATAGAAGTACCTGAGCCGAATAAGCTGCCTATAGAAGTACCTGAGCCGAATAAGCTGCCTATAGAAATACCAGAACCGAATAAGTCGCCTATAGAAATACCAGAACCGAATAAGCCGCCTATAGATATACCTGGACCAAAGAATCCGACTATAGAGTTACCTATTTCTTCGAATCGATATTCAAAAATAGATTTTACCCAAACTGATTTTGATGTTGAGTTAATAAGAGGTCGCTTGAAAACTGATCCAGATACAGCTTTTTTCTGGTCAGGACGAACAGATGGTATTGGAGGAATGGATGTTGCGAAAAAAATAGCAAAAAATAAAGGAGGAGTTACATTAGAATCTACGATTGATGATACGAATATTGTAATGCCTGAATGGGATTTTAATGCTCCTTCAAGTGTAACAGCTTGGGAGGAAGCTTCGAATGTTTACGCAGAGCAAGTATCTGGTGAAATAAGAGCTGTAGTTGGTAGCGAACTAAGACCAGGAAATATTTGGGAAAATATCGAATTACCAAGATTGAAGGCCAGTCCAAATGTTACTAAGATTACAACAATAGATCCTAAAACAGGGGTAGAAAAAATTATATTCGAGAGGTAGAAATGAAAATTACAGGAACAAGATCAACAATTACTTTTGATTTAGAGAATGGTTTCCTCTTAAAAGCACAAGGAGAATTGTTGATTAATGAAAAATTTGTTGTTTATAAAGATAGTATGACACATTGGGAACCCCCTCATGAAAATCTTCCGATAACTCCAAGAGAAATAGACAATATTATTAACATGGCTAAAAAAATGGAGAGCGATCAAACTATTCGATTGGACTTTATATAATTATGTTGAACTCTATATATTCTAAGTAAACCTGTGGCAATAGATATCCCTTATGATTCAATTAACAATTTGAAAGTTCCATGGGGAGAATTTACAATTAGAAAATTAGGAGGCAATTAAAATGAGTTTAACTAAAATAACTTGGGAGGAGTTTGATACCTTTGAAAAGATTGAATCACCAAAAGGATATGATTTTCGAACACATGAAGGAAAATACTACACTTTTGGTGAGTTTGGAGTAGCTTCAGTTCGTCGTATCTTTGAGATTAATCCTTCTGATTTTAACGAATATTTATTAGGTAGGAGAACGGCACGTGAAATTGATTTTAAAGCGGAGAACGATCGTTGGCCACCAACGGAAGAAGAGAGAAGAGAATCTAGAAGAAAATTTATAAGTAAACATCCAGCTTCTTTGATAGATGTCCCTAAAAATAGGAAACTTTTTTCTAAGGAAGAACTTGAAGAGTTGATTCCGATTGCTGAGAAGCTGTGGATTGAATCTGAAGGAGAACTTCCAGATTATTATGTATCACCACTTAAGTAAAAGAGGTTTGAAATGAAACCAACAAAACTAGGCTGGGAAGATGTTATCCAGTTCGAAGAAGTAAAAGGTTACGGTCAGCATATCTGGAGAGATGGTAATCATCTTTATTACGTTACCGAGGAGGGAGGAATTGCCCCTCAGCGTGTGGTTTATGAATTACCAAATGAGTCATTTGCATTAATAGAGAGTGGGGAAAGAACGGAGTTAGAAGTATTAAATAAGCTTCAGACTGATCGTTGGCCACCGACGGAAGAAGGAAAGAAAGCTAGTGAGAAACGATTCATAGAAGAGAGTCCTACATCATTAATTGATTTACCTGAAACTACAGAGTTATTTACTCAGGAAGAGCTTGAAAGATTAATTCCAATTGCTGAGCAAATGTGGATTGACTGGAGAGACAAACTTCCAGATGATTATGTATCACCACTTAAGTAACAGATATATACAATGATACCAACGAGATCTTCACTCTTAAACGAGTGGTGAAGAGGATGGTGGATGATTTTGAAAAAGATAACCCAGGATTTTTTTATAATCCATCTAAGACGTTTATTGATTTGTACATGAAGTCAGGCTTCTATATCGCAGAACTCGTTAAGCGATTATATAATAGCAAATGTCTGAAAAATACATTTCCAAATTTTGAAGAACGTTTAAAACGTATCCTAGAAAATCAAGTTTGTGGATTTGTGCCTTCACCATTTATCTATAATATTTCCACTAATTTTATCTTTGGAAATCTTTCTCGAGATATTAGTAGAAAGAACTTTGTTCTAGAAGATACCATCCCTGCGGCTAAAGAAGGGAAACTACAAAAATTGGTAGATAAATATTTTGAGTAGAAGAGTAATTGTTAATCAAGTATGTTTGTAAGTTCAGTACTGAAATCAGAGTCTCTGGTAGTGGTAGTAAAAGGCTTAATCCATTGGGCTTTAATACCCATTTCACGCATATATTTGCCTACAGTGCGCTCAGTAATAGTTTCACCTGACTTACGAAGTTCTTTGGTTATTTTAGGAGCACCATAGTTTTGTTTTGAAGCATCATAAATAAGTCGGATATTCTTCTTAATAGCTTCCTTCCTCTGAATAGCAGAAGATATTTTTCTATTAAGAAAAGAACGATATCCGGATCGAGATACACCCAAAAATTTAAGCATTCCGGAAGTAGAGACACGGTGCCCATTTACTTTAGCTGCCTCTACCTTTGCAGAAACCTCTGTATAGATAGCAATAGTTAACTTTTCCCCAGAATGCTTATGGCTTTTTTTAGTACATCAAGAGCATCCTGCGCATCACGAAGCTCACGTTTAAGGCGAGCTATTTCTTTGGCATCATCAGATTGATAGTTACCTGAGCCACAAACGGGAATGTCACCATCATTATTACGAAATTGACTTTCCCATTTGGCAAGTGTACTAACACCAATACCAAGATTCTTGGCACATTCAACTTGAGTAAGATCCGGATGTTCATTTCGATAGTTTATAGCATCCAGCTTAAATTGCTTTGAGTGATGGTTTCTTTTACTTGACATGATGAGTTCCTCCTAAGGTTTATTATATAACAAATAAGGAAATATCTCATTTTGTTTTGTACTAAATATATTCTAGCACCAGTGATATTCCAATCAAGATAGTAAAGACTGACGGAAAGCAATTAACATATGAGCTTGACAGTGAGGGCAGGATACTATCTCAAAGTGAAGTGTCAGATGGTGAAAGTAAGAAACTTTTAGAATACCGATATGATGAGAATGGGAATATATCAGAAGCTACAGGGAATACCGGAACTTCCACCTACAAGTATGATAACAGTGGAAATATTTTAAATTATACAGATATATTCGGAAAGACAATAAATTATACTTATGATGAAAGAGGAAATTTAAGTAAGCTTGAAGTAGCCGGTGAGCCGCCAACTGTATATACATATGACAGTGAAGATAGAATTATATCTGTAATATACGGTGATAATAAAACTGTCAGCTATGAGTATGTGGGAAATACTACAATTACACATCTGCCGGATAACAAGACTATCGTAGAAAAATATAATGATAGCGGCGACTTGGTAGATAAGACATATACTGATAATGTCGGAAATATCATATATAAGATCTCATTGGAGTATGACGGTGAAGACAGAATATCTAAAAGATATGTTGTATTGAGTAAGGATAATAAGGAATCTGATACTAAAGAAAGTGCGTCCACAGATAAGGATACGCTGACAGCCTCAAGTGAGAATGTATCATCAGAGGAGAATACTGTATCAGATAATTCAGGTAATAATACAGATTTTATAAAGTTAGAATACCGATACAGTTATACTGATAATTCACAGCTAAAAAGTGAGAGTATCACAGGTGATATAGGTACTAAGGATATAAGCTATACCTATGATAATGCAGGCAATAGAACAAGTGAAACTATAAAAACAGATGATAAAGAAGAAGTAACCACCTTTACATATGATGAAAGTAACAGGCTTATTAAAAAACAATCACCTAAGAAAACTACCATATATACTTATGATAAAAACGGTAATCGTATATCAGCTACAAGTGATGGAGAGAAGTTTAGCTATACATATGATATCAATGATAACCTGACAGGAATAAAGAAAAATGATGTAACAATATTTGAAGCCATCTATGATGCAATGGGAGAGCGAGTTCTTACCAAAGAACTGAACGTTGACGGTACCTTGGAAAGTAAATACAGGCTAAATGATGTAAGCTTTGAAGATACACAGGTGCTTTCTGTTTATAATGACAGTTCAAAAACAAATTTAATATACGGAAATGAAAGGACAGTTGAACTTTCAACCGGTACTGAGAGTATATTTATAACAGATGAAAAAGAAAGTGTATTAGGTAGAATCGGAGACGAAAACACGTTCTATACACCATTTGGAGATAATGAAGATACAAATTTTATTGATACTCAAAAAGCTTTAATAACCGGCTTTGGATTTGATGGAGAATGGAAAGATAGTACAGGATTATATTATCTAAGAGCCAGATATTATGATCCGAATACCGGGGTGTTCTTATCAGAAGACAGTGTAAGTGGAGATATAGAGTCGGCAATCAGCTTAAACGGATACAGCTTTGTAGAAAATGACCCTGTAAATTATACCGACCCAAGCGGAAATACAAGAAACAGGGGGAAATCCACAGGCAGAGGTAAGGGTGCAAAAGGAAAGCAGGTAAGTAAAAAGTCAACAGCAAGCGGGAAGGGAAAAGCTTCAAATAAATCGAAATCTCCAAAGCTGAAGATGCCGAAGATATCGCCAAAGGCAAAAGCACAATCAAAGAGACAGGCTAAGCCAAAGAATTCAGGCAGAAGATTAGGTAAGCAAAATATAAGACAAAGTACAAATCTGTCAAGAAGCTTTGGAAGAAGAACTGCTAACAGCTATTCTAAAAAATATTCAA
>GL890615.1:8125-11606 GCA_000209465.1 Lachnospiraceae oral taxon 107 str. F0167 | reverse complement strand
TAATGGCTTCATGGGCATTTTCGGTTACTATCCAGTGTTCTTCAGAGAGCCTTTCCCTTGGTTTCATTTCATAAAGATGTTTTTGATTTCTCCCCTGTATCAGCGTTCCTGTATATGCACGATTTTTAAGCAGCTGTAAGATGGTTGTCTGTTTCCACAGCCTGATTGGTTCACCGTTATCAGATATGGCTTTTCCAATTTTTCGGTAATCGGTTGCAATATATACTTTTTTTTCCAGAAGAAGTTTGGATATACCTGATGTACTCAGTCCTTTCAGATAGGCATCAAAGATTTCTTTGACAATAGGAGCAGTATTTTCATCCGGATACAAGCGTCTGATTCCATCTTCATCTTTTCTTGCTCTATATCCATACGGTGCAACTCCGCAGATAAATCCGCCTTGTTTGAGCCTCATCTGATGCGAGCTTGACACTTTCTTCGAAATATCTTTAGCATAGGTTTCATTAACGATATTTTTTAAAATAACCTCCAAAGATTTATTCGGATCATCCATCTGAAATGTGTCCAGATTATCATTAACGGCAATAAATCTTACTCCAAGAAACGGAAATATCTTTTCAATAAAGTTTCCAAGCTCCGTATAGTTTCTTCCAAAACGAGATAGATCTTTTACAATAATACAGTTGACCTTTCCTATTCTTATTTCTTCCATAAGATTTTCAAAGTCGGGTCTCTCAAAGTTTGTTCCTGTTTTTGCAATGTCCTTATATATACCTACCAAGTTATGCCCGTCATTCCTTTTTATATAGCTCTCACAAAGAGCAATCTGATTTTCAATGGAATCACTCGGTTTTTCTTTTTTATCCCTTGAGATCCTTGTGTAAATCGCCGCTTGAAAACTGTTTACATTTTCTTTGCTTACCTGAGCTTCTTCTGATTTTACCCGTCTGTTCGCTGTCCTTGCCATCTACACCACCTCCTTCATTTTCCCGGAGGATTGTTTTGCATAGTTGCTTAACTTATCCAATATCTCTGTAGTTTCATCATAATTAAAACGAACCTCTATCATTTTTTCTTCCAAAACACAGATTTTATCTACCAATCTTACAAGGAGTCCTCTTTCTAAAGTACTTATATTCCCGTATGCTCTTATTTCAGAAAAGAAATCTTTATTACCCAAACTCTTTTGATAGAGCCTCGAAATTTCCTTATTCTGTTTTTCTAAAATCAGCTCACTTTCTACAATACGGTTAGTATAAAACTCTCTCATATCATAAAATTCCTCTTCGGAAATGATTCCTTCTTTTAAATCTTGATACAAAGCCGATTTTAAAAGCTCAAACTTCGCCTTGCTTTTCTTGGTATATTCCTGTCTTTTATCTGTTTCCTTAAACAGTTGATATGACACTTCTATTTCTCTTAGTTTTTCTAAAATAACTTCATACTTCCCAAGGGAATGAATGTGGTGTCGGAGCATCTCAAGTATGGTTATTTTTAAATCTTCCTGTTTTATGCAGTGCCTACTACAATTATGTCCTTTATTATATGAAGAACAAATATAATAGACCATTGGTATTTTACCCCGTTTGTCTACTTTCTTCGTCATCTGTGAGTTACAGTCTTTACAAAATAAAAGTCCTGCAAATAAATCCGCTTTTTCTCCAACATTCTTTGCTTTTATATCGCATTTCAAAAGTTTTTGGACAATTTCAAAGTCTTGAATATCAATAATCGCTTCATGGTTATCCTCAATTTCAATCCAATCGCTTCTATCCTTAGAAACCACTTTATCCAACTTATAGTTTATCTTTTCCCTTTTTCCCTGTTGAAGTGTTCCTATATAGACCTCATTGGTTAAAATACGATTAACCGCCGGAGTATCCCACTTGGTAACAGCCTTTGTACTAAAGCCTGTCTTATACCTTATACCCTTTGCCCTTTTATGTTCCATCGGGGATAATATTCCGTTATCATTTAAGTGTTTAGCAATAGAGTAGGAACTGTATCCCTCAAGCTTCATAGAGAAGATTTTTTGCACCACATATTCCGCTTCTTTATCAATTACTATTTTGTGCTTATCTTCTTTATCCTTTTCATATCCATAAGGAGCATAGTTTGAAATGAACTGTCCCTGTTTTCTCTTTATCTTACAGACACTTCTGACCTTTGCGGAGGTATCTCTGCAATAATTGTCATTTATAAAACTTTTAAATGGAATGACCAAGTTTTTTTCCGTTTCACTGGCTGTATAGCTGTCATAATTATCATTTAGGGCAATAAACCTTATATCAAGAGATGGAAACACCTTTTGCAGGTATCTTCCGCTATCAATGTAGTCTCTACCAAATCTTGATAAGTCTTTTACTATAATGCAGTTAATATTACCTGTAATTACATCTTCCATCATTTTCTTAAATGCCGGTCTTTCAAAGTTTATACCGGAATATCCGTCATCAACATATTCCTCTATCAGCTCCATATCTTCATTTTTATCAATGAAATCCTTAAGCTGAAGTCTTTGATTGGAAATGCTGTTGCTTTCCACCTTAAAGCCTTTATCATATTTCTCATCATCCTGAGATAGTCTAAGGTACATTGCAACTTTAAGAGTATCGGTATTTAAAATATTTTTAGACATAACAAAACCTCCAAACTTTCATATTCTTTTAGGAAAAATATGATAACTTGGAGTCTTTCAACACCTATAAACTTGTATCTCTATCTAAGAGATATTATAGCACATCCAAACAAAAAAGTCTGCTCCCTTATCATATTTCTAATCAAGTAGCATTGCTTTCTTTTTTAAGTAAGATAGCAAGCAATCCTCCAAATGTCTTCCGTTTCCTGCATAGCTGCATTTAACAACTACATTGCCGACTTTCATAAAATACATGGAAAGTGGAGCAATGTTCTTCTTACCTTTTATATCTTCAATATCAGGAACGATTTTTCTGTCTATATTTTCTATCGGCATATTTTTATACCTTATTAATTCTTCTAAACTCATTAAAAGCTCCTTCCTTTGTTATTTTCTTTATTTAAGTTTTCTGACATTAACAGGTGTCTTGGCACACAACATAGGAATTTCACCTCCGCCTCTTTTCAAGATGAGCCGGCTTTCACTAAAGAAGTATCATTATCCCCATTTACATCATCGCAAATAGGTTGCCAAACCTATTTTTTGTCGTACAAATTTGTCGCTCACTTTCTTTTATCCTTTGTATTTGCAAGTATGTGTTTAAACCGAGATTGCAGGAGGGTACATGGTTATTCCCTTAAATCCTAATCTTCTCAGCAGAAAGGTCTTAGCGTTTGTTGACAAACGCTCCATAAATGGTTAATGTCCTGTTTTGGTCTATTTAGCTTTCAAGGTACAAGATTCTTATATTTTCAAAAATATATTCAATTTTCCAAAGGTAAAATTTTCCCCTCTATATATAAACCTTACTTTCAGATGCTTTTGTTTCCACTTTTAAAATTTTTTAAAAAGTAGGGAACAAACTACAAATCCGGTCTGCTC
>GL890615.1:0-7897 GCA_000209465.1 Lachnospiraceae oral taxon 107 str. F0167 | reverse complement strand
AATCTTATTTCTAAAACTGAAAATCTTCTTAGAAGATACCTGTTGCTTCTTTTTGCTAAATCACGAATGGTCATTTTTTTGAAATACAAAGAATTCTATCACCTTTTAGCTCTTCATCATTTAGCTTTTCGCAGTGCCTGATATAGATCCTTGATTCTCATTTTAGTTTCAATGATTTTTTCGATATCCACATCTTCATCTACAACGGAATTCAAATCAATCTTGTAATCCTCATACCCATAAACCTTATGTTTTTTATCTGATTTATTTAAATAAGCCTCATGATTGACTTGCTTCTTATATGCTTTATATATTTCATCGGATACATATATCTTTTCACCTTTTACATAGATATATTTTCTATCATCTGTCATTTGTGAAATCCTCCTTTTTATCCAAAATTTCAAATCCGATTTTTTGAACAAAAAAAGGAGGACTCCTGCATTTTGGCATGCGAAATCCTCTGTGAAATATAAAATATGGTTTAGATATATGTAATTTAAACACCGGAATAAAACTTATAACAGCAAACTTCTTCTATCCTTAAATTAGACATATCCAATTTCCTTTTAGTGCTAAAATGTCCTAATATCAAAATAGTTACATAAATATTTATCTATCTAAGCCCTACAATTTAATTATACAATATTTAATTAAATTATGTGAATATTTCCGACAATAGATTTAACTGTCCAATTTTTTTGTTAGGTACGGAATAGAAATCTCCTTACGCTTTTTTGTTCATCCCCTTCTCATAATTTAGTTTTTTATCAAAAAGTGCCTATTATACTGATACATGATATTTTTATTTCTGGAAAACTATTACTTTTCACCATCATTGTTTTAAACAATTTTTAACTTTAGCTACTTGAGCCATAAGTACCTAAAACTTGCATCACTATACACTACTATAACTAAACAGTACTATGCAGTTATTGGTACATATTATTTCATTATTAGATGAATATAAGGCATTATCTTATACAGTGCTTGCCGTAAAATCTAATTTTCAAGAAAAAACACTTGAAAAGTATCTCTACCTTTCAAGCGTTTTTCTAAACCATAATATAAATAATACTCTATTATCAGCTCTGCATATTTAGTTTTAATACAGTTACATACCATGTTTATCAGACTTTGTGCTAATAATGCATAAAATCTTGCTTTCCTACAGTTATTTTATATACATTATCATCTTTATCAAAATAGTAATTTATTTCAAATGTACCATCTACAACTGACAAGTATCCTTCTGGCTCATATTCAAAATATCTAGCATTCCTATATATTTTCTCAATAATACTTTTACTTGTACCTACCCCTATTTTATAACGCCCAAACCTATATTTGCTACTGGTAATTTCTATCCTGCATAAATAAGTAACCTTCCCACTTATTGTTCCAAATACAAAATTTCTTCCATCTGTAGTGCATACTTCTCTAAAACCATAACCATATTCTCCATAACTGCTATCTTTGATTTCCTTAATTTCCCCATTATTTACAATAACTGATTCATAAAAATTATTTTCTGCAAAATTTACTACTGTATAATAATCTTTAACATAAATACCTTTATTGTTTATGTTAAAGATTATTATTGTTAGAAATATTAAAAATTGCAAATCCTGTAAACAGTATAATTCTCATTGTTCTATTTGCTCCCATCACATGCATTAGTTATGCAAGTTCCCGGATAGTATCCATTACGCATAAACTCTCCTTTATAATATATAACTTGGCCCAATCGCACATGCATATTTTTAATTTTTCCGGCTGCAATATACTCATTATAAAATTCCTCATAATGAGATTGCGTTTTAGAACTTCTAGGCTCATAACTTATTGACTTACCTGCAAACTTATATGCTTTCTGTTGAACTGCCGGAGGTCCAAATGAAACGCTTCCATTCCAAGCATAGACTGCGCCATCACCCGTCAGCTTTTTAGACATCATACTGGCTACATTTGCATCCTCAACTTGCATATACTCAACTAAACCGGTATTACAAGCCTCTATATATAATCTTTCTATATCCTTTCCCTGTAAGTCTTGTATGCTACCTGCCACATCGGCATCTCCAGCTTTGTTTTTCCCATTTAATGTAAGTGCATTATACTTAGAACCATCCACAAACTGCAACATTCGCTCACTTCCATGACTAAATATATACACATACTCTATCGTATCGGTATCATCCATATTATTCCATTCTTTCATAAACCCTAATGCAACTTTCTTACCATCAGTATCTTGATTTGAAGGCAATGACAAAGATATTTTTTTCACATTTACCCCTTGGTTTTCAAGCTGTTTTGCTCTCCATGTGGCTTCATTCTTAAAATCATCAATATAATAAACATATCCTTCTTTAAACCCGTCCAAATCTATATATACTATAGGATTCCCATGGCAATACAGGTACTTGTTATATGTACTCGGATTAAATAAATCCGGATTTACCCAATCTCTCCCTGCAAATCTTCCTACACCTGCTACATACTCTCTTGCTTGAGCAAAATAAGTATCTGCCACATTATCATACCTGTATCCTGTATACCCAAAGGGCTGTATTCCCCCCTGTGTATTATAGGTATCTTTTCCAAATTCATCATATCCATATATCATTTGTCCTTCGCTTTCCACTTCAAGCAAGCGGATAATGCTTCCAAGTTCATCTTGGAGATATGTGAACTCTTTTTTACCTTCTTCAACAAATACAGCATTAAAGTCCCATGCATAGCTTTGTACTGTTTTATTTTCTCTTTTTATAACTTTATTTTGCAAAAGATTATTATATGCCCTTGTTCTGTCTAGGACATACTCTTCCTCATATATCGGATCTTTTTGAATCAAGTTTAATTCAGAAATATCCTTTAATTTATTCTCTCCAAATCCTCCTCTTTCAAACTCATATTCTTTTATTCCTATCCTGTTTCCAATTCCGTCATAGCTGTAGCTTCTTGCTTTTCCTAAAAAAGAGTAACTTAAGCCAAGCCTACCTTTAGCATCATATTCGTAGGCTCTTATTTTTCTTCCTCTGTCTGTTATACCGGTAAGATTTCCTCTTTTATCGTATTCGTATGTCTTGCTTCCCTGCAATCCTCCCTCTTTTATAAGTCTGTCCAGTGCATCATAGGTATATCTTATTTCTTTATCATCATTCTTTAATAATATCCTGTTACCGAAGGCATCATAGGTATACTTATGAAGTAATTTGTCTCCTCTTTTCACCTCTACCAGCCTATTTAGACTGTCATAGCTGTAATTAAATATACCTGAATCCTGCCACAATCTATGAATGATTTCCTCTTTGTTACCATCCTTTATTCCCTTTTCACTTACATCACGGTATTTTACAATCTTTGTTTTATTCCCTAAAAGATCATAAGCATAAATGTACTCTTCAAGTTTTTTACTTCCTTTTACATGACTAAGACCGCTTAAAAGTCCTCTTTCATTATATTCATATATACTACTTACATCATCCGGCATATCTTTTCTGATGAGTCTTCCCTCTTTATCATAGTAGTAATCTACCCTTTTATTACCTAATGTGAGACTTGTAAGCCTTAAATATTTGTCATATTCATATGATACACTCTTCCCATCAGGATATGCGATCTTTAATCTTTCTCCATTCTTTCCATAAGTATAATTTACTTCCTCACCTTGATAATCTATAACCTTTGTGGCTCTACCAAACTTATCTGTCTCTATTTTTATAATACCAATAGCATCCTTTATCTGAATCAGCTGTCTAAGACTGTTATATGTATATTCCACACTGCTTCCATCTCCATACAGAATACTCTTAATATCTCCTGCTTGTGTATAAGAATATGTTGTCTCATAGCCTTCCCCATCTTTCTTTCCCACAGGTCTACCTAAAAGATCATATGAAAATGTTTCTTCATGTCCAAGGGCATTTGTAACAGATACAATATTACCCATCAAATCTCTTTTATATCTTGTAAGCCTTGGAGTATTACCGGTTTCAAGTTTCTCTTCTTTATAAGCTTTATTGGATTTAATACTTGTCAACAGCTCTTTATCACCCTCATGCCTATATACTGTAATAAGCCTTCCTACTTTATCATAACCATATTCAGTTCTGTTTCCCATGGCATCCAAAACCGAGATAAGTTTTCCACCTAAAGAGTATTTATATATTGTTTCATGTCCCATAGAATCTGTTTCCTTTATGATGTTTCCCATAGCATCATACTCAAAGTATTTTCTTTGTGAAAAACTATTCTTTAATTCTATGATTCTATTCAGCTTGTCATAAGTAAATAATATAAAATCTCCCTTTTCGTTTTCTCTTCTTATTATATTAAGATTTTTATCATAGAAAAATATCTCATATCTTTTATCTGGATATGTTTTTCTTCGTAAAAGTCCACCCTTGTAATAATCGTAAACAGTTTCAAATTCTCCTGTTTTTATTCTCTTTATTTTCCCAAGTTCATTGTATTCATATTGCTTTGTATTGCCATAAACATCCTCCTCAAGTATTATCCTTCCAAGGGCATCATACTTAACCTTATACGTTCCAAGTTTATTCGTTATATTTAAACTATGTTTCCCATATTCATATTCAGTTACAGCTCCTGCCTTATCTTTGTAATATATAAGTCTGTTCCTCTCATCATAATCATACTCTTCTTTGTTTCCTAAAGGGTCGGTAATCATTGTCAAGTTTCCATTTGCATCATAATGATAATCATACTCCCCTTTATTTTGTAATATTTTTTTTTCTGGCAAATTTACGGCATCATAAACATACCTTACCTCTCCTCCGTCAGGATGTATTTCCTTGGTAAGATTTTGGCAACGGTCATATTCCATGTGATAAATTTCGCCATCAGGGAGAATAAACTCCTTTGGTTTATTCATTTCGTTATAGTTTATCTTCGTAACTCCGCCTCTGAAGTCTTCAAAAACAGACAACTTTCCGTTTTCGGTATAGCTATATCCACATGTGTTACCCAAGGCATCTTTTACACCTACTAAAAGATCTTCATTATTATAGAAAAACTCTGTTCTGTTTCCTTCTCCGTCAATACTTGCTTTTACACGATTAAGTTTGTCATATTCATAAGTTGTTGCATTTCCACTTTCTTCTTCAATGCAATGTATGTTTCCTCTATTATCATAGTAAACTTTTCTTGTGGAACTGTCCGGTAATATTACTGTAACACTTTCTTCCTTTTCTTCTCTATATTTTATCCTTGTAACTTCCCCTAATAAATTTTCTATTTCAATGATTCTTCCCTTGTCATCATAAAAATATTTTTCTATTTCTTCACTGTCTACATAATAAGCTGATATATTTCCCTCACTGTCATACTCCATGCCTTCACTCTGTCCATCAGGAAAAATAACCCTTGTAAGTTTTCCATCCTTATCATATTCATATAATGTTGTGTTGCCTTTTTTATCACTATATGATGTTAAAAGGTTTCTTTCATCATAAGTAAAACTTTCACTTTCTCCCGCATACTCGCTTTCAATGTTTCTGAAACTTTCATCATGTATGTGTACTTCAACATTTTCATTCTGGTTTGTTACAAAGGTTTTACTTTCTTCGCTGTCATACTCGTATCTTATTATTCCTCCATCAGCAAATCTTTGTATCTTCACCCTGTCCGCACCGTCATACAGGTTTTCAAGTACATATACTCCCCTCGGATTTCTTATTTTTACCAAAAGTTCTTTTTCATAAAAATAATCATACATCCTTTGTCCGTTGGAATATACTCTTGTAAGCTGACCGCTTTCATATCCGTACTCTATCTTTCTTCCGCTATGGTCTTTTACTTCTCTTAGTTTCCCCTGTTCATCATAGGAAAGATTAAGGCTGTTTCCAGCGTTATCAAACACGCTTAAAAGTCTTCCTTTTGTATCATAAGAAAGCAGTACTTTAACCCCGTCTTTTCTTTTAATACAAAGAAGTCTTCCTTCTTTATTAAAAAGATATAAAAGTCCGGTTCCGCTTTTATACTCAAAACCGTCCTTTGTTTTTTGAAGGCGGTTAAAGTCATCAAAAACCGAAACTGTCCTTCCTTCATCATCTAAAAGGTAAGCTTCATCCTGACCGTCTGCAAGATGTACTATATATCCGTTCTTTTCCTTTTCTACGGATATTTCATAGCTATGCCTCCACCCTTTTCCGAACACTCCAACTTTTTCTTCCTTACTGTTATAAAACCTTGTAAAACTTAAAGGTATTCTTGAGAGGATCTTAAGGTCTTCTTTTGAATAGATAAAGTTTCCGGTATTGGCATTTACGGGGTCTCCTGTCATGGCACAAAGTGCCGCTCTTGCACCTTTTAGAAAATTTTCCATTCCATGATTTTTCATAAGGTCTTTTAGCAAAGCATTCCATGAGGCAAATGCAGGACCTCCTTTTTCAAGCATCCCTGAGATAATCTTGTAGATTTCCTGCTTTAGCTGCTCTTCATTAAGCTCCTCGGTAACCGGCTTTGCATTATTTCTTACCCTGTTTAATGCGTTGGTATAGGATACACCATAGCTTCCGTTAGGATTTTTAGTAATGTTTACCCCTGCACAGACTGCAAGCCCTCCCATAAGCTTTAGCATAAGCTTATCTTTTTCACTCGGTACCCCTGCCATGACAGGTAAACCTCCAAGCAGCCTTGGAAGCAGCTTTTCAAAGTCCTTTGAATTATCCTTGTACGGTGCTTTTAAGTCTTCCCATGCCTTTGATTTCTTTCCCTTAAGCACCACTTCTTTAGACGCTATGTTTACATCACCGCTTAACTTTATGGAACTTTTCTTTACCTTTTTCATCAGACGCTACCTCCATCAAAACTTACTATGTTTTTATAATAAAAGAAACTCAATAAAATATGAATTTCTAAATAAGATTAAGCTAAATTAAACCTACTGACCTATAACAGTATTATCGTCTTTCCTTCTGATAACAAATATTGCAGCCTTTCTTTACATACATTTTGCTGGCTTCTGCTCTCAAGTACAATTAAAATTGCAGGTAAGAGCATAAGTATAACACTAATTACTGCTCCGCAACTTAAAGCACCACTAAATCCACTCATTACATCTATATATAATTTGTATACGCAGACAAAAATATAGAGTATAAACAGAACTACACATATAAACTCTGGAAATATCGTATATTCTATCTTACATCCATTATCTTGTTCTTCTATGCTACCTTTCACATAACACAATCCTATATGCTTAAATCCACTCTTTTTACCTTGTAGTATCATTTGAAATTTTTTATCTTTTAATATTTTTATTAAAGATAATTTATCAAACATATTCCATATTTCTGTTATTGTTCTATTTGTTATACATGAACCATTTATTGTAAAGCTTATTATAAACATTTAATCTCCCTATACTAAACACTACTTTGACAGAAATTATTAGAATTTACTATCAACGATCCAGCTCCAAAAGGATATGGTAATCTCGGATTATGCCAATTAATTTATTAAGTTCTATAAAAATCTCTATACTTTAACAAATCATAAGTTTTTGGATTTTCAAAATCTCTTTTTTTAATATTCTTATCCTCAATAAGTATAGCTATTCCAGATATCCACATTTCATCATCATCTTCATATGCTCTCCACAGTAGTCTTTCTACATAGGGCAACAAATCATTTTTATTGTAAGACACCAATAATGAAACAGTATACTCAAATGTAGGCCAATTTGCATCTTGTAATAGTTCTATTAAAAATGGTATATACTCTAATTTTCTAGTGTAACTCATCCTTTCTATAATATATAGAATATTGAACCATGAAAACTTACTTTTGTATCTCAAAGGATTAAAATAAGTTTCTGTATTATTTTCTTCTTTTTCTTAATAATAATGCTAATTTGTCTAGTTTT
>GL890614.1 GCA_000209465.1 Lachnospiraceae oral taxon 107 str. F0167 | reverse complement strand
AAAATGCCATCCTCTGATCATTTCTCCGTAGAATCCGTTGTGATCCATTGACAGATAATACCATCTGCCATTCTCTACAAACCATCCTGAATTCATTACACCGTCTTCACCGAAGTGATACCACTCAGACTTTGTCTTGCCTTCGAATGTATAGCTTAAATAAGCCCATCCCTTAGCATTACCGCCGGTCTTTAAGTTAAATTTCCATTTACTCTTATTAAGGTTTCCTGCAGCTTCATCAGGATTTATAAGCTCCCAATTACCGTCCTGACCTACTGTAAGGATCTTGGTATCGTAATTGACTCTCTTACCTGAGCCGCTTGAGCTTCCGCCACCTGAGCCTCCACGACCGCCACGGCTTCCGCCGCCGCCCTTGTTGTTGTCAGGTTCATATGTTTTTCCGCCCGCATCTTTTACTGCCTGATTTAATGCATCAAGTGCAGCTATAAGCTCTGCTGTAGATGACTTTCTGTTCATCTTATCAACAACTGCCTGTGCAGCATCGATTGCTGCCTGCAGTGCCGCTCTCTTTGCAGGATCTGTTATCTTTGATAACTGATTTATAGCATTCTGGATTCCTGCCTTTAAGTCGCTCTCCGCTTTTCTGCGTGCTTCCTTATCATTTGAGTAATAGATATAGATAGTCTCATCTGCTGTCACTCTGAGAGTCGGATCATAAGCATCATATCTTGCTCTTTCCTTACTTAATCCCTCATAATGCCATGTAATACCATCATTATCTATATAGTCTGCCTGTATTGCACTTGCATACATTGATGCATAGTCATTAACTGTATTTGTGCTTCCTATAGTAAGTTTTGTTACTATAGAATTATCTCTTGCATCTTTTACTGTTACCTTGTAAGCATTAATAAGTGATGTGTATCCAAATACATACATCTTTCCACTCTCAAGTGTCTGTGTGAACTGTCCCTGATAGTTTGATGCATTTGATGCCTTAATCTCAGGTACATTAATGTCACTTATTGTTACAGCTCCTGCACTTGATGGGGTTGCTATTGAGCCTACCTCAAAGAATCTGTATTCTCTTGATACTGCCATCAATGCGCCTGTTACGATATCTGTACTTAACGGTATCGGATTTCCGCTTGGATCTGTATAATCCTGCCAGTTTCCTGCACTATCCTTCTTTTGTACAACTATCTTCATCTGGAATATTCCTTTGAAGGTGCTGTCAGAAAGATGATCTACCACTGCATCCAGTGTTGCTGCAGGTACATTATCCTTTTCGATAAGGATACGGAAATCTCCGGTATCTGCTATTGTTACAGGGAAACCTGCTGATATCTGCTTACCTGAACCTATGTTGTCATTGTACTGAGTTGCCCAGTTCTGATTGTTATCATATAGAGGCTGGATTGTTACCGGACGATTTGGCATTGTAAATACCACTCTTCCGCTTCCCGCTCCTGTAGGGAATGATAAATCTGAGTTTCCAATTCCTGTAATTGCCTGCCACTCTTTAAACAGGTTTCCGTTTATATCAAGTGGTTGAGCCATTATCTCTACTAAAGCTCCTCTTCTTAGATTCTTCAAATCATTTAATGAGCTCTTTATTACTCCATCAACCTTGATTGGTGAAGGATCTGCCGCTATTCCTCCCGGAATATACACTGTAACATCAAATGCTGTTACTGTAAGTCCACCGTTTGCTGTATCTACAGGCAGTGCAGCTCCGTCTGCTATTCTGCTTGCAGGTGTTGCATTTGTACCTGTTGTTCTCGGTACTACACGATATACTGTGTTTGGATCAAGATTACTAAATACTACAGGTGCTCCCGGTGCACTTGGTGTTGTAAACGGATACACTTCATTTCCTGAAGGATCTACCAAGGCGTAGTCTGTATTTGCTGTTGTAGGAGTTATTGTAATCACTGCTCTTCCCGGATTTGCACTATCCTCTGTTACCTGTGGGGTTAATGCTACAGGTATCTGTGCTGTTCCCGGTGCTCCCGCTCCCGCACTTGAAGGAATTGGACTTCCAACTGCAATTCCTGTTGCTGTTGCAGGTGCTACCGATACATTATATGTATTTCCCGGTGCAAATGCCGGATCTGTTATCTGTCCGCCTGTTGATAATAACCGGCTTCCTGATACTACCTTTACTACATTTCCTGAAGGATCTGTAACTATATACTGAAGTGTCGGATCGATTGATGCCGGTGAACTCGGATCGATTGAAAGCATCGGTGCTGCTGTTGTAGGATCAAGTTCTCCTGTTACTGTCGGCTGATATACACTTGCAGGTGTTATACTTACACCAAGCGCTGTCAATGTCTGTCCCGCAAGGGCTGTTATATCTGTTGTGTAATCAATCTCATTCCAGCTTTGATCAAACCACTTGATTGTATATCCTGAATCTACCATTACACCGCTTCCAAGTGCTGCGCTCTGGAGATCTCCTAAGGTTATCGCTCTTGGATTTCCTGATGCATCAATATTTAAAACATCTTCACTTGTTCCAAGTAATAACTGTACATGGTTGTTTCCTGCCGCCAAGTTATATGTTACCCAGTTTGCAGGGTTCTTTTCAAACTTAGCCATCAATACTACTGTGCTGCTTCCTGCAGGTATATGTAATGTTGTCGGGAATGATGTTATCGCTGTTGTTCCATAATACCATGTTGCACTTGAGTATCCCTGGTTTGGTACTGCATCAGGCATCTTGGTAGGAGATGTTGCACTGTTTGGATCAATTACCACATCATAACTTCCGTCAGGCTGTATGTTCTGCTTTGTTACATTCGGTATAGACTGACCCGGTGCTGTAGGATCCCAATCAACTGTATTTCCTGCTACTACCGTCTTTAAATCACCGCCTGTTCCTGCACTGTATGCAAGGTAAGCGATGCTTCCCGGATCCTGCTCGTATGTTACATATACTATCTGGCTTCTAAGTGGTCCTGTTGTATTTACAGTAAACTTAGGGCTTGACTGTGACCAGCTTGCCTGGAATGTATTGTCAAGTGCTGTTGTATATGAACCGCTCCAGCTTGTAGGATCATCCGCTGTGATCTTCGGATTTGATACACCTGTTACAGCAGGGCTTCCGCCGTATGTATCAAGTACAGGTGCAGGTATATCAAGGTTGTAGCTTGTCTCTCCTGTTTGAAGAGTATTAGCCTTTGCATAGATATATGTAGGTGCTGCCACATTTTCCTTATAGAATGTTCTTGGAACTCCCGCTCCTGAAGGCTCCGCTCCAATACCTAATGCTGTAACCACCTTATCTGTTATATTATTTCCAAGCTGATCTACATACATTACCCTTATATTGGTTGTAAATGCAGGGTTTGGAACATAATTATATGTAACGGTTACGTTTTGGTTCGGCATATTACCTGTAAGTCTAAATGTGTTTCTTGGATGTGCTCCACCTGTTGTAGATGAAGCATCAGGTGTGAGTGAGGTGTAAGCGCCTGCAACATCGGCTGCAGGTATGATTGTCTTTATAACCTTACCTGTTCCTGTTCCTGTTCCGTCACTTGTAAACTGACCTACTGCTATAGTATCACCTGAAATATCCGTTCCTGCAGTTGCAGCAGGTTTTCCCTTTGCATATGTGATAGTTACAGGGTTTGTACTGTCAAGTATATACATAGTCTGATCGGCACTGCTTCCATCACCTATTATACCTGTGTTTGCAGATACATTATATGTACCGCTTGCCACATCGGTTAAAACAGGTGCTGATATATTTGCACTTGATCTTTGCTGATTTGTCTCAGGAGCATTTCCTGCCGTTATATCTGCCGAACTTCTATACTTTGCATCAAATACTCTGATATTAAAGTTCTTGGATGTATCTCTATCATAGTAATAATCAGCCTTAAAAGGCTTATTTGTAGTTACACCTGAAACACGCTTATCAGATGTAATATAAAGGTTTGATGAAAGTGATGGAAGCGGTGAAGTACCAAGAGTCTCAGTTCCGACTGTTGCCACTACACGACTTACCTTATATCCCGGGACATTTTTCGGTATTGCATTTGTTACAGGTGTCAATACAGGCTTTGCAACATTATCCTCTATCTCACCGTTACTGATACCCGGTATATATGTTGTACCTGTTTCATAGTTATGCTTTACCTCATAATTAAATGTCTTAGACGGATCAGGTCCCAATGTTGCATAATAGGTTAAACCTGTCATCGGGAATCTTGCAGGGTTTACCGCCTTTGTATTTCTTCCGTTTGCAGGAGCATCCACATAGCCTGTTATCTTATATCCGTCAAGACCAAGACCTACCCAACTCTGTGCTGCCTCAGTTCCCGGAGCATCTAATGATGCGGTAGGGGCGTTAGCTTCCACAAAGGCTCCTGTTGTATCAAAATACGGAAGATATAATACCTTATCTGTACCTTCATATTTCATACCCTTATAGTCAGCTGTAATCTCCGTTCCCGCTGTACCTCCGGCTATAAACAAATCCTTGACAAAAGGTACCTTAGCTTCATTCTTTGATCTAAAGTCTATCTTAAATCCGTTAGCATCCGGTCCCGGTGTAGCCGCCATTGCCGGCATTGCCGGTGCGAGTACGGTGGCTACCATACTCGCAGACAATGCAGCAGCTATCTTTGCTTTTATTGTCTTTCTTTTCATTTCTTCTCCTATGTCACTTAGTTCCAAGCACCGCTTGCATCTACTGTATATCCGTCAGGTGTTTGCTCTCCGGCATACATAGATCCATATGGTCTTTGGCTATTGTTCAAGTAGTTCCACTTGAATGCATTTGCATCCCATACATAGGTATCCTGTGGTGCATTTGTGTTAAAGTAATAATACTTTCCACCTATATTATGCCATCCAACAAGCATTTCTCCGTTATTATCAAGATAATACCATCTGTTATCCTGCTTATTTAAGAGCCATCCTGTTGTTAAGATACCTGTGTTTTCATTCATGTAATACCACTTATTTGTCTTTGGATCCCTTACCCAACCTGTTACCATCTGGCCAAGTTCAGGACCTTCTGTGGTATTCATATAATACCAGTTTCCATTCTTTGAGTCATATACCCAACCTGTTGCCATGGTTGACTGTCCGTCAAAGTAATACCAGCGGGATACTTTCTTTCCTGTACTGTCTGTGAAGGATATCATTCCCCACATATCATTGATAGGTGTTCCTCCGTTAAGTACGAATGACCAGCCTCCTGTTACAGGATTTCTCTCCCATGAACCGTCTACTCCAAGCACGAATGCTCTTGTATTACTTCCCTCATGTCTTGCGGTGTTCTGGGTTGACTTCTCTCCCGGTGTTAAAAGCTTACTTCCTCTACCTGATGAAGTGTTTCCACCGCCGCTTGCTCCGCCGGTTTTTCTGTTTCTTGCATCTTCTCTGTCACTTGACTTTCCTAAGTACTTGTTGATAACTCTTCTAAGGGCATCTATTGCCTGCTGAAGTTCTGCATAGTTTGCCTGTCTTAAGTAAGTTGTTCCGTCAGGAGATACAAGATCTCTTGCCTGTCTTAAGGTCTCAAGTGCATGTGCGATTGCTTCATTGATCTCATCAATCTCTCCAAGCTTAAGATATGGATCACCTATAAGAAGTTTTGCCTCTTCTATGGTATTTCCAAGGTCTACTCTTGCCTTTGCTACTTCTTTTCTGTTATCAGAATAGTATGCATATGCAATCACTCTCTTTGTTACAGGACTTGTTGTCTCGTATACTGAAAGCTTGTCTTCCTTCTTTGACCAGTTTACATAGTCATACTGTACACCATAGATGTCCTCAAACGGACTTACAAGTCCATGTGCTACATCATTTTGTGCATACGCGGTTACTACAGCATAATCACTTGCGTAATAGCTGTCTTCCACATTCTCTTTTCTTCTTACCTTAAACTTCTTATAGAAGTTTCTGCTTGTATCATTTAAGTGTAAATGATCAAGTACAGGCTTATTATCTACAAATGTTACTTTGAATGTCTTTGAGTATACAACTACATATGTATGGAGTAAATTACCTGTGAACTTAATAAGTCCGGCATTGTTTGCTACATCTGTTGTAATTGCTATCTCTAAAGGATTTATATTTCCTGCACTGTCAGGTGTTACATCAAAGATCTGATAATCAAGCTGATCGATATCCTCTGCAGGAAGCTGTGCTATAACGTCTACTGTCGCATTTGATGCGCTTGCAAGTATTCCGTTATTTACAAGTCTTCCGTTTACATATCTTTCAAGCTGAATATCCAAACTGTATGCTACCGTATGTGCTTCCGAGTGATCTATACCCGATACCGATACAGGCTTTACAGCTGTCTTTTCATTTGATTTTGCATCTCTTTTATTGAATACTACCTTATATTCCACATTTGCACCGTTTACACCGATAAGTGATCTGTCAAGCGGTGTTGTAAGACCGTTTGCAAGTGCCGGTATCTGACTTGGCTCAAGTCCGAACTCTCCGAGACTTCCACCTCTTATTGTTTCTGTAAGATCCGCATCATCTCCTGCTATCTTAACAGGTTCATATACCGCCTTAAGAACAATGTTTGAATTTGACAGCTTAAATGTATAGTCTGTCTGTGCTATATTTCCGCTAACTCCTACAGCTCTTCCTGCAAGTACCTGCCAGTACTTAAAGTTCTTTCCGTTTGAGTCAACCGCTTCAGCATGGATAACTACTTCATCTCCTGCCTTTGCCTCTCCAAATGCATCACTTCCTACTGCTGCTGCCCCTACAGATACTATACTTCCGTTTCTGGTTTCTACTACATACTTAGGTGCATCTGCCAGATCTCCCGGATTTGCTACTATCTGATTTCCGTCTGCAAGCTTTAAGAGTGGATCTGAAAGTGCTGAATTGCCTTTCTTTCTTGCCACTACCGTGTAAGTCTCATTTGGATTTAAGTTATTAAATGTTACTGTTGACGGATTGCTTCCTACAGGTGTCATCCATCCGTTATCACTTCCGGGATACTGTACTACATTTCCGTTCTCATCGATAAGTGCATAGTCTGCATCAGGATCTGCCGGATTAATAACTATCTGTGCCATTCCGTCATTCTCAGGATCATATCCTACATTGTAGTTATTATCTACTGTCGGTACATATACATCCTGTGGTGCTGATACTGATGTTCCTGTTACGCTTGATACAGGCTGACCTACTGTTGCTTGTGTATCAGGTGTTCCCTCCTGTACATTGTAATGTGCTCCCGGTATAAGGTTCGGAACTATTGTCCTGTTTCCTACACTCTCTCCCGGTACCACTGCCACGATGTTTCCATTCATGTCACTGATTACATATACATTTCCGGGGGTTGTTCCGTCTATTACTATCTCACCGCTTCCGTCATTTCCTATACGACCTGACGGTGTGATATGTCCTGTGTTTGTTCCCCATGTGTTAGGGTCCATACTGAATGTTGCAGTATAGGTTGCATGATTTGTTAATGTGCTGCTTGTCTGCATCTGTGTTCCTGATGCATCCTTCCAGCTGTTAAATAAGTAGTTTGCTACAGGTATAGGTGTCGGCAACTGGCCTGTTATCTGACCCCATGTATAATCATAAGGTATATGTAATGTAGCCGGTGCTGATATTGATCCGTTTGTTCCTGATGCAAAGTTGATATCAAACCACTCATTTGGATTCTCTCCAAATTTTGCATATAGTTTGATTGGGTTTGGATCATTTGTTGACCAGAACTTGGTTGCATTTACAGGGATTGTACATGCATCATCCTCAAACCAGCCATCAAATTGATAATAACGATTCGGTGTTACATTAGGTACATATCCAAGTGCCTTTATCTTATTAAAGGTATATGCTACCGCATCTCCTGCAGCTGTGCCGTCACTTACAAGTATTTCCTGTGGTGTTGGCGATGTTAATGTACCGTTGCTGTAAACTGTTGATACTACAAAGTCTACTGTTTTCCACTTACTTGCATCATGATCAAGCTTCCAGTCTACTCTTGTAGGACTTGAAGGTGGTAATGAAGGCATTGTTCCCGCTACATCACCATTTGCATTATTTACTGTTACAAGGCCTGCAGGGTTCATATCTATTGTTGATGAACCGCTTACCCATGTATATCCATAGATCTTATCTCCTGTTGTTGTTCCAAGAGCAGGTACTCCTGTTGTTATATTTCCACCCGGAGCTAATTGATCTATCTCACTTGCAAGCATTACATCTGTAAGTCTGTCATAGTATCTCTTTATAAGATTTGATGCGGAATCAGGCACATATACATATGTGATTACTACATCCTGGTTTGGCATATATCCTGAGAATACACCGTCTGTTGTTCTGTTATCCACTAACATAAATCCCGGTGTTGACAATCCCAATACATATGCTGCAGGGTTTGGTGTTTCACCTGTTGTTATATCATAGTGGTCAAACTGGAATCCCGCAATGTTTTGTGCTGCAGCTGAGATTGTCTGCTCGGCTCTCTTTGGTACTGCTGTAACACCTGTTGCTATAGGATTTCCTGATGTGTCTTGATGACGAACTGTATAGTTAAATGTTGTGTTTACATCAACTTTGTAACGATAGTTTACGCTGACTCCCAGTGCAGGCATGCTCGGAAGATCAAAATGACCGTTTGCAAGGTTTAGTGTTCCCTGGCTTGCAGGTAATCTGCTTGCCGTGTCATAGATATATCCCGGTATACCCGGTGTAGGTACAAGCGGATCTGTTGTTACATGTTGTGTAAGTGTATAGTTTTGTGTATCTGTTCCAAATGTAACAGGAAGTGCCGGATTCGCATTCTTATGTGTAATCGTTACAGCATAAGGTGTTGTTCCCGGTGTCCACTTTGCATAAAGAAGTGTTACTCCCGGTGTTGCAGGGTTAGGGAATGCCGTAAATGCACCGTTATCCGTATCACCTGTATTAAAGCCTCCGCTTCCGTCTACATCTACATATGAATTCCATCCGTTAAATACATATCCGCTCTTTACAGGTGTCGGCAATGTAAGAACTGATGCTCCTGTGGTTACAGGCTCTACCAAATCCGTAACTGTATTTCCGCCCTGTGTATCAAATTTGTAACGAACTTCATTTCTCTTTAACTTAATTGTTATATTTAAATCCTGGTTAGGGATTGTTGCTGTAAGCTTACCTGTTGTATCTACAGTTACTCCTGCAGGAAGTGCTCCGTTTGAAGTATCAACTGCATCAAATACATATCCTGTAGGTGATGATAGCGGTATTTCAATCTGCTTACCTACCGCATATGATTTTTGGAACGGGTTTGCATCTATAGCAGGCACAGGTGTTCCACCCGGTCCCGGTACATTAGGTACATTAAGGTTTGCATAAGGTATACTGGTTCCGTTCTCATCTACATAAGTAAGAATCATATCCTTTATCTCGGTTGTTACATAGATAACATTCTGATTCTGTACTACTGTATTAGGCTCTCCTGTAACCGAACTTGCCTCATCACCTATTACTATATTCTGACCTGTCGCATCGGCACTGAAGTTAGATACCGAATAAGGATAGCTTGCAGGTCCTGATGCAGGTCTTCCCTCAAAGTCGATTAAAGGTGTTCCCATTCCTGCCGCTGTAGGAAGTTTCTCACTTAAGGTCACACCGATTAATGTTCCCGCATCAACCTCATTATTAGTCTTTACAATGAAAGGCTTTTTACCAAAAGATACATTGGCATCCTTTTCTGTTGCCGGATCGCCTGCCTGCATCTTATTACCCGTAATATTTATGCTACCGTTAAGTCTTGGATTTGAAGTAGATGTGATCTTTATAGCTGCACCGTTCTTTAATGATTTATTTCCTGTAACAGTTGCTGTTCCACCCGGGGAATTCAAATCAACTACCGCTGTTCCTGAAATATCCATAACTGAAGGTGTATTGCTTCCGTCACTAGCATCATCTACTATAGTATTTGATATTGTAGTACCTGCCTTTAATGCTACAGTACCTGCGCTTGCCTCTATCAACGCTGATGTAGGCTTTGTAGCGGCACCTGCAAAGTATGCGGAATTACCGTCAACCTTAACATCACGGAAGCTAAGAGCCGAACCGCCGTCCTCTACCTTAAACATAGGCCCTGTAAGTCCTGTACCTCTTGTTATAGTAGCAGGTCCGTCCGTCTTTATAGGCGGTGTATTATTGTGATTATATCCTGTACTATAGCTTTGACCTGACGGCAATGCACTAAAGTCCGCTGTCTGAATAGTGATATCGGTACCTGTCGGTATTGTAACCGTACTGTTAACTGTAACATCTGATTGAAGGTAAATATATGCCTTCTTTGCATGGTTAGCTGTAATCTTTGCCACAGCATCTTCAATACTTCCTACAGGGTTACCCATAAATCCCGGAACTCCCGCTGATGTATCGGCTCCGGTTGAACCGTTGTTTACATAGTAAACTGAAGGCTTGATAGATACTATAAATGTAGATATCTTTGTCTCACCCGGTTCAAGCTCAAAGTATGACGAAAATGAACCTGCCGAGTCTCCCGGATTTATAAAGCCCGAACGGCTCTGTGAGAATACCCAGCTTGTATGATAAACACCTGCAGTGGATGACCATCTACCTGCCCATACACGGTTCTCTGAATGGTCATTTGTAGCTCTCTTTGTGATTCCGGCACCCTTACCTGAGGTATAGATATCAAATACGGTAAGACCGTACTGACCACCGGTAGAGTTCTGGAAGTGAACTCCCTCAAACAATCCGCCTGCCTCATGAGGTGTAACAAATATAGGCACAGCATCCTGGCTGGTAACCATGGTATCGGTCTCATTACCTACCATGAAATCTACTTTTGATGTACCGGGGTTATATACCGTATACTGAACAACTACATACTGATCATCATCTGAAGGCTTAATCTCCTGACGAAGCTGAACCGTTTGTCCGCTATCCGTCAATGTCATTACCTCACCGTTTTCATGACTACTTCCTGTATGCAGTGGTCTAATTGCACTGGTTGTGGAAGAAGCTGAAGACGGCTCATCACCTGACCAAATATTAACCACCGGATCAAGCGGATGTGTCGTTTGATAAGGTGAACCACCGGTTGTGTTCTGTACATCAGTGCCTACACGATATGGCTTACCGAAGGCATAGTATCCATGCCACCAGTTATTTGAATAAGCCGAACGAATAGTCGGCGCATTTGCTGCAGTTCCCGCTAGAGTTGCAGCCTGTGCATTGTCATAGTATCCACGTGTATTGTTTCCTCTGGTCGATGCTTCTGTAACACCTGCAAAGTTAAATGTAAATGTATCTCCGGCACCACTGTTTGTACCCTGGTGTCCTGATGAAGGTCCAAAAACAAATGCAGTTGAATCTGATGAACCGTAAGAAAAACCGCTCACATTAGATATATACTTATTGCTGAGATTCGTTCCCGGTTGCAGGTCCGTATTCGGTAATAATCCCGCAGCTTGCGAGGTTATATTACCAAGCGGTACACCCGTAAGGACCATAGCACCTGCAAGCAAGCCGGCAGCGCTCTGCTTTAGTCTCCTTATTAATTTGTTTTTTATCATATCTCTCCTCTAACTATCTCTCTTTGTCAAAGACCACAAAGTCAGCATCCAAGTTATTTGCTCCGTCTGTTGCAAATGTGATCTCTGCTCCCCATCTGTCATTCTTATTGGCACTTGAATCATAGTGATAGAACTTTCCGTTTTTCTTTCTCGGTCTGTCACCGTCACTTACTCTTGCCACAAACTTTGAGTTCTCAACTATTATCCAGTTGCCCTCTCCGTCTCTTAGAATCTTTGAGCCTGTCACTACTTTTCCGTTTGCATCTACGACTACATACTCGCCATGACCTACTCTGTTGTCACGAACAAGTCCGTAATGAAGGTCTGCATCCGCATCAAGTCTTAATCCGTTAAAGTAGAACTTGCCTCCGCTCTTTGCAAGAGTACATTTCTCTCCGATAGCTCTTCCTGTATCCTTAAATCCGAATACCGCATTGCTGTCTCTTAAAGAAACTGTTACCTCTCCGGTAATCATTGAACCGTCGTTAAGCTCATCTGTTCCGAACAGATATAAGTTTCCTCTGTCTATTGCAGCTATAGGTGATTCTGTGCCCTTTGTAAGGAAGTCTTCCTTTGTCCACTCATCTACATCAAATTTGATTCCGAATGTACCGTCCTCAAGCATTACAACAAATCCTGTCTGCATACGGCCTATCTCATCAAAGGCATACTTTCTTCCAAGTACTGTAGCAATTTTATCTTTGATTACATTGCCGTCCTTTGTTGTTCTAAACCAGCTGCGCTCTCCCGTGTCATAATCCTTTTGGCTCATCTCCTGATTCGGTACTGTGAATGTCCAATATCCATCCTTTAACTCACCGTCTGTATCAAGTGAACCGTATTTGATCTTAGCATTGCTTGAAGTTGCAGCTACATTTGCACTCTTTATAGAAAGCTGCGGTATCATTACACCGTTTTCATCAAACAGATATGCTTTACCGTTTATCTCTCTTTGCTTTGAGTTATCCGTGCTCTTTGCCGCATACTTTCTTCCGTTTGCGCCAAAGTATAGCCACATCTCTTCATATTCATTGTAGTTTCTTTGTGCAAGCTCTGAATATCCCGGGTTTTCTCCTACCTGTGAGTAGGACATCCACTGATCCGCAAACATTGCACCGTCATCCCCGAAATAGTATACTGCAGACTTAAAAGGACTTTCATCTTCTACCGCATTGCCTTCTGCATCAAAGAATCCCTTACGCATTACTCCGCTCTCATCGAAAAGATATTTCTTTCCTTCGATCTCACGAGCGTATACTCTTCCTTCTTTACCCTTGTATGCCTTTCCGTCAGAACCGAAGTAGAACCAACCTTCGTTGTCATCTTCGTCCTTTGTGAGTATCCAGCTGTTTGCTGCCATAGCACCATCGGCATTCAGGTAATATGTATTATCTCCTATGGTAAGTATTGAATCTTTTACCATATTACCGTCATCGCCAAGATAGTAC
>GL890613.1 GCA_000209465.1 Lachnospiraceae oral taxon 107 str. F0167 | reverse complement strand
AGTTATATAGCCTTACTTTCACTGGATGTGTGTCACTTTTTGTAGTATAATTATATCATCAAAATAGCAAGGAATATACAAAAATGCAAAATAAAGATGCCTATATAGAGCACCTTGAAAACACCATAAAAGACCTTCAAAATCAAATAAAAAACCTTACTGAAATGCTTTCATTGCTTCGAAAGGGGAAGTTTGCTTCTTCAAGTGAGAAGACTTCTAAAAAGCAGTTTGAAGGTCAACTTTCTTTATTCAATGAGGCAGAACTGGAGGCAGATGCAAGAGTATCTGAGCCAATTGAAACAGATGTTAAAGGCTATAGACGTAAAAATTGCAAAACAAAAAGGGATGAGCTTCTAAAAGACCTGCCTGTTCGTGAAGTATTATGTAGTCTTGTTGAGGAAGATCAATACTGTGAACAGTGTAATACAAAGCTTAAAGTTCTTGGTAAAAAGGTGGTAAGAGAAGAATTAGAGTATATTCCTGCAAAACTTAGAATTGTTCGCTACATTCAGTTGGTTTACGAATGCCCAAAATGTAAACACACAACTCATCCTTATATAGTGAAGGCACATACTCCTTCATCACTTATGAATCATTCATTGGCTTCTCCAAGTTCAGTAGCCAATGTTATGTATAAAAAGTATGTAAATGGTATGCCACTTTATCGACAGGAAAAAGACTGGGAGCAATTGGGAATATCTTTAACTCGTTCAACTATGGCAAACTGGATAATCCGCTGTAGTGAGGATTATCTAAAACCAATAGTGGAGTATCTGCACAAAAGATTGTTGGAGCGTGATATCCTACACTGTGACGAAACCCCAGTACAGGTGCTTAAAGAAGAAGGTAAAGCACCTCAGGCAAAGTCTTATATGTGGCTATATAAAACAGGAAATGACGGCAAACCATCCATTATCATTTATGACTATCAGCCTTCAAGAAATGGTGATCATGCGGTGAAATTTCTCAAAGATTTTAGGGGATATGTTCATTGTGATGGTTATTCCGGTTACAATAAACTTTCTGATATAACCAGGTGCGGATGCTGGGCACATCTTAGGAGAAAGTTTATAGAAGCAATTCCTTCTCAAAAAGTAAAGGATGCACCTCTTACTCATGCAGAGATCGGAAGGGATTATTGTAATAGGTTGTTTTATATTGAAGACAGCCTAAAAAACTTAACATACAAAGAAAGATATTATAAGCGTCCGGAACTGGAAAAACCTGTTCTTGAGGCTTTTTGGAGTTGGATTTATTCTATAACAGCTTTGAAAGGTTCAGCCCTTGGAAAAGCAATCATCTATGCAAAGAATCAACGCCCATATCTTGAGAATTATTTACTTGATGGAAGATGTGCTATTTCAAATAATACTGCTGAAAATGCAATTCGTCCATTTACGGTAGGTCGTAAGAATTGGCTATTTTCAGACACCTCAAAAGGCGCGTCTGCAAGTGCTATTGTTTATAGTATTGTAGAAACAGCAAAGGCAAATGGATTGAATGCCTACACATATCTGGAATATCTCCTCATGTACATGCCTGATACTAAGTGGCAGTCTGATCCTGATCTTTTGGAAGATTTAATGCCCTGGTCAATGGATGTGCAGGAAGAGTGTAAACTATAACTTAAAGTGCTCTTTTAATTTTGAGCACTTTTATTTTATATTATTATCATATGGATTTTGATGGAATACAAGGCATCATGTTATTGTGCGCTTACGATGAGATACTATTGGCTTTAGATAATCCTCACTGCAACGGATTATCCAGTTTGCCATAGTGGAACGGCTGAGGGCGATTCCCAGCTGATCCCAGTCTTTTTCCTGCCGATAAAGAGGCATACCGTTCACATACTTTTGATACATTACATTGGCTACCGAACTTGGGGAAGCCAATGAATGGTTCATCAATGATGAAGGTATAGGTGCCTTCATTTATATTCATTTTTTGGTGATTTAAAAGCAACTTATGGAAGCTTGTTTTATTTTACAACTGCATAAAATATTTTTATGGTATTCTATTGTAGATAAAAATATTTCTACACATACACTTATCTCCATATATATTATAGAAAGAGCCAACTCTTTATTTCTCTTTATAAATTTTGTGTAGCATTCTACTTGATGATTGTAGCTGTTAATCTGATATTTAGCATCTGATCCAACTCTATACTAAACTACTACTTGCTTTATTGAATATTCAGTGCAATTGTTAATACAGTTTCTCTTTAATATGGTATCATCTTTATATCTTTCCCTGCTACATCTGTCTTATTTCTTATATCTTTCTACACAGTTTTATTATAAAACACTTACAAAATATTATAATTATAATATTCATCTTTTTGTATTCTTTGATTTATTTCAATTTTTGAAAATAAATATAGAGAACTTCTGCATTTTAATACATAAAGTTCTCTGTTATCTAACAAATATGACATCTAAATCCCCTTAGATATGTTTGTTGATTTAAAGTCAAACTTATAAAATATTAAAGTAACAGTACAATAAATAAATCACTTTTCCGAATTAATATAGTATTTTGACTGCATCTTATACATATCATAGTAAATTCCTCTTTTACACATAAGAGAGGCATGATCACCTTCTTCTACAATACATCCATTTCTAAAAACTAATATTCTATTACTCAGAGAGCTTATAGCAAGTCGATGAGAAATAAATATACATATTTTATCTTCTGTAACATTCTCACATAAATTATACATATCAAATTCAGACTTAGGATCAAGTGATGATGATGGCTCATCCAATATTAGAATACATGATTCCTTAAACAGCGCTCTCGCAAAAGCAATCTTTTGTGCCTCTCCCTCTGAAGGCGTATATCCATTCTCATCGAATATTTTATATATATCTGTTTTTAATCCATTATTTAAACCAGAAATTTTCTCATATAATCCTATTTTTTTCAATACATTATTCACCTTTGTCTCATTTACACTATCAAATGAAATATTTTCTATAATACTTTGAGGAAATAATTTATAGTCCTGAAAAACTGTAGAGAATAGCTTTAAATAATCCTTATAATTTATATTTTCTATATCAATTCCATTTAAAGTTATAATCCCCTCTGTGGGCTTATATATTCTTAATAATAGTTTTATAAACGTAGACTTCCCTGCACCATTCTTCCCTACTATAACAATTCTATCACCATTAGTTATGGTAAGATTAATATTTTCAAGAGAAAACTGTTCGTTAAACGGATACTTAAAACTTACGTTTTGAAACTTAATTATAATACCCGTACCATCTATATTTTTAATATTAACCTTTCCTTCAGAGAAAATATCTGTATTATCATAATATTTTTTATATGATTTATAATACACTGTATATTTTTTTACAGAAATAACTTGATTAATTATACTTTTTATAGTACTGGTAAATAAGGTTATTGCACTCAAAAATAACGAAAATGTCCCTACTGATAATTTACCACTTATGGCCATATTGATAACATACCAATATGATATGAGCTGTTGTATACATAATAAAGTTGTAGAACAAATAGAATATATCATCTCATTTTGATGTAATTTTTTGTAAAATTCCATCATTTTTCTTAATTGTGCTTCATATTTCGTCAACAACCACTTTCGCAAGTCATATGTTTTAATTTCTTTTCCATATGAAAAGTCTTGAAACATATTTACATAATATGCATTTCTTCTTTCCTGAGATGCCTTCTCTAAATTAATTTTTACGTATTTTGATTGATAAAAGTAATTTAATATTACACTGGCAACAGTTATAAATATTAGCGCAGCTAAAATTATATAATTTAAACTTGATATAACCCATCCATACATAAATAACGATATGAACATAGTCGCAACATCAAAGCTATCTTCTAGTATACTTGCAAAGCCTTTACCTCCGCCATAAAGATATAGCTCTGCTTCAGATCTCAAATCTAAAAATTCTTTATTCTCAATTTTTTCCAATTTTGATGACATCATGGAGTTTGCTAAATCAATCTGAAAACTATGAAACACATTCATTCGCTCACCACTACTTATACACACAATCAAATGGTTCAAGTAATTTAATAATAAAATTAAAACAGAAAAAAATATTATACATAAAATTGATTTTCGAAAATCCGAGTATACAAATACCGTATCCAAAATAATTTTAGGAAAGAAAAGCATTACAAATGATATTGCAATTTTTATTATTTGATTAACAAACAAAAATACTATGTATAATCTTCTTCTATTCCAACATAGTGAGAAAAAATGTAATATTCCTTTCATATTAACAACTCCAAATTTACATACTTAATTCATAGAAAACAATTTTGTATAGCCTATTACTGCTTCCTCTGTCATATCTCTAAACATTTTGCACACAGCGTTTGACAGTACGAATGGGCTTCCTGAATGGAAACTATTCAGCCCCAAACAACCATTACACAGTCTTCTAATAAAACACCCCTTACATACATCATTGTTTTTCTTTACACTAAATGAATTCAATCGCCTTTTAAGTGCTACCATTCTATCAGAAGTAAATAAATTCTCGTCATAAATGTTTCCAAATTTCATTTCTTGATCGTCAGTAAACATAAAACATGGATAAACCTCTCCCTTAGTAGACACTGATATTGTACCAAATCCTGCATCGCATATATGTTCAATATCAATATCTCTATTTTCTAATGCAAAAAATATCCTTTGTGCCAGAGAATATAGTGGTAAATATTCTGTTTCAGGTTGTTTTTCTTTGAAATTTAGAATTTCCCTTACTGAGTCTGCAAACATACTCAAGTCTTCAATTGCATAATCACAGTCCTTAGTTCCACCAGCCGGAACCAAATGCACAAATGTATCAGGTATGACATCATGTATATGCTTAACTATATCTAAAATACTGACCTTCGCATCAACATGATATTGATTATATGTCACTTCAATGGTATTAGGTTGACCAGTTTCAGCTTTCAACCATTTGGCATTTTTCAAAATCAATTCAGATGAACCGGAACAATCTTCCATAATTCTCATCATATCATTTACAGCTGGATTTCCATCATAACTTATAGTTACCTGAATATTGAATTTTTTTACTAAATCTATAAACTTACAATCAATAAGAGTCCCATTCGTTACCAGCCCAAAAGTTATGTTGTAATTTCTCTTTTTTGCTATTGAGCTCACAATTTTACATGCATATTCCATCAACTCATAGTTCATTAACGGCTCTCCACCAAAAAACTGTATATTATTTATTATATGAAATTCTCCAAAAAATCTATCTACCAGCTTATCTAAAACGGCTTTATCCATAATACTCCTTTGAGAATAATATGCTCCCCCGTTCGCATAACAATAGCCGCAACGCATATTACAATCATTTGTCAAGTGTATTACTAATCTGTTTAAATTTTTCTCTGCACTTTTTTCAACATTAATAACAGTATATTTGCTATAACTATTAAATATATTTGAGTAATATTTCTCATACATGTTATCATCAATATCAAATTGTTTTTTTATATCTTCTTTCGCTATCCCACTAACTATGGAATCAATCAAATCACAAGCAACTTGATTTACCTTAAAAAAACGTTTGGTTTCAGGAAAAAATGCCACTTTAATGCCGTGTTTTTCGATATATTTAACAATCATAACAACACCACTTTCTCAAATTATAAAGTATACTTGTCCCATCTTTATACTACATAACTAAAACAATCGCTTCACTATTTATCCTTTTGCACACCCTGCACCACAGCATGTACCTACATTATGCCCACAACCTACCCCGCAAGCCATTCCATTTGTACAAGCAACTCCACAAGCAAATCCGCCATAAGGAATTATATCACCATTAGTAACTATAGGTTCACTATTTTTTACATCAATCTCTTCAAATATAATCACAATTTTTACCTCCGGTCTCAAGCTTTAACAACCAACCCCACAACCAATACCAGCGGCTCCGCCTCCGCAGATAGCACCACCACAGGCTCCACCGCAAGCACCACCACCGGCTCCGCCTCCACAACCTAATCCTCCGCTACCGCCTCCGCAGCCACCACCAGCACAGGCCATTCCGCAAGCAACTCCTATACTAGCACAAGGCTCAATCGATGTTTCCTCAGAAAATAAAACCTCTTCCATCATTATTTCTTCTCTCATAACAATGCCATCCTTTCTATACTAGTTTTATATAAAAATAGGACAAGTACAAACACAATAAACACTAACTCAAATTAAACTACATTTAACTTTTACCAATAATAGTATCCACTATTACAGCTATAGCAAAAGCTACATTGATCAAAATAATCATAGCCGAGTATTTATCATGGATATATCCACTTTGAGTTACAACTATATTGGCTGTAAATATAGCGGCCAATATACCTCTGTATAAAGTATGTCTTTTGTCATCTTTATTCTTAATACTCTGCGTATCATTCACAAAAAAAAATGAAAAAAAACAATAAAAACTAAAAAAATGAAAAAATACTATATTATCAAATATAAATCCTAAAAATCCTAAAAATCCTAAAAATCCTAAAAATCCTAAGATTTTTTTAAATCTATATATTTTTTTATTCTCCAAATTTTCCATCAAAGTTATCCCTCCTTAAATTACATATTTTCTAATCTTTAATATAGTATCAAAATATTCCCATCTAAATTGTTCCACATAACAAACTACATCGCCGAGTATTTAATATAAGATTTATATGTTCAGATAAATGAACTTGTTAATTTTACGCATGTTAGCTTGTTATACATTTATAAAAAATATTACAGCAACATTCTCCCAAAGCATCTACTAATATAATAGCTTTAGAAATATATGGAACTATAACCCCTCTATACATTGCTAATATATTATTGAGACAAATTTATTAAATTTAATAACTCTATCTATGTATAGCCTTTAGTTTTTCTCAATAAATCCAGACTATTGCACATTTTTATTCCTTCAATGCTTCTATCTATATACATAATACCACAATACTTCCTAAAATACAATTATAAGTTGTGCAAATTAAAATTTAATTTTTGGTATGTGTTTCTATTTAAGCAAGCACAGTAAGTGCATATGCACTTACGAAAAATTGACTTAATCCTCGCTTTCGCATCGGACTCTTTCAGTCAATTTTTGCTTGTTGGGGAATATCCCCAAACCCCTGCATAAGTAACTTCTTTGATTTCATCAACTAAGTGGTTTTTGAAAAAGTTTTCACTTCTTTCATTGAAGCTTACTTTCCAAAATGTTATAATCTTCTTATAACTTATATAACTATTTTATCTCTCTACAGGAGATTTCTGATTTAGAAATATACTATAAAACAAAACCTGTAAGTCAAGCTTAGCACTTGATTCTACAGGTTTTTTCTTTTGCTATTTTTAGGATTTGGAGGTTTTGACATGGCAAACAGAGTAAGAACTCATGGCATTTATTTAATGCTTTCAGATGATGAACTGAAGGTTTTGGAGAAAAAATATAGGCTGTCCGGTTGCAAAACTTTGCGTCAGTTTATTATGAAATGCATCATAGGCAAGGATATTTTTGTATTGGATATGACAGCTTTTAGGGAACTTTCCGCAAGTATCGGTAGAATAAACGGCAGCATAAATCAGATTGCAAAGCGGGTAAATTCCACCGCAGTGATTTATAAAGATGACATCCTTGATATACAAGAGCTACTAAAAAAGCAGGGGAAAGATATTTACTCTCTGCGAAAAAAACTATATGACCTTGGAAATTTAGAAACCATAAATACGGAGGAAATCTGATGGCTGTTACAAAGATTCATCCCATAGAAAAAACTTTGCACTTAGCCCTAAACTACATCATGAATGCTGATAAGACCGATGAAAAAATTCTTATTTCCTCTTTTAACTGCAATCCTAATACGGCTCATCTTGAGTTTGAGCAGACGAAAAGAGAATGTAATTCCAAAGCAAAAATATTGGCAAGGCATTTAATTCAATCTTTTGCTCCCGGAGAAACCACTCCTGAGCAGGCACACAAAATAGGTCTTGAACTATGTGAAAAAGTCTTTCAAGGAAAGTATGAATATGTACTCACTACCCACATAGATAAGGGGCATCTTCATAATCATGTTATATTTAATAATGTAAGTTTTGTAACAGGTAAGGCATATCAAAGTAACAAAAAAAGTTATCATCAAATCAGAACTGTCAGTGATGAGATTTGTAAGGAAAACGGTTTATCAGTCATTGATGAAAACTATAAAAAATTCAAGAACAGATATTCCACAAACGGTAAAAGCTATATTGAATATATGGAATTTAAGAAAGGCGGTTCTTGGAAAAACAGGCTTCACCTTGCCATTGATAAAGCAATTCTAAAGTCCGCTACTTACGAAGAATTTCTAAAAACAATGGAAGCTTTCGGCTATGAAATTAAGATCGGAAAGTATCTTTCATTTCGACATACAGATAAAAAAGACAGCGGCAGATTTACAAGAGCAAAGGCAAATGTGCTTGGAGAAGATTATACCAAAGAGCGAATTAAAGAAAGAATTGAAGATCCGACTAAACAGCAGATTTATAATAAAGAACAGCTTTATGACAAACTCTCTTATAAAAAGCCGGATACTATTGTAAATATAAAGAACAATGAAAAGGTAAAATCCTCAAAAGGCTATGAAGTGTGGGCAGGTAAACATAACATGAAAACAAT
The DNA here is from genome assembly GCA_000209465.1 of Lachnospiraceae oral taxon 107 str. F0167. GTDB lineage: Bacteria > Bacillota > Clostridia > Lachnospirales > Lachnospiraceae > Lachnoanaerobaculum. The sequence continues at coordinate 5,745 of GL890613.1, read as the reverse complement.
GGCTTCATCTTTAAACGAAATGAGAAAATATGGCATAAACACCTATGAAGAACTGGAATTAAAATTAAAGAAAGCAGCTTCAGACAGGCAACAATTATTAGATCGGATAAAGCAAGCTGAACAGGAAATGAAATCCATATATTCTGTAGTGGAAAATAAAAACACCCTATCTAAAAATCAGCTGATCCATGACATGTATATTGAAAATAAGGAAAATAAAGCATTTTATGAAGAATATAAGCCACAGATTATTGCCTATGAAATCGCCTTAAAAGAACTCGAAAAATCAGGATACCGTACATTAAGTATTCCTAAACTGTCAGATAAATATGCTGTTTTGGAACAGAAAAAAATTAGCCTTATGGAAGAATATTCCTATCAAAACTTCATGCTCCACGATCTTCAACAGGCAAAGAAAAATACGGATATATACCTTAACAATCATCTTGAAAAATAAAAGAAGGAGACCGATTATACTTGATTTTTAGAGACTATGAAGTAAATATGCATCTTCTACAATAATTAAGGGTGGAAACATCTTAGGCGGAATTTTCACCCCTTTCTTAATATATAATACTTAACATTAAAGTGTTGGGAATTTGAGTTGTCCAATTTAACATCTTTTCTTTAAATTAGCTCTAAGCTGATTAATTTTTTCATCTACAGCTTCAATTGCAAATTTATATAAGTCTTCAATATCTGATTCTGTTAGCTTAAGCTTTTTAACATCAATGCCTTCTAAAAAAGTACCATATTCTATTCCTTCCCTGTGTTTTTCTAGGTATTTTATACAATTCTTTTTGTGTTTCTCTGACATTTCATCAAATGAATACATTTTTTCTATACCATCGTCAGTAACACCTAGCCAAAATCCATCCGATGCACCTAAAAATTTAAATGAGCTCTTACTTTCAAGCATAATTTCACAAAATGTATTTTTATCCATTTACTAGCCTCCCTATTATCAAATTATACAACTCTTTGCTATAAATAATATTTCTAACAAAAAGATTTATTTCGTGTACATTATAACACAAAAAAGCATTAATAAGATAGCTTCAATTAAACATATCCAAAAGCCCGTATCCAAAAGTTTTCTCAAAATATCATTAAGACTTAAAAAACACAATTACACAAAGGAAAAGTATATTGCAACATCTCACTTATAAGATATAAATGATGCCACCTAACAGAACTTTAAGGGTGCATTGAATATCTTCTAAGCATTTCTTTTAGGCGAAGAAGTTTTCCTTTTCCTAGTGTTGAATCTTTCTGCAAGTTCTGTTCTTTATAATAATACTGTTTTCTTATACCTTGTCCATTTCTATAAGATAATCTTCTCTTCTTTTCCATACAACTAAAGAGATTATACCTATTATGATATAGTTTACCACCTGATTGGCTAAATCATTATTTAAAAGGGGTAGGAAATAAGATTTTTCATTTGTAATAAATCCATGTACTAAAATACAATACACCGTCATAGAGCTGAAGAATGAAATGGCTAAATTAAGAATCTTTCCAATCAATCCAAATTTATCATGAATTAGCTTAAATAAGACAGAATATAGCACTACAGCCACTATTGCCGCTAATATATCCCAAAAATATACGGCATATCCGGATGAAAACTTGATGGAAAAATAATGGTGAGTATAGTACCAACTTGCTATAAACACCGCAAGCTTATCCATTGCAAATAAGCTTATTTTTACAAATGTTGTTCCTACAAACAGGATAACTCCCAAATATAGTATAATTAAGGCTATAAAAATAACAATCATATCATTTCATCCGTTCTACTAAATAATCCTATTTTTCTTATACTATAACGCCCCTCTCCTTTTTTAGCAAACCCTTATTTTAAGTTTAAAATAGAATCAAAAAAAGACAGGGGAAAGCAGCTTACCAGGCTGCTAATCCCCACACTTTTATCGTTCTACACACTTTTCACTTTTCATATTCCCTTGTTCTTTTGATCTGCCATCCGTTTTCTCCTTATAATCGTTCAGTTTTTTAAGTGTTGAAGCCTTCTCTTTTGTATCTTGAGATTGTCCTCTGGCTTTTAACAGCTTGGCGGAATATACCTTAAAGTTTGTATATTGCTTTCCATTTTTTCCGATACTAAGCTTTTCTTTTCCTGAAAGCGAAACAAAATCTCCTTTTCTAAAGTCCTTTACTGCTTGAACCTGCTCATTATAAGCAAAGCAATTCATAAACTTTACATTTCCCATTCCGTCATTTTGAGCAATGGAAAAACTTGCCACTCTGAAATCCTGGCCCTCATTTGACCTTAGATCTTTTATTTCAACATCAGCGGTAAGATTACCTTTTATATACTGCTTTTCTTGATCATTATTATCTTTCAGACTTGTATTTTCTTTTACTGTGTTTTCCTGTGTTTGGTATTGCTCGTTTTCACTTATTTCTTCTTTGCTTTTTTCCTGAATGTCTGCATCTTTTTCTATCTCTTCCTGCTTTATATCTTTCGCTGTTTTTAGGTCTTCATCAATAAAGTCCATAAACCTTTCATCAATCAACCCCATATAAGAGTCATTCATATAGTTGTCATAGACATTATCCAGTATGTCTTCATTATTTATATCTGTTTCCAGTGATATTATTCCCTTGATAAAATCACTATGGTTGTATTCCGCCAAGAATGATAAAGTTTCTTTCATACTTTCAAAGCTGTTGTTTTGCATATTTGAAATGCTTTTTAAATCATTTGCATATCTTCCGTTTACCCACTCAAATTTACCGGTTTCTTTATTCTCTTTAATTCCTGATACTATTACAAATTGTTCTCCTGAAAATAATACTGCCTGATTTTTCTTTACATCTAATACCGTTGTATATTCTCCCAGTGCTGTTTTAATAATATCTCCTTTTTTTAAGTTCATAAATTCCTCCATTTCTGTCTTTACACTTTATTTTTCTATTAAATTTGAGAAAAGAGTACCCCTAAAAGATACTCTCTTCCCATATTTATATATGATATTTTTTATCCGGATCCTACCTTGCCTCCTCAAAGTATTCCAACTGATTTTCCCTTGCACCTGTTTGACTGATTTGTTCCTTATACCCGTTTAACTTCTCTACTACAGAGTTTCTTTCTCTTTTATTAAGATCTCCGATACTTTGTACCTTGCTATCTCTAAAGTCTGCATCGTACCTGTCCGCTACACCGTCCAAGTCCGTATCTTTTTCTAACGGATCATAAAAATTCCCATCATCATCGATTTCAAGCCCCATCACCTCTTTTAACTTTTCTTCATCCACATAGATAAGCTCATTAAAATCCCAAAAACCTATACTTGCCTTTATCTGCACAAGCTCACTTCTATCACTTGCATCAAGAGGATCATAGGTGTACTGAAAGCTGTTCACTAAAGTATTATCAACATAGGTATTCATTTTATAATCAATTAAATCAAGGCTTGTCTGTATTTCATGCTCTTCATCAGGCGTAGTTGTATAAGCAAGCCTTATATCGCTTAAATCAGGAAACAAAGTATCAAAATCCTCTATACTATGGGTTTCCTCATACTCTTTATTTAAGAAATGAATCAATTCTTCTTTTACCTCTTCAAGTAATGGATTTTTTTCCTCTGTTACTGCTTCTTTTTGCCCCATATCCAGTAGATTATTTACCTCAGCAAGTCTTAGTGTCTTTTCTTTTAGAAGTTCATTCTGCGGAAATTTCTTCTGAATTTCAAGTTTTGCGGTTTCAAGTTGACTTTCAGTATCACTAAGCTTACCTAAAGTTTGCTCCAGCCTCTCAGGCATTTTATCAAGAACATTATCCATTCTCGTTATATTCCCTATACCGTCCGCTCCAAATTCACCATAATGATTCTCTTCGCCTTTTAGATTAAATTTATACTGATTGGAAAAGCTGTCATAGTATGCAAATAAATCAAAGTTTCTATACTCTCCGATTTTTACTTCTTCCGACTTAAAATCATCCGTCTTTTTTATGCTCTTTATCTTGCTTATCAAAAATTCTCCGGCTTGTCTTTTATCCGTATATTTTTTGCCGTCAAGAATAAGAGAGGTGAATTTTGATACTGCTTCTTTATCCGACTTTTTCTCTATCTCCATTGAATTTTCTCCTACATTCTCCAAACTTGGCTGAATGTATACTTCCCTATCTGTATTTTCTTCTCTATATGGCTCTACCGCTTTTATATCTTTTCGTAAATTCTCAATTCTACTTTTTAAGTTCTCTATTTCTTTAGGATAAACCTTTACTACCTTATCCTCAAGTTTATACAGGTTTGATTTGAAGTTTGACTCAAGCATTTTTAACTTGGATACCTCCACATCAAGATCCATCTTCTCACGAATTAAAGGATTACCTGTCGCAAGTGCTTTTATTTCAGCATAATTTAATGTAGCCTCATCCACATCTTCGGCAACTCTTACCGGTGTTTTACTTGTCATTATCTGAGATATATACTTTTGTTTATTTTCAAGTGTTTGGAAAAGATAAGCATCAAAGGTATTCTCAGTTACATATCTGAAGATATAAACATCTTCATTTTCATTTCCCTGTCTTACGATTCTTCCGGCTCTTTGAGAAAGATCCGCAGGTCTCCATGGAACATCAAGATCATGAATGGCAATGAGTTTATCTTGTGCATTGGTTCCTGCTCCCATTTTTTGCGTAGAGCCTAAAAGCACACGAATTTCTCCTTTCCTTACCTTATCAAAGATAGCATCCTTTTCACTGTTGTTGTTTGCATTATGGATAAACTCTATCTCCCTTTCAGGAATTCCCATAGCCATAAGTTTGTTCTTGATATCATCATAAATATTAAACTCGCTTGAGGGTGTAGACATATCACAAAAGACAAGCTGTGCCGACTTTTTATCTGCATATTTATCCCATATACTGAAGATATTTTTTACACAAGTATTTACCTTACTGTTCTCATCATCAGGAAGTAGGGGATTTATAAGCCTTTGATCAAGTGCCATCTTCTTTCCGTCATTTGTAATAAGCAGCATATTATCGACAGAGGAATCCACCTGTTTTGCTCGAACCTTATCCGCTCTTTCAGAAAAAGACTCCAATATTTCCTTTTGCTCCTCGCTAGGTTTTGTCTTTATGGTTTCATAGTGTGCATTTGGAACGGGAAGATTTAATACATCCGCCGTTTTTATATCCATAAACTGCTTAACCATGTTCATCAGTTCCGGGAGGTTGTAAAACTTTGAAAATCTTGTCTTGCTTCTATATCCGTTTCCTTCCGGATTAAGTTCTATTGCCGTAACCGTTTCTCCAAATATGGATGCCCAAGAGTCAAAGTGCTGAAGGTGCATTTTTTTAAGTTCGTCATACTGAAGATACCTTTGCATGGTGTATAGCTCAGCCATACTGTTACTGACAGGCGTCCCTGTTGCAAAAACAACTCCCTTGCCACCTGTTATCTCATCCATATATCTGCACTTCATAAGCATATCGGATGACTTTTGTGAATCCGTTGCACTGATTCCTGAAACATTTCTCATTTTTGAAAATAGGTACAGATTTTTATATGAATGGGCTTCATCCACAAAAAGCTTATCAATTCCAAGTTCCTCAAAGGTTACCACATCATCTTTTTTATAATCATCATTAAGTTTCTTTAATTTTGCCTCCAGACTTTTCTTTGTCTTTTCAAGCTGCTTTACACTAAATCTTTGATCTCTGTCTCTTTTATACTCTCCAATAAATTCCACGATCTCATCGATCTGACT
>GL890612.1 GCA_000209465.1 Lachnospiraceae oral taxon 107 str. F0167 | reverse complement strand
GATTGATGAAGATCTTAAATATGCAGGATATAATCTTTTAGTGACATCCGAGATAGATATGGATCCATTACAGGTATATAAAACATACCATAGCCTATGGAAAATCGAGGAATCTTTTAGACTTACAAAATCATACCTTGATGCAAGGCCTGTTTATTTACAGAAAAAAGAAACAATCTATGGGCATTTTTTGATATGCTACCTTAGCTTGTTTCTTTTAAGAGTATTAGAAATCAAGTGCTTCAAAAATAAAATAAACTCTTATGACTTGATTAACTTTATGCGTGATTTTAGGGTAGTAAATAAAGGTGATAATACATATATCAATATATCAAGAGACCAGGCCGTTAACGAAAAGGTTAAAAAATTGGTTGGCTTTAGTAACCTTGATGCCCTCTATTTAACCAAAGCTGAAGTCGACAATTTCTTTCAAAACTGCATGCTCTTGGATACCTAGAGTACTAGGTTTTGAGAGAAACGACGGAAGTCAGGTATTATATAAAAAGAAGCATTACAAGTCAATAGCTTTATCTCTCTTCGCTTATTTTTAATAGGGTTCCCGCTACTGCCAAAGTCAGTATCGAAGATACTATTGCTTCCGCTACACCCTGTGTTCCTATTATACCTACTATAACAAGCGGTAATTGTGTTAATTCTCTGCCTGTTGCACTTGCATAATTCTCTCCAAACAGAAAATAAATTCCGCTCATTACCAAAATAGTATTGGTTATCGCTGCCATAGCGCCTGCTACCAATAATGCTATTTTTACTTTTCCTGTTTTTCTGATTGCATTAAAAACAATTGCCGCCACTACACCTACAAGGATTCTTGGAACAAAGCATACTATTACCGATCTTATTCCTCCTGTATACCCTGCTATAGCCGGTGCAAACGGTGAAAAACAAAAGGATGTAGGATTTGGCATAAATGTATTTTTCCACATACTTCCAAGTCCGAACACAAATCCCAGCCCGGCACCTTCCTTAGCACCGAGTAAAATCGCTCCTATAGCTACAGTTACATGAATGATTGTAGCATTCATTATACCAAGCGGTATAAATCCCAAAATAGGTACCAATGTCTGAATAATAATTATTGCTATAAAGATAGCCATGATTACCATTCTTTTTGTCTTTTGATAAGAATCTCTCTTCATCTTTTTCTCCTCTCGCTACTATTCCTAAACGGATATAATGCAAGTAATATTATATTATATAAAGCCCTTTTTTATCAATATTTTTATTTAGAAATTCAGCTAAAAACATATATTTTTATTTATAGATTTTGGATGTGTAAACTGACTTATAAACAAATATATTATATCGGCATAGAAAGCTTTTTACTCAAGGATATCTATTATATAGAAGATAAATTTTTAAAAAATTCGCAGTATAAAAAATCTTTTCAACATAATTATCCACATTTTTTATTTTATATTGATTTTTAAAAGTTTAAATAATCTCAAAATACTTATCAACATTTTGTTGATATCTTGTGGATAATACTATTCTCTTTTATGTTGATATCTCTTATAAGCCTTTATTTTAAAGCTTTTTCTTTGTCAACATCATTATCAACACTCTGTGTACAACCTGTTTTATCTTCACTTTTTCTGTATTTAAAACTGCTGATAAGTTTTAAATATATTTTAATCCACCACTTTATCCATATTTTTGTGAACATCTATGTGGATAATTTCATTTTCTACATTTTCTTTACATTGCTATGAATATTATTTTTTGATATACTTTACATAGTTTACAATTATCCTAGAAGGAGTAAAAAGGATGATAGATAAGATTAAATCCAGTTGGGAAGAGATAATCACTTTTTTAAGAGATGATTATGAGCTTTCACCTGTATCATATAATACTTGGATAAAACCGATGATTCCCACATCCATTGAAAAGGATGCAAAGGGAATTTATACTTTAATTATCACTGTTCCTTCACTGCCTTTTAAAACTTATGTTACAAAAAAATATTCCTTATACCTTTCGGTATCGATTGAGGAAGTAACTTTAATAAAGTGTAATGTTGTTTTTATAGAAAAATCAGAGCAGGAAACTAAAAAAAGTCAGAATATATTGATAGATAATAAAAGGCATCCGGTCAATAATATCAAGTTATTAAGTGCAAATCTGGATCCGTTATATACTTTCGATACATTTGTAGTCGGAAAAAGTAATGACTTGGCACATGCCACCGCTATCGCTGTAGCTGAATCTCCCGGCAGCCAAAATCCCGGGGAGCATTATAACCCCTTCTTTATATATGGAGGTGTAGGACTTGGAAAAACCCACTTGATGCATTCCATTGCTCATTATATATTGGAGCATAATCCCGATTCCATCATCCTATATGTAAGTAGTGAAAAATTCCTGAATGAATATATTGATGCATTAAAAAACAGCAATCTGCAGGAGTATCGTTCCAAATACCGCAATGTAGATGTACTTCTTATTGATGATATCCAATTTATCGGAGGTAAGGATGCTATACAGGAAGAACTCTTCCATACATTTAATGCATTGTATGAACAGAAAAAACAAATAATTCTTTCTTCAGACCGACCTCCTATGGAGTTAAAAAACCTTGAAGAGAGGCTTCGTTCCAGATTTGCCTGGGGCGTGGCTGTGGAAATTTTTTCTCCGGACTTTGAAACAAGAATGGCAATTCTTAGAAGTAAGGAAGAAAGAGACGGAAAAAATATAGATAATGAGGTTATTCAATTTATTGCTACAAATATAAAGAGCAATATCAGAATGCTTGAAGGCGCTTTAAATAAATTATATGCAATGAGCAGGCTTAATAAAAATCAGGAAATTGATATAGATCTTGCAAAGTCTGTATTAAAAGATATGATTACACCTGATGCGCCTACCAAAATAACCTCTGAGTATATTGCAACCGTAGTTGCCGACCATTTTAATATTACCGTGGCTGAGTTAAAGGCAAAGGGAAGGAAGGAACCTGTTGCAACCGCAAGGCATATTACGGTTTATCTGTGCAGGAAAATGACAAATGATACCCAAACTAAAATCGGTCAGTTCTTAGGTGACAGAGATCACTCCACAATAGTCAATTCCGAGGATGTTATCACAAGAAGAATTGTATCTGATAATGAACTTAATCAGACTATTGAAACTATCAAAAAAAAGATTTCTCCACAGTAATCAAGATTATACGGGTATTTACCAAACATGGCGATGTTCATAAAAATCGACCAAAGACACAGTGTTTACAAGGCTTTTAAGACTTTTGCACTTATCCACATACTATAATAATACTAATACTAAAATTTATTTAATTATTTATCATGGCGAATGACTTGCCTTTTAAGTCAAAAATCGCAACCGGAGGCAAAATGAATTTAAAATTTCAAAAAGCACAATTAGTCAATGCCCTGGGTATAGTAATGAAAGCTGTATCTACAAAGACTTCAAGTGTTATTTTAGAATCAATACTTATAACTGCAAAGGATAACAGAGTATTTTTGGATGCTACAGATACCGAACTGTCAATTCAAACAGAGGTGGATGGCATTATAGTAAATCCGGGAGGGGTGGTGCTTAATGCAAAACTGTTTTCCGATATTGTAAGAAAGTTTGAAAATACGGATTCACTGATTGAACTGGATGTAGATAAGGAATTTAAGAGCACCATCAGATGTGAACAGGCGGTTTTTAATATTATGGGCATAGATCCGGTGGAATTTATACCTATGCCGCAAATTGATAAGGATGATTTTATTAAGCTTTCACAATTCAGCCTAAAGGAAGTTATCAGACAGACAGAGTTTTCCACAGCTATAAGTGATATAAACCGCATGATGGGTGGAGAACTTATTGATGTGAAGGATAATATCGCAAAATTTGTTACTCTCGACGGGCATAGAATGTCTATCAGAAATATAGAGTTAAACGGCGATTTTGAAAATCAAAGATGCGTTGTTCCGATCAAATCCTTACAGGAAGTTATGAGGATAATTGACAGTGATACTCAAAAGGATGTGAGTATTTATTTTTCAAAGGATCATATACTGTTTGAATTTGATAAAACTTTGGTACTTTCAAGAATTTTGGACGGTGAGTATTTTAGAATCGAAACAATGTTATCAAATGATTATGATACAAAGGTAACTGTGAGCAGAAACAGATTGCAAAGCGCTATAGAGCAGGCAATGATCCTTATCAGGGAAAATGAGCATAAGCCTTTGATAATGGAGATTGAAAGCAGCTTGCTTACACTGTCCGTAAATTCTTCGCTTGGATTTATGGATGCTAAAGTTAATATTGAAAAAAGCGGAAATGATTTAAAGATCGCTTTTAATCCGAAATTTTTGGTGGATGCATTAAAGGTTATTGATGATGATTTTGTAAATATTTATTTTACAAATGCAAAATCCCCATGTTTTATAAGGGATGATAAAAATACCTACACATACCTTATATTGCCGGTGAATTTTGTCGGATAAAAAGTTTTAGAACAAGTAAGGATAAAATATGCAAGAAGTTAGAATTAGAGATGAATATATAAAGCTTGAACAGGCTATGAAACTTGCAGGTGCCGTATCCATGGGCTCAGAAGCCAAGATGGTTATACAGGCAGGTGAGGTTTTGGTAAACTCCGAGGTAGAGCTTAGGAGAGGTAAAAAGCTTAGAGACGGCGATATATTTACATACGAGAATAATGATTATCGAATCGTTGGAGCTTAAGGATTATAGAAACTATGAGAATTTGGATATAAAGCTTTCAAGCGGTGTAAATATATTTTACGGTGATAATGCGCAGGGAAAGACAAATATTTTGGAGTCAATATATCTTGCCACCACTTCGAAGTCTCATAGAGGAAGTAAAGATAAAGATATTATAAAATTCGGAAGCAATGAATCGCATATTAAGCTGATGATAGAAAAAAACAGCTCGTCTGTAAGGCTTGATATGCATTTGAAAAAAAGTAAGTCTAAGGGAGTTGCAATAAACGGTATTCCGATAAGAAAGCTCAGTGAGCTTTTCGGTACCTGCAATGTTGTATTTTTTTCTCCTGAAGATTTGAATATTATCAAGAGAAGTCCTAAGGAAAGAAGAAATTTTGTGGACATGGAACTTTGTCAGTTAAATAAGCTCTATGTTTCCACTTTGGTTACCTACAATAAGGTGCTTGATCAGAGAAACAAGCTTTTAAAAGAAATCGGTTTTAAGAGCGGTGTTGAGGATACTTTGGATATCTGGGATATGCAACTTGTGAAGTACGGTAAGGATTTGATTGCTTATAGAGAAGCCTTTATAAAGGAATTAAATGAGGTCATTTACGGTATACACTCTTTACTCTCAGGTGGTGAGAAGATAAATGTAGTATATGAAAAGAATGTTGAAAAAGATGATTTTGAAGAAGAACTGAAAAAATCAAGAACAAGTGATATAAGGTATAAGACTACAAATGTAGGACCACATAGAGATGATTTTTCATTTTTTCTAAACGGAGAAATGGATTTGAAAAAATTCGGCTCACAAGGTCAACAAAGAAGTCTTGCATTATCATTAAAATTATCCGAGATAGAGCTTATAAAATCAAGATACGGAGAATTTCCGGTACTTTTACTGGATGATGTATTATCCGAGCTTGACGGAAAAAGACAGTCTCATCTTTTGGAGTCCATAAAACATATTCAAACTTTGATTACCTGTACAGGTGTTGAAGATTTTTTGAATAAATCTTTGGATATTGGAAAGGTATTTAAAGTAACAAATGGTACAATAAAAGAAAGTGAATATAATTAAATAATTGTATACAAGGATTTTATAAAATTGTTTAAATTTTGAGTAATAAAAAAATCCTTTTTTGTGGTGTTATGTGGATGTAAAATAAAAATAAAAAACTCACACCTTGTTAAAAACTAATAAAAATACAGAATGCAAAAATGATAATATATAAAAAAATAATGTTAAAATCTTCGTAAAACTCTGTTAAAATTTGCAACCTTCAAAATTGTGTGTTATATTATCACACATAAATTCACACATGTATATTTATAAACTGATTTCGGAGGTAATATTCAATGACAAAAAAGAGAATTAATACATTCATAGGATCTATAGGAGCATTTATCGGAGTTTTAGTATTCTTATCTTATATACCGCAAATTATAGCAAATATAGGTGGTGAGAAATCTCAACCGCTGCAGCCGCTTGTAGCGGCAATATCTTGTTTGTTATGGGTTATATATGGCTTAACAAATGAACATAAAATAGATTATATCCTTATTATACCGAATGCGGCAGGTGTAGTTTTCGGATTTTTGACTTTTATAACAGCTTTGTAATAATGTATATTTTAGGGGTGCGTGGCACCCCTTTTTTCTTATTTATATGTAGTAATTTTATTCCACATTTTCAAAAAAAATGTTATAATATATCGATATGACATTAAGAGTAAATTTTCCTGAGAATGTATTCTCAGATAATTTAAAGGAGATAGTATGAGTACAGAGTATGATGCATCCCAAATTCAAATACTGGAAGGTTTAGAGGCCGTTAGAGTAAGACCCGGAATGTATATTGGTTCAATATCATCAAGGGGTCTTCATCATCTTGTTTATGAGATAGTAGATAACTCTGTAGATGAGGCTCTTGCAGGATTTTGTACCGAGATAAAGGTAAAAATAAATGAAGATAATTCAATCACTGTAAGAGATAATGGTAGAGGTATACCGGTAGACATTCAGCAAAAGGCAGGAAAGCCGGCGCTTGAGGTAGTATTTACAATACTGCATGCCGGGGGAAAATTCGGTGGCGGAGGATATAAGACCTCAGGCGGACTGCATGGAGTAGGTGCATCTGTAGTAAATGCATTATCTACATGGTTGGATGTAAAGGTTTATAAAGATTGTAAAATCTATCATATGAGATTTGAAAAAGGAAAAGTTGTTGAGGATATAAAGGTTATAGGTGAATGTTCACCGGAGGAAAGCGGAACTGAAGTAAGCTTTTTGCCGGATGCCGGTATATTTGAAGAAACCGTATATGACTTTGATATATTAAAAGTAAGACTTCGAGAAACAGCATTCCTTACAAAGGCATTAAAGATTACTCTTATAGATAAAAGAGCAGAAAAAAGAGAAATGTCCTTCCACTATGAGGGCGGTATCAAGGAATTTGTTACTTATCTCAATAAAAGTAAATCACCGATATATGAAGATGTAATATATTGTGAGGGTATAAAAGAAAAGGTGGTAGTTGAAGTTGCAATGCAGCATAATGATACCTATACCGAAAGTATATATACCTTTGTAAACAATATAAATACTCCGGAGGGCGGAACACATCTTTCAGGCTTTAAAAATGCACTTACAAAAACTTTTAATGAGTATGCCAGAAACAATAAATTGCTGAAAGAAAATGAGGAGAATCTTTCCGGAGAAGATATCAGAGAGGGGCTTGTAGCTATAATTTCAGTAAAGATACAGGATCCGCAATTTGAAGGTCAGACCAAGCAAAAGCTTGGAAACTCTGAAGCACAGACTGCGGTAAATGCTGTAGTAAGTGAGCAGCTTACTTATTTCCTTGAGCAAAATCCGGGAGTTGCAAAGCTTATAAGTGAAAAGGCTATTACCGCACAAAGAGCAAGAGCTGCTGCAAGAAAGGCAAGAGATCTGACAAGAAGAAAGTCTGCACTTGACGGTATGAGCTTGCCCGGCAAACTTGCTGATTGTTCAAGTAAAAATCCTGAGGAATGTGAGATCTTTATAGTCGAGGGAGATTCTGCGGGCGGTTCTGCAAAATCTGCAAGAAAAAGAGATACTCAGGCTATATTGCCGCTTAGAGGAAAGATACTGAATGTAGAGAAGGCAAGGCTTGATAAGATATATTCAAATGCAGAGATAAAAGCAATGATTACGGCATTCGGTACAGGTATACAAAAAGATTTCGATATAAGCAAGCTTCGCTACAATAAGATCATTATAATGACGGATGCTGATGTGGATGGAGCACATATTGATACTTTGATGCTCACATTTATATACAGATTTATGCCCGAGCTTATAAAGGAAGGGCATGTATATCTGGCACAACCTCCTCTATATAAGCTTGAGAAGAATAAAAAGGTATGGTATGCATACTCTGATGAAGAGCTTGACAATATATTAAAAGAAGTTGGAAGAGATCAAAATAATAAGATACAAAGATATAAAGGTCTTGGAGAGATGGATGCTGAGCAGCTTTGGGAGACCACAATGGATCCCGAGCGAAGAGTATTAAAAAAGGTGGTACTTGATGATTCCATGCTCTCAGAAACGGATATTACATTCAATACTTTGATGGGAGACCAGGTAGCTCCAAGAAGAGAATTTATAGAAGCAAATGCAAAGTATGTATCGAATTTGGATATTTAAAAAGGTAGGTTAAAATATGGAACCAAATGTTTTCGACAAGTTTAATGAAATCGACTTAAAGAAAACCATGGAAAAGTCATATATTGACTATGCAATGAGTGTTATTGCAGCAAGAGCACTTCCGGATATCAGGGACGGATTAAAGCCTGTACAAAGAAGAGTGCTTTTTTCTATGATAGAATTGAATAACGGACCGGATAAGCCGCATAGAAAATGTGCCCGTATCGTCGGAGATACAATGGGTAAATATCACCCACATGGAGACAGCTCAATATACGGCTCATTGGTAAATATGGCTCAGGAATGGTCCATGAGATATCCTCTGGTAGACGGGCATGGAAACTTCGGCTCAGTGGACGGAGACGGTGCGGCTGCCATGAGATATACAGAGGCAAGACTGTCAAAGATTGCCATGGAGATGCTCGCCGATATAAATAAGGATACTGTGGATTTTGCTCCAAACTTTGATGAGACGGAAAAAGAGCCTACAGTAATGCCGGCAAGATATCCAAATCTATTGGTAAACGGTACTACAGGTATTGCGGTAGGAATGGCTACCAATATACCTCCGCATAATCTTAGTGAAGTAATAAATGCGGTAGTAAGAATAATAAATAATAAGATAGAAGAAAAAGAAACCTCTATTGATGAAATGCTTGATATTGTAAAGGGACCTGATTTCCCTACAGGAGCACATATTTTAGGTATAAAGGGTATCAGGGATGCCTATACCACCGGTAGGGGAAAAATAAAGGTAAGAGCGGTATCTGAAATAGAGTCCATGCAAAACGGAAAAAACAGAATCGTTGTTACAGAGCTTCCATATCTTGTAAATAAAGCAAAGCTCATAGAAAAAATAGCCGAACTTGTAAAGGATAAGAAAGTAGACGGCATCACAGATCTTAGAGATGAGTCAAACCGTGAGGGAATGAGGGTTGTTATAGAACTTAGAAGAGATGTGAATGCAAATGTTATATTAAACAGATTGTATAAGCATACTCAGCTTCAGGAAACTTTCGGCGTAAATATGCTTGCACTTGTAAATAACCAGCCAAAGGTTCTTAATATTTTGCAAATGCTTGAATACTATCTTGCACATCAGGAAGATGTGGTAACAAGAAGAACTAAGTATGACCTCAATAAAGCAAAGGAAAGAGCCCATATATTGGAAGGTCTTCTTATTGCTCTTGATAATATTGATGAGATCATAAAGATTATCAGAGGAAGTGCAAATGTAAATATTGCAAAAGAAGAACTTATAAAGAGATTCGGACTTAGCGATGTACAGGCGCAGGCTATAGTAGATATGCGTCTTAGAGCTCTTACAGGTCTGGAAAGAGAAAGACTTGAAGCAGAGTACAATGAGCTTTTATCTAAGATAGAATATTTTGAGAGTATTTTGGCTGATAATAAAAAGCTTCTTGGTGTAATAAAAGAAGAAATCCTTATAGTTGAAGGAAAATATAAGGATGACAGAAGAACAGGCTTTATTCAGGATGATGAGATGGAGGATGAGGACCTTATCCAGAAAGAAGATATTATCATTGCAATGACAAAGCTTGGATATATAAAGAGAATGAGCCCCGACAATTTTAATGTTCAAAACAGAGGCGGTAAGGGCATCAAGGGTATGCAGACCATTGATGATGACTTTATAGAAGATATAGTAATGTCAACCACTCATAAGGATATATATTTCTTTACAAATAAGGGTAGAGTATATACCATCAAGGGATATAAGATACCTGAGGCTTCAAGGACTGCAAGAGGTATTGCAATAGTAAATCTTTTACAATTGCAGCCTGATGAAAAGATTTCAGCTATTATTCCGAGTGAGGCAAGCTCAGGTGAGGGCTATCTGTTTATGGTAACCAAAAAGGGAACTATAAAGAAATGTCGGATAAATCTTTTTGATAATATCAGAAAGAACGGCTTGGCGGCTATTAACCTGACAGAGGATGATGAACTTATAGAAGTAAAAGTGACTCATGGTGATGATGATCTTATTATAGTTTCAAAATACGGTATGTGTATCAGAATAAATGATAAGGATATAAGAGCTATGGGCAGGGGTGCTACCGGTGTTAGAGGTATGAGACTTAATGAAGCAGATGAAGTTATCGGAATGCAGCTTGCATCACAGGGTGAATATTTGCTTCTTGTTTCAGAGTACGGATATGGAAAGAGAACAAAAATATCCGAGTTCAAAGTTCAAAACAGAGGTGGTAAGGGTATCATATGCTATAAGGATAATGATAAGACCGGAAAACTTGTAGGAGCAAAGCTTGTTAATGAAGACAGAGAGATTTTGCTGATAACCACAGAGGGTATTATTATCAGAATAGAAGTAAGCGGAATATCGGTACTGGGAAGAGCTGCTACAGGTGTGAAGCTTATGAATATAGACAGAGAAAGTGATACAAAGATTGCAAGTATTGCAAAGGTCAGAGAAGAGAAAAACACTGAATCCGTGGAAGAAAGCAATACATAGAAAGGACATAAAATGAAAAAAACACCGTTTTTGACTTTAGATAAGGTAGAGGAAATTGTAAAGACATACCCCACTCCATGGCATATATATGATGAAAAGGGAATCAGGGAGAATGCAAAAAAATTAAGGGAGGCTTTTTCCTGGAATAAAGGCTTTAAAGAATATTTTGCAGTAAAAGCTACCCCCAATCCCTTTATAATGAATATATTAAATGAATGTGGCTGCGGTATGGATTGTTCCTCTATGACTGAGCTTGAACTTGCGGATGCCTGCGGTTTTATGGGAAAAGATATAATGTTTTCATCCAATGAAACCCCTATAGAGGAATTTAAGTTTGCAAATGATCTGGGCGCAATAATAAATCTGGATGATATCACACATATAGAATATGTAGAGAAGGTATGCGGAGGTTTACCTGAAACTATGAGTGCAAGATATAATCCGGGTGGAGTCTTTACTATGTCAAACGGTATAATGGACAATCCGGGAGATGCAAAATACGGTATGACTCCTGATCAGATCATAGAAGCCTTTAATATAATGAAGTCAAAAGGTGTAAAAAATTTCGGTATTCATGCCTTTCTTGCCAGCAATACGGTTACAAATGAATACTATCCAAAGCTTGCAAGAGAGTTATTTGAGTTTGCGGTAAGGATAAAGAATGAATGCGGTATCTGTGTAAGCTTTATAAACCTTTCGGGAGGAGTAGGTATACCATATACTCCGGATGAAGAGCCAAATGATATCTTTGAGATAGGTAAGGGTGTAAAAAAAGCTTATGATGAGGTACTTACAGCAAATGATATAAATGATGTATCCATATTCAGTGAGCTTGGAAGATATATGCTCGGACCGTATGGCGCTTTGGTAACAAAAGCCGTACATGAAAAGCATACATATAAGGAGTATATAGGTGTGGATGCCTGTGCGACCAATCTGATGCGTCCGGCTATGTACGGGGCATATCACCATCTTAGCGTTTTGGGTAAGGAAGATGAAAAAGATGATTATGTCTATGATGTGGTCGGTGCATTATGTGAGAACAATGATAAATTTGCAATAGACAGAAAGCTTCCAAAGATAGATAAGGGAGATTATATCTATATACATGATACCGGAGCGCATGGATTTGCAATGGGATATAATTATAACGGAAAGTTAAAATCGGCAGAACTTTTATTACAGGAAGACGGAAATGTAAAGCTTATAAGAAGAGCCGAGACTTCCAAAGACTATTTTGCGACCTTTGATTTTTGCGATATAATGGATAAGTATTTAAAGTAAATCAAAAGTGAAGATATAGATTTTATAAATTTTAGGATTAAGAAATAATTCAGAATAAGTTTAGGAGTATTTCAATTATTTTACGATGAAGTATGATAACATTACATCATCATAAAGAAGCACTTACAATGAATCCTATATATAGAAATCCTTAAGAAGGCACCTCTAAAAAAGGTGCTTTTTTAGTATTTATAAATTCAAAGAGTTGTAATCTTATCTTGCTTAAAATGTAAGAACTTGATAGAATGTACAAGACTAAGGCATTATATACTTAGGTATATAATTATACTAAGTAAGAAAGAGGAATGAAAATGATTGATAAAATATCATATCTCTTCGGCTTTGTAGGCGGTCTGGGTATGTTTCTGTACGGAATGCATATCATGGCAGACGGTATGCAAAAGACTGCGGGCGGAAAAATGCAGCATTTTTTGAGCAAGATAACTGATAACAGATTTACAGCTATTATGCTCGGTGCATTGATAACGGCAATAATACAAAGCTCAGGTGCTACTACCGTAATGGTTGTAGGTTTTGTAAGTGCGGGAGTGTTGACACTGGTACAGGCTGTAGGAGTAATCATGGGTGCCAATATAGGTACAACCATTACAGCGTGGATAGTTTCCATAGGTACTATAGGAGAGTCTATGGAAATGTTAAAACCTGGATTTTATGCACCGGTGCTCATAGGAATAGGTGCAGGACTTATTATCTTCTCAAAAAAGGATAGAAAAAAGACAATCGGTGAAATACTTATAGGACTTGGAATGCTCTTTATGGGGCTGGATTTGATGGCGGGAAATATAAAGCCTTTTACTACACTACCTATCTTCTCGGAGGCATTCAGGGTACTTGGAGGTAATCCTATACTTGGAATTATAGTGGGTATAGTGGTAACCGCCCTGATGCAAAGCTCATCGGCATCTGTAGGTATTTTGCAGACATTGGCTTTTAACGGAGTTGTAACCACTTCAGCCGCAATATATATCACATTAGGTCAGAATATAGGTTCCTGTGTTACAGCTATTATATCAAGTGTGGGCAGCAGCAGAACGGCAAAGAGGGCGGCTGCAATCCATCTGTTATTTAATACTCTGGGGGCGGTAGTATTCGGTATCCTCGGATTTGCAGTATTTTCAATAAATAAAAGTCTTGCAAATCACACAATCAATGCCGTAGAAATATCACTGTTTCATACATTGTTTAATTTTACAATGACGACATTATTATTCCCGTTTGCAAATACTTTGGTTAAACTCTCGGGGATGCTTGTAAGAGGCAAGGATGAAGAAGTTGTGGAAGAGGAAAAAGAACCTGTACTACAGCTTGATGAAAGAGTGCTTTTAAGCCCTGCCTTTGCGGTACAGACTGCAAATAATGAAGTATCCCGTATGGGAGAAATTGCACTAAAGAGTTTGAATGCGGCTATCAGTGCTATAAATAATAAGAGTCTTGAAGATATAGAAACAGTAGCAAAATGTGAGAAAAAGCTTGATGATATGCAGGAAGCTTTAACGGAATTTCTTATAAAAGTGGATAATCTTTCATTAAGTGAAAGTCAAAAAAAGCATGTAAACAATCTCTTTAATATGGTTACCGATATAGAAAGAGTGGGTGATCATGCGGACAATCTGTCTGAAAATGCCAAGTATATGATAGACAACGATCTTGAATTCAGTGATCTGGGCAAGGAGGATCTGGCTGAGATTTCAAAAGACAGCATAGAGGCATTTGAAATTGCACTTAATGCAAGAAGCGGTGATGCACTGAAAGCTATAAGAAAGGTAAATAAGCTTGAGGATGAAGTGGATATGCTTGAGGATGAGTTTAGAGAAAAGCATATTGAAAGATTGTCAAAGGGAGATTGCAATCCACAGGCGGGTATAGCCTTCCTTGATATTATCAGTAATCTGGAGCGTATTTCAGACCATGCTACAAATATTGTCGGCTATATAAAGAATGAAATATAATAATAAGTTTTAAAGATTTACTTGCAATTATGTTTATAATTTTGTACAATTGGAAATAATTCCTGACTTCCGTCGTTTCTCTCAAAACCTAGTACTCTAGGTATCCAAGAGCATGCAGTTTTGAAAGAAATTGTCGACTTCAGCTTTGGTTAAATAGAGGGCATCAAGGTTACTAAAGCCAACCAATTTTTTAACC
The DNA here is from genome assembly GCA_000209465.1 of Lachnospiraceae oral taxon 107 str. F0167. Taxonomy (GTDB): domain Bacteria; phylum Bacillota; class Clostridia; order Lachnospirales; family Lachnospiraceae; genus Lachnoanaerobaculum. Next base: position 386 of record GL890612.1, on the reverse strand, counting down.
TTTTCGTTAACGGCCTGGTCTCTTGATATATTGATATATGTATTATCACCTTTATTTACTACCCTAAAATCACGCATAAAGTTAATCAAGTCATAAGAGTTTATTTTATTTTTGAAGCACTTGATTTCTAATACTCTTAAAAGAAACAAGCTAAGGTAGCATATCAAAAAATGCCCATAGATTGTTTCTTTTTTCTGTAAATAAACAGGCCTTGCATCAAGGTATGATTTTGTAAGTCTAAAAGATTCCTCGATTTTCCATAGGCTATGGTATGTTTTATATACCTGTAATGGATCCATATCTATCTCGGATGTCACTAAAAGATTATATCCTGCATATTTAAGATCTTCATCAATCTTAGATTTATTTAAATCTATTATAGGCTT
>GL890611.1 GCA_000209465.1 Lachnospiraceae oral taxon 107 str. F0167 | reverse complement strand
CTTTATTGGAATATATCCAGAATGGAATGTAAAGATTATATTGAGATTACGGGAAACCCTGACAGTGACAATTAGAATATATCCAGAATGGAATGTAAAGGCGCCAAAAAGTGCCTTTTTAAGTGGTCTTTGACTATCATTGGAATATATCCAGAATGGAATGTAAAGAAAACTATAACAATCAAATAATACACCACTAGATATATTGGAATATATCCAGAATGGAATGTAAAGTTCAACTTAAAAAAGACTCTGAAAAATTTCAAAGCCATTGGAATATATCCAGAATGGGCTTGAGATATAATAGGGATACAGAGAAAAAAGCTTGATAAATAGGAGCTTTCAACACTGTATCTCTATTTTTTATTCCATAAAAGTTAAATACGATTAATTGAAGGAGGTACTTATGGCAGGAATTATCACCGTTGCCAATCGGAAAGGTGGAGTCGGCAAGACAACTACAACATTAAATCTTGCTTACTCTCTAAAAGAACTCGGCAAAAAAGTATTAGTCATAGACCTTGATCCACAAGCCAATCTTACAAGGTGCTTTGATGTAGAAAATCCGGAAAATATAAAAACTATAGGTCATTTATTAATGGCTGAACTGGAGGAAGAAGAAAATTATTCGGTAAAGGATTATGTCGTATCTTATGATGAAATAGACCTTATACCATCAAGCATTTACCTGTCAGCTACAGAAACACAAATGAGGACGGAAACAGGGAGTGAAAGAATATTATCAGAAATTATTGAACCGGTAAGAGAGCATTATGACTATATCCTTATAGACACCTCACCGGCACTTAATATTTTAACTATAAATGCTCTTTGTGCTTCAGACAGTGTTCTTGTAACAGCAGATATTCAAATGTTTGCAGTTCTTGGAATTAATGAACTTCTAAAAACAGTTCAAAAAATAAAAAAGAGAGTTAATTCCAAGCTTAAAGTAAAGGGTATCCTGCTGACTATGTGTGATAACAGAACCAATCTGTATAAAACGCTTACAGAGCAGGTAGAAGAAATGTTTCAAGGAAGAATAAAGGTCTTTCAAACTAAAATTCCTAAAACAGTTAAGGTTGGTGAAGCCATATACAGCGGTCAAAGTATAAAGAAGTATGCAAAAGGCAGCAGTGTAGATGTGGCGTATGATAACCTTGCAAAGGAGATTTGCTATGAGTAAGAAATTTATAAAAAGGGAAATAACGGATGCAGTAGATTTTCTACTTAATGACATAGATATCGCAGAGCAGAAAGATATACAGAATATAGAAATCAATCTGCTTGAAAATTATCATGACCATCCGTTTAGTCTTTATACAGGAAAGCGATTAGATGATATGGTTGAAAGTATCAAAGAAAATGGAATACTAAATCCGATTATTGTTATGAAAAAAGAAGCCGGAGCCTATGAAATACTTTCAGGACATAACAGGGTAAATGCAGCAAAACTTGCTAATCTGAAAACAGTTCCTTGTATCATAAAAGAAAATCTGACTCAGGAGCAAGTTTATACCTATGTAATTGAAACCAACCTGATGCAGCGTTCCTTTTCTGACCTGTTACCGACAGAAAAAGCTGTTGTGTTGAAACTTAGATATGAAAAAATAACAAGTCAAGGAAAGAGAAATGACCTGCAAAAAGAACTGAACAGGCTTAACGACGGTATTGTTGTGAAAAAGAATAAAAGAGCTGAAGATAAGTTGGACAGCAGAAAAAACATAGGTAAGGAATACAATTTATCAGGGGCATCAATTGCAAGATATTTAAGATTAAATTATTTAACGGATAATTGGAAACAAGCCGTAGATAATGATGAAATCGGACTTATGATGGCAGTTGACATATCCTATCTTCTTACAGAGCTGCAAGATTATTTATATAAGGAATGTAAAGAATGGGGGCTATGTTTAAAGCCAAGTGATGCTAAAGCACTTCATCTGATGGATAGAAAGGAAGCTCTTAATAAGGAGATGGTCAATACATATTTACTGAATATGGAAAACTTAAAGTCTAAGGAATATCAGAATATCAAGCTATCTCAAAGTGCTTACAAAAAATTCTTTAAGGATGAAAGTAAGGAAGAAGTGGAAGAAATAATAGAAAAGGCTTTAGCAATGTATTTTAGAGAAAATAAAAAGGTTTTATAAAATCGTACATGGAAGTATAATAAGAACAAAGAATGTTAGCAGGAAATAAAAAAGGTTAAGGCAATGGATGAGATAAAACTATATGAAAATAAACAAATACGCTCCGTTTGGGATGAGGAAAAAGAAGAATGGTATTTTAGTGTAGTGGATGTCGTAGGAGTGCTTACAGAGCAAGAAAGTGCAAGAGGATCAAGTACTTATTGGGCGGTGTTAAAAAAGAGACTGAAAGAAGAGGGAAACGAACTGCTTACAATTTGTAAGCAGTTGAAAATGAAAGCGGCAGACGGAAAGATGCGTTTAACGGATGTAGCGGATATGCAAGGTATTTTCCGTATTATACAGTCCATTCCATCACCTAAAGCAGAACCGTTTAAGTTATGGCTTGCAGAGGTTGGAAAAGAGCGAATTGATGAAATCATTGATCCGGAACTTACAATAGACAGAGCCTTGGAGACCTACTTAAAGAAGGGTTATAAAAGAGAGTGGGTAAATCAAAGACTGCAAGCCATTCAAGTCAGAAAAGAACTTACAGATGCATGGGATGATGCAGGAATCCAAAAGGGAATAGAGTATGCAATCCTTACAGATGAGATTACTAAAGCTTGGTCGGGGATGACAACAAGAAGATATAAAAATCTTAAGGGACTGAAAAAAGAAAACTTAAGAGACAATATGACAACTCTTGAAATCGTTTTGAATATGCTTGCAGAGGCGACCACAACAGAGCTTACGAAAGCGACTAACCCTAAAGGCTTGGAAGAAAATAAGAAGGTGGCAAAAAAAGGTGGTAGTGTAGCAGGAAATGCGAGAAAGGAAATTGAAAAAGAAACGGGAAAACCTGTTATTACATCAAAAAATGCTATGGATTTTTCAAGACTTATTGAAGATGTAGTGAAAGAACCTATAAACAAGACAGAGGCTAACAAAGAAAAAAATAAATAAAAACATTCATTTGGAGATAGCAAAAAGTGGCTATCTCTTTTTAATATCATACAAGTGTAGTTGCCGAGGAACAACCAGCTTAAACAGCTACACTTATTTTAATGCTTAAAACATATAAGGAGGTAGAGAGCATGGGTGTAAAATTTAACTACTATTACGGAAAAGAAGCTGAAGCTTTCTCATTTTTTCGTATTCCGAAATTGTTATTTACTGATGAAGCATTTAGGATTCTGAGCAGTGATGCTAAAGTGCTGTATGGAATTTTACTTGATCGAATGAGTTTATCCATGAAAAATGGCTGGATTGATGAAGAAAATAAAGTATATATTATATTCACTATTGAGGAGATTGCCCAAACCATGTGTTGTGCCACCCAAAAGGCAACGAAAATACTACAGGAATTGGATGATAAAAAGGGCATAGGACTTGTTGAAAAGAAAAGACTGGGACTTGGCAGACCCAATATACTCTATGTGAAGAACTTTATTGTTCAATCATCTGATGAAGAAGGTATTGAAAAAGATGAAGATTTTACAGGTGAAGAAGAAATCATAAATCAGGAATTATTAAATTCACAACTCAAGAATTATGAAAATCACAATTCAGGAAATGTGAAATTCACAAAACAAGAATTGTTAAAATCACAATGTAATAAGACTAATATTAATAATACTGAATATAATGATACTGATTATAATAATACCTCCCCCATATCCCCCTCAAAAGAGAACTTGGTAAGAGGAAGTCTTTATAATCAGGATAAAGATATGGAGGTGGAGTTGATAAGGAAAGTAATTAAACAAAAAATAGAATATCCGGTCTTGATAGAGGAGGAAGAAAAAGAAAGGATTGACCTTATCATAAATCTGATGACAGAGGCAATTCAAAATAAGAAGGATATAAAAGTAAATCAAAACAGTGTGAACTATAAAACAGTAAGGGAACGGCTTTTATCGCTAAAAAAAGAGCATATAAAGTATGTCCTATCAGTTTTAGGGAAAAACAGACAAAATATAAAAAACTTAAGAGCCTATCTTATTTCTCTGCTTTACAATGCACACGCCAATATTTTAGGAATGACAATATCGGAAACGGTTATAGAATCATGTACAACGGATTACAGCAAAGACCGGCAAATATGGCAGGATTTTTTAAATACAACTTAAAAGTATAAAGACAGTAGAGATAATAAACAGTATAAAAAAATCAAATTATTGAAGCTGAAAATATTTTAAGAAACGGAGAAATTCATGGAAAAAGCAGGAAATGCTTTTATCGGGGTATCTGATAGCTTGAAACAAGCTCTATTAAACGAAGAAATCAGAGATCATATAGGTGATAAAGACGAACTCATTTATTGTGGTTTATATAATACACCGAAACAGCAGATAAGTATTGTACCGGAAGTTTCAAGAAAAATGGTTGAAAACCATACCTGTAGGGAGGAGAAATTGAATAAGGAAAGTGATAGGTGGAAAGATTTTGAAAGGATGAGCAGAATTGCTGAGCTAAGAGAAGAAGCCTTTGATGACAGGCTTTTATCAGAGCAGACATTTAGAAAGGATGACGGCAGTTTGGAGCATAAAAGAACAGGGCAAAATTATGTAGAAAAATTTGAAGAAATGGAAAAAGAAAATATCGGACTACTGTTTACGGGACCGGTAGGAACCGGGAAAACCTTTTTGGCATCAGCAATAGCCAATGCTCTCATTGAAAGGGAAATTTCAGTGAAGATGACCAACTTTGCCGTTATCTTGAATGATATGATGAACCTTGAAATTAATAAAAATAAGTACATTGCAAACTTAAATGAATATAGACTGTTGATAATTGATGATTTTGGAATGGAAAGAGATACGCCATTTGCTACAGAGCATATATTTAATGTTATTGACAGCAGGTATAGAGCAAATAAACCAATCATTTTAACAACCAATCTTAGTGCAACTAAACTTACAGCTCCAATTAATCTGAAAGAACAAAGGGTTTATTCAAGGATACTTGAGATGGCAGTACCGATTGTTTTTTCAGGAGAGAATAAAAGAATTGTAAAGATGAAGGAGAAAGTAAGAAAAGCAAATACACTTTTAATAAACGGATAGAGGAGGTAAACTATTGATCAATGAAGAAGTAAGCAGACAGGTTATTGCCATGGTAGAAAGAGGAAACATAAGAACAGCCAAAATGGTAATAGACCTTATGAAAAAAATGTTAAATATGGCAGCCAAGAAAGGGAAAAGTCTAAAGGAATTTATAGAAGAAAAGAAACCGACAACCGTAAAAGATTTGGTGAAGAAAGGGAAGGTTGAAACCTTAGAACTAAATGACCTTGATTTTAAGGGCTTAAAAAGAGAGCTAAATAAAAACGGAGTAAAATTCAGTATAAAAAAAGATCTTACAACAGGAAATAATATCATCTTCTTTCAGGCAAAGGATGAAAAGGTCATGGAGCAGGCGTTTAAAGAAGCAGTAGAAAAATTTGCCGGAAAAAATAAGAAAAGAGAATCGGTAATGGGTAAACTAAATCAATTTAAAGAAAAGGTGAAAAAAGCACCAAAGAAAGATAAAATCAAGGAGAAACTTAATGAGCAAAGTTTATAGAAATATGTCTTTTAGCCAAAAGAGGAATATATAAAAGAAAGTACAACAAAGTTTTTCAGTTTATCTTCTCCCATGAAAAGTAGGATCATTTGCAATAATGAAAACAAAAGGATGGAAGATTCGGTGGAATTAATAAAAAAGTGATATAATATTGAAATAATGATAAAGAAAGGAAAGTTGCCTACAGTGAAGAAAAATTTATGTCCAAGATGTAATCGTAAGATGAAACAACAGTTTATAGGACTGTTACATTGTAAATGCGGTATGAGCTATCATAAAGATATGGGATATTTTGAAAGAACAGGGAATATGATTTTTTCATTAGAAAAGAAAAAGATAGGTGAAAAAACAAAGCAAGTTCCTGTAATTAGGTATAAAGATGAGTAAGTCAGGAAGGAGGAATCAATACGAAGATTGTAAAAGAGATACTAAAAGATATAAAAAATATATTTCATATAAGAGATAAGAAAAAGTTTGTAATTCAAAACTTACCTTATCTCTTTTTATTTTATCCGGGAAACATCCTATCAGCACATGTCAGAAGTTATATGGGCGGAGACATTTTGGATAAGATTTTTAAGGCGATTTTAGAAATTGGCAAAATAAGTTTTATTCCAAGTATTCATTTAATAGATATAATAGTGGGAATAATAGTAGCAGCCCTAATCAAAGTAATTGTCTATACCAAAGGAAAAAATGCCAAGAAGTTTAGGCAAGGCAAAGAGTATGGATCAGCAAGATGGGGGAACTCAAAAGATATAGAGCCGTATGTAGATGAGAAGTTTGAAAATAACATTCTTTTAACTGATACGGAAAGACTTACCATGAATGGTAGACCTAAAAATCCTAAATATGCAAGGAATAAAAATATACTTGTGGTGGGAGGCTCAGGAAGCGGAAAGACCAGATTTTTTCTAAAACCCAACCTTATGCAAATGCACTCATCCTATGTTGTAACAGATCCAAAGGGTACCGTTCTCATAGAGTGTGGAAAGATGCTTGAGAAAAACGGCTATGATATTAAAGTGCTAAATACCATAAATTTCAAAAAATCCATGCACTACAATCCATTTGCCTATCTGAGAAGTGAAAAAGATATATTAAAGCTTGTACAAACCATTATAGCTAATACGAAAGGCGAAGGAGAAAAATCCGGTGAGGATTTTTGGGTGAAAGCAGAACGCCTTTATTACACCGCACTGATTGGATACCTTTACTATGAAGCACCGGAGGAAGAGCAAAACTTTGAAACACTGCTTGCTTTTATTGATGCCAGTGAGGTAAGAGAAGAAGATGAAAACTTTAAAAATGCAGTTGACTATATCTTTGATGCACTGGAAAAAGAAAAGCCGAATCACTTTGCGGTAAAGCAATACCGTAAATACAAGCTTGCTGCGGGAAAAACTGCCAAATCGATTCTTATAAGCTGTGGTGCAAGGCTTGCTCAATTTGATATTGAGGAGCTTAAAAACCTTATGGAGTATGATGAGATGGGCTTAGATACTATAGGAGATAAAAAAACAGCCCTATTTATTATCATCTCCGATACAGACGATACATTTAACTTTGTAGTGGCAATGATGTATACTCAGCTATTTAATCTACTTTGTGATAAGGCGGATGATGTCTATGGCGGCAGACTTCCCGTTCATGTAAGGTGTTTATTGGATGAGTTCAGTAACATCGGTCAGATTCCAAAGTTTGAGAAGTTAATTGCAACCATTCGTTCCAGAGAAATTTCTGCAAGCATAATTCTTCAGGCAAAATCACAGCTTAAAGCCATATATAAAGACAATGCCGACACCATCTCGGGTAATTGTGATAGTGAATTATTTTTGGGTGGAAAGGAAGGAACAACCATAAAGGAGTTATCCGAGAATTTAGGAAAAGAAACCATAGACCTGTATAACACATCGGAAACAAGGTCAAATCAAAAATCTTTCGGACTGAACTATCAAAAGCTTGGAAAGGAACTGATGAGCAGGGATGAACTTAAAGTGATGGACGGTGGGAAGTGCATACTGGAGATAAGGGGAGCAAGACCTTTTTATTCAGATAAGTTCGATATTACAAAGCATAAAAATTATAAGCTGCTTTCAGACTACAACAAGAAAAACACCTTTGATATAGAAAAATATTTAAAAAGAAGAGATAAGGTCAACTTAAAAGAAGAAATGCGGGTAAAAGTGGTGGAGGTTGATAGGTAAACTCGGAATAACTTTAGTTCAAAATGAGCAAAAGTTATTAACGGATAGATTTTGGAAGGAATATTAAGAAATGGATGAATGGGAAAAGATAGAAATGAGAATTAAAAAAGCAGGGAAGAGGTTAGGGCAGATAAAAATAAGAATAAGCATATTAAATCAAAAGCTCATACATCTAAAAGCTAAGAATGAATTTCATAAAGCATATAGCAGCCAAAGTAAAGGATTAAGATAAACCAAATCTTAGTCTTTTTTTGTTGAAGAAAAGGAGAAATGGTTAAGTGGAAGCAAAGGCAAGATACCCTCCGACTTTTGTTCAAAATGAACATAAGTTAAAAAGAGAAAATCAAATATAAAAATCTGGAAAAGACCATGGTAATTAAAAGTATGCCGCAGTCTTTTTTTGATTAAATCAAATAGGAAACGGAGAAATTATATGCAAAAAGAAATGCTTAACATCAACGGAAATCTGATTAATGAAGTGGAGATAAAAGTTATTAAGGGTAAAGACGGCGAAGTTAAAGCTGCTAATTTTACCCTCTTTAGAAAGATGGGAAAGGTAGGAGAGAAAAAGAAGGAATACATAAATTGTAATGTTTATGGCGAAAAAGTCGAGTTTACGAAGGAATTTGAAAAAGGGGATTTTATTCATGTTTTCGGCTATTTTAAAGAGGTTAAAAAAGAAGATAAAAGTTATAGAAACTTTATTGTAAAACATCTTAACAAGGCAGATAAGACAGTAAATGAGGAGGAAGAATAATGGCATTTTTTACACAGGCGGTAGATGTATTAAAGATTTTGGTAACAGCAATAGGGGCAGGACTTGGAGCATGGGGAGTCATAAACCTGCTTGAAGGTTATGGAAATGACAACCCCGGAGCGAAATCACAGGGAATAAAGCAGCTTATGGCAGGGGGTGGAATAGTTTTAATAGGGCTAAAACTAATTCCGCTACTTGCTACTGTACTTAATTAAGATGTTGGATTTATTTGGAAAAATAGATGAGTTTTTCAAGAATATCATGATTGATGTAATTAAGGATAATCTATCGGCAATGCTTTTAGATATTAATGAGAAAGTGGGAACAGTTGCCGGAGAGGTTGGTAAAACTCCGAGTTCATGGAACTCGGAGGTATTTGCCTTCATAAAATCAATCAATGAGAATGTAGTTTTACCCATAGCAGTAATAATCCTTACAGCAATCTGTTGTATTGAATTAATTCAAGTGGTAATGCAAAAAAACTCCATGCATGATACGGATACATTTGAGTTTTTCAAATACATCATAAAGATGTGGATAGCTGTATGGCTTGTATCTCACGCCTTTGAGTTTTCCATGGCGGTCTTTGATGTTGCACAGGAAATGGTAGGAAAGGCAGCCGGGGTTGTGGGAAGCAGTGCGAATATTGCACCGGGAGATTTTGATGCTATGGTTGATGCCCTAAAAACGAAGGAACTTGGAACACTCATCGGAATTTCACTTGAGACAGGACTTGTTAAAATCTCTTTAACAATACTTTCTGTTTTAATTACAGTAATCTTATACGGAAGAATGATTGAAATTTATATTTACTGTTCCGTAGCAGCTATCCCTTTTGCCACAATGGGAAATAAGGAATGGAGCAGTATAGGAACAAATTATATAAAAAGTTTATTTGCACTTGGACTTCAAGGACTGTTTATTTTAATATTTTTCGGAATATATGCGGTACTTGTAAAAACCGTAAACTTTACGGATATTCATGTAAGTATTTTAAAGGTGCTGGCATACGGAATGATACTTGGGGTAATGATGATGAAGTCGGGAAGTATCGCAAAGGCTATTCTTAACAGTCATTAGGTGACTTTTGTTCAAAATGAGCAAAAGTAAAAGACAAAAAGATCAAAACAGTGGGTTTAAGTAAAAATATAAGTGCCGGGAGGTAGCAATGAAAATATTAAATAAAAAAATGAGAATAATATTAGAAACAGGAGTAATGCTTTTTATAGGGGTGTTGCTTGGAAAGATCATAAGCAGGAAAAAGCAGGATATATCAGTACCTTTAGATAAAGATTTTGACTTTGTAAAAATAAAGGATGATGAAAATATCTTATGCAAACCTGATTTTGAACTTGCAGAAGAATTAGAGAAGGTAAAAGAGGAAATCATCTCACTTTGGGAACATATAGAAGCACTTTCAAATAGCGAAGAATCAAGGGAGAAAAGTTTATGGCATATGTAAAAGTACCGAAGGATCTTAGCAAAGTAAAAACAAAGGTAGCTCTTAATCTTACTAAAAGACAGCTAATAGGCTTTAGCATAGCGGGACTAATCGGTTTTCCTGTTTATCTGTTATGTAAAAATTTTTTAAGTACGGATATTTCCATGATAATGATGAGCATAGTCGTACTTCCGGTTTTATTTGCGACACTGTATGAAAAGGACAACCTGCCCTTTGAAAAGCATTTGGCATATATAGTAAGGTTTCATAAGGCTGAAAAGATAAGGGTCTATAAAGCAAGGAGTATTTATAATACGGATAAGGAAAAAGATGAAATAAAAGGCAGAACGCCTATGCCTATAAGCAAGATGAAATTAAGCAGTAACGGGAGGAGAAGAATTGAATAAGGAGAAGAAGAAAAAACAAGAGCAAAGAATACAAAGGGATGAAATGGAGCTTAGGGAAAACAGTAAGGAATTATCCAAGTTAAAAAAGTTAAGCAGGAAGAATACAGGCAATAAAAAAGACGGGGAATCATTCATAAAAAAAGGATGGTTTCCTTTTCCTATTAAGGCTAAGAAAAAGGAAACGGTACAGGATACAATTCCCTATAAAAGAATGTTAAAGGACGGGATATGTCAGGTTGAAAAGGATAAATACAATAAAACTATTCGCTTTTTTGATATTAATTATAGGCTTATGGAAGAAGAGGATCAGGAGGGGATATTTGCCGATTTTTCTTCCTTTCTTAATTTCTTTGATTCAAGTGTGGAAGTGGAGTTTAACTATATTAACAGCATAGGTGAAAATGAAGAAAGAAAAGAGCTTATTAATATCAAAGAAACCGAGGATGATTTTAATGAGATAAGAAATGAGTACAGGCAAATGCTGTTAAATCAAAGTAGTAAGGGAAATAACGGACTGTCAAAAAATATGTATTTAACCTTTACCATAGAAGCTGAGGATTTAAAACAGGCAAAAAGCAGGTTAGAGAGAATAGAATCGGATATATTAAATAACTTTAGGCAGATGGGTGTAAAGGGCTATGTTTTAGACGGAGAAGAACGCTTAAAAGTCATTCACGATATATTAAATCCTGATGAGAGGTTTATTTTTAACTTTGAAGATTTAAAATATAGCGGACTTACAACAAAGGAATATATTGTACCGACTTCCTTTAATTTTTCAAAGCCTACATATTTTAAGATGGAAGAAGTATTTGCAGAGGTAAACTTTCTACAGATTTTAGCATCGGATATAAAGGATGAAATGCTTTCAGAATTTTTAGAGGTGGAAGAAAATATGATCGTTACCTTTCATATCAAAGCTGTTGACAGGATGGAAGCGATTAAAAATATAAAAAGAAAAATAACCGACCTTGATAAGATGAAACTTGAGGAAAATAAAAAAGCAATCAGAGCAGGATATGATATAGATATCCTGCCAAGTGATCTTGTAACTTATGGTGCGGAGGCAAAGAACTTACTTTCTGAGCTTCAAAATCATGATGAAAAGATGTTTTTAGTAACGATCCTTATTATGAGTACAGGTAAAAGTAGGACTAAGCTTGAGAATACCGTATTTACATTAAAATCCATTGCAAACAGGCACAACTGTAACCTTAAAAACTTAAACTACAGGCAGGAACAAGGGCTTGTTGCAAGCCTTCCGCTTGGAATAAATGAGGTGGAAATAGAAAGAGGACTTACCACAAGTTCGGTGGCTATATTTATTCCCTTTACAACGGAGGAACTCTTTATTAAGGGTGAAAGTTTGTATTACGGCTTAAATGCTTTAAGTAGAAATATTATCATGGCTGACAGAAAGAAACTTAAAAATCCGAACGGGCTGATACTTGGAACGCCGGGTAGCGGAAAATCTTTTGCGGCAAAGAGAGAGATTACCAATGCTTTCCTAATTACGGATGATGATATCATTATTGCAGATCCTGAGGCTGAATATTCTCCTCTTGTTAATGCCCTAAAAGGTCAGGTTATTAAAATATCACCGATTTCAAAAGACTATATAAATCCCCTTGATATCAACACCGACTATGCGGATGAAGATAATCCGTTGTCATTAAAATCTGATTTTATACTGTCCCTTTTTGAGCTTGTGGTTGGAGAGAAAAAGCTAAGTGCGGAAGAAATCTCAGTTATTGACAGGTGCTTGCCAATTCTTTATAAAGCCTATTTTGAAAATCCGATACCTGAAAATATGCCTATACTGGAAGATTTATATAATCTTCTTAGAAAACAGGAGGAGAAAATAGGAAAGAAACTTGCGGTAGAGATGGAGATCTATGTAAAGGGAAGCCTTAATGTATTTAATCACAGAACGAATGTAGACACAAACAACAGGGTGGTTTGCTATGATATTAAAGAACTTGGAAAACAGCTTAAAAAAATAGGAATGTTAATAATACAAGATCAGGTTTGGAACAGAGTAACAATAAATAGGGCAAGTAAAAAAGCAACAAGATATTTTGTTGATGAATTTCACCTTCTTTTAAAAGAACCGCAAACAGCCAACTATTCTATAGAAATCTGGAAGCGTTTTAGGAAGTGGGGAGGTATGCCGACAGGCTTAACACAAAATATCAAAGATCTTCTTGCAAGTCCGGAGATTGAAAATATCTTTGATAATACCGACTTTATTTTGATGCTTAATCAGGCGGGAACGGATAGAGATACACTGGCTAAGAAGCTTAATATTTCAAAGCACCAGCTTTCCTATGTAACTAACAGTAATGAGGGAGAAGGTTTAATCTTTTATGGAAATACCATTGTTCCCTTTATAGATCAGTTCCCTAAAAATACAAAACTGTACTCACTGATTACTACAAAATTAAGTGAGACAGGAAAAGATAAAAAGTGATGAAGTAATTAGAGAGAGTCAAGGTAAACTAAGAATATTTAGAAGTGGCTAATAAAGATTGAAAGTGAGGTGAAAAACTTGATAAAGAAAAAGAATATAAGGTATAAAAACAGTAGAGAAAAGCCTTTAAATCAAGAGATACAGTCTTTTCCATCTGAAAATCAAACAGATTATAAAAAAGAAGATTTTAAAAATCAGGATGTTCCGATTAAAGATGATATACCAACTGAAGTAAAGAAATCTTCATCTAAGAAAACATTTATAAATCATACGGATATAGAGGATAAATATAAGGATTTAAATAAGGGCAGTGATCCTTATGGCTTACTTGGAAAGGAAAACATAAATCAGGTCAAATCTTTTCTTGAGCCAAAAAAGGATAAAAAGGTCAGGCAAAGGCAGATAGGCAGATTTCATCAGAAAGAAAAAGAAACCTATGAAGATTTATCTAAAGATACGGATAAAAATATAGCTTCTAATCAGTATGATAGTGGCTTTAGGGATGATAAAGCTTTACAAAAGGTATCAGCCAAAGAACGAAGGCATAAAGAAAATGCCACCACCATACCAACTGATAAGTATAAAAATAAACTAAGAGCAAATAGGAAACGATATAAGAAAATTTTGCAAGAAAAACACTCTAAGGAAGATTTAAGCTTAAAAGACCACCCAAAGAAATATTTTAAAAGTAACTTTGAAGATGAAGAATTTACAAGAACTAAAAATAAGAAAAATTCTCTAAAAACAAAGGATGGAGTAAAAGAAAAAAAGATAATAAAGGAGAAATAGCGGATAATTCAAAGCCTAAAGAATATTCAAAAAAAGCCAATGATAAATTTAGAAAACAGGAAAAGAAGATTTTAAAGCTTCAGCATAAAAAGCAAAGCTTTGAAAAGAAACTCAAATATAATAGCAAGGACAGCATATCTTCTAAGAGTGCAGTAGTTGCGGTAGGAGCGGTAAACAGGTATCTTGAAAGTGGACAAGAGGATAATGCCGGTGTCAGTGCTGCCCATAAGACCACAGAAGGCATAGAAAGTCTTGCAAGAAAAGCTCACAATCATGGAAAAGGTAGGGTATTAAAAAGACAAAAAAGGATAGTAAGGTTTGTAAAAGATATTGAAAAACAGGAAAAAAAGCTGTTTTTTAAGAAAAATATGGAAGAATTTAAGAAAAGTAGTGATTATCAAAATACTTCAAGGTTAAGACAGTTTTTTAAAAGGAGGCAGTATAAAAAGCAACTTCAAAAGAAATATAAAGAAAGGATAAAGAATGGGCTTAAAAAATCCTTAGCAAAGGGAAGCAAAAAGTTTGCAGAATTTATAAAAGAAAGAGGTAAAAAGATAATGTTCCTAATACTTTTGGTGGTAGGAACATTTTTTATGCTCTTTCAGGCAGGAAGCATGGTGATGAATATAGGAACAGGAACAATAAGTGATACCGTTTCTACAACCTATCTTTCCTCAGAAGAGACCTTAAGGAATATCAATCAGGAATTTTCTTCTTTAGAACAGGGACTGCAAGAGGAAATGGAAAGTGTAGAAGAGACACATCCGGGATATGATGAATATATCATAAACGGAAAAGAAAGAATAAGTCATAATGTCCATGAGTTGTTATCCTATATTACATCTCGATATGGTGTGGTAAAGGAAGTATCTGAAATAGCCGGGGAAATACAACAGCTGTTTAATCAAATGTATACATTGACCTATGATGAAGAAATTGAAATCAGATATAAAACCGTTACATCAAGCTATACAGATGAAGCAGGGAATGAGCAGACAGAAAGCCATGAAGAAGCTTATGAATATAAAAAACTCATTGTAAACTTAGAAAAAAGAGAAATGGACGATATCATCAGAGAAGTATTTAATTCTTATCCCAACAATTTAGTCCACTATGAAGCACTGCTTTCAAGTAAAGGCAATATGGAGCTTGTTTTTGGGAGTGATAACGGAGATTTATCGGAGATTATAAACAATCCCGACTTTTCAAATCCGGGAATTGCCTTTGATGATGTAACGGTTAAGGCATTGTTTAACGAAGCGGAGAAACATATAGGTAAAAAATATGTATTTGGAGCAAACGGACCGAATAACTTTGATTGTTCGTCCTTTGTATGCTGGAGTTTCACGCATTCAGGAGTTAAAAATATGCCAAGAACCACTGCTTGGGGGATTTATAAAACTTATTGTAGTCCTATATCTCCAAGTGAAGCAAAAGCGGGAGATATTATCTTCTTTAAAAACACTTATAACAGCAAGAGTCCGATATCCCATGTAGGTATCTATGCAGGAGACGGAATGATGATACATGCAGGCAATCCTATTCGCTTTGTAAGTATCAATACACCTTACTGGATAGAACATTTCTATGGTTTCGGTAGAGTATCAGGAATTCCTGATACTCTACCTTATCAGTAAAATAGAGTTATCAGTAAAACATGGGTAAAACCACTATCCATGGGGGATATGGCAGAGAAAAGTTCCTGATAACTCTATATGGTTACTTTAGGCCGCATAGCCTTTTTAATAGTTCCTCATCGCTGATATTGTAACGTTCCGCATTTAGATGTACTTTCAGCGGACTGTCAACAGGTACAGCTTTTTCAAGTGCTTTCCGTTTTAGTTCCGTATCAGCATGGGCATAAATGAGAGTTGTTTCCAGATTGGAATGGCCGAGCCATTGGGAAATCAAGGTCAAATCCACTCCGTTTTTGGACAGTATCATAGCCC
>GL890610.1 GCA_000209465.1 Lachnospiraceae oral taxon 107 str. F0167 | reverse complement strand
AAAAAATATCTGACATTATTTCACCAGGAGCTAAAACCTCTTTCAGATCAATATTTATTCTATGTTACTCGGAACCAAATCCGAAAACGTATGACCGAGGATAACGTAAGAAAATTGGTTGCGAAATACGGTGTTCAGGCGCGAAAAATATGTAAAGAAGTGCCTGAAAATGTGCATCCGCATTTATTCCGCCATTCATGGGCTATGATACTGTACCAAAACGGAGTGGATTTGACCTTGATTTCCCAATGGCTCGGCCATTCCAATCTGGAAACAACTCTCATTTATGCCCATGCTGATACGGAACTAAAACGGAAAGCACTTGAAAAAGCTGTACCTGTTGACAGTCCGCTGAAAGTACATCTAAATGCGGAACGTTACAATATCAGCGATGAGGAACTATTAAAAAGGCTATGCGGCCTAAAGTAACCATATAGAGTTATCAGGAACTTTTCTCTGCCATATCCCCCATGGATAGTGGTTTTACCCATGTTTTACTGATAACTCTATTTTACTGATAAGGTAGAGTTAAATAACAGGAGGAAGAGGTTGAATAAAAAATATCAAAAGAATATCGAAAATCAAAAAGCGATAGAAGAAAAAATAGAAGAACTTAGGCTGAGGCAGGAAATACTTAAAGAAGAGCAGGAGGAAATGGAGCAAGTTGAGGTTCTAAAAGAATACAGAAGCATTGATATTTCACTTGATGAGTTTTTAGAAATGATGAGAAATTACAAAAAGGAAAGGCAAAGTGAAAAGAAAATGAAAGAGCCGGAAAATTCTAAAGAAGTAGAGGAAAACAGAGAAAAAATCATGGAGGATAGAAATGAAGGAAATGAAATCTAAAAAGAACAGGGTGAAAAGATTGGTAGGAGTTATTTTCTTACTTTTGATGTTTGTTGTAGGGAATATCTACCCTACATATGTTTTTGCACAGGTTAATGAAAGTGAAATAGAAACTGAGGCAATTAAGGAAACAGCCTTAGAAAAAGATAACGGGGAGAGAGAAGTACGCTTTCCGAATAAACTGGAGGCAAAAGAGCCTCCAAGTGATAATCAGTTAGGTAGACAAGGTGATAGTATAAATAAAGGTATTCCTACAGCAGAAGGAAGTGCAAAGGCGGAACTTATAGAAAATGTAAATAATGCCAATCAGGACTATCCTATTTATCATGGAGAAAGTACGGGGGATGAAAGTGGTAAATATTTTGCCGATGCCAGACAGTTCATTACATTTAAAACAAAGTCAGGAAAGACCTTTCATCTAATTATTAATTATGATGAAGAAGGGCAAAATGTCATGCTGCTTACAGAGGTAAGTGAAGATGATTTACTAAATATGGTCGAAGCAAAAGAAAAACCTAAAGAGGAAGTAAAAAAGATAGAAGAGGTACCGCCACCAACAGAAGCAACAAAAGAAGAAACGGTAAAGGAAGAGCCTAAAAAGAAGGAAGAAAGTAAAGGAGCAGGGCTTTATATATTTTTAGGATTGCTTGTCATGGCAGTTGTCGGGGCAGGATATTATTTTAAGATTTATAAGAAAAAACAGGAAGAAAGTGAGGATGATGAAGACTATAATGAGCTTGAGGATGATTATGAAAGCGAGGATAATGTAGAGGTTCCGGAAGAAGCACCGGAGGAAGAGGAGCAGGAGGAAGTGGATGATATGGCAATAGATGCTTATGAGGATGAAGATGAGGAGTAAAAATGTAAAGAATATATAGTGTATTTTTGGGCTTAATATAGTATGATATATACGGATAAAGAAGTATAAAGTGGTGGGGTTAATAGGTGGCTTGTATTTGATACATGTATTTAACAAATTAGAATTTACGAGATGATTAGTATAATGGAAAATTAGAAGTAGCAGAAACAATTCAAAAAGTATGGAGGTATAGTATGTGTGGAATTTATACCGATTTATAAAATAATAAATTTACAGAACATAGATTGGAGGCAATAATGGATTATGTAATTAGAGAATTAAAGCAGAATGAAATTAATTTATTGGATACTTTTCTATATGAAGCTATTTTTATTCCTGAAGGAGTACAAGCTCCATCCAAAGATATTATAGAACATCCCGATTTACAAATATATGTTGCTGATTTTGGCAAGAAAGATGATTTATGTTATGTGGCGGATTTTGATGGAAAGGTAGTAGGAGCTGTATGGACTCGTATCATCAATGATTATTGATGACACAACACCCTCTCTTTCCATTTCTCTCCTCAAGGAATATAGGAATTTGGGAATTGGAACTGAACTTATGAAACAAATTCTTTTGACATTGAAAGAGAGAGAATATAAGCAAGTTTCATTATCGGTTCAAAAGATAAACTATGCAGTGAGTATGTATAAAAAAGTAGGTTTTGAAGTTGTTCGTGAAAATGAAGAGGACTATGTTATGTTTTGTAAACTTTAGTTTATGGTAACTCCGGGTTTGTAGATTTAAAAAATAAATTTGCCGGTTTGATAAATTTTATTTCCCACTCGTTTGGACTAATAAATAATGAATAGATGAATAGTTAATATTTAGAGGAGAATGCTGAAGATGATAATAAAAAATGAAATTCCTATACTTGAATATGACAATTTTTCTATAGAGGTAATTAAACCAAATCATGGTTGCGAGGAGTTGAAACTTCCGGAAAAGTGTGTGTTTGCTTTCTTAGGAGACTGCGTAGATGAATTCGCAATGAATAGTAATGCAATAATTGCCGAAGAATTTGAAAATTGCTGTAGAACTACAAATATATATGTGATTGAGTATAAAGGGCAAAGAATATGTCTTGTCCGTCCTAATATTGGTGCACCTGCGTCCGTACAGCTTTTGGACAGGCTGATTGCTTGTGGTTGTAAGAAAATAATTGCAACAGGTTCTTGTGGGGTTCTGAGGGATATAAAAGAAAATGCATTCCTTATTCCTACAAAAGCATTGAGAGATGAGGGAACATCATTCCATTATTTACCACCATCACGATATATTGAAATCGACCGGAAAATGATTGGTGAAATTAAGGATGTTTTTGAAAAATTAGACATACCATTTGAAGAGTGCATAACTTGGACAACAGATGGTTTTTTTAGGGAAACACGGGAAATGGTTCAGTATAGATTAAGTGAAGGCTGCTCTGCTGTCGAAATGGAATGTGCTGCACTTGCTGCGTGTTCACAAAAAAGAGGAGCATCATTTGGTCAATTCTTTTTTACTGCGGATTCGCTTGCAAGTGTTACTGAACATGATGAAAGGAATTGGGGAATTTCGTCACACTCTAGAGCATTACACCTTGCTTTGAATTTAATATGCAATATATAAAAAAGATACTCCATTTTATTGAGATAATAATTGAAGGAAAAATTGTAATTTTATCTATGTAAAAACTATGACAAATTTGAATTTACCGAGGTAACATAGAATGAAAAAGATGAGAGCAATAGTAGAAAAAGGGCGCTCAGGTGTTCCAAGACCGTTGTTTTTGATTTTGATGACCATTTTTCTTCTGACTGGTTGTTTGGTAAATACTGCCGGTTCAGTGCAAGAGGTCGAGAGCTATCATCAGATCGATCAAGATATGGCAAAGCAGATGATGACCCGGGATGACGGGCATGTGATTGTAGATGCCCGCAGGCAAGATGAATACGATGCAGGCCATATTCCTGGCGCAATTCTAATTCCAAATGAGAGCATTGAAGCGGAGCGGCCGGAAGAACTCCCGGATCTGGATCAGATCATCCTGATTTACTGCCGAAGCGGGAACAGATCCAAGCAAGCAGCGCAAAAGCTTGCGGACATGGGATATACCAACATCTACGAATTCGGCGGGATCAACACCTGGTCCGGAGAGATCGTGACAGGAGAAACTACTATGGAGATACCGGAGAATATAAAAACAATCTATCTTGCAGGCGGCTGCTTCTGGGGAACGCAGAAGTTCTTTGATCAGTTTGTCGGCGTAATCCGAACAGAAGCAGGTTATGCAAACGGACCTGACGAAGCTCCGACCTATCAGGACGTCTGTAACAGCAGCGGGCATGCCGAGACAGTGCGGGTCGACTATGACCCTGCTGTAATTTCTCTGACTGATTTGCTGAATTACTATTTCATGGTGATCGATCCGCTCTCTGTAAACAAACAGGGCAATGATCGAGGCATCCAGTACCGGACGGGGATCTATTATACGGAAGAAGACCAGCTTCCGGAAATCGAAGCGGTTTATCGGGCGGAGGAAGAGAAAGCCGGAGCCAGGCTTGCTGTTGAACTGCTTCCGTTGGAAAACTTCTTCCCCGCAGAAGAGTATCACCAGAAGTATCTGGACAAGAATCCCGGCGGCTACTGCCATATCCCGCGCAGTTACTTTGATCTTCAGCAAAACAGCGCAGAAGAATCTGCAGATGAACTTCGGGTGCGGATCGGCGATTTGGCCTTTGAGGTCACACAGCACGCCGCCACGGAGTACGCCTTCACCGGCGAGTATGACGACTTCTTTGAAAAGGGCCTTTATGTCGACATTGTCAGCGGCGAACCGCTCTTTATATCCATGGACAAGTATAGTATAATTCAGGGTGTGGCTGGCCGGCGTTCACCAGGCCGATCGCGGAAGATGCTGTCACTGAGGCCGTGGACACTTCACATGGTATGGTCCGGACGGAAGTGCGCAGCAGCGGCGCGGATTCCCATCTGGGTCACGTGTTCAACGATGGTCCCCGCGAGTCCGGCGGGCTGCGTTATTGCATCAACTCGGCAGCTCTTAGATTCATTCCCTACGATGAACTGGAAGAACAAGGGTATGGGGAGTATCGGAAGCTCTTTGAGTAAGAATAATCAAAAATCAATACAAGGAGGCATATAGCAATGGAAGAAAAAAGAATCTATGAAATGGACATGGTAAAACAAGAAGACAAAAAAGCTGCAAAGAAAACACCTTTTTACCAAACAGAATCTACAGGAGGGTCGGTGTGGGTGATTAAACCGGGACAAACCTTGCAGAAGCACCGTCACCACAATTCTGATGATATCTGGATCATTTTACAGGGAGAAGGAATATTCTATCCCGAACCGGATAAAGAGATTCCCTTAAAAAAAGGACAGGTTATCGTTTCTCCTAAAGGTGCATGTCACGGCGCAATGAACACAGGAACAGAGGATATAGTTTTTGTGAGTATCGTTGCACCGGTTCCGGCAGATTATGATCCTATAGGCGAATGAAATACATTTTTTTGAATGTGTTTTGATAAATTCAAGTTTCTGAAGCTTATATGAAGTAACCCCAAAAACTTTGCAAGAAAAATATGAAGATAGAAATTCAATCAAAAGCCGTAAATAGGCAATAATATAAAAAATTAAATACAAAAAACTAAAAGGCAATCAGATAACTTTCGGTTGCCTTTTTTCATACAAAAAAGGAGGATTTATAAATGAATTTAGTGATATGTGAAAAGCCGAGTGTTGCAATGAGTATTGCAAAGGTAATCGGTGCAACCGGTAGACAGAACGGATACTATGAAGGAGGTGGATATATTGTAAGCTGGTGTGTGGGGCATTTGATACAGATGGCAAGCCCTTTGGCTTATGATGAAAAGTATGCCAAGTGGAGATTGGAGGATTTACCGATTATTCCTGGCAAGTATAAGTATGAGGTTGTAAAGGCAACTAGGGGTCAGTTTAACACTCTTAAAAAGCTGATGAACTCTAAAGAGATTGAAACGGTTATTAACGCCTGTGATGCGGGGCGTGAGGGAGAGTTAATCTTTAGGCTTGTGTATGAGCAGTCAGGTTGTAAAAAGAATATCAAAAGACTTTGGATCTCATCAATGGAGGATGTGGCAATTAAAGAAGGCTTTAGGCAGCTAAAAGAGGGAAAAGAGTATGAAAATCTATACCAATCAGCTCTTGCCAGAAGTAAGGCGGATTGGCTTGTCGGTATGAACATGAGCAGGTTGTATTCACTTATTTATAATCAAAATTATTCTGTTGGAAGAGTACAGACACCCACGCTTGCTATGATTGTAAAAAGAGATGATGAAATAGCAGCTTTTAAGAAAGAAAAATATTATACAGGTGAGCTTTATTGTACCGGTTTTACTCTTTCAACAGACAGAATAGACAGTCTTGAAATCGTAGAAGATTTAGTAAATGTGGTAGGAAATAAAATAACAGTAAGAAATGTGGAGAAAAAGGAAAAGCTTACAAAGCCTGACTTGCCGTTTGATTTAACAACACTTCAAAGAGAATGTAACAAGTACTTCGGATTTTCAGCAAAACAGACACTTGACTATGCACAAAGTCTTTATGAAAAGAAGATGATTACATATCCGAGGACGGACAGCCGTTATCTATCTGAAGATATGATTATAAATACAGTAAACAACATACTTGGCAAAAATGACTTTGATACTGAGAGAATTAAAGTTATTTTTAACTCAGCTAATGTAACGGATCACCATGCAATCATACCTACAGTAAGTTCTTTAGAAGAAGATATGTCCACAATTCCTGAAAGTGAAAGAAAAATATATAGCCTTATCTTAAATAAACTCCATGCAAGTGCAGGCTATCCCTTAATTGAAAACATAACAAAGATTGTTGCGGTATATGAAAGTCAGGGTGATGTATTTGAATTTAAGGCAAGCGGTAAGGTCATTATAGATGAAGGCTTTACAAAATATCTTAAACAGTACGGTTCAAAGAAAAATGAAGATGTTGTATTACCTGATTTAAATGTAGGAGATGTACTTGAAATCAAAGATAAAGAGATAAAAGAAAAATATACGACACCACCAAAGCATTTTACAGAGGATACTTTACTTAAAGCCATGGAAGTGGCAGGAAATGATGCCCTGGAAAAAGGGGCTGAGGTTGAGCGAAGGGGACTTGGAACACCCGCAACAAGAGCAGGTATTATAGAAAATTTGATTTCCAAGTATTTTATAGAAAGAGATAAGAAAAATCTTATTGCAACCAAAAAAGGAAAAGCCCTTATAGAGATAGTGGAGGATAACTTTAAATCGGCTAAAACAACAGCAAAGTGGGAAATTAAACTGTCTGATATAGCACTGGGTAAAGCATCAAATGAAGCATTTTTATCAGGTATTGAAACCGAGATAAAAGAAACTATTGCCAAGTATCAGGGAAGATAATCTATGTTTGATACATTGATGAAACTTGATAAAGACAGAGAGGTCTTGGATTTTTATGCCACAGATAAAAGAGCAACAAAGGAGCTTTTAATAAGAGAAAATTTCAGAGAAACAATATATGAGCCTGCCTGCGGTCAGGGGCATATCGGAAAAGTACTTGAAGAGCATGGATACAGGGTAAAAGCGGAGGATATTTGTTACAGAGGGTATGGAAACGAAAGAGAGGTGGATTTTTTTACGGTTAAGGAAAATACCTTAGACATTGTAACCAATCCGCCTTATTTTTGTGCGGATAAATTTCTAAAACACGCCCTTGAAATATCTGTCCCAAAAGTAAAGATTGCAATGCTTTTTCGCTTAGCATTTTTGGAGGGACAAAAAAGATATGAGTTATTTAAAAAATATCCTATAAAAAAGGTATATGTATTTTCCAAAAGGCTTAACTGTGCTAAAAATGCCGAGTTTGAAAAGTATAAGAGCAATGCTATTGCATTTGCATGGTTTATATGGGAAGTAGGTTATACAGGAATTACGCAACTAAAATGGATCTTATAAAAAATAGTATAAAAACAATAAAGAAAAGAACTTAAGGAGGACGAAATGAACGATAATAAAAACATTCAAAGACAGGAAGAACAGACAAAGGAAGTTATAAATGAGATTAAAGCAGAATATACAAAAACAGCAGACTTTTTAGAAGATAATACGGATAGACAGCTTAAAATTGCCGGGGAGCTTAAAGGAGAGCTAAAAAACAAAGACTTTGATGTAAATATTGAAGAGTTAAAGGCACTTAAAGATGAAATAACAGGTCTCAAGGCGGAGATTAAAAGGCTTAATGAAATTGATAACATAAGCCTTAGCTCACTTATAGTTAATGATATTAAGACGGTAGGAAACTCCCTTATTAAGCTTCAGGAAAAAGCGGTAGGAAGTATTAAACATCTTTATGACAACATGAAACATCAGCTTACCTATAACCTTACGAAGGCACAGGAAAAGTTTGTTGAGATGAAAATAGGAATTGTAAAGGGACTTGTAAACTCAATGCAAAGTTTCATTAAGGATCAGCAAAAGAAGCTTAATAACTGCCTTGAAAAACTTGATACCTTATCTAAAGAGATACAAAAGGATGAGGAAAAATTAAATAAGGAAAATAAGGAAGAGATTAAGCAGACGGATAATGAAAATAAAAATATTAAGGCAAGTGAAAAAGCATCTGCAAGAGATAACAGTGAAAGATCAGAGAACAAGCCTATAAAGAATAATGACAGGAGTAGTAAAAATATAAAAAGAAAACCTTCAGTATTAAAAACACTTAAAGAAAATCAGCAAAAGATTAGACTTGAGGAAAAAGGTAAGGCAGAAAAAACGGTAAAAAAGGATAAGGGAATGGAAATGTAATGAAAGAAGCCGACCTTATCAAATATAAAAATATTCCGGATGAATTAAGGCGTGAGAAAAGATGGTGCCTTTATAAAATCATTTTAAGAGATGGAAAAAACACAAAAATGCCGATTATGCCAAACGGAAAACCTGCCAAGTCAAATGATAGAAAAACTTGGCACAGTTTTGATGATTGCATGGATGCTTTATGTAAAAATCATAGCTTAGGTTTGGGATTTTTCCTAGGAGACGGGTATATAGGAATTGATATAGATAAGGTAAGTGATGAAATAATGGAATACAGTATGGACTTTAATGCTGCTTCCATGACAGCTAACTTTTTAAGAGGGATTTCCACCTATGCGGAAATCTCTCCGTCAAAAACAGGATTACATTTTATAGGAAAGGGTAAGATGCCGGGAGAAAGAAAAAGGTATAAAAACCTTGAAATTTATGACAGGGACAGATTTTTTACAATAACCGGCAATATATTAAAGGATAAAGACAGAAGTAAAATAGTAAATATCAATCAGGAATTATTACCGCTTTATCAAATATATATGCCAAGTATAGACTCCGTAGAAGGCAAAGCGGGTAGGATTAATCTAAATCCAAGTAGTTTGGCTTATAAAAACAGGTTCTCGCAAAATGATATTCTTAACATACTTTTTAATAGGGGATACTTTAACTATAGCGGAGAAGATCTAAGACAAATATATAACGGGAATTATCAAAACTATTTTAACAGCCAATCTGAGGCTGATTTTTTTATGCTTGGAAGGTTGCTTTATTACACCGCAGATGTGGAAGCGTCAATCAGCCTTATGGAAAGAGGCGGACTTAAAAGAAACAAGTGGTATAAAAGGCGAGGTAGTACAGACTATATACACTATATTGCAGACAGGGCAATGAACGGAATAAGCAAGTTTTATGATTGGAATAAAGAAAAGGCTGATATTGCAAAAGATATAAAGCAAGAAGAGACTGAAAATAATAAGAAGGAGGGAAAGATGCCAAGATATTCAACTGAAAAAATCGGTGATATTTTATCTCACTCGTTAGAGGAAATAAGAAGGGATGTAAGTGCCTACAAAGATTTTCTAAAGACAATGGGAAACAACTATAAATACTCATATATGCACCAGTTAAGTATTTACAGTACCTACAAGAGAGCAACTGCCTGTGCGGAGTATGATTTTTGGAAAAAACTTGGAAGAAGTGTAAAAAGAGGAGAAAAGGGAATACCGATTCTTGATTTAAGCATGAGACTACCAAAGGTAAATTATGTATTTGATGTCAGCCAAACAGTCAGTATAGGAAATAAGATCAATGAAGTAAAACTGTGGAAATATGAACCCGAGAAGCATGCTTTGGCTATTGATTTACTGATTGACAACTTTAAAGAAAGAAACAGCAGGCTGCTTTTTTCACAGGAAGAAAAGATAAACGCTCTTATAGATTTATATGTTAGGAAAAGGATATATGCCATCTTTGATATGCTGACGGATGATACACTTAAAAGTTATACCAAAGTAGAACTGATGCAATTTATCACAGAATCCATAAAGGTTTCACTGGCACAAAGAATGTATATAGGTATTCCTGTTGATGAGGGCAAACTGAAAACAGTATCAGGGATTAAGCATGGACAGGATATTGACAGCCTCCTTGGAGAAATCTCCTTACTTTCAAAGGAAATACTTATGGCTATCGGAAGAGAAATAGGGAGGATAGGTGATAGAGAAAAACTTAAAGAAATAGAGATAAAGGAGCAGACAAAGACCGACAAGAAGCGTTATAATAATACTGTAAACGAAACCGTTAAAAGTACCGATACAATAAATAATGAAGAAAATAAAGGAGGCTTGACTGATGAGAGAAACAGTAATACTGGCGGACAGGGAATATCTTTTGGAGGAAGAAACCTACATCCCGGTAATCAAGGAGAACCTATTCGAGAAACAGGGGGGAACCTACAGTTTGGAGAAGATGGAAGATGGAGAGGAAGTTTTGATACCGAATATCAAGATGCCAAAGATAGTAGATCAGAGCAGGCTGAACAGATTTGGCAGAGAGAGGCTCAAATTCCTGAAAGAAAACAGGGAGAATCAGTATCAGAGCATGTATTACAGAGGGACATTGATGGAGCATCTTCTAAATATAGAGGAGCAGGTACAGGAATTTTTGGAGAAGGAAGAACCGAAAATGATGGAGGCTTGGGGGCTGACAAACGAACTGAAGTCGGAGGATTTTCTGAAATATACGGGACTGAAGAAAAATCTCGATATGACACTGACAAGGATAGTATTGGAACAGATAGTCTGGGCATAGATAGAAAAATACAATCAAACAGAAGAGATAGTGAAAGGGAAGTCAATAAGACTTCTTTTTCTTTTGCCCAGAATGAAAGCGGTCAGGTAAGATTTAACTTGCCACTACAGCAAAAAGAAATAGATACTGTTTTAATTTATGGAGGAAATGAAGAAAACCTAAGGCTAAAGGTTTTGGCTGAGTATTCTAAAGGAAAAAGTATAGAAGAATTAGCTGATTTCCTTCAAAGCAGTTTTAGAGGTGGAAATGGCTATGGAGTAGACGGAAACAAGGTTTGTGCATGGTATGATAAAGAAGGAATCTACTTATCCAATGATATTTCATCAAAAGAAAATCCGATGCAGATTTTATCATGGTCTGATGCTTCAAAGCGTATAGGAGAGCTTATTGAAAGTAGCGAATATGCAACCAATGTTGAGATGGTTGAAGCTTTTTCCTATGAAAGAAAAGAACTTGCCCAAAAGCTGTGGTACTTAAAAAGAGATTTTGCAGATGATGTAAAAGAAAACTACCTACAGGTTCTTGATCGAACAGAAAAACAAGGATTTCCTGATGAAACCGAAGAACTTACAGAAAAGCTTAGAAGTCCTGAATTTAGGAATAAACTTAGAGAAGAATACAGCATATTTTTACAGGACTATATGGAAAATAAGGGGATATTAAGATTTCATTTTCATAAGCCGGATGAGATTTTACAAAGGTTAAATGATTTGGAGATACCAAGGAAGGAACTTAGTTCCGGTCTTATGGAATTACCGAAGATAAAAGAATTTATCACAAAAGATGAGATAGATGAAAATTTAAGACGGGGAAGCGGTATTTCAGGGGGTGAAAAACGGATTGCCGATTTTTTTAGAGAAAATCATACACTTTCAGAGCAAGTGGAATTTTTAAAAAATGAGTATGGCACAGGTGGAAGAACTCATGCTTTATCAGGAAATATGGAAAGCAGTGAATGGCATGATGCTAAGGGAATAGGTCTTAAAAAGGGAAACTCTCCGGAGCTTATACTTAACTGGAATCAGGTTGCAGTAAGGGTTAAAAACCTAATAAAGAATTACAGATATGAAAGTAAGGATATTACATTCGGTATACAAAAACAGCCAAAATCAAAAGAAGAAAATATAGAAACAGAATATTCAAATCCGGAAAAAGAGGATATAACGGATAAAGAAAATGCTACCGCCATTGATCCAGATATACAAAGGGAAGAAGAAATACTTTTAATTCAGGATGAAAGAGAAGTATCTTATGAAGAAGCTGAAAAAATCTATGGGTTGCAAATAGAAAGAGAAAAGAGCTTCAGCACAGAAAATATCTTAAATCAAAATACATCATATAAAGAGCAACCCCCAAATAATTACTGGGTGGTGGAATTTCATGAAAAATCAAGTCTGACTGAAAAAGATTATACAGGTATGATTGTTACAAAGGATATTCTTAATGAAATAAAAGAACTGGATGAAAAAGTGAGTATACATAATGAAACTGTAGGCAAAGATAAGTATGGGAAAATGACAGATGAGTGGTTAGGGTATTCAAAGTTTTATTTTGACCATATCGTAGACAGCGAAGTAAAAGAACATTACAGAGTGGATATAGGGGATGGTAATGAAGCAAATGAAAGAGAGTTTGCCTATCTTTATGAAAACATAACACCAACTCAGGAGATAATAAATGAAATATATCAAAATACTGCCCATAGTAACAAAGAAAGTGAAATACAAGTTGATTTAGCTGAAGAAGAAAGTGAAAAGGTATTAGAGCTTAAGGCTAAGAATGATGTTATATCTGCTCTGACTTTTAAAGAAGAAAAAGAAGCCGGAGGGTATCAGTATAACTCTCAAAATGAAGACTTTATTTTGCTTAAAAAGACTGTAGATGGAGGAAACTTAAAAGCACCGGAGCATATAACAAACAGCATAGACGGGAAAACCGGGTATGAAGCTGAACTTATTTTAGATATTAAAAACAGACAGCTAAAGCAAAACCTGAGATACAATGGATATATGCTTAATTCTAATCGTGCAATCGAGTATGAAAGTTATCATGAAATGCTTCAAAACCTCTCTTACTTGCTTGATGATAACCATAGAAATGTACTTCTTACAGGTTATATAAATGAACAGATTAAAAAGGCAAATGAACAAGAAAATGTAAATGAGCCGATTTTTAAAGAGGGTATGCAGGTAAGATATCAAGGAAAGGAATACCTGATTTCAGAAATAAGTGATTATGGAAACTATAAAACAATAAAATTGGATGATAATGAAGAGTATCTTAGCGGCTTTGTTACAGGAAGTGAGATCCTGACATTTAGAAATGAAAACGAACTTGACTTTGAGATACTTTCCACAGAAGAAAAATCACTAAAGGAGAATTTAAGCAAAGAAGATATACATGCCTTAAATAAAGAGGCTTTAAGTGAAGTACCAAGGCAAGAAGAAAACTATACAAGCGGAGAATATGTGAAAAACACACTACCCGTCAATTATAGGATAACAAGAGAAGATGAAGTACTGCCACCGTCAGAGCGATTAAAAAACAACATTGAAGCAATAAGGGTACTAAAGCAGCTTGATGAAGAAAACAGATATGCCGGAAAAGAAGAGCAGGATATTTTAAGCCGCTATGTAGGTTGGGGAGGTCTTTCAGATGTATTTGATGAAGAGCGGGGAGGTCAGTGGCAGGAGGCAAGGATGTTCTTAAAAGAAAACCTATCACAGTCAGAGTATGAGGCTGCTAAAGAAAGTACGCTAACCGCCTTTTATACACCAAAGGTAGTAATAGATGCTATTTATCATACTTTATCGGATATGGGATTTGAGAGTGGAAATATCTTAGAGCCAAGTATGGGAACGGGAAGGTTTATAGGAAACCTACCGGAGTCAATGCAAAAGTCAAAGTTTTACGGTATAGAGCTTGACAGTATCAGCGGACAGATTGCTAAAAAGTTATACCCTAATGCAAATATTCAGGTAAAAGGCTTTGAAGAAACTGCTTTTTCAAATAATCTTTTTGACATAGCTGTAGGAAATGTACCCTTTGGAGAGTATAGGGTATCCGATCGTGAGTATGAAAAAAACAACTTTCTTATTCACGATTATTTTTTTGCCAAAACACTGGATAAGGTGCGTAGCAAAGGAGTGATTGCTTTTATGACTTCATCAGGCACAATGGATAAAAGAAATGAGGACATAAGAAGATATATAAGTGAGCGGGCAGAGTTTCTGGGAGCTATAAGACTGCCGAATAATACATTTAAAGGTGAAGCAGGCACAGAGGTTACAAGTGATATTATTTTCTTAAAGAAAAGAGACAGGCTGTTAAAGATAGATGAGGACTGGGTTAAGCTTGATAAGAACAGGCAGGGACTAAGCTATAACAAATACTTTGTAGATAATCCACAGATGGTACTTGGTAGTATGCAGGAAGTACCGGGCAGGTTCGGCACTACTCTTGCTTGCATTGCAGATGAAAGTAAATCAATAAAAGAGCAGCTTGAGGATGCAATTAAAAATATCAAAGGCACTTATGAAAAGGCGAAGTTAAATGAAGAACTTGAAACAGAAATACTTTCGGCTGATGACAATGTTAAAAATTATTCCTATGCAGTGATTGAAGATAAGGTGTTCTTTAGAGAAAACTCCATTATGCAAAGGTTACTTTTAAATAAAGCTGATGAGGAGAAGATAGGAGCATATCTTGAAATAGAAAAAGCGTTAAGAGGAGTAATTACCTATCAAAAGGAAGATTATCCGGAAGAGGAAATAAAAGCCTTACAGGGGAGATTAAATAAGCTTTATGATGATTTTTCTAATAAATATGGACTGATTAATTCAAGGGCAAATAAAAGACTACTTCAGGAGGATGCCAACTACTCTTTAGTATCCACCTTGGAAAACCTAGATAAAGAGGGTAACTTTATCGGTAAGTCTGACATTTTTACAAAAAGAACTATTAAAAAAGCTATGGTAATTGAACATACGGATAGCTTAAGCGAAGCACTGATTCTTTCTATATCTCAAAAAGGGAATGTAAACTTTGAGTATATGGAGGAGCTTACAGGAAAGATAAGAAAAGAGCTGATAGAAGGGCTAAAAGGAGAGATATTCTTAAATCTTGACAGTTTTGAACCAAGTGATATTACGCCTTTTTCATCAGCTTTGGATTTATTGGATTTTTCAAGAGAATATGTCAGTGCAGATGAATACTTATCAGGTAATATCAGAGAGAAAATAGAAGTAGTAGACGCATATATAAAAAATATAGATTATGAAGTTAATAAAAATAAAGAGGAGTTAGATAAGCCTCAGGTATTACAATCGGGTATTGACGGGGGAAGATCCAAGCAGGAAGAATTATCACATAAATCAGAAATAACAGAGAAAATTTCGGTATTAAAACAGGAATTATCAGCTCTTAATTATCAAAAGAAAAAGTTAGAAGAAGTAATGCCGAAAACTCTTGAAGCAAGTGATATAACTGTCAAGATGGGTTCTACATGGATACCTGAAAAAGACTATAAGAGCTTTATGTTTAATCTGTTAAAGACCTCCGCATCAAACAGATGGAATATAGATATTAAATATACTGATTTTACGGGAGAGTATAGGGTAGAGGGAAAAAGCACAGATAAAAATAACGACCTGGCTAATTTCACATATGGAACAAGCAGAGTGAGTGCATATAAGCTTATAGAGGATAGTCTAAATCTTAGAGATACTAAAGTATATGACCAGATAATTGATTCGGATGGAAGAAAAACATCAGTTCTAAATCAAAAAGAGACCATGCTTGCAAGGAGTAAACAGGAAATTATAAAAGAAGAATTTAAAAACTGGATCTTTGAGGATGTGGACAGAAGAAACAGACTGGTGAAAAAATATAATGAAAGATTTAATTCCATTCGATTAAGGGAGTATGACGGAAGGCATTTGCCTTTTGATGGAATAAATCCTGAAATTAAGCTTAGACCACATCAAAAAGATGCAATAGCAAGGGGACTTTTTGGAGGAAATACATTACTTGCACATGAAGTAGGGGCGGGCAAGACCTTTGAGATGATAGGAATTGCGATGGAGTCTAAAAGGCTTGGAATGAGTTCTAAAGCCATGTTTGTAGTTCCAAATCATATAGTAGAACAGTTCGGGCGTGAGTTTAACGAGCTTTATCCGGCAGCCAATATACTTTGTGCTACGGAAAAGGATTTTACACCGGACAAGCGGAAAAGATTTTGCAGTAGGATTGCAACAGGAGACTATGATGCGGTGATTATAGGT
>GL890609.1 GCA_000209465.1 Lachnospiraceae oral taxon 107 str. F0167 | reverse complement strand
TGCTGCCTTTTTCGTGAAATTGAGTTAAATAGTCCGCAGTCTTTTGATAAAAACGAAAACGGATTTTCCCGATTTCATGTCTCTGGTATCGGTGCTCCACATCCTTTAGAAACATAGCTATAATTTCCGGGCTGTAACAATCGTATCCGTGTTGCTTGTGCAGAAGAATTATTTTCTGCATGACAACTTTTTTTTCATGGATACTTCGGTGAGTGTATCCATTTTGCAAAAACACATTTGCTGTTTGAGCAGCAAGGTTTTCAATCGTTGATTGAACCACAATAATCACCATCCTTAATGATAGTCAGGCGTAAGCCTGCCAATATCATTATGACAGTAACTATCAACAAGCAACAGTCACACTTATCAGAAGTTATCAGGAATTACAGAGGCTCAAACCACTGTATAGACGTTACTTCGGTAGTAAATTCCTGATAACTCTATTTTACTGATAAGGTAGAGTAAAATAGAAAATAACAGGAGGAAGAGGTTGAATAAAAAATATCAAAAAAATATCGAAAATCAAAAGGCAATAGAAGAAAAAATAGAAGAACTTAGGCTGAGGCAGGAAATACTGAAAGAAGAGCAAGAGGAAATGGAGCAGGTCGAGGTTCTAAAAGAATATAGAAGCATTGATATTTCACTTGATGAGTTTTTAGAAATGATGAGAAAGTACAAAAAGGAAAGGCAAAGTGAAAAGAAAATGAAAGAGCCGGAAAATTCTAAAGAAGTAGAGGAAAACAGAGAAAAAATCATGGAGGATAGAAATGAAGGAAATGAAATCTAAAAAGAACAGGGTGAAAAGATTGGTAGGAGTTATTTGCTTACTTATGATGTTTATTATAGGGAATGTTTACCCTACTTATACTTTTGCACAGGTTAGTGAAAGTGAAATAGAAAGTGAGGAGACTCGGGAAACAGCAAGTAAAGATAATAAAGAAGAAAAGGAAGTACGCTTTCCGAATAAACTGGAGGCAAAAGAGCCTCCAAGTGATAATCAAGGTGGGGACAGCCAAAGTGATAGTATAAATAAAGGTATTTCCACAGCAGAAGTAAGTGCAAAGGCGGAACTTATAGAAAATGTAAATAATGCCAATCAGGACTATCCTATTCATCATGGAGAAAGTACGGGGGACGAAAGTAGTAAATATTTTGCCGATGCCAGACAGTTCATTACATTTAAAACAAAGTCAGGAAAGACCTTTCATCTAATTATTAATTATGATGAAGAAGGGCAAAATGTCATGCTGCTTACAGAGGTAAGTGAAGATGATTTATTAAATATGGTTGAAGCAAAAGAAAAACCTAAAGAGGAAGTAAAAAAGATAGAAGAGGTACCGCCACCTACAGAAGAAACAAAGGAAGAACCGGTAAAGGAAGAGCCTAAAAAGAAGGAAGAAAGTAAAGGAGCAGGGCTTTATATATTTTTAGGATTGTTTGTCATGACAGTTGTGGGGGCAGGATATTATTTTAAGATTTATAAGAAAAAGCAGGAAGAAAGTGAGGATGATGAAGACTATAATGAGCTTGAGGATGATTATGAGAGCGGGGACAATATAGAAGAATCGGAAGAAACAACGGAGGAAGAGGAGAAGGAAGAAGTTGATGATATGGCAATAGATGCTTATGAGGATGAAGATGATGAGTAAAAAAGGATAAAGAATATAGTGTTCTTTTTTGTTCAGATATAGTATGATATCTACGGGGAAAAAATTTAAGTATGCAGGATAAAACCGGCAAAAAAGAGAATTTACCATTAAATATATTTCTAAAATGAAAAATATTGGAGATAATTATATGGAAAATAAACAAGTAAAGGTGTACTTAGGCAGAAGGAGTGTATGTTCTGCTGATGATGTAAATTGCCCTAATCCGGCTACATTCTATTTGCCTGATACTATAGAAAAACTGATAATAATTGTAAATGAAATACTGCCATTTAGAGAATGGAAATGCTACTTGGGAAGGTGTGGTAAGAATGTCAGCGATGTAGAAGACGGGATACTTGTTTGGGGAAGGAAAGACAGCCAGGTTTTAATTTCAGTAAGTTATGAATATAAAAGAGATAAAGATACTTGTAAAAAGATACGGACTATAGTAAACAAAGATGATGACTGGCATGAAAAGATTGAAGCACATCCGTATTTATATTTTGAATAATAATATCGTATTTGTAATAGTTTTGATGTATTAAAACTTGTTGAGGCTAATATAGTTCTTATATTTGTAAAAAAATATTAATTACAAATTGTTTCAATATCTAAGAAAGTAATTAAAACCGCTGGAAGAATTACTATTGTTTCATATATTACTTTATAGGAAATTGATAAAATGAAATAGGTAATATTATTATTGATTAGAGTAGATGCCTAGCAGAAAAAATCAAACCAACCAATACTTGAAGTGGTTAACTTGTTTCTTGAAAAGAATATATTATTGGTCACTATTCGCAGTACATCTTTAAGCTTAGTCAATAGTCATAGCATTATACAAATAATATATTGCATTGTTTTTTGTAAATAATTGGCAAATATAAAAAGGAGATAATGAAATGAGAGGAAGTATTGTAAGAAAGATAAAAGAAAGAGGATTTGGATTTATTCTTGGTGAAGATAAGAAAGATTATTTTTTTCATATATCTCAAGTGAAATACTGTTCTTGGGGTGAATTGGCTGAAGGAGAAGTGTTGGAGTTTGAAACTAAAGATGTAAAAGGCAAACTTCAAGCTTTTAATATTAGAAAGTATTATGGAGAATTGGTAGAAAAAATGAGTACGGAAGTAAAAATATACCCAGGAATTCACCCGAAAGTTAGCCTCACTAGATTTCCGGTGGAAGAAAGGGACATTATTAATACACTAAGTCAAACATTCTATGTTACAAATGGTGGAAGTAAAATTGAATTGGGGGTTAACAGTGAATATCGTTATTGCTTAATTAAGCCAACAGACCGTTTTAGTGAGCAGTTTAATCTTAGAAGAGAAATAGTTGCTATTTTTTCGAATTATGAAAACTTTGAGCCGAGAACGCTTGATGCAATTGCAGAAGTTTATCGACAAAACAAACAGCATTTTAGGATAGATAAAATATGCAGTATAATTATATCCAAAGATAATAAGATAGAAGAAGAAATTCATCATATATTAAAAAGTGATATAGAGATGCAGGTAATTATTCCTTTCTCTTATTCAGAACTGCGAGGTGGAAATTGTACAAACTTGATTATCAAGAGATTTAAAGATTATTTTTATGAGAGAGATTTATTCGCATTTGAGTCTCCATTAAAAAAAGATATCTATTTTTTTGGTAGAAGAAAGTATGTACATGAATTGATTAATAGACATAAAAGTGGAGAAAATTCAGGAATTTTTGGGTTAAGAAGAAGCGGAAAAACATCAGTATTGCAAGCAATCGAAAGAGCATCAATTTTTACTGATACAAAATGTATTTTTATAGATTGTCAAGAGCTGTACCATTATACATGGAATAAAGGATTGTTCTTTTTGACAACTAGTATTGTCAAAAAAATGGAGCTATCTCTTAGCTTAAAAGAGAATGAATATGATGAAAGTAATGCTAATAGACAATTCTCAAAAGATTTAGAAAGTATTATTAAGATTTCAAAAAAAGATATTTTGCTTTTGTTTGATGAAATTGAGCAGATTTCCCCTGAATTAGGTATGAAGAAAAATTGGAAAGAAGGTGATGATTTTGTCAAGCTATGGCAAACTATAAGGAGTAATTTTCATAAATGGGGAAATAAATTTACTTTCATACTAGCTGGAACAAATCCATCAGCAATTGAAAAAATTTCAATTAATAAACATGATAATCCATTGTATAATCAATTGAAAGCTGAAAGCTATCTTCCATCATTTAATGTAGAAGATACAACCAATATGGTTAATAAACTTGGTGGTTATATGGGGTTAACATTTAATGATATAGTATGTGCAAAATTAACAAATGATTTTGGAGGACACCCATATTTGATTAGACATTTTTGTAGCACTATTAATAAGTATGTCAATGATGAAAAAATGTCAAAACCTATAAATATTACTCAAGCTATTTATAATAAAGTTATGCCTGTTTTTTCTGAAAAATCAGCAGATAATTATTGTCGATTTATTTTAAAAGTTTTGGAGGATTATTATCCAGAAGAAAATTCCTTTCTTGAAAATTTGGCACTAGGTAATTTAAGAGGGGAAGATAAATATGATCCACAAATACTTACACACTTATTAGGATATGAGATAATTGAAAATAATCAAGGAGTATTGGGATTTAAAGTAGAGGTTTTAAAGAATTATTTAAGTCGAAAATATAGATACAAAAGACAGAATCTAACAGATGAGGAAAAATGGTTAGAGATTTCTGAAAGGAGAAATCGCTTAGAATTAAAATTACGCAAGATAGTCAAACTACAACTAAAAGCCGAATATGGCACAAATGCAAAACAGAAAGTTTTAAATAGTATGCGTCATGATCTTAAAATAAAATATCAGAGTTTGCAATATAATGATTTATTTGATCCTAATAAATGTGAAATATATTTTAGCCAGTTGGGAATATTAATTGAAAATTATTGGGATGATTGTTTTAAAAATTTATTTGGCAAAAACAAGCAAACAATTAAAGCTTATTTCACAATAATAAATTCTCTTAGAAAAGATTGCCATGCATCTATAGTAAGTACTGAAGAACTGGAAAATTTTAGAAGTACAATAACTCAATTAGAAAAAATTATTGCTGATTATGAATAGCATTAGTTTAAAAGATTGCCATATTTAGAAGTTGTGGAGGTGATAATTATTGGATATATCTGAGAGCCTAAGAATTGTAAGTCAAGCACTTTCAATTTTAAAAAATGAGTATGCTTTTCATAAAAGTACAATATGTTTAGGAAATGCTTTTTTCACAGGAGTTTCAGAAAAAGAATATATTAGCATGGACAATAAACTAAAAGCTATTCGCCAGGATTTTGCAAAAATCTTAATAATAATGAATTCGATAGATAGAACATATTTAGCATATAAATCGGATAAATATATTTCTTCGTTTTTTTCTATTATTGACTCTCAAGCTACAAGTGAGTTAGGTTGTTTTATTGAATATTTATTTGCGAAATATCGTGTGATATTAGAGTACATCCAGCAAATACTGAATATTTGCATTCCTCCAAGCTTTAATGAGATTCAAAAGGAAGAATACAGTAAGCTTCAAAAATCACATAAAAAATATAAATATTTATTAAAATATATTTCTGAAAATATTGATAAGACGAATAGTCTTTTAAATACAGACTGGTTTCAAAATATAAGGATAGATAGGGATTTTATTATACATGATGGAGCAACTTGTTTTGTATTTAGTGATAAAGAAAATTTGTTGTTTAAAGTAATGACAACAGACGCATTAGATAAAGAAGAAAAATCTGAGCCTTTTTTTGAAAATTCAGAAGGATTAAAATATTATGTTCGTTACTGGGGCATGCACATCTCTAAGCTAATTGTTTTTGCTGAAACTGTGTTTGAATTTTTGATAAAGATTGGTCATATAAATAATGAAAATATGTTCTTAATACATAGTTTTTACTCAAAGGAGAAAGTTAAGATTGAAGATAGCGATGGAACAGAACTTAATGATGTGCAAGATGTTTTAATAAAGATGTTAGAAACATTAATGGGAGAAATTCAGTTAAAAGCCTAAAAAGGCAATAATACAACAATTAAATACCAAAAACCAAAAGGCAATCAGATACTTATGATTGCCTTTTTTAATACAAAAAAGGAGGATTTATAAATGAATTTAGTTATATGTGAAAAGCCGAGTGTTGCAATGAGTATTGCAAAGGTTATCGGTGCAACCGGTAGACAGGACGGATACTATGAAGGAGGTGGATATATTGTAAGTTGGTGTGTGGGACATTTGATACAGATGGCAAGTCCTTTGGCTTATGATGAAAAGTATGCCAAGTGGAAATTGGAGGATTTACCGATTATTCCGGGCAAGTATAAGTATGAGGTTGTAAAGGCAACCAGGGGTCAGTTTAACACTCTTAAAAAGCTGATGAACTCTAAAGAGATTGAAACGGTTATTAACGCCTGTGATGCGGGGCGTGAGGGAGAGTTAATCTTTAGGCTTGTGTATGAGCAGGCAGGTTGTAAAAAGAATATCAAAAGGCTTTGGATCTCATCAATGGAAGATGTGGCAATAAAGGAAGGCTTTAAGCAGCTAAAAGAGGGAAAAGAATATGAAGCTCTATACCGATCAGCTCTTGCCAGAAGTAAGGCGGATTGGCTTGTAGGCATGAACATGAGCAGGCTGTATTCACTTATTTACAATCAAAATTATTCTGTCGGCAGAGTACAGACACCGACACTTTTTATGATTGTAAAAAGAGATGATGAAATAACGGCTTTTAAGAAAGAAAAATATTATACAGGAGAGCTTTATTTTACCGGCTTTACTCTTTCAACAGACAGAATCGACAGCCTTGAAATTGTAGAAGATTTAGTAAATGTGGTAGGAAATAAAATCATAGTAAGAAATGTGGAGAAAAAGGAAAAGATTACAAAGCCCGACTTGCCTTTTGATTTAACAACACTTCAAAGAGAATGTAACAAGTGCTTCGGATTTTCAGCAAAACAGACACTTGACTATGCACAAAGCCTTTATGAAAAGAAAATGATTACATATCCGAGGACGGACAGCCGATATCTTTCGAAAGATATGATTATAAATACGATAAATAACATACTTGGCAAAAATGACTTTGATACAGAGAGAATTAAAGTTATTTTTAACTCAGCTAAAGTAACGGATCACCATGCAATCATACCTACAGTAAGTTCTTTAGAAGAAGATATGTCCACAATTCCTGAAAGCGAAAGAAAAATATATAACCTTATCTTAAATAAACTACATGCAAGTACAGGCTATCCCTTAATTGAAAACATAACAAAGATTGTTGCGATATATGAAAGTCAGGGTGATGTATTTGAATTTAAGGCAAGCGGTAAGGTCATTACAGATGAAGGTTTTACAAAATATCTTAAACAGTACGGTTCAAAGAAAAATGAAGATGTTTTATTACCTGATTTAAATGTGGGAGATGTACTTGAAATTAAGGATAAAGAGATAAAAGAAAAATATACGACACCACCCAAGCATTTTACAGAGGATACTTTACTTAAAGCCATGGAAACGGCAGGAAATGATGCCCTGGGAAAAGGGGCTGAGGTTGAGCGAAGGGGACTTGGAACACCGGCAACAAGAGCAGGCATTATAGAAAATCTGATTTCCAAAGATTTTATAAAAAGAGATAAGAAAAATCTTATTGCAACGAAAAAAGGAAAAGCTCTTATAGAGATAGTGGAGGATAACTTTAAGTCAGCTAAAACAACAGCAAAGTGGGAAATTAAACTGTCTGATATAGCACTGGGTAAAGCATCAAATGAAGCATTTTTATCAGGCATTGAAACCGAGATAAAAGAAACCGTTGCCAAGTATCAGGGAAGATAATCTATGTTTGATACATTGATGAAACTTGATAAAGACAGAGAGGTCTTAGATTTTTATGCCACAGATAAAAGAGCAACAAAGGAGCTTTTAATAAGAGAAAATTTCAGAGAAACAATATATGAGCCTGCCTGCGGTCAGGGACATATCGGAAAGGTACTTGAAGAGCATGGGTACAGGGTAAAAGCGGAGGATATTTGTTACAGAGGATATGGAAGCAAAAGAGAGGTGGATTTTTTTACAGTTAAGGAAAATACCTTAGACATAGTAACCAATCCACCCTATTTTTGTGCGGATAAATTTCTAAAACACGCCCTTGAAATCTCAAATAAAAATGTAAAAATTGCAATGCTTTTTCGCTTAGCATTTTTGGAGGGACAAAAAAGATATGAGTTATTTAAAAAATATCCTATAAAAAAGGTATATGTATTTTCCAAAAGACTTAACTGTGCTAAAAATGCCGAGTTTGAAAAATATAAAAGCAATGCCATTGCGTTTGCATGGTTTATATGGGAAGTAGGTTATACAGGAATTACGCAACTAAAATGGATCTTATAAAAAATAGTATAAAAACAATAAAGAACACAATTTAAGGAGGACGAAATGAACGATAATAAAAACATTCAAAGACAGGAAGAACAAACAAAGGAAGTTATAAATGAGATCAAAAAAGAATATACAAAAACAGCCGACTTTTTAGAAGATAATACGGATACACAGCTTAAAATTGCCGGAGAGCTTAAAGAAGAGCTAAAAAACAATGACTTTGATGTAAATATTGAAGAGTTAAATTCACTTAAAGATGAAATAACAGGTCTTAAGGCGGAGATCAAAAGACTTAATGAAATGGATAATATAAGCCTTAGCTCACTTATTGCTAAGGATATTAGGGCAGTAGGAAAATCTCTTATTAATCTTCAGGAAAAAGCGGTAGGAAGTATCAAGCATCTTTATGACAACATGAAACATCAGCTTAACTACAGCCTTACCAAAGCACAGGAAAAGTTTGTGCAAGTAAAAATAGGAATTGTAAAGGGGCTTGTAAACTCAATGCAAAACTTCATTAAAGAGCAACAAAAGAAGCTTAATAACTGCCTTGAAAAACTTGATACCTTATCTAAAGAGATACAAAAGGATGAGGAAAAATTAAATAAGGGAAATAAGGAAGAGATTAAGCAGACGGATAATGAAAATAAAGATATTAAGGCAAGTGAAAAAGCATCTGCAAGAGATAACAGTGAAAGATCAAAGAACAAGCCTATAAAGAATGATGATAGGAGTAGTAAAAATATAAAAAGAAAACCTTCCGTATTAAAAACACTTAAAGAAAATCAGCAAAAGATTAGACTTGAGGAAAAAGGTAAGGCAGAAAAAACGGTAAAAAAGGATAAGGGAATGGAAATATAATGAAAGAAGCCGACCTTATCAAATATAAAAATATTCCGGATGAATTAAGGCGAGAGAAAAGATGGTGTCTTTATAAAATCATTGTAAGAGATGGAAAAAACACAAAAATGCCTATTATGCCAAACGGAAAACCTGCCAAGTCAAATGATAGAAAAACTTGGA
The DNA here is from genome assembly GCA_000209465.1 of Lachnospiraceae oral taxon 107 str. F0167. Lineage (GTDB taxonomy): Bacteria > Bacillota > Clostridia > Lachnospirales > Lachnospiraceae > Lachnoanaerobaculum. The sequence continues at coordinate 10,594 of GL890609.1, read as the reverse complement.
ATAGTTACAAGGATTGCATTGATGCTTTATGTAAAAATCAAGGAACCGGCTTGGGATTTTTCTTAGGGGACGGGTATATCGGAATTGATATAGATAAGGTAAGTGATGAGATAATGGAATACAGTATGGACTTTAATGCTGCTTCCATGACAGCTAACTTTTTAAGAGGGATTTCCACCTATGCGGAAATCTCTCCGTCAAAAACAGGACTGCATTTTATAGGAAAGGGTAAGGTACCGGGAGAAAGAAAAAGATATAAAAACCTTGAAATTTATGACAGGGACAGATTTTTTACAATAACCGGGAATATATTAAAGGATAAAGACAGAAATAAAATAGTAAATATCAATCAGGAGCTGTTGCCGCTTTATCAAAAATATATGCCGAAGATAGATTTCGGGGAATCCAAAGTCGGTAGGATTAATCTAAGTCCAAGCAGTTTGGCTGATAAAAGCCGGTTTACACAAAATGATATTCTTAACATACTTTTTAATAGGGGATACTTTAACTATAGCGGAGAAGATCTAAGACAAATATATAATGGGAATTATCAAAACTATTTTAACAGTCAGTCCGAGGCTGATTTTTTTATGCTTGGGAGGCTGCTTTATTACACCGCAGATGTTGAAGAGTCAATCAGCTTTATGGAAAATAGCGGGCTTAAAAGAAACAAGTGGTATAAAAGGCGAGGCAGTGCGGACTATATACACTATATTGCAGATAGGGCAATGAACGGCATAAGCAAGTTTTATGATTGGAATAAAGAAAAAGCTAATATTACAAAAAATGCAAAGCAAGAAGAGACTGAAAATAAGAAGAAGGAGGGAAAGATGCCAAGATATTCAACTGAAAAAATCAGTGATATTTTATCTCACTCTTTAGAGGAAATCAGAAGGGATGTAAGTGCCTACAAAGATTTTCTAAAGACAATGGGAAATAACTATAAATACTCATATATGCACCAGTTAAGTATTTACAGTACCTACAAGAGAGCAACTGCCTGTGCGGAGTATGATTTTTGGAAAAAGCTTGGAAGAAGTGTAAAAAGAGGAGAAAAGGGAATACCGATTCTTGATTTAAGCATGAGACTACCAAAGGTAAAGTATGTATTTGATGTTAGTCAAACAGTCAGTATAGGAAATAAGATCAATGAAGTAAAACTGTGGAAATATGAACCTGAGAAGCATACTTTGGCTGTAGATTTACTTATTGACAACTTTAAAGAAAGAAACAGTAGGCTGCTTTTTTCACAGGAAGAAAAGATAAACGCTCTTATAGATTTATATGTTAGGAAAAGGATATATACCATCTTTGATATGCTGACTGATGATACACTTAAAAGCCATACCAAAGTAGAACTGATACAATTTATCACAGAATCCATAAAGACTTCATTGGCACAAAGAATGGATATAGGTATTCCTATTGATGAGGGCAAACTAAAAACAGTAGCGGGTATTAAACATGGACAGGATATTGACAGCCTTCTTGGAGAAATATCTTTAATTTCTAAAGAAATACTTATAGCTATCGGAAGAGAAATAGGGAGAATAGGTGAGAGAGAAAAACTTAAAGAAGTAGAGATAAATGAGCGGACAAAGACCGATAAGGAGCGTTATAATGTAAATGAAAGCAGTGAAAATACTGAAACAATAAATAATGAAGAAAATAAAGGAGGCTTGGCTGATGAAAGAAACAGTAATACTGGCGGACAGGGAATATCTTTTGGAGGAAAAAACCTACACCCCGATAGTCAAAGAGAATCTGTTCGAGAAACAGGGGGGAACCTACAGTTTGGAGAAGATGGAAGACGGAGAGGAAGTTCTGATACCGAATATAGAGATGCCAAAGATAATAGATCAAGGCAGACTGAACAGATTTGGCAGGGAGAGGCTCAAATTCCTGAAAGAAAACAGAGAGAATCAGTATCAAAGCATGTATTACAGGGGGACATTGATGGAGCATCTTTTAAATATAGAGGAACAGGCACAGGAATTTTTGGAGAAGGAAGAGTCGAAAATGATGGAGGCTTGGGGGCTGACAAACGAACTGAAGTCGGAGGATTTTCTGAAATATACGGGACTGAAGAAAAATCTCGATATGACACTTACAAGGATGGTATTGGAACAGATAGTCTGGGCATAGAAAATGATTCACAATTAAATATCAGAAATATTGAAAGGGAAGTCGATAAGACTTCTTTTTCTTTTGCCCAGAATGAAGGCGGTCAGGTGCGATTTAACTTGCCCTTACAGCAAAAAGAAGTAGATACGGTTTTAATTTATGGAGGAAATGAAGAGAATTTAAGATTAAAGGTTTTAGCTGAGTATTCTAAAGGGAAAAGTATAGAAGAATTAGCAGAATTTTTTAAAGATACTTTTAAAGGCGGAAACGGTTATGAAGTGGACGGAAACAAGGTTTGTGCATGGTATGATAAAGAAGGAATCTACTTATCCAATGATATTTCATCAAAAGAAAATCCGATGCAGATTTTATCATGGTCTGATGCGTCAAAGCGTATAGGAGAACTTATTGAAAGCAGTGAATATGCAACCAATGTAGAGGTGGCGGAAGCTTTTTCCTATGAAAGAAAAGAACTTGCCGAAAAGCTGTGGTACTTAAAAAGAGATTTTGCAGATGATGTAAAAGAAAACTACCTACAGGTTCTTGACCGAACAGAAAAACAAGGATTTCCTGATGAAACCGAAGAACTTACAGAAAAGCTTAGAAGCCCTGAATTTAGGAATAAACTTAGAGAAGAATATAGCATATTTTTACAGGACTATATGGAAAATAAGGGGATATTAAGATTTCATTTTCATAAGCCGGATGAGATTTTACAAAGGTTAAATGATTTGGAGATACCAAGGAAGGAACTTAGTTCCGGTCTTATGGAATTACCGAGAATAAAAGAATTTATCACAGAAGATGAGATAGATGAAAACTTAAGAAGTGGAAGCGGTATTTCAGGAGGTAAAAAACGGATTGCTGACTTTTTTAGAGAAAATCATACACTTTCCCAACAGGCGGAGTTTTTAAAAAATGAGTACGGCACAGGTGGAAGAACTCATGCTTTATCAGGAAATATGGAAAGCAGTGAATGGCATGATGCCAAGGGAATAGGTCTTAAAAAGGGGAACTCTCCGGAAGTTATGCTTAGCTGGAGTCAAGTGGCAGTAAAAGTTAAAAACCTAATAAAGAATGACAGATATGAAAATAAGGATGTTGTGTCCGATGTACAAAAACAGCTAAAATCAAAAGAAGAAAATATAGAGTCAGAGTATTTTAATCAGGAAGAAGAACAGGATATAACGGATAAAGAAAATGCTACCGACATTAATTCTGATATACAAAGAGAAGAAGAAATTCTTTTAATTCAGGATGAAAGAGAAATATCTTATGAAGAAGCCGAAAAGATCTATGAGTTGCAAATAGAAAGAGAAAAGGGTTTAAGTAAAGAAAATATATTAAATCAAAATACATCATATAAAGAGCAAAATCTAAATGATTACTGGGTGGTGGAATTTCATGAAAAATCAAGTCTAACAGAAAAAGATTATACAGGTATGATTGTTACAAAGGATCTTCTTAATGAAATAAAAGAGTTGGATGAAAAAATAAGTATACATAATGAAACTGTAGGCAAAGATAAGTATGGGCAAATGACAGATGAGTGGTTAGGGTATTCAAAGTTTTATTTTGACCATATCGTAGACGGCGAAGTAAAAGAACATTACAGAGTGGATATAGGGGATGGTAATGAAGCAAACAAAAGAGCGTTTGCCTATCTTTATAGAAACACGGCACCAAGTCAGGAGATAATAAATGAAGTATATCAAAATACTGCCTACAGTAATAAAGAAAGTGAAATACAAGTTAGTTTAGCTGAAGAAGAAAATAAAAATGCATCAGAGCTTAGAGCTAAAAATGAGATTATATCTGCTTTGACTTTTAAAGAGGAAAAAGAAGCCGGAGGGTATCAGTATAACTCTCAAAATGAAGAATTTATTTTGCTTAAAAAGACTGTAGATGGAGGAAACTTAAAAGCACCGGAGCATATAAAAAACAGCATAGACGGGAAAGTCGAATATGAAGCGGAGCTTGTTTTGGATATGAAAAACAGGCAGTTAAAACAAAATCTTAGATATAACGGATATTTGTTAAATAACAATGTGGCTATTTCATATGACAGCTACAAAGAGATGCTTCAAAATCTTCCCTATTTACTTGATGATAACCATAGAAATGTACTTCTTACAGGTTATATAAATGAGCAGATTAAAAAAGCAAATGAACAAGAAAATGTAAATGAGCCGATTTTTAAAGAAGGTATGCAGGTAAGATATCTAGGAAAGGAATACCTGATTTCAGAAATAAGTGATTATGGAAACTATAAAACAATAAAATTGGATGATAATGAAGAGTATCTTAGCGGCTTTGTTACAGGAAGAGAGATTATTGTATTTAGAAATGAAAACGAACTTGACTTTGAGATACTTTCCACAGAAGAAAAATCACCGGAGAAAAGTGTAGATAAAGAAGATTTACCTGTCTTAAATAAAGAATCTTTAAGTGAAACATTAAAACAAGAAGATGTATATACAGGTAGAGAACATACAAAAAACATTATACCTGCAAATTACAGCATAACAAGAGAAGATGAAGTCTTAGCACCGTCAGAGCGATTAAAAAACAATATTGAAGCAATAAAGGTACTAAAGAGACTTAATAAAGAAAACAGAAATGCAAGTAAAGAAGAGCAGGATATTTTAAGCAAATATGTAGGTTGGGGAGGTCTTTCAGATGTATTTGATGAAGAGCGGGGCGGTCAGTGGCAGGAGGCAAGGGGATTTTTAAAAGAAAACTTATCATTGTCGGAGTATGAGGCTGCCAAAGAAAGTACGCTTACCGCCTTTTATACACCTAAGGTAGTAATAGATGCTATTTATCATACTTTATCGGATATGGGATTTGAGAGTGGAAATATCTTAGAGCCAAGTATGGGAACGGGAAGATTTATCGGAAATCTGCCCGGATCAATGCAAAACTCAAAGTTTTACGGTATAGAACTTGACAGTATCAGCGGACAGATTGCTAAAAAGCTTTATCCCCATTCAAATATTCAGGTAAAAGGCTTTGAAGAAACTGCTTTTTCAAATAATCTTTTTGACATAGCTATAGGAAATGTACCTTTTGGAGATTATAGGGTATCCGATCGTGAGTATGAAAAAAACAACTTTCTTATTCACGATTATTTTTTTGCCAAAACACTGGATAAGGTGCGTAGCAAAGGAATAATTGCTTTTATAACTTCATCAGGCACAATGGATAAAAGAAATGAGGATATAAGAAGATATATCAGTGAGCGGGCAGAGTTTCTGGGAGCAATAAGACTGCCGAATAATACATTTAAAGGTGAAGCCGGTACAGAGGTTACAAGTGATATTATTTTCTTAAAGAAAAGGGACAGGCTGTTAAAGATAGATGAGGACTGGGTTAAGCTTGATAAGGACAGGAAGGGACTAAGCTATAACAAATACTTTGTAGATAATCCTGAAATGGTACTTGGTAGTATGCAGGAAGTACCGGGAAGGTTCGGCACTGCTCTTGCCTGCATTGCAGATGAAGGTAAATCAATAAAAGAACAGCTTGAGGCTGCAATTAAAAATATCAAAGGTACTTATGAAAAGGCTAAGTTAAACGAAGAACTTGAAACAGAAACACTTCCGGCTGATGATAATGTTAAAAATTATTCCTATGCAGTGATTGAAGATAAGGTGTACTTTAGAGAAAACTCCATTATGCAAAAGGTACTTCTAAATAAAGCTGATGAGGAGAAGATAGGGGCATATCTTGAAATAGAAAAAGCGTTAAGAGGAGTAATTACCTATCAAAAGGAAGATTATCCGGAAGGAGAAATAAAAGCATTACAGAGCAGATTAAATAAGCTTTATGATGATTTTTCTAATAAGTATGGACTAATTAATTCAAGGGCAAATAAAAGACTACTCCAGGAGGATGCCAACTACTCTCTAGTGTCAACCTTGGAAAACCTTAATAAAGAGGGTAACTTTATCGGCAAGTCGGATATTTTTACAAAAAGAACCATTAAAAAAGCTATGGTAATTGAACATACGGATAGCTTAACAGAGGCATTAATCCTTTCCATATCTCAAAAAGGGAATGTAAACTTTGAGTATATGGAGGAGCTTACAGGAAAGATAAGAAAAGAGCTGATAGAAGAGCTAAAAGGAGAGATATTCTTAAATCTTGATAGTTTTGAACCAAGTGATATTACGCCTTTTTCATCAGCTTTGGATTTAGTGGATTTTTCAAGAGAATATGTCAGTGCAGATGAATACTTATCAGGTAATATCAGAGAGAAAATAGAAGTAGTAGACGCATATATAAAAAATATAGATTATGAAATTAATAAAAATAAAGAGGAGTTAGATAAGCCTCAGGTATTACAATCGGGATTTGAAAAAGAAGTAAACAATCCGGATAAAACACCTAATAAATCGGAAATAACAGAGAAAATTTCGGTATTAAAACAGGAATTATCCGCTCTTAATTATCAAAAGAAAAAGTTAGAAGAAGTAATGCCGAAAACTCTTGAAGCAAGTGATATAACTGTTAAGATTGGTTCTACATGGATACCTGAAAAAGACTATAAGAGCTTTATGTTTAATCTGTTAAAGACCTCCGCATCAAACAGATGGAATATAGATATTAAATATATGGATTTTACGGGAGAGTATAGGGTAGAGGGAAAAAGCACAGATAAAAATAACGATCTGGCTAACTTCACCTATGGAACAAGCAGAGTGAGTGCATATAAGCTTATAGAGGATAGTCTAAATCTTAGAGATACTAAAGTATATGACCAGATAATTGATTCGGACGGAAAGAAAACATCTGTTTTAAATCAGAAAGAAACCATGCTTGCAAGAAGTAAACAGGAAATTATAAAAGAAGAATTTAAAAATTGGATCTTTGAAGATGCGGACAGAAGAAACCGACTGGTGAAAAAATATAATGAAAGATTTAATTCCATTCGATTAAGGGAGTATGACGGAAGCTATTTGCCTTTTGACGGGATAAACCCTGAAATTAAGCTTAGACCTCATCAAAAAGATGCAATAGCAAGGGGACTTTTTGGAGGAAATACACTGCTTGCACATGAAGTAGGGGCGGGCAAGACCTTTGAGATGATAGGAATTGCGATGGAGTCTAAAAGGCTTGGAATGAGTTCTAAAGCCATGTTTGTAGTTCCAAATCATATAGTAGAACAGTTCGGGCGTGAGTTTAACGAGCTTTATCCGGCAGCCAATATACTTTGTGCTACGGAAAAGGACTTTACACCGGACAAGCGGAAAAGATTTTGCAGTAGGATTGCGACAGGGGACTATGATGCGGTGATTATCGGACATAGTCAATTTGAGAGTACGACTTGTTGCTAGACAAAAGTAATGCGTAGGCATTACAGACAAAACTAGCGTGGATTATGCTAATCCATAACTGTTATTGCGATAGGTGGAATGAGAGGGTAACGCCTTGAAACGCCTGCTCAAAGAAACGCCATGCAAAAGGGAGATAATGCCTCTGATGTATGAAGTGCGTTAAGATGTCCAGTGTCCGCCCTAACAAGTAATGTTGAGGAAAACCGAACTAGAGGTAGTCGAGCGGTATAGGGCTAGAGTCTATAAAATACCTATGGTTAGGATGGTATTGAATTAGCTGACGAAGTGGGGAATGTACGAATCTAAAATTGGACTGCGTAGAAATGCGTAGAATGACACGTAAGTGTGGCAACTGTGGTAGAGTAAAAATTTTCGATATGAAATACCATATAGTGTTATAGGCACTATCAAGGTTGCAGGTTCATACTCACGACCTAAGGGTGTAAATGAAAAGATAGCGATAGCGGAACAAGGGAAGCCTGGAAGATGGAGAAATTATCTTCAGTGAAGTCTTAGTAAGGAAAAGCAGAGGCTATAACTTACTTTAATTCAGGTGAAAGTGGTGGCACCAAGCTATGAAGTTTCTGTAATAGAAATGGAGCAATAGCCACTAGACGGAAAATTACAATGGAAAGAGAGGTAGACTAAATCAAGGTTCAGGTATGACTAAGAGATGCTGAAATTCCGATAGGGAGGTTAGCAGACTTGAACATGAAAGCCAAAAAGAGAAAACAGCTAAGAAATAATGAGTATTATGATATGCAAGAGGTTTTTGACCAACTGTATGCAAACGCAGGGAATAATGCAAAATTTACACATTTAATGCAAATCGTAATGAGTGCAGAAAATATCAAACTCGCATATAGGAATATCAAGAAAAACAAGGGTTCAAATACCAGAGGGACTGACGGCAAAACAATAAAGGATTATGGAAGTATGAATGAGGAAGAAATGATTGCATATTTTCAGTCCAAAATGATGAATTATAATCCGAAAAGCGTCAGACGAGTAGAAATACCAAAACCGAATGGGAAAATGAGACCGTTGGGTATTCCGTGCATGGAGGACAGAATCATACAGCAGTGTTTAAAGCAGGTGCTTGAACCGATATGCGAAGCAAGGTTTTATAAGCATAGCTACGGGTTTAGACCAAACCGCTCTACAAGGCACGCAGTAGCAAGATATTCCTATCTTATAAACATAATGCAGTTGTATTATGTTGTTGATGTCGATATAAAAGGGTTTTTCGATAATGTAAACCATACAAAGCTAATGAAGCAGTTGTGGGCAATCGGGATAAGGGATAAATGTGTCCTGAGTGTCGTTGGTAAGATACTGAAATCAGAAATAGAAGGTATCGGAATTGTGGAAAGAGGCGTCCCACAAGGCGGAATTATCAGTCCGTTGCTTGCAAATATTGTACTGAATGAACTGGACTGGTGGATTGCAGGACAATGGGAGAATTTCCCGACAAAACACGAATATAAAGGCATAAACCACAAATATAGAGCTATCAGAAATACAGCACTGAAAGAAATGCACATTGTACGTTATGCTGATGATTTTAAAATATTTTGCAGTAATCCCAAAACAGCAGAAAAAGTGCTGACAGCGACAAAAATGTGGCTGAACGAGAGACTGGGTTTGGAAGTAAATACCGAAAAGACAAAGATAACCTATTTAAAGAAAAACTCGAGCGAATTTCTCGGAATAAAATTTAAGGCTGTGCCAAAAGGCGGAAAATGTATAGCCAGAAGCCACATAACAGACAAAAACATCAATAAAGTTTCTAAAAATATCAAGAAACAGATAATAGCAATACAACACCATACTGTGAAGAATGAAGTAGTGAAGCTCAACTCAATCATTTTAGGAGTGCATAACTACTATTCAATGGCTACCATGTGTAACATTGACTTTCACAGAGTATATTTCTTAGTCAAACCGACCATGAACAGACTGAAAAAGAATTACACAAGGGGACACCCTACCAATGCAATTTATTTAAAATTGTACGGAAATTACACAACCAATATTTATAACATTGCAGGAATAGATGTATTTCCCCTGTACGGTGTAGTGATGAAAAAGACATTGAGCTTTAAACAAGAAATCTGTAACTACACGAAAGAGGGAAGAAACCTAATCCATAGCAATTTGAATGATGGTCTGCAAGTGCTGATTAAGTATTTACTGGAAAATCGTGACGAGTATGAAACAATCAAATTTAATGATAACCGTATCTCAAAATTAGCAGGGCAGAACGGGAAAAGTTTTATATCAGGTGTGAAACTGGAGATAGGAAACATGGTTTGTTGTAGAAAGTTGCCAAAGAACGAAGGTGGTACAGACGACTATGATAATCTGATGTGGATTACCGAAAAAGAGAAAGAACTGATTACCAAAGTGGAAATTTCTGGAAAAGATTTAGTAGGTGTGGAACTGGATAACAAGGCTAAGAAAAAGCTGAATTCTTTAAGGTTATTAATGGAAAATCTACCAATTTAGCAGAGTAAGGATTCGTTGGGGCGCCGTATGAGCAGGAAACTCTCACGTACGGTGCTAAGTGGGGGAAAAGGTGGAGACAACATCAAAGCCTTACCTATCACAATAAATCCCGATTTCAAAGGAAAGACAGGAGTATGAAATTAAAAGTCAGATCGATGAGATCGTGGAATTTATTGGAGAGTATAAAAGAGACAGAGATCAAAGATTTAGTGTAAAGCAGCTTGAAAAGACAAAGAAAAGTCTGGAGGCAAAATTAAAGAAACTTAATGATGATTATAAAAAAGATGATGTGGTAACCTTTGAGGAACTTGGAATTGATAAGCTTTTTGTGGATGAAGCCCATTCATATAAAAATCTGTACCTATTTTCAAAAATAGAGAAATAGTTTCAGGAATCAGTGCAACGGATTCACAAAAGTCATCCGATATGCTTATGAAGTGCAGATATATGGATGAGATAACAGGTGGCAAGGGAGTTGTTTTTGCAACAGGGACGCCTGTCAGTAACAGTATGGCTGAGCTATACACCATGCAAAGGTATCTTCAGTATGACGAACTTAAAAAAATAGCACCTTCAGCACTTTGACTCTTGGGCATCCATATTGGAGAAACGGTTACGGCAAT
>GL890608.1:6888-22325 GCA_000209465.1 Lachnospiraceae oral taxon 107 str. F0167 | reverse complement strand
GCTTGGTATTCTGTCGGAAATGCTATCGGTAGAAATAAAGGTTACTTTGGATGAAAGCACGGCAGTACTTTATAGTTTTATAAGTAAGATGAGGGAGAAAAATCGCTTAAAAGACGGTGAAAGCTATAAGGCACTGATAATGGACTGTGGAGGAGGAACCACGGATCTTAGTGCCTGTAAGTTTAAGGTACATGCAAAGGGTGATATACAGACCTATATCATGGGAAACAGCTACAAAAACGGTAATACGGATTTTGGAGGTAATAATATTACCTATAGAATAATGCAACTTCTAAAACTGAAAATTGTATCCAAACTTCTTGGACTTGAGAAAGATCTTGGAAGTGAAGTGATTGATGAACTTTCAGGAGATCCTTACAGATATATTGATGAGGAAAGTGTGGAAAGCTTCTATGAGGGCTTGCAAAAAGCTTATGAAAGTGTGGAAGAAATTTTACCTACTGCTTTTAAGAACTTTGAGACTTATGGAAAGGAAGGATATTACAGAGTAAGAAATAATTACTTCTTTTTATTTACTTTGGCAGATGAAATAAAACAAGGACTTTTTTCGGGAAATGATATTGTTATAGAGGTACCTGAGGATAAGAATATAAAGTCGGGACTTCTAAGGCTTGAGGCGGATCGTTATAAGATTTCTGTATTTAAAGAAGATAAGCTTGAGATACTGGAGGAAATGCCAAAGATAAATTTTAACCGTTATGAAGTGGAAAAGCTTATTGCCGGTGAAATATATGCGGTTATGAAAGCATTTATGGAAAGACTTTATATAAATGGGGAACTTTATAACTTTGATATGATAAGGCTTACAGGGCAGTCCTGCAAGATCGGTCTTTTTAGAGACGCACTGAAAGAATTTGTACCCGGTAATATGATGCAAAGTGGGGGCAGTGTTAAAAAAAGAAGAACTTAAACTTGCATGTGTCGATGGACTTATGAGGTATCTGTATGATAAGCGTACAGGATATGCAGGTTTTGATATACGAGAAGAAGAGGCACTGATACCATATAAGATTAAGGCATTGTCCTATTCAGGCAAAGAGGAAGTGCTTATTGACGGTTTTGAAAGTAATAAAATGACCGGTAGTTTGTTAAGAAGTTTGGAGGATATATTACTTAGAATGTATCTGTATGATGCTTCGGAGAATATAAGATACGAATATCTGTTTCACTTTAAAAAAGATGAGGCAAGAGAGACTGACAGAATGGAACTTGCCGGAAGATATAGCGGATATATTAAGCAGGAAGACACTGATGATATACAAAATGGAGAACTGAAGATATTTGCCTTTGTAGACTACAAAAAATGGGGATTTCAGATAGTACCGGTATATAGGTTGAAAGATATATTATATGCAGGAGAGGGGCAGGAGTATAAGTTTGAAACCGACGAGTGGATTTGTGATTTTTTTGATGGAGAACACTAAATATAGAAGGAGAAGCTAATGGAAAACAGATACCCTTTGTTTGAGAACGGAAGAATCTTAAAAAAAGAAGCACTTGAAATAATAAGAGACTACCCAAGGGATCTGCTCTCAATTATTTATGATGGATATACAAACGGAGTTATAAGAGGCCTAAGATTAAGCTCCGACCATGAAAATAAATGTATTATCATAGGAAAGGGAATTGTAAAACTGAAAGGAGAGGTATATCAGATACATAAAGAAATAAAAGTAGCCTACACCAATGCCGAGAAAAGGGAATATTTAAAGTTAAAGCGTAAAGAGGTAAGGGATAAAGACTTTATAATAAGCGAAATAGAGGCTTTTCTGTCTGAGGAGGAAGAAAATAGTGATGGAGAGATTTTACTTTGCGACTTTTTGCTCAAGTCGGGTTTTATATTAAGGGATACTTATCTTGACTTTGCCGACATGAGATCTGAGTACGATACTATACATCTGATGAATGCAGATTATGCAGGTTATGGTGAGAAGTCATTTAATATAGATGTATTAAAAGCATATGCTAAAGAATACCTTAATACAAAAAAATGTGAAGAAACTGACAGAACCTTTTGTTATATGGTCATAAACAGTATGGAAGGAATAGATAGAAGTATTATAGAAAACTATATAGCATTTAAGGAAGGGAAGCTAAAAGGGAACTCACCTAAGCAATAAAGAAATTTATACCGGACTTTTGGATATATTAAGCAGTGCAAAAGATCCAGACGGACAAAAACACACAGGCTTTATGCAAAGAAAGATCTTGGTGGATTAGCAGCAGTTAGGAGGAAAAGATGTCAAACATAATGGACTGCCCTTACGGACACAGGTTTTCAAAAACAAGATATGGAACAATATGTCCGCACTGCGGTTTTGATTTGGACACTCCTGAAAAAGTCTATGTAAATTTAAGAAAAGAATGTGGACTTTCCCTAAAGGAAGAGAGACCGGTATGTGCATGGCTTGTATGTATAGAGGGTGTAAGACGAGGAAAGAGTTATGTAATAAGCTTTGGAGAAAACTTTATAGGTACGGACAGAGACAATGAGATACAGATACTTGGGGATGAGAAGATGAAGAAAAAACATACTCTTATATACTTTGATGAGAAAGAAAATAAGGGGATGTTGTTACCGGCAAGAGCGGATGGGATTGTATATATCGACAATAAGGCGGTATATGAGAGGCGTATATTAAAAGATCAGAATATACTGGAGATTGGAACAGAAAAATTTATTTATGTAGTATTTGAAGGTAAATATGGAAAACTTTGGAATGAATGCTTGGAAGAAAAAGAACAGTATAAAGAACGTGAAAAAGAGAATAATAAGATAGGAGAACAATTAAGGAAATACAGACTGTTAAAAAAGAAAATCATTAATGAAGAAGAAAAAGTTGCAAATAAAAATATAGAGAAAGAAGCGAGTTTGATAGAAGAATATCCTGTTTGCGGTTGGCTCGTATGTATAGCCGGCATAAGGCTTGGTAAATCATGGATACTGGTAGAAGGAAAGAATTATGTGGGTAGTCATGATACCATGTCAATACAGATTTTGGGAGATGAGGAAGTAAGGGACAAAAATCATATTGTAATAGTATTTGATATGAGAGAGAAAAAGGCTTTCCTCTTAGGAGAGGAGTGTATGGGGTTTGTAAGAGTAAATGATAAGGCGGAGTATAGAGTAAAAGAATTAAATAATGGTGATAGACTGTCATTTGGCACCGGTGAATATATGTATATAGATTTTATCGGCAGTATACATAATTGGGAATGTAATAACTAATAGAATAGAGAATACCTAAGAATAGAGCTAAATATATAAAATATCCTGTATATAAGGAGGTTGAGATGAGGGCTGAGTTACTGTATGTAGAAGGTTTTGATTTGATCAATATTAATGATTATAAAAGTATAATTATTCCAAATCAACATGGAAAAGTTTTTATAAAAGGAAATATAAGAAGAGAGAGTAGACAGGATTGTCTTGAAAAAGTAGGAAAATTTGTAAAAGTAGTAGCTAAAACAGATGAAAAAACTACAAAACTTATGTTTTTCGGTATTATAAAGGGATGTGATATACAAAGTAATGGAGATGTACATGAATTAAGTTTGGAGATTGTCAGTCAAAGTATAGAGATGGAGAAAAAAGAGCATTTTAGGACATTTCAGAAAGAAAGTACATCTTATGAAGAAATATTAGAACTGATTGTTAAGGAATATGATAGAGGAGCTTTTATAAACACTACTCAAAAACAAGGTATAGTAAATGGCTTTTCATGTCAATATAGGGAAAATGACTGGGAATATATAAAAAGACTTGCAGGAAATAATGAAGATGTAATCTACCCTGATTATATGACAGAGGGCATAAGGTTTTTTATCGGGATTCCAAATGGAAGGTATATTGGAGAGATAAAAAGTGAATATTATGAATTTGGGACAGTAGAAAAGGAATATTTAGGTATTCCGTTTGCAGATTTGGCTTATAAACTGGTTATAAGAGATATTTATGATATAGGTGATAATGTTATTTTTAATAGAGAAAAACTTAAGGTTATCAGCAGAAAGTCAAAGTTTGAATATAATGAGATTGTACATGAATATTTGCTTGCAAGGGAAGATAGTTTAAAGGGCTTTCCATATGATAATGAGAACTTAAGCGGTGCAGTGGTATTTGGAGAAATAACAGAAGTGGAAAACGAACTTGTAAGTGTGGCATTTGATGATGATGAAAATGATAATAGCGGACAGAGTTTACTAACTTATGCCACAATATATTCAAGCCCTGACGGAGGTGGATGGTATTGTATGCCTGAAATAGGAGATAGGGTTATGGTAAAGTTTCCTAACAGTAAAGATAACAATGCCTATGTACAGAATGCGGTTCATGTAGGAGCCGGAGGTGGAAGGGATAACCCTAGTATAAAGTTTTTTAAGAATAAAGAGGGAAAAGAAATAAGGTTAAGTCCCGAAAGTATTATAATTACGAATAATAAAGGCACAAGTATAGAGCTTATAGATGATGAAGGTATATATATAAAAAGTAGAGGCGTACTGTCAATTGATGCAGATCTTGAGGTAGATATAGAAAGTAAATCATCAAGTATAAGTGTGGTATCTAAAGATAGTATACAACTTAATCAAAATGGAACGCAGGTGGAGTTATCTGATAATGCTACAACAAGAGGCTCAAAGGTATACCTGACATAATGGAGATGAATATATGGAACAGCATAAAAAGGTAAGTCAATTTTACATCAGTTTTGATGAGGAACTTCATGAACTTTTAGTACAGGGGATTGAAGAACTTGAGATGCAGTGGAAGACTTATAATGAAGAAATAGAAAAAGACTTTACTTTAATTATAAAAACACTAATTTGTAAAAAGAGAACTGAAGTAAAACATATAATAATTTCACCATTATGTGCAAGTTTTATTACAGGTGAATATGAGTTATTACTGGTTGCGTATGATGAAAATATTTATTTGGATATGAATGAAGAATATGAAAGTATCAAAATTCCGGGTTTAGAGAAAGTTGTAAAAGGTGATATAAAAAGACTTGTTAAAGAATTTGAGTACAAAGATATTGAAATAGAAGAATATAAAATAGCGCAACTTGAGTTTGATTATGCTTTTATGTATTTTGATACTTTAAGAAAGTTATTTCATGAACTTGTCATAAAGCTTAAGAAAAAACAAGGGTTTGAACTTCGTAATATGGATATAAGTTTCGGATGGTATATGGAAAGAACTCAAATACTTGGAGGTGAAAGACCATGATTAGAAAATATTATTTGATTTCACAACAACCCGGACTTTATCCTCTACCAAGAACAATAGATTGGAATAAAGTTGTAGATAAGACCTTTTTGACAGAAAGCCTTAGTTATAAACAACCAATGATTAGCAGTGTTTTGGTTAAAAAATCAGATACTGTTGAAACTATATATCCTGACATACTCTTTATTGATTTTATCCCGGTATTTTCAGAAAAAGCGATAGAAGTATTAAGCATATATGAGCCGTCTATGACAGTAAAACATATTAATTTCATAGAAGAAGCGGGAGACGATATAAAGCTATATAATATCCCGATTTTAAAAGAAATTGATTGTCTATCGGAAAAGACTATATTCAAATGTGGAAGACAGATAGATAAGGGAGTTTTAATAAAGGAGAATATACCCGATCTTTCAATATTTAAGATAGCAGGAGAAATAGACAGGGAAAGGGTTGTAATAAGAACTGATTTTGCAGAAAGCTTTCTTAAAAGAAGGCTGAAAGGTGTAGCGCTTAGGAGATTGGAAGTTGTGTAGAAGGAGGAGATATGACACAGGATGATTGGTTATTTTCATTGTCTAAAATAGCGTGGAAAACAGTAGCGGATAAAGATTTAGAAGATAGAGAATATCCGATTGAACCAAACATCAGCCAGTTAGAAGATGATGAAAGACAAAAAGTAATAGAAAAGATGAAAAATTACTGGAAAGAACATAAGTCTTCTAGTCTGGAGTTTTTGGTAAATGATGCAATAGTTAATTGTGATAAAGGTTCCATAATGTCAAGAGTTAAGGGTAAAGATCATGGTGTATACACAGACAAATACGGTAGGCAGGCATTTTTAAATGAAGATGATAGAAAATTAAAAACGACAGATCACATTGTATTTGGATGTTGTTCTCTTGAAGATAAGGAAGATAATAAATGTAAGGCGAAAAAATTTACAAAATGGTATGGAGTAAATTCAAAAGTATATATAGGAGAAGGAAAATCATCACTTATAATGTCTTCATATATGATTTGTCCATATCACAAAAATGCATATATTAAACCGGTAACGTCAGGGCAGGAATTTACTTTTACAGATTCACTATTTGAATATCCTAAATTTGTGGTGGAACGGGGGGAAAAACATGCATATTTTAAGATGGAGTATTGGAATAAATACGACTTTAAACGGGCAGAAATTAACATGAAGGTAATTAGAAAGCTTGCAATACGAAATATATCAATACTAGCCCAAGACATAGAAGGAGTGAATACCAAGGGGTATTATGAGAGAAAGTGGATTGAATATCTGGCTAAATTTATTATTCTTTGTAAGGATAGGAAGGTTCTATGTAACATTATAAATGAATTTTACGATAAAGCTGACTTTACAAAGTTTGATGTAGTTGGGAAAAGTATTTTTTTAGAAAATTATGATTTACTATTACAAAGTGCAAAGGATAAATTTCAGAGCATTTTGATTGAAAATGGGTATAGCGATAAAGAAGAAGTCACAAAAGCTATCGAAAATTATTTCTTGTTGAAAATATTAAAATGTATAAAGTCATATGTAGTTACAAACCAACAAAGAACAATAAGATCTATAAATGAGTTAGCTGGTAGTGTAAGAAAGTACTATGGAGATGGAATGGATGTGGAATATTGGACTATTGATTCATCAAGGGTTATTGTACCAATACATACATATATATCAGAAGCAAAACTTACAGATAATATAGTGGATTTAGCAGAACTTTGGGAGTATTTTGAAAGAGAGAGAGGTAGTTTGTTTGTAGAAATGCTCATTATAAATCTTGCGGCAACAGCTGCTATTATTGCAATGCCATTGGTAGGTGAGGCTTTTGGAGTAGCTGCACTGTCATCAAATAGTGCCAATATAGCCTCAGTGTTGTGGACGGTTGGTGGAAGTTTCCTAGGAGCAAAACTTGAAAGTGATGAGTCAGAGAAATTTGAAAGAATAAGATATAAACAGGCAAGGATGTCATTATTTGAGCTACTTCGTCAAATAAGAGTTTATACTGTGTATAGTAATCAAGAGAAGGATGCGAGTACATTTTCATATGAAGTATATCAAAGTGATGAAACAGAAGCTTTAGTTAATAACTTTCTAAATAATATAAGTAGAATTTATGTAAAGGTGGAGAAAGAATCGGTATATAGAAGATCTATTATTGATATATTGCAGTTAGAAGAAGTAGTGGATAAGCCTTTAATGATAAAGATAAATGCTTTAATAGCTGCTCTGACATTAGAAACTATATCAGATATGACAATATTTGGACTCAAGGCTGAACAAAATAGAAAAATTACAGGGGTTGATATGTTAAGTATGCTATATGAATTTAAAATTGACCAAAAAGACCCATATTGGGTAGAGATAGATAGAGGGGATGATAAAATTGCTATAACTGAAGACAATAAAGTGTATTTTAGCCAGTTATTTAAAGGAATTGTATAAGACTATTGAATGGGGAGACACTATACGAATGAAGAAAAAAACAAGGCTACTGATAGCAGTATTTTTCACCTTAGTTTTCATGATTATTTTTATGACAGTATTGATATTTTTTATACTGCCTAAATTCGACTTTATGTATATATCCGCAGACAAGCATTGGCAGAAGGAAAAGATTGGGGACGGGAATGAAAAGACAGGTGGAACTGAAATAGAAAAAGTAAAGCAGGGGGCAAACGGCATGTACTTTGTATATAAAGACAAACTAATGTATATGGATGAAGCGGATGAGCAGGTTAGAGAAATGTGCAAACTGCAAAGTAAAATTTTGGGTATTTTAGTAAAAGATAATAATATTTTTTTGTTCAAACGGGATGATGTTGAAGGTACTTATAAAGTGGATTTAAGTGGGAAAATAGTAAAACTTTTTAATGCTTCAGGAACAGCAAGTATTGAAGGGGAAAATATATATATATTGGATGGAGAACCTAGTTTAAGAAAATATGATTTTAATGGAAGAAAAATTTTTGAAAATAAAGTTAAATCCGATTTTATATCAAGTAGCACGATATTTGATAATTATATTTTTTTATAGGATATAATTTTGATGTTGGTTATGATGCTGTAGAAGTCAGCATACCTAATTATTATCTTTTTGATGCCAACAAAATAAATTATAAAACAAGGAAATTAAAACTTTCAAGATATTATATGCAACCCGAAGCAGGGAATCTGTATTGGAAAGAAGATGCTATACCTTATGATTCTTTTGCTAAGGAAGTGGATAAAACAGTAAGAGAAGGAAAAATATTTGATGATATAACCGATAAAAAATTGGATGATTATGAATTACAAAGCATTGAGTTGCTTCCTTGGAGTTTTTCAGAAGTGAAAGACGGATATATTTATCTTTATGGAGAACAGAAAGTTACGTACAGAGATAAGAATTATAAAGAAAAACTATCGGCTATGGAAGAAGGATTATTAAATTCTGATAAGATGGAAAAAGTATCATATACAACTATAGCAAGAGTACTATGCAGAATTAATATAGAGGATATAAAAGATACTTCTGAGGATACTTACATTAATTATGAAAGAGTATGTTATGATCTGAATAAAAACTGGGGGGGATTTATTATTAACAATAAGAATGCGTATGTATTAAAAGAAGATAAATATTTTGAAAGTAGTAAAGAGGATAGAAATATATATGTATATTCTATGGATGTTGACACAGGTTTATATGGGGAGATTTATAGAAAAAAAAATTTTTTAACGAAAATTATTCCGGTGAAATGTTTGTGACAGATAAATATATATTCATTTATGAAAGTAGTGAATATGGCGTAAAGGAATGTATTACAAGGATTAATCATGACGGCAGCAACCCTGTGTTAGTAATGGATGAAAATGGTGAAGTAGTTATGAAGCCGCTAGAATCTAAAAGCGAAGAAAAGAGTAGGGAATAGCAGATAGGTGAGATAAATATGTATTGTACAAAATAACGGTAAGCTGTATGTTAACATAATGTTTGAAGCAATTACATAATATTATAGGGGACGTATATTGATGAAAAGAATGATAAAAATTTCAGTGATAATAGTTGCTGTATTAATAGTCACATACTATTTGGTGGTATTTGTAATGCCAAAATATGATTCCATGTATGTACCGGCAGATGAGTACCGGCAGAAAAATAGTATAAATATTCAGTATGATGAAGAAGGTGTGAGAGGGCTTAGTAAAGCAGTTCAAGGGATAAAGGGCACATATTTTGTATACAAAAGCAGAGTAATGTTTATGGGAGATGCAGAGGAGAAAATAAGTGAGGTCTGCAAAATGCCGAGTGATATTGTTGGTATTTTAGAAAAAGATGATACTGTTTTTTTACGTAAGTATGACGATGTAGAAGGTATTTATAGGGCGTATGCAGAGGGTGAAGCTCAGAGGCTTATTGACGACCCGGGGACAGTATATATGGAAGGTGATAACATATATACATTAAGTAAAAAGAATGGGCTAAGAAAGTATGATTTTAATGGAGAAAAAAAATCTGAAAACAACAAAGGCAACTATTATAATACAAATATTACAATATTTGGTGATTATATTCTTTTGAGTTCCATTGAAAATAATGATATATATGTCAATGTTCCTCAATATTATAAGTTTGATACAAATAAGATAAAGTACAGAAAATATAAAGTAAATTTTTCAAGATATTATTTAGAACCGGAGGAATGGAACTCATATCGTAGAGAAGATGTTATAAATTATGATGATTTAGCAAAAGAAGTGGATGAAGAAGTAAGAGCCGGAGGAGTATATAATCAAGTAAATGGGAAAAATCTGGATAATTATGAGTTACAAAGTATAGAATTATCAGTTTGGAATTTTTCAGATGAAGTAGATGGATATATTTATATTTACGGAAATCAGAAAATTACTTATCTCGATAAGGAATATAAAAGAAAGTCGGAAGAAATGACTTTGGAAGAGCAATATAGTGATGAAGATAAAGAAAATTTCACCTGTGAAATCAATGTAAAAGCAGTATTTAGAATTAGTGTAGATGATATAAAAAACAGCTCTAATGAAACTTATGTGAATTATGAAAGGGTAAGTAAAAGCCCGGATATACTTGGAGATTGGAGTAGATTCATTGTTAATAACAAAAATGTATATGTAATAAATGAGGATAAATATACAGATAAAGAAGATAGAAATCTATATATTTATTCTATAGATATTGACACCGGCTTGAATAAGGAAGTTTATAAAAAGAAGAGGCTTTTCCTTGGTAATGAATCGCCCGAAATATTTGCAACAGATAAATACATATTTATTTACGAATACGGTGATTATGGAGAAAAACAATGCATTACAAGGATTAACCGAGATGGTAGTAATGCTGTATTGGTAATAGACGAAAACGGAGAAATTGCAATGCAACCGGTGGAGCCGGCTCAATAATTGTAGATGGGATTTTAACTTTATAGCTTATTTATTTAAAGGAGGGCATATGGCATACTCACTGGATGATATATTTATAGACAGTATTTTTGAAGTAAAAGATATTTATGATGTAAGTTTGAAAATCGAACCCAATACACATCCGGTACTTATGATTGAATGTTCGGTTAAGGAAAATCAAAATATTGAAAGTATAGTGAGAAACTTATATGAAAAGAATTTAACACTGTTTACATATATTGGTGAGCAAAGGAAAGGCTTATTTACCGGAATTGTTAAGGATTGTAAGTTAGTATACAACAATAAAATAAGTATTCTTAAAATAAAAGTTGTGGGATTTAGTGTGCTGCTTGATAGAGAAAAACATACAAGAATTTTTCAGGATGAAGAGCTTACGTATAGAGAAATATTAAGCTATGTTATGCCGGATACATTAGGTAAAGTAGTATTTAATAAAGAAGATATCAAAGTTGATAAATTGTTATTTCAGTATAATGAGACTGATTGGCAGTTTATGAAAAGGATATCAGGAGTGGGGGAGAGTATACTTATACCCTTGTTTCATGAAAATGGAGTAAGACTAAGCTATGGACTGCCAAGATCTGCAAAAGAAATAGAGTTACAAGAAGATTTCTATGCATCAGGTAATCATATACATGATAAATCTAAAGACTATGACATAGAGGGGATTTATCATATGTTTTATTCGGATGAAGATTATGAACTTGGAACTGTGGTCAAAAATAGAGGGCTAAGATTTATAATATGTGAAAAAGAAGTACAAACAATTGAAGCAACTCTTAAGTTTCATTACAAGGTCTGCAAAGAAGAAAATATAAAAAGTAAGAGAGTTTATAATGAAAAAATAAGAGGTCTTGTGATATCCGCAGAAGTTGTAGATGTAAAAGCCGAGGATGTATTTGTAAAGTTTTCTATAGACAGTGGATTGGAAAAGAAGAGATATAGGCTTGAGTGGCTACCTATTACAGGAAATGTCATGTATTGTATGCCGGAGGTCGGATCAAGAGTAAAAGTATACTTTGGAGACAGGGATGAAAGTAAAAATGTGTTTGCCATAGAGTGTGAAAATGTATCAAGTTTTTCCAATGAAATAAAGGGTATAGTTACAAAAAATGGAAAAAAATTGCATATAAAAGATAATGGAATAGAGCTAAAAGGAAATAATAAGATGGGGATATCAGGGAAAAATCTTACATTCAACTCACCTGATTCATTAATAATATCAGCAAGAAAAAAAGTAAAGATTAAATCTGATATGGTAGAAATAAATGCAGACAAGGATATAAACATACAAAAGAATTAAGATTTATTAAAAGAGGACCAGGGTATATGGAATATTATGATGAGCAGATAGTTAAGGCACTTCACATACAAAGAAGGGATACTTTTGGAAGTATAGTTGAGGGATTATATATAAATAATAAGTTAATATATTTTAATAAAACATTGCTTTTTAATGATAGAGTAAGTGTTATGTTACCGGAAAACTTTGTTCCTATGTTACCTGAGATAGCAGAAATTAAGTATTTTTCCGGGAAAAGGCCTGATGAAATTTTTACAAGTCTTGATATGTCAGTCAATTTTACTTTTACTGATCTTGGAATTTCAGGGAATGAAGAGGATACAAGACTTGCGACAGGACTTATAAAGCAGATTATAAAAAATTCTAATCCCGGCTATGAGTTCTTTGAAGAAAATGAGGATGTAGAAAAAGATGTAATCATAAATAGATTTGATTTTCAAAGTTATGGGATAGATGATGAAGCCTATAATATAATGTATCTTGCATGTACAGGAAATAATTTAATACAGGGGACTTTCAGCTGTCTGTATAAAGATAGAAAAGAATGGAAAAGAGCGGCATTGGAGGTTATTAAAACAGTTAGTCAATATCATGGGGGTAAATAATGAGTAAGACATCGTTAAAAATAAAAAGAAATATTGATATAAGTAGTAAAAGAACAATTTTTATAGGCAATGAAACAGGGGAATATGCCAAATCACAGACAAATAAGCTTCCAAAAGTAGATATGAGCAGAGCGTGGCAGGCGACATTGGGTGCTATACCTTCTATGGGGATGGTAAAAGGAACGAAAACGGAGGCAGTAAAAACATATATAGCACAAATAGCTTTGGGAAGTATACCTACTGTAGTAGTAAGCAGTGAGGCATTCAATCCGGCAAATTGGAAAAATGGAGATGTTAATACTTTATTTGCAAATAGTTTATATGGGGGAGGAATATCAGGAGTACATACAGGAGCAGCTCAAGCTGAGGTAGAACCTAAAAATATAGTATTGGGGGCAGTATCATATGTAGGTTGGGTGAAAGATAAAAATACGGGAAAATGGAAATATCTGAATCAGGATGGAGAGGTACAAACAGGTTGGAAGCAGATAGATGACAAATGGTATTATTTTGATAAAAACGGAATTATGGAAACCGGTTGGATAAAAGAGGCAGGTAAATGGTATTACTTAAGAAGTAATGGTGAGATGGTATCATCAGAATGGAGACAGGATAAATCCGGGAATTGGTACTACCTGAGAAGTAATGGAGAGATGGCGGTATCACAGATGAGAAAAGGTAAAGATGGAGGTAGTTATTATCTTGGTGAAGATGGAGCTATGGTAGTTAATAGAGATATCACATGGAAAGGTATTGTGTATCATTTGGATAAAAATGGATTATGCAGTAAAAAAGAAATGCTACAGACCATAATGTTAGTGATATTCATCCGAAATTAAAGGTATTAAAGAAAAAATTAATTGAGGAATGTGATAACCAAGGATTGGCTATTAGAATAACTGAAGAAACCAGAACAGTAGAAAGACAAGATGAGCTGTATGCGATAGGTAGGACAACTAAAGGTGATATTGTTACATATGCTAAGGGTTCAAGCTATTCTTCACATCACCAATGGGGTACTGCATTTGATTTTTGCAGAAATGATGGCAAAGATCCGTTTTATGATAAAGATGGATTTTTTAGTAGAGTTGGTGAAATAGGAAAGTCTATTGGACTTGAATGGGGTGGAGATTGGAAAAAAGCAGATAAACCACATTTTCAATTACCGGATTGGGGAAGTACAACTACAGAACTGAAAAAGAGATATGGAACACCGGATGAATTTGAGAAGACATGGTATTAGTAAGGAGCTAGTGTGAAAAAAATAATATATATATTGCTATTAAGTTGTGTACTAATTACAGGTTGTTCAAAAAATACATTTGTAAATAATAAAAAGATAGATATAGATAAGGTACAAAGCAATGTAAATGAATATTATGACGAATTTACAGCCGGATATTTAAGAGGAGAAATAGCAGTAACTAATAAACCTCTTATCGGAAGAGATGGAGAAATAACAAGATATACAGATAAAAATGGTAATACTCTGAGGTATACACTTGTGATTTGTGGTGAGACAGGGAAAGTATTATATGAGTATTACTTTGTGAAGGAATACATATATATAAATATATTAGATGAAAATTATACAAGTCCTATATATGAAAAAACACCATATATTCTTTATAGAACACTAAAAGATGGAGTGATTTATAAAAATACAATTTATAGATTGGAAAATGGAGAGGCCATTGAAAGTGATGCGAAAACTATGGGGCTGTTTTATAAAACAGAAGAAGAATTAAGTGATTTAATGAATGAGAGTTGAAAAAGCCAAGGTTAGAAATATTAGAGAAAAATACCGGGGAACCGTAGTGAGTTGTTAAGAAAAAAGAAAATGTGAAATATTAAGAAAGATATCTAAGGGAGCAATATGAAAAATAAAAAGAAACCATGGATTATAGGTTTATGTTTTATTGTTGTAGGATATTTTACACTTTCACTATGTGATTTTATGTATATACCTGCAAGTAAATATCCGACTGTTATTAGAAAAATATTTTTTACAGATAATAAAAATATTACTGTAAAAAGTATGGGAAATGTATGTCAAGTGGAAGACGGTATATATTTTTTATATAAAGGTAGATTAATGTATATGGATAATGAGGGCAAAGCAGTAGATGAGGTATATTCAGGCTCAAATTATATAGGCTCAATTATGGAGAATAATTCGGACATATTTTTCTTTTGTAAAGATACATTTGGAATGTGCAAGATGAGTAGATATATAGATAAAAAGCAATTGGTAAATATAAATGGTGGGATAAAACCTATAATTATAGGTAATTGCGAAACTCGCTAAGCTCGTTCGCAATCCTTATTGCATACAAGGATAAATTTGTGCAAAGCACAAATTTTAAGCTAAAAAGTTGATAACTACAAGATTTAGGCGCACTTTAATAAGCATAGTGCTCATATAAAGTTGATAAGTCCTAAGCAATTAAAGATTTTAAACTTCTGATATGTTGTCGTTGGTTGATTTTATCGGCAACAACTACAGTTAATAACTGTGATATACCGGCTAGCAGTAAATCGGAATGCAGTGTTTTTTCATTTGTTGTTTTCCGTTTAGCAATGCAGAAACTATCCTTAAAGTGATTGATTGATTTTTCAACATTTACCCTGATCTTATATGTTTCATCCCACTCTTTAGAACCTCGTTCTACTCCGGGATAAGCTCTGAGATTCTTTTCAGGATAAACATAAATCATTCTACCGCAGGAAGAAGTTGTACAGGGATTATCACAGTGACAGACACGTCTTTTGGACTTGTCTTGTCGGTTGTATTCCCATTTCATTTTTGGACAAACG
>GL890608.1:0-6391 GCA_000209465.1 Lachnospiraceae oral taxon 107 str. F0167 | reverse complement strand
AAAACCTATAATTAATAGGAAAAGGAGACAGAAACTATATAGATGGTAAGTATATATACTTGTTTAATGGAGATATACTTAGTAAATATACTTTAGATGGCAGAAAGATTTATTCATCTAAGATTTATTATGATCAAATAATAGGGGGAGGAGCCGGCAGTGTTGTATTTAATGAATATAGCATGCGTATAATAAGAGAGTCAAATTATGAGCCGGGTATTGGGGTAGATGTTCCGTATCATTATCTGCTTGGATGGAATAAAGTAAGGTATAAACAAAAACAACTGACTACATTTCGGTACTATAAGGAAGCTTCAAGCTGGGATCGTAACAATACAACAAATATAGTAGAGGATTATGATGCATTGGCAAAAAATCTGGATGATGAAATAAGAAATAATTCGGATAAGTGGGATAGGTGGGATGTAATGAAAGACAGAAATATGGATGAATATGAGTTAGTAAGTATAGGCTTATTTAGAGAAAATCCCAGCTATTATAGAGTATTAAATGGATACATATATTTTTACCAACCTATGGAGTTTTTGTACAGAGATAAGAATTATATAGATAAAATTAAGTTTAACGATACAGGAAGTGTAAGTAGAGAAGAGAAAGATAAAGTGGAGTTTACGGTTCATATGTATGCAATGCTTAGAGTAAAAGCAGAAGATATAGAAAAGGCGGAAGATGGCTCAAATATTGATTATGAAATAATCAATACACCAAGGTATCCTATAGATCCTGATGCTTATATACAGGACTATGAAGCGAATGACAACTTTTTATATACTATGTCTAATGGACAGTTCAGCATGGAGGAAGAGAAAAAAATAAAGGTTTTTATTACAGATATGGATACCGGTATTAACAGATTGATACACAGTGGCATTAAAGACTATGAAAGTAAGTACGTGCCACAGTTATATTGTAGTGACAACTATATATTCTTATACGAATATGGCAATGAAGAAGGAGAAGATTGGCCTTGGCGTGTAACCAGATTTGATAAGAACGGAGGAAATCCGGTGCTTGTTATGGATTATACTGGAGAAGTTGTAATGAAACCGTTGGAGCCGGTTCAATAATTATATGTGAGAAATTTATATAGTTTCATAACTTTATAATTTAACCTGAATTATTTATAATACAATATTTAAATTAAGTACAGTGCCATAAATCTTTAAAATTAATCCATGACGCTAGAACTAATTTAATCCATCTAAAATGGGAATACTTCCCACAGATAGAGTTTTTAAGTGGTTATTAAGCTGTCAAGGCTCGCTATTAGTTGCTTATAAGATTTTATAAGTGGGAAGAGCAGGTAAAACTAAGGAGAATGTAGCAAAATACAGTATGTTTCCTTGAGGAATGTAATATCTATGGACATAATAAAAGAGAACTTTGCCATTTAAAGGAGTAAAGCTTGAAGAATATGTATTTGACAGAAAAAGAGAATACTATAGCATTTTGCAAAATAAAACCATAAAAAGAGGTAGTCGGGCAATACAAAACCATATCTGGGGCTTTAATGTTGCATATATGGAAGAAGGAGAAAAAGGCAATAGCAATGTAAAGCTGCATATAGGACTGGGACTTTACAGAACCGGTAAGGATATAAAGGACGGCAATGCCGTTTCAGAATGGCTAAGATATAATGATATCCTGCTCAGAC
Organism: Lachnospiraceae oral taxon 107 str. F0167; assembly: GCA_000209465.1. Classification (GTDB taxonomy): domain Bacteria; phylum Bacillota; class Clostridia; order Lachnospirales; family Lachnospiraceae; genus Lachnoanaerobaculum. The sequence continues at coordinate 4,716 of GL890608.1, read as the reverse complement.
AGGTAAAGGCGGCAAGAGAAACCGGCGAAGTTTCAGGATTTGGAATCTTTGCCTACCAAAACTTCAGAGAAGCCCCGGCGATTCTCGAACTCAATAATTTACAGACAGCATTTACAAATCAGTAAGAATAAAAAAGGACATCGATGGGTGTCCTTTTTTGATGGGTGGAAAGATATTGTCGGGAATGCTAATCTCAACTCTTTCTTAAAACTTCGCAGGATTTCACACAGTCTGCTAAACTTATTTGTTCGCTTGGGGAGCGGTATATATATTATAAAAATACAACAAAAAATAAATGAAAAATATTATATGATTTGATATAATTAAGATAATATTATGAGCGTGTAGAAATATTTATGTGATAATAGGATGTTGTGGCATAAATGTTATTGAATAGAATAATGTACTATTAAATATGTATAGAGAGGTAATTTTGAAACAGCAAGGGAAAACTATGAGTATGCAAGAAGACTTTATGTCAAGCTTAATGATGAGATAAACACCATCGAGATGGATAAAAAGCTTAATGATGTACAAAAAAGGATAGATGAGAAAAAACAGAAAGAAGCAGTACCCTCAACAGCAACTAATGAATCCACGGTACAGCAAACAAGCGAGTCGGAGTCTTCTTCCAACTGATATTATAGGAGTTGATACAGATATGGGATATTTAGACGAATTTGATGTAAAAAAATATGTGAAGGACAGACTTTCCGAGATAAAGGATGAAGATGAATATGCTCTGGCCAAAAGTGTTTTGTATGAAGGTCTTTATAAGATGAGTGAAGTATTTGAAGAAAGATTCAAAACATTATATCAGAAAGTATATGATGAACTGGAAGATAGGAAAGAAAGTTATGAAATTGCGATAATGTTGCTTTCAAAAAAAGAAAAGGTATTTTTAAAACGATTTTATCCTATATCTGAGGAAGATGTATTAGAGGAGAATGATGCAATAGAAGAAAAACAAAGAGAAAACAATGTGAAAGCTGTATATTTAGATGCAACGGACAGTATTTGCAAAAATTTTTCAAAGGATAAATTGAGAGTTACTTTCACAAAAGAAAGAGAACAAGTGGAGATTTTTGTAAAGCCTAAGAAAGCTTTTAGATACAGGAGAGAAGTAGCCGATTTACGTGAAACATTCTCACACAACGGGCTTATATGGAATACTGTAAATACAGTATATATTGATCGTTTTTTTGATATTGACTTGTCAGATGTACCGGATGATGCAAGAGGAGTGGAAGTGGACTATGGGAAATACTCTGATATGATCAAAGAAGATATATATCCGGTATGGAATATAGAAAAAACTTTATTTAAAAGCAGCACTTTTTTGAGTCCATGTAACGACGGATTGTACTATGAGAGGGAGATGGTATTATCAAAAGATAAAGAAGTAGCATTAAGACTGATAGCAAAAACAGAAGGAATGGTTGGCATAAGACATGAAGATGAAAGAATTTTTATAAAGTCCTATGAGGAAAGCTACAGTGACCTTACCGGCTATAATATCTTTGATATTCGTTATACGAAAGAAGAATTACCCATAGATTTAATAAGTAATAAAAGAAAAGAAAACATGATTGGAAGATGGGAGAAAAATAGAAATGTAAAAATACATACCAAGGCAGAAATAGAAAGGATAATTGAAGAACTTGATATTTCAGAGTATATATCTTTAAAATCCTGTGAAAGGTTTGAAGCTGTAGAGGAACAATTTTTAAAAGAAGAAGATAAAATCTTACCTGACATGAATAGTTTTTTTGAGGGAGAAGTCGTGATAAAGAAAGATAGCCCCAAATTAATTTTAAAATTCCTAAGAAACAGTGACAGCAATCTTTGTGAGGGGATGGTAAGATACGCTGTTTCGCAGGTTGACCTTGGTTTTGATGAGTATAGTTGTGTAGGGGTTTTGGAAAATAGTTATAATTTATAATTGTAATCAAGTAAGGGTGAATAAGTATGGCTGAAAACGGTAAAACCAATTTACAGAAAATGTATGAGTATCAGGAACTAAAAGGTATAGGCAATTATGATTATGTAGTAAGGGGTGTGGAAGTGATTTGCAACTATGGAAGTAGATCCTGTGTACTAAATCTACGAAACGGTCATGGAGTTTATGCGTCAGATGAAAGACCGTTAATAGCAACAACTGACTATGAGATTGAAAATATAAAAAGCTTTGGTATGTGTAATAAGAATAGAAATAAGCAATGCAAATGTTCACCAAAACTGAGAGAATGGGCTGTTAAGGAAAATATGAATTTACAGCTGGAAGTCCCTAAAGTAGGACAGCGGATTTATGCAGTTACACAGGATTCTTTTTCTTTATGTGAATATGGTGGTGTGGTTTCATTCAAAACATCGGGACAAACCTCTCCAAGTTATAAAGATGATAAGATGAAAGATGCTTTAGAAATAGTTGAGGATATAAAGGGAAGCTGGACAAGACAAGCTGGAAATAAAGATTTTATAGGACATGTTCAGGTAGAGAATTCCGGTATATATAATTTTTGTATACCGGCAAAAGAGATTAAATATGATGATTTAGGATCTGTATTTTTATACTCTAAAAACAAGTTGGGCTGGGTGCACTATATAGGTGCATATAGTTTGAGAAAAAGATTTAAGGAAGACGGATCAAATGAACTATATGTTGAAATAGCATTGAATATAGGCCGAGATTATTATATTGAAGTGGATATTCCTAATGTAAATAAAATAGACTATGAATTAAAAGGAAATTTAGATAAGCATAGGTTGAAGGTCATAAATGATGGAAAGAAAGAAATATCAGGAGTTTGGATTATTGATAAAGAACATAGAGATATATACACAGAAAATTACGACAATGTTGTGAAAGAAAATAAACATGGAATTACAAGGGCTATATATTATCTTAGTCCATGGTATGTAATGCTTTTGGGAGGATTAATTGATAAAATAATAGAATCAGGAGAGTTATCATCACTGTTAAGTAATATTCTTAATATGAGTATAACGGGCTTAGGAGCAAGGTATACAAAGACAGGAGTACTACTTGCAATATTATTACTTGGGTTTGATAATTTAAACAATTATGAACTTAAAAGAGTTAAAAACAAGATACAAAAATACATCATGACAAATATTTATTTAAAAATAGAAATAAAGAATAAAGATTATTCAGATAGATGGGTTTATGAATTAGAGAGTTTAAGTATATGGGACGATAAATATCATTATAATGTTTCAGAACGTCCTGCACTGAATATTGGAACAGAATTAGAAGGTCCAAAGTACGAGAAAGGAAACTTTGGATTGTTATATAATTTTGACACAAGTACAGATATAGAGAAATTGATAGAGGAATTAAAAGAGATAGCATCAGATATTATAAATGCGAGGTAATAAATGAGGAATTATAAAAGGAGAAAAAAAATTATATTAGTTATATTTATAGCTATTTTAGCTTACATATGCTTGAACTTTCAGTCTAAGTTTATAATCAAGGATAATGTTCTACTGGAATATAAAAGAGGGATTTTAGCAGATATTATGCCCAAAAAGGAAATTGAGATTCCGTATGGTGTGACAGAGATTGGAGAAAAAGCTTTTAAAAATTGTTCAGAGTTAAAAAAAGTAGTTATACCTGATAGTGTAGTAAAAATTAATTCTTGTGCTTTTTTAGGTTGTAAAAATTTAATAGAGGTTAAGTTACCTGAGAATGTAACAGAAATCTCATTTGCTTGCTTTGAAGGTTGCAAACATTTGAGAACGGTAGTACTAAATGAAAAATTAGATAATATTGACATGTTTGCTTTTGCTAATTGCAAGGATTTGGAGTATATAGACTTCCCAAACAGTATTAGGAAAATAGATGAATTTTCATTTTGTTATACCGGTTTAAAAAAAGTAGAACTTCCGGAAGGATTAGAATATATAGGTGGAGAGGTATTTATGGGTGCTGAGAAATTAGAAGAGATAAAGTTTCCAAAATCACTGGAAATAATAGATGCAAAAGGATATCTTTTTGATGAGTGCCCAAGCTTAAAAAAAATAATATTACCAAAAGGGTTTTCTTTAGATTTGAAGTATGATGATGCTGTAAATGTGGAGTATTATGAATAGGAATAAGATAAAGTAGCGGATATTGTTAAGTGGAGGAATGTTAAAGTACTTTATAAACAATAAAACATTCATTATTAAAAGTAGGAGCAAAGTATGAACTGTATATGGGAAATTGTATTAAAAGCAAAGAAAAACGGATATAAATTGGAGGAACTTAGATTTATAAACAGTAAAAGCCCCAGCCCGTATACGGAAAGTTCTTTTGATTTTTTAAATTATGATACAGTTGAAGATACAGAATTGGAAGTGAATCCTTTGTATCGTTTTTCAAATGAACTGGGTGATATATTTTTGCCGGATATAGTAGGATATGAAAATATACGAGAACTATTTCTGGATGTGATGATGCATTATATAGCAGTATGGGATCTTAGGAGCGGAACGGATAAAAAGGAGCTTAGGGCGATGTATATCTTAAAAGAGATAGAGTCAGGAGCATTTTTGAAGAGATTTAGAGAGACACTATTTCATCTTGGCTTTGAAAAGGCAAAAAGAATTATATTTTGCCTGCTTGATTTATATAGCTGCGGTGATTATATCACCATTTTCAAAAAAGACATTGAGAGAGCTTTATCCAAACTCCAATCTATACATACATAG
>GL890607.1 GCA_000209465.1 Lachnospiraceae oral taxon 107 str. F0167 | reverse complement strand
CTGCAAGTGCTATTGTTTATAGTATTGTAGAAACAGCAAAGGCAAATGGATTGAATGCCTAACATATCTGGAATATCTCCTCATGTACATGCCTGATACTGATGGCAGTCTGATACTGATCTTTTTGGAAGATTTAATGCCCTGGTCAATGGATGTGCAGGAAGAGTGTAAACTATAACTTAAAGTGCTCTTTTAATTTTTGAGCACTTTTATTTTATATTATTATCATATGGATTTTTGATGGAATACAAGGCATCATGTTATTGTGCGCTTACTGATAAACTACTACTATCCATTTGGATACCCCCTTTGATATATTTATTGGTTGGCGAACCTTTTATATTATATCAAATTTGGGGGTTTTTCACATAACGCTAAAGCTATTTCAACCACCCGCATAGCAGGTGGTTTATTTGTTCTCTTGCGAGAACAGGGCCTTGCCCTAACAATAAAAAAAATCAGAGAGTATTTAATACTCCCTGACTTTTTATATAAATCTATTTGTCAAATAAATCGACAATACTAATGCTATTACGCTAAAGGTAAAAACGGCAGACACAATAGCCAACACCCTGCCTCTATTCCAATACTTTATACTTATATACAAGCCGTCTATAATATCCAACACCGGTATCATCTGCAATAAAGAATGTATTGCTCTTTCTACAGAAGACATACCGTATTTTTTTTGTGTAATACCTAAGACGCAATTAATTGATATAAAACACGGCAACTCTATTAAGGTAAATACTACGAAAATATATAGTATTATCGCAATAATAAAAGTAATAACATAAGCAACTATAAGAGTAATAATAAACACTAAAAAAGTCGCTATAAGCCTATCTTCCGGCCAATGAATTATCATTTTGATTATTCCAAAAATAAAAGCACCTACTATTCCTGCACAGATTAATTCAACAGGCATCATTATATATTTATATATAAAATATGTTTTCAGACAATAATCTACATCTTCCTCCTTTTTAGCAGATGAAATATTTCGCATTTGTAATATCAAAACAAATACAAGCATGATACACATAGGAATAATTAATATCGTTGCAACAACACCTACAATATACAATATAGATAATACTATTGAACAATATATTGCTGTTCCATACAGTATACCCATCCATAAAGGGTTTTGTTTTTGATTATATTTCATATTTTACAAATTCCTCTCCACACACTCAAGTGCCGCTTCCACCACCTTATCCATATCATAATATTTATACGCTCCCAGTCTGCCGCCAAATATTATCTCAGGTCTCTTTTTTGAAAGCTCTACATAACTTTCATAAAGGGCATTGTTCTTTTCATTATTGATTGGATAATAAGGTTCCTCACCCTTTTGCCACTCACTTGGATACTCTTTTGAAATAATTGTAAAGTCCTGATTGCCATACTCAAAATGCTTATGCTCTATTATTCTGGTAAATTCCACATCTCTTTCGGTATAATTTACCACGGCATTTCCCTGATAGTTGTCGGTATCCAGTCTTTCATCCTCAAAGTATACTCTTCTGTATTCCAATACCCCCAGCTGATAGTCAAAGAATTCGTCAATCATTCCGGTATATACCGTTCTGTCCGCTATATCCGGATTTTCTTTTATAAAGTCTTTGTATTCCGTACTTGTCTTTACCTCTATTCCGTCCAAAAGCTTTTCTACTATTCCCGTATATCCGCCTATCGGAATTCCCTGATATCTGTCATTAAAATAATTATTATCAAATGTAAATCTAAGCGGCAATCTCTTTATAATAAATGCCGGAAGCTCCTTTGCATCTCTTCCCCACTGCTTTTCCGTATATCCCTTTATAAGCTTTTCATATACATCCCTGCCGACAAGAGATATTGCCTGCTCTTCCAGATTCTTAGGCTCTGTAATGCCTGATTCTTTTCTTTGCTTTTCAATAATAGCCTTTGCCTCATCCGGAGTCTTGATATTCCAAAGCTTGCTGAAGGTATTCATATTAAAAGGCAGATTATAAAGTTCATCCTTATATACCGCTACAGGTGAATTGATATAATTATTAAACTCGGCAAAATTATTGATATAATCCCAAACCTTTTTATTTGAGGTGTGGAAAATATGGGCACCATATTTATGTACATTTATACCGTCTACATTCTCAGTATATATATTTCCGGCTATATGTTCTCTCTTATCAATAACCAAAACCTTCTTACCTCGCTTCTTTGCCTCATATGCAAATACCGCTCCGAAAAGCCCCGCTCCCACTATTAAAAAATCGTATTTCATACATTACTCCTCTCTATATTTTTCCAACTATCAAATAAATTATAATAGTTGCAATCATCATACTTTCCTGTATATATGTATACCTTTCCACCTTGCTTACTATTCTGTACTTTGTAGGATCCTTCTTATATTCAAAAAATTTCATAGAACACCATACAGTATTTGCAAGCAATGCCGCCACTGAGATTTTATTCAGATTCCAAACAAGCACTATATTTGTAAATATATCAAGCCATGTAAGAACAAAAACAAAATCAATACATTTCTTATATCCGAAAAGCTTGGAATAGGTAACATATTCCGTTTCCTCCTTCGGTGCACGAATCTTTCTGGAAATCTCCCATATAAGTGCAGGAAAATACAGAGTCATCACCGCCATCAGATTTGTAATATCAAATATCGGAAGTTTATACTTCATTATAGCATAGGAAATAACATAAATATTTAATATTATCTGTACGGGATTATGAGTCACCAAAGCCAGCGGAAGTGATTTCGCTATTTTATGCTTTTGGAAAAACCACACCGCCATCAAGCTTCCATAGGTATAAAGAATTAAACAGAATATAAAATTCCTCATAAAGATAAGATTTAGCAAAATAGTTACTCCGATAAGTATTGTAGCAAAAATTCTAAGATCATCTTTATGAACTCTGCCTGATGGAAGCGGTCTGCTTGCAAAAAGTCTGCAATCCAGCTCATAGTCTTTAAAATCATCCGCAATACGAAGCCATAATAAAAAGCTGAAGATTGTAAATCCGCCTATAATCACGCCTGTCACATCATGCTGTATAAAATAGGATATAAAGTCGGATTGCCCCTCCACTCTGTCAAATAAGAGAAGTTGCCCGCCTGTCACGCCATGATTTAAGAGTACGATAAAATAAATCTCTAAAAATACAATATAGCCAAGACATAGCCTTGGAAGCAGCGGAAACATTTCATTAAAATAAACTCTAAGCCTTTTCAGTCTTTCCATATCCTATCCTTTCTCCGATTCTAACCTTTGTTTCAAAACCTTTTTCACTGTTTTTTAAAATATCTTTATCTATCTCTATCCCTTTGCCGACTATCTCCACGATGCTTGAACCTCCGTAAGAGAAATATCCTTTTTCCTCACCTCGCAGAAAAACTTTTTTCTCATAATTGTGGATATACCCGACAAGCATTGCACCTATCTCCATATGGAGCATTTTCCCATACTCACTCTGCCAATATTCCAATACTCTTTTGTTTTCCGCAAATGCTCTCCAATAAGCCGCATCCCTTCTTACACTTTCAAGATGCCCGTCGATGCTTCTCTTAGCTTTGCACCTACCTCTTATAGGATAAATATATCTGTGATAATCTGACAGACTTAGCCTGTATAATAAAAGATATCCACCTCTTGCCCATTTTGGCAGTGGAGATTTCAACAATTTATTGGTATTATAAACATTACCCTTTATCATTATATTAAGTCTTTTTTTGCCCTGATAAAGTTCCCCATTTTCACCTATTCTAAATACTCTTAGCTTAGCACTTGCCGTTGCAATAAATCCTTCCCTATCCGGATTTATTCTTTCCTTTCTTGTAAAAAAATCATCAAAGCTGACAAAGCCTCTTTTTAAAAGTCTGCCATCCATATTATATTTTTTTACAAAACTTTCTATCTTAGCTTTTGATAAAGGACTTTTATAATATATTGAAAGCAGTTTTGAAAAATATACTCTTGCAAAAAACAGCTTTAAAAATATCCTTCCCGGCAAACTGTGGTATAAAAATCTGATAATTCCTGCAGAGTCTTCCACTTCATTTATTATCTGTCCGTTTTTTCTATCTATTATTTTCAAATTACTCACCTATAAAAGCAATAAAACTATAAAAACAAGTGCTAAAACAAGGAAAGCTATTCTTATATACAGATTCGGCTTTTTTATTTTCTTATTCCATAAAAATGCCAAAATCAAAAAAATATACAAATATTCTATCGGCAATTTATTAAAGCTTTTTATATACTTGCCTATAACTGTATATAGTGATAAAAAGAATGCGGAATATGTTACAGCCAGCCCTGTAAAATATAGTTTATCCTCACTGCCCTCACTGTTAAAATAAGCCAGCCTGATTATTACAGCCAGAATATACAAGCCGCTTAAAATAAAGGAAAAATATATATTCTTAGCAAAAAAGCTCATATATATTTTTACAGGAAATATTCCAAATGAAATCAAATCCGCAAATGAGTCTATCTGTATTCCGAAGTTTTCTTCCTGACTCGTTCTTTTATACATTCTTGCAAATATTCCGTCAAATGCATCACAAAGCCCTGCAAGCATCAGAAAAATAGTTGATATATATAAATCTCCGACAAAGAAAATCCCGAATATTGATATTAAAACTCCTATATAGGTAAGTATCACACTCGGATGATATACTCCCAAAAATATTCTTTTCATTTATCACCAGTACTTTCTTACTTTAAACAAAATCAAAATACCATTGACTGCCACATGGGTAAATCCTCCCAGAAAAACAGCCAATATATATTCCTTTAAATTCAAACCTGCAAGCAATGAAAGTACAAGCATTACCCCAATCATAGAATCTATCTGGTCATAGATAAATATAAAAATATTTATCGGAAACCTTCCTCTATTACTTGCATCTATATCAAATCTTCTTTTTATAAAGCTGTTCGGCAGTTCAAAAACCATATATGCAAATCCGAATGCCGCCCCTGTAAACAAATTCAAAAAAATTGTATTCGGATGATTTTTATAAATCAGATTAAGAGCTTCCATATTCATCATTTTCAAAAACAATCCCCAAAAGATCGCTATAACAGCCGTTCCAAATGTCATACCTATAAATCCAAGGACGCTCTTACTGTCTCCGAATATTCTTTTACCATTTATACTTTTGCCGCAATCCACGGGAATCCGTAAAAATGACAATGCTTTTATCTTTACAAAAAGCATGTTAAATACACCCCCGAAAATTACCGGCAACATACTGATATATAGTGAAATAATCATATCGATACTCTCATATAATTTATACATTCTATTATTTGCACCATAAAGAATGCTATCCCAAAACAAAGTACTCCCGCAGCAGCCATATCCTTAATGACCTTTATCTCAGGATGCACTTCATTTGATATAAAATCTGCTATATGTTCTATGGCGGTATTTATACATTCCATGGCATACACCCCTGATGATGTGATAATAAATGCAAACCAGGTCGCTTTATCCACCTTAAAAACAAAGAAATCCAACAGGAAAAATATAATATCAATACATAGATAATATTTATAATTTTTTTCCGTTTTTACAGCAAAGATAAGCCCCTCAATTGCACAATATACACTCTTTAAAAAGGTCTTATTTTTCATCCAAATCCTCAAATCTTAAATCATCTTTTCAAGCAAAACATATTTTCTTTGTGTCTTTATTTTGTCCTTAAAATATCCGCCGGTTGCCTTTCCGGTATGTATCAGTGCCGATATCCCGCTCGCCTTTTTTTCTCTTAATTTATCCACAACCATCTGTGACAGTGCCGAGCCAAGCCCCAGACAATCCTTTTCCACACCCATATATAAAAGTACATATCTTTTTGCCTTTGATTTTACACTCATTACATTAAGTAAAAGTGCGGGGGTTCTGGGCTTACAAAGCAAATTCCCATAATCAGGCAGGCAGATTAAAAATCCCTTTAATATATTTTCCTTATATGCCAAAAACACCACATCCGGATCTATAACCATTTTTAAAGGAGAATAAAGCTTTATAAAATCTTCCTCGGATATCCTTTTAAAGCCGCAAAAATCCTTATACCCCTCCATCAAAACAGGGTAGATATCTTTTAAATATTTCTCAAAATTATCTACATTCGGATGGCAAAAAACATAGCCCTCTTTTTTTACCTCTTCAAGTCTTAACTTCGCTTTTTCACTCTCAAAATCCTCATCGGGAATATCAAAAAAGTTGGAAGAATACTCTTCTGCCACCGAAAATCCGAACTTTTCCCAAAGTCCCATATAAAAATCTCTGTTCGCCGGCTCTCCTATATATGGCAAACCCTCCTCCGTACAAAAGCGATATCTTGCCCAAAAGGAAAGGTCGATAGGTCCTAAAAGTTTTTTCTTTCCGGCATCCTTTGCCAGATTTTGCGCCGTATTAAGCAGCTCATTTGCGACCTCTTCTTTATTTACGGATTCAAAAAAACCTATATATGCTGTATCATCATCCTTATATAAAGATAATAAACAACGCCCTGTTACTTCTTCCTTTTTATTTTTTGCAATAAGAGGAATAATATCTACCCCCTTGCATAAAACATTGGTGCTTTCTAAAACCTCTCTCTCAAAGACTTTATCCTGCATAATATGTTTATCATCATAAACTTTTGACGGAAACCTTAAAAACAGTTCCTTATCCTTATTCTTTTTAACTATACTTACTGTTATTTCACTCAATTTCATTCTCCCTTTTTATCTTGCAACAGCCCTTATCTCCATCAAGCTCCACAATATCTCCGCTCTCTATCTGACTCATCAAATCTCTTATCCCTACCACTGCCGGCTTTTTTAACTCTCTTGCCACGATTGCGGTATGTGAAAGAAGCGAACCTCTCTCAGCCAAAATCCCTCTTGCCACATCCAGCAAAAGAAACCATCCGGGATCTGTAGAATAAGCAGCTATTATTTTATCTTTAACATCCTTTAGAGATACCTTGCTCATATCTGTGATTTTTATTACTTCTCCAACGACTTTCCCATTTGACACTCCTCTGCCTACAAGAAAATCACTTTTATCCCCATCTTCACAGGAGGATATATCTATTCCGGAAAAATCAATACCGGGATTTCCCAAAAGTTTCACCTTTTTTATAGTCGAAATCTGATTGTATACTAGCATCAGATTTTTTTCTTCCTTTATCTCCTCGCTAAAATCCCTGTTTAAAAAAATCATCTCCTCTATTTGTGAAAGTGATAAATTATAAATATCTTCACCGATTGTTTTTAAAGCTATTTTATCAATAAGCTTTCTCATAAGTCCGAATATCCTGCTTCTGTTAAGCCTTGAAATCTCACGGTAATTGGTTGAGCTTCTTGCTAATGAGTTTTTTATATTTATAGGGCTTTTCCTTGATTTTTTAATAGGCAGTGATACCCTTTCCTCCACAAGCTTATCCAAAAGATTCGGATTCGTCGCAAAAGTTCTTGTTTCAAGCTTGAGCTCACCTACAGTTCTGTCACCATAGTATTTTATATATCTTCTTTTTGCTTTTTGGTACTCTTTTGATTTATCTCCAAATCTTTTGTATATATAAATCAAATCATTTAATGCCTCTACCGGCTTTTTACTCTCGAGTGCCAATGTCTTTTTTACTCTGCTCCCGGCAAAATGTGTAGACAAAAAAGACACCATATCATTTATCAATGTCCAATCCCATTCTTTAAAAAAGGTTTCTTCCATCTCCTTAAAAATACGGTATAGTTTCTTTGTATCTTCTTCCTTTTCAATTTTTTTATCAAAATAATGGAATTCTTTTTTGAAAAATACAGAAAGATTCCTCATCTTTCCCTGTGAAAGTACAAATAGATAAAGCGTTGAAAAGAGAAGTTTTATTTTTTTAATCAGTCCCGGCTTGCCTTTGGAAAAGTGAATTTCCGTATCCTCCACCCCAAGCATTCTTTGCCAAACAGGTATTATTTTCAAAGATAGCGGCATCAGTCTTAAAATATCATACCAACTGCTGATTTCATAATACATTCTTCCGCCAAAATCACTGACCATATTTGTAAACAGATCTTCATACTGTTTTGCCGATTTCCCAAGAACTCTTTGTCCCAGTCTTGTAAAAATCCTTGTATATACCTCCCATGCAAAGCTTCTTGTAAGTTTGCTGCACACCCCGGGATAACTTTCCGCAATATTGCTGTTATCAAGTATACGAACAGGCAAAGTAAAATCAAGACCTGTAATCTCTCTTGCCTGTAAAATATATATTTTATTTTCTTTTATGGCAAATTCTATATCCATAGGCTTTCCAAAGAGCTTTTCTATCCTTTCCCCAAGGATAATCAACTCTTTTACAAAATGCTCAGGAAAAAAATCACCGCTTCCCTCCTTATAGGTAACCCCCTCCCTGTAATGATGGTATGTAACAGTTTCAGCTTTATCCTCCACTATTTTATTGCCCAGTCCTTTTCCGGCAACAATCACCATATCATTTAGAATCCCCTTAGGATTGGCAGTAAATAAAACACCTGAATACTCTGATTCCACCATCTCCTGAATGATGACACCCGAGTAATTATTTGCACTCCTTATACCCAACTTTTTTTCATAATGCCTGTTTTTATAACTTTCAACCACCGAAAGTACCGCCTTTTTTACTCCCTCTTTCGGCACATTTAAAACAGTCAAAAACTGTCCCGCATAGGAAAACTTTTCACCATCCTCATGTGCGTCATTTGAACGAATGGCAAAAAATTCCGAATCAAAATATGAAAAGTCAGGCTCATCCTCCGGATGAACGATTTGAAATTTGGGAACCAAAAATCCGTTATTGTGCAAAATTTCTAAATTCTTTGCTTTCATAGTTCTCTCCGAATAATATCACATATCCTCTCTACATCAGTTGCCTCCAAATCAGGATATATAGGCAAGGTCAAAACCTTTTTTGATATATCCGAAGCTATAGGCGTATCATTTGCATCAAAGCTTTTGCTGTAACATTCATAAGCATTGGTGCATGGATAAAAATATTTTCTTGCAAAAATATTCTCCCTTGCCAGACTTTCATACAATTCATCCCTGTCTCCATTTTCCACAACTATAGGAAAATAGGCATAATTATATACAGTATCATTATTATATTTATTAAGTCTGATACCCTTTAAATCTGACAGCCTTTCTGTGTAAATCACTGATATATGCCTTCTTTTTTCTATATATTCCGGCAGATGCCTCATATTACAAAGCCCCATAGCCGCTGCAAATTCATTCATCTTTGCATTGCTGCCCACATAGGGTACATTTTCCTTATCCGCAATACCGAAATTTTTTAAAAAATCCAATGATTTTCTTATATCCTTATCCCTCAGAGCTATAGCACCGCCCTCTATAGTATTAAAAACCTTGGTGGCATGGAAGCTGAACACACTCATATCACCAAAATCAGCCACACTTTTCCCCTTATACCTCTCTCCAAAGGTGTGGGCGGCATCATAAATCACATATAGTCCGTATTTTTTTGCTATACTTTCTATAGCTTCCACATCGCATATATTGCCATATACATGTACAGGCATTATAGCCTTTGTATTTTTATTTATAAGTTTTTCGATTTTTTCAGGATCTATTGTAAAATCATCTTTTTTTATATCACAAAAAACCGGATTTAATCCGTTTCTTACTATGGCATGAGTGGTGGAAGCAAAGGTAAACGGTGTGGTGATGACCTCTCCCTCTATCTTTAAGGATTGCAATGCGAGCTCCAATGCCAAATGTCCGTTCACTGTAAGAACTATTTCCATATCGTCCATAAACTCACTCAAGTTTTTTTCAAGTTCATTGTGAACATCACCCATATTGGTCAGCCACGCACTCTCCCATATCTCATCCACATATTCAAGGAATTCCTCCTTAGGAGGCAATGTAGCCCTTGTGACAAATATTTTATTCTCTTCCATAAGCCTCCCTTTTATATATCGGTAAATATTATAGTACAGCTATCAACCTATCCACATCCTCATCATTTGTAGCCCAGCTTGTGCAAAACCTTATAACATGCTTTCCGTTTTCAAGGGTTTCCATAAACCCGAATGCAACATCCTTTGATAGTCTCTCTCTTAATGCATCATCAACTACAATAAATTGCTGATTTGTAGGAGAGTCGATATACAGCTCATATCCCTTTTGCAGCAAAGCTTTTTTTATCTTCATTGCCGCATCTACTCCGCTTTTGCCAAGTCTTTTATATAAATTATCCGTAAATAATGTATCAAACTGTATTCCAAGAAGTCTTCCCTTTGCAAGTACACCGCCAAACAGCTTCATATTTGTAAAAAAATGTTTGCAAAGTCCTTTATTTGTAAAGACTATCGCCTCGCCTATAAGAGCACCGCATTTTGTACCGCCAATATAGAAAACATCGCAAAGCCCTGCAATATCCGCCAAATCGGTATCACATTCACAACTTCCCAAAGCATAAGCAAGTCTTGCCCCGTCTATAAAAAGAGGCATATTATACTCTTTGCAAATTTCACTGATGGATTCAAGTTCTTTTTTTGAATAAATACTTCCATACTCTGTCGGCTGTGACAGATAGACCATACCCGGATATACCATATGCTCATGATTGACATCAGCATAAAACTCCAAACAAAATTTCCTTACAGCGTCCTCATCAATCTTGCCGTTCTTTGACTTTAGCCCTATAACCTTATGTCCGGTATTTTCTATGGCTCCGGCTTCATGTACTGATATATGTCCGGTATCCGCCGCTATAACACCCTCATAGTTTTTTAAAATACTTGCAATAACTATCTTATTAGCCTGTGTTCCTCCGCTTACAAAGAAGATTTCGGCATCGGCATTAAGAGCCTTCTTTATCTTTTCCTTTGCAGACAGACAAAACACATCACTGCCATAGCCTGACTGTTTGGATAAATTGCTCTCAAGCATCTTATCTAAAATCTCCGCAGCCGCACCTTCACTGTAATCATTTATAAAATATAACATATTCGCCTCTATATAAAACTAATCAAGTAAAAAGTCGGACATTACCATATTGCTGAGGTCAAGTCCCTTTTCAGTCAGTCTAAGATATGGTGAATTATACTCCATAAGCTTTAACATCATATTTCTCTTTATCTGTCTGTCAAAGACCTCAAACATATCCACGCCGAATTTTTCATTAAATTCATGTCTGGATACTCCCTTTGTCAGCCTTAGACCAAGGAACATAAATTCCTCCATATTAGCCTTGATATCCAGCTCCTCTATATCACAGTAAAGAGGAGTAATATCCTGCTGCATCTTGACACTCATATATTTTCTGTAATCGCTTTCCACATGGAAGCGTCTGTTCATCACATATCCGGATGCACCCACTCCAAGTCCCAGATATGACACACCTGTCCAATAGCCTATATTATGCCTACACTCTCTGCCGGGCTTGGCATAATTGCTTATCTCATATCTTTCATAGCCATGCTCTTTTAAAATACTTTTTGTAAGAGCATACATCTCCCTGTCTGTATTTTCACCGGGTAAGAGTTGAGCACCCTCCTCACTTCCATACTTTTCAAAGAATGGAGTGCCCGGTTCTATAATAAGAGAATATGCGCTTATATGCTCAGGTTTTAAGGCACAGACTCTTTTTAATGTGGTCTTATAGCTGTCAATAGTCTGTTTTGGCAGACCGCTCATCAAATCCACATTGATATTTGTAAAGCCATACTCTCTTGCAAGCTGATAGCTTTGTAAAAAATCCTTATATGTATGTATTCTTCCAAGCTCTTTAAGCTCTTCCTCTATACTGCTTTGCAATCCGAAGCTTATTCTGTTTACTCCCGCCTTTTTTATATGCATTATCTTGCTTGTTGATAATGTACCCGGATTACATTCTATAGAAACTTCCGCATCCGTTTCCACCATAAAGTTCTCACGGATTGCATTCATTATATCCAGTATCCATATTCCGTTAAGTGTGGTAGGCGTACCTCCACCTATAAATATTGAACTGACCAGATAATCACTATAGTTTTGACCCTGTGCTTTTATCTCCTCTATAAGCTGAGTGACATATGCCTTTTTCTCACCGTCATCCGCCTTAAATGATAAAAAGTCGCAGTACTTACATTTTTCTTCACAAAATGGTATATGCACATATAATTCTAACTTTTTCATAGACATAAATTATTAATCCTCATCCAACTTAAGTACGCTCATAAATGCCTTCTGAGGGATTTCCACATTACCTATCTGTCTCATTCTCTTCTTTCCCTCTTTTTGCTTTTCAAGGAGTTTCCTCTTTCTTGATATATCTCCTCCATAACATTTTGCCAACACATCTTTTCTCATTGCCTTTACAGTCTCTCTTGCAATAACCTTGGAGCCGACTGCCGCCTGTATAGGTATCTCAAATAAATGTCTCGGTATCTCTTCCTTTAACTTTTCGCACATCTTTCTGCCTCTTTCATAAGCAGAATCCGCATGTACTATAAATGATAATGCATCCACCTCTTCCTTATTTATAAGAATATCAAGCTTTACAAGCTTTGAAGGCACATATCCCTTTAAATCATAGTCAAGTGAAGCATAGCCTCTTGACCTTGACTTTAGGGCATCAAAGAAATCATATATTATTTCATTTAAAGGCAAATCATATCTTAAAATAGCACGATTTTCCTCTATATATTCCATTCCGAGATATATTCCTCTTCTCTCCTGGCAAAGATTCATAATAGCACCTACAAACTCCTTTGTAAGCATTATCTCAGCCGAAACAATAGGCTCTTCCATATGCTCTATTTCTGAAGGATCCGGCAAATTGGAAGGATTGGTAAGTTCTATCTCCTCTCCGTTTGTCTTAAACACCTTATATACAACCCCAGGTGCGGTAGTAACAAGATCAAGATTATATTCTCTTTCAAGTCTTTCCTGTATTACCTCAAGATGCAAAAGCCCTAAAAAGCCGCATCTGAATCCAAATCCCAACGCAAGAGAGGTCTCAGGCTCAAAGAAAAGTGAAGCATCATTTAATTGTAATTTCTCCAATGCTTCTCTAAGGTCATTATACTTTGCTCCGTCAGCCGGATAAAGTCCGCAATATACCATAGGTGTAACCTTCTTATATCCGGGCAATGCCTCCTTACATGGATTATTGTTTAATGTAATGGTATCACCGACTCTTGTATCCTTTACATTCTTGATACTTGCAGTGATATAGCCTACCATACCGGCTGAAAGCTCATCACATGGAATAAATTGTCCTGCACCGAAATACCCTACTTCAACCACTTCTTCCACAGCACCTGTTGCCATCATTTTTATGGTATCGCCTTTTTTTACACTGCCTTCTTTTATACGCACAAAGACTATTACTCCCTTATATGAATCATATAAGGAGTCAAATATCAGTGCCTGAAGCGGTGCCTTGCCGTCACCTACAGGAGCCGGAATTTTTGCTACTATAGCCTCAAGTACCTCTTCTATATTCAGTCCCATCTTTGCGGAGATTCTCGGAGCATCATGTGCTTCTATTCCTATCACATCTTCTATTTCACTTGCCACAAGATCCGGATCGGCACTTGGCAAATCCACCTTGTTTATTACGGGGAATACCTCAAGGTCATGGTCAAGTGCCATATATACATTCGCAAGAGTCTGCGCCTCTATCCCCTGAGCCGCATCCACTACAAGTATTGCACCGTCACAGGCTGCCAGTGATCTTGATACTTCATAGTTAAAGTCTACATGTCCCGGAGTATCTATCAAATTAAATATATATTCATTTCCGTCATTTGCCTTATAAACAGTCCTCACCGCCTGACTTTTTATAGTAATTCCTCTCTCACGCTCCAAGTCCATATTGTCAAGAACTTGGGACTGCATCTCCCTGCTGGTCAAAAGTCCTGTCTTTTCTATTATCCTGTCTGCAAGAGTGGACTTACCATGGTCTATATGTGCAATAATACAAAAATTTCTAATCTTACTTTGGTCAACAATCATCTTTTCTTCCTATCATTTAAATGTTGAATAATAATGCTTATAATAACATTTTTTCCGGATTCTTACAATAATAGAGGATTAGGAGACAGGTCATATATTCATCATCAAATCCAGATATAATTTACAGGAATCAACTAATTGCCTAAGCTCCACATATTCATTTTCCCTATGTACCACAGACAAATCCCCGGGACCTATGATTACAGGTATCAGATTATTTTTTATAAGCATACTGGCATCTGTAGAGCCCGTGAATGTATCAAAAGCAGGATCTATCTCCATTTTTTTAAGTGATGAGATAATACCCTGTATCAATTCATCCTCTTTTTTTGTATG
The DNA here is from genome assembly GCA_000209465.1 of Lachnospiraceae oral taxon 107 str. F0167. Lineage (GTDB taxonomy): Bacteria > Bacillota > Clostridia > Lachnospirales > Lachnospiraceae > Lachnoanaerobaculum. The sequence goes on along the minus strand of GL890607.1, from coordinate 15,128 downwards.
CCATGAGGTTCTCATATCCTCTATCTCATATGTAGCGTTAAAATGCGTATTCTCCGATTTTACTTCCTCTATAAGCTCTTCCAGTTTTTCCCATATCTTATGCGGCTCATGTCCTACCTGCAACCTTGCATCCACTGTGAATACACATCTGTCAGGAACCACCTGCGGCTCCACCCCTGCATTTATAGCAAGTGTACGCCAAAATGTATCGGGATACTCCTTAAACCCGGTATTTTTTATCTTTTCAATAAGCTTTATTGCAAGATATATCGCATTTTCTCCCACACCCTTTTGTGAACCGTGAGCAGTCATACCATGCACACAAATATCCGCCCATGTCCTCCCCTTTTGCTCATTGCATATTTTCATATCTGTAGGCTCACATACTATAAGATATTTTGCATTTTTAAACGCCTCATTATCCTGCAATGCCTTGGAGCCCTTCATAAGATTTTCCTCATCAATGGTGGCGGCAAGTATTATATCTCTTTTGGGAGTAATATTATTTCTTTTTAACAGTATCATTGAATAAATCGCAGATATAAGTCCGCTTTTCATATCCGCACTTCCTCTGCCATACAATTTACCGTCCTTTATAGTTGAAGTAAATGGCGGAGTATTCCATCTTTTCATCTCATCCTCAGACACCGGAACAACATCCATATGTCCGGTAAATACCAAGGCATCCTTATCCTGACTGCCCCTTATTTTTGCTATGATATCATATCTGCCTTCTTCCACAGGCACTGATAAATATTCTATATTATTTTCCTTTAACAGATTTTCCACATATTCGCACATGGGCTTTTCATTTCCCTTAGGATTTATACTGGGTATATCCACCGCCTTTGAAAGCATCTCCACCAACTCATCTTTATCTATTAAATCAAAAATATCCTGCATAATATCTCCATTCCGCCATAATGATGGCTTAAAAGCTTATTCTTTTAACTTATCTATATTTTTATTATAAAAATTAAAATATATTCCCTTTTTACTCAGTAACTCCTCATGTGTACCCGACTCCTCTATACCGTTTTCAGTAAGCACCAAGATTTTATCGGCATTTCTTATAGTTGAGAGTCTGTGCGCTATGGTGATTGTAGTCCTTCCCTCACTGAGTGTTTCAAGAGACTGTTGCACTATAGCCTCGGAATTATTATCAAGTGCCGATGTAGCTTCATCAAGTATCAGTATAGGTGGATTTTTAAGAAATACTCTTGCTATACTGATTCTTTGCTTTTGACCACCTGAAAGCTTGGTGCCACGCTCACCGATATATGTATCAAACTTATCTCCAAGCTCCATAATAAAATCATAGGCACCCGCCATTTTTGCAGCCCTTTTGACCTCTTCAAAGCTTGCATCCTTTTTTCCGTATACAATATTTTCATATACGGTGCCTGAGAATAAATACACCTCCTGTTGCACTATACCGATATTATCTCTTAGCGATTTTTGTTTAATATCACGGATATCTCTGCCGTCTATCAGTATCTCACCGCTGCTGACCTCATAAAATCTGGGGATAAGATTGGATATTGTAGTTTTTCCGACTCCGGATGAGCCTACAAGAGCAATATTTTCGCCCTTATTTATATTAAAACTTATATTATCAAGTATCTTTACATCACTTTGAGGATATGAAAAGCTTACATTCCTAAACTCAATATCACCATTTACACCATCCAGTATAACGGCATCTTCCTTATCAATTATGTCGTTTTTTACATCCATTATCTCGATATATCTTTCAATACCTGTCATTCCTCTTTGGAACTGCTCCATAAAATCAACAATTCTTTTTACAGTGTTTAAAAGCATATTTATATAAAGAGTGTATAAAAACATATCACCCGCATTTATAACTCCGTTTTTCATATAATGACTGCCAAGTACAATAACCGTCAAATACATGATACCGTCAAAAATCCTGTATACCACCTGCAAATTTGCCATATGCTTGTAGAATACCTTTTTAATATCCAAAAATTTCAAGTTTTCCTTATGGAACTTTTCCACTTCCAAATCCTCATTTGCAAAAGACTTAACCACCTTTGCACCGAGAATATTATTCTCAATACCTGAATTTATATCACCGACATGATTTCTTTGCTCTTTTTGTGCCTCTCTCATCTTTTTATTGGCAGAGGACATAAAAATCACCATAATCGGTATCATCATAAATATAATTAAAGTCAGCGGAATATTTATATTTATAAGTATCACAAATGAAATAACAAATTTTACAAATGCAATAAAAAACTCTTCAGGACAATGATGTGAAAACTCGGTAACTTCAAACAAATCAGTAGTTATACGGGATAAAATCTGACCTGATTTATTGGTGTTATAATATGAATACGGCAATTGTTGAATATGAGAAAAAATATCATATCTCATATCAGTCTCTATCTGTGCACCCATAACATGCCCGATATTTTGCATATAATAATTGGCTATGGTATCTATTATACGAAGCAATATAAATATTGCTCCAAGTGTTATTATAAGTTTTAGAGTCAAAAGCTCTATATTTTGTCTTGCTGTATTTGTCAGATATCTCAGTATTATCGGCAGTACCAAATCACACATTGTAGAAAATCCGGCACATATCAAATCAAGTATAAGTGTAGGATAATATTTGCTGTAATAAGGCAAAAACCTCTTAAGCAAATACGAATTAATATAAGTTTTTGACATAGAAATCTCCTTTTTTATTTTACAACCCCTTTAGTATAACACCTTTTAGAATAAGAAAATACATCATTTTTATATGTGCAAAAATATATCTGTTTTGGTATATTTCTCTTTAAAACTTTGATTATGGAAATATTAGAGAATAATTATACTTTTTTACGAATACAGTAATGTTTGAAACTTGATTATAATTCTCCGATAAACTATCCTATAGATAAGTACTTGGTGTGAAAATACTTTTCATAACTGTTTGTTTTGCCTTCCGGCAAAGAAATGGAGGTTAAGGTGAATAATAAAGCCGCAAAAATATTGGCATTTATATTTTTTTGTATTTTTTCTTTAAATATATGCATCCATTCATTTGCCCTCACTCCCCCCTCAAATGATGTTTTGATAAACGCTCTTTCAAAAAACGGAGAGCCTACTCAAAGTATTGTAGATAATACAGAGATATTCTTTGTTTACAATGCGGTACCTGTCAGCAAGATAAAATCAGAGGATAAACTTAGAGAACTTGTTTTTGAGTCGAATACAGATACTATTGATATGAAGGATTCCAACTGGGTTGTGACAGAATATCAGCCGTCAAATGAATATTTTGAGAGAATACTTTCGTATGATAAAAACGGTAAGCTTTTTGAATCCGCAAATTTAATTTATGAGGACAGAAATTACACAACAACCGCTCTAATGTCTGAGCTTTTAGGTGAACAATATAATACAGGAATGAAAAACATCCTCTTACTCGTGGCAGGCAGAGCCACCCCCTTCGGCTCAGTACTGTTGGTGAAAGTTTTTGATGATGATTCATTAAAAATAGGGGTTTTAGTCGATATTGAGAGAGATGAGATTTCTATAAAAAAGGGCTGGTATACCTTTGATGAAATCAAAAAATTTATAGCTTTATACAATTCAGATAAATTCAGCACAGTAAATTCAATCATATTATCAGCCGTGGGAATAATCGCTGTTTTATCGGTAGGATTTATTTTATATAAAAAATACAGGAAAAGTCTATAGCACAGTAAAAATCGCCGGCTTCTTACATTCAGGCGATTTTTACATTATTTTTCTCTTCATTTTATGTTGACTAAAATATTACTTTAAAGTCATTGAATTGCCAATGTGTAGAATATGGGAAGAGATTAAGTATTATAGATGATAGGCAGCTATTAAGCTACTACAAGAGAATTTTTTAATAAAATGATTTTTATCTATGTATTCTGCATACTAATTATATTATTACTTTTTAACTGTTCAAATATTCAAGGTATTATAATTGTTTTATATTTTTATCAGCTGGGACATAACTGAACTATATCTTGTTTTATGAGTGATTTTACCTAAAACAAATAACTTGACAAATATATATATATATATAATGGTATTATAAGTTTTTCTTAAGTTTTATTTAATCAGGAGGAGATATGAGTAATAACAAGATGACCACTTGCAAAACTTGTGGTAAAGAGATGGCAAAATCTGCTAAGATATGCCCGAGTTGTGGTGCAAAAAATAAAAAGCTTGGTGGAGTGCTAGTTGCAATCGGTATAGTTATAGTATTGATAGCTTTTGTCGGCAGCTTAGGTGGTAATAAAAAATCGAGTACAAAATCCGATTCTGTTCAATCTGATTCCAACAAACCGATAGTAGAAAGTACAACAGAATCTATCGAATATACAACTTATACTGTAGATGATTTAATGTCTCAGCTAAATGATAATGCATTAAAAGCCAGCAATGACCATAAAGGAGAGTATGTTAGAATTACAGGCAAGTTAAGTACTATTGACAGTTCAGGAAAATATATTAGTTTGTTACCGAATACTGATTTTGCAATTATAGGTGTTACATGCTATATAAAAAATGAAGAAACAAAAGCCAAAGTTTCAGAACTGTCTTCAGACTCATTAATTACACTTACCGGAAAAATAACTGAGGTAGGTGAAGTACTTGGATATAGCTTAGATATTGATAATATTGAATAAAATAAGGCTATCACTTTAAGAAGAAAATCTTAAAGTGATAGCTTGTTTTTTCTCTTTTAATCTATGGATTAGAATAATAACAATATCAATACAACTCTAAATAAGATATTTTTGCTTTTTAAGAGCAGAATCAATCTTTCAGACAGCCAATAGGTATAACCTTCACGCCATTTTCTGTTGTAAATGCCATTGGTGCTGTGCCACAAATGACAATCAGTGCAGATGGTTCTCTGTATATAGGATGTGGATGCTCCGAATTTTTTAATGCTTCCTTATTATGTTCTTGTATTACCCTTTTAAAGCGTAATAATGATTTTTCAGCTTCGGGAATTTTATTTGCACCTACTTTGATTTCAATCAATGCATATTTTCCGTCAGAGTTTTGATATACTGCATCAGCTTCGATACCGGTATCATCTGTGTAATGCATGATTCTTCCTTCATGTGCATCTGCATAGACAAGTAAATCTCTCAAAACAAGATTTTCAAAAACATGCCCGAATAAATCTAAATCATTATTAAAGTATCTCGGACTTATGCCAAGGGCAGCAATTCCAATAGACGGATCAACAAAAATATGCTTCTTTGCAGATCTGATTGCGGTTCTCGACCGGATTTGAGGCGTCCATGCGTCAATATCTTTTATAACAAATAGCTGCTCCAGTATCTCTATATAAGAAAACAAAGTTTTATCTGTTGTATTCTGTGTAGCTTTAACATCCGCAAAAATGCTACTTTTCTTAGCCGTTGTAGCCATATTTCTCGCATATGACCATATCAATGTTCTTGCCAACTCCGGGTTTCTTCTCACTCCATCAATAGCAATTATATCTTTTTGATAAATCTGTCGAAAGTAATCTTTTGCAATTTCAAGCTTTGCTTCTTCAGAAGAAAGTGCCAAACATCTCGGCCACCCTCCCCTACATGCTGCTATAAAAAGCATTTCAAGCGTCAGATCTGACATAACCCCATCTATGTCATATGACTCATCATCCATTATTTTTGATAATGAGACAGAACCGTTAGATTCTCCGGTTTCGTATAATGACATCGGAAACATTAAAAGTTCTGTAATTCGGCCTGTACCTGTATGTGGTGTGTCTATTTTTCGGCTTGTCGAACCTGTCAAGTAGTATTCACCAACAGACTCAGGATTATCATCACAATCTTTTCGAATCGCTCCCCAGATTTTTACAGCATCCTGCCACTCATCAAACAATATTGGTTTTTTGTTCTTCAGAAGTAGTTTAGGTGATGTATCTGCTACAGCTAAATATCCATCTCTTTTCTCTTCATCCTGGAACTCAATCACAGTGGAACATCGCTCCTTTGCTGTTCTTGTTTTTCCACATCCTTTAGGGCCAATAATGTTTATAGCATTAAATGCCTCTTGTTTTCGATCAAGAACTTGATCAACAATACGTCTTACATATTCCATATTAACTCTGCCTCCCGACAATTCCCAGTATAGCATGTAATATAGTACATTTCAATTTCACTTCTGCTTTTTCGGCAGTTTTACTTCTGCTTTTTCGGCAATTTCATTTCAGTTTTTTCGGCAATTTTATTTCCACTTTTTCGATATATGAATCTACACTTTAAATAACCAAAGCAATAAACATGCTTCCTTCACTTTCCTTTTTCAACTCCTTTTATCAAGCCTATAACAAGAAGGCTACATTCTCAACTGTATACAGTACCACAGTTTGGGAACTGAAAATATACGCTTGCCGTCCATACTCGTATAATTAGACTCCGTCCAAACGGCATTCAAATCTTTATCCTTGATGCTACTCAAATGTTTTTCACAAAGCTTAGGAAAATATTTGAGCAGCTCTAAAAACAGCATCCGCTTTCTGCCTATACAAGTATAAAATTTATTTTTCAGTTATTTTCCACTATAGGTACTACTTCCGATTCATTATCCGTATTATCTTCTATACGCACCACCTCGACTGCCGCCTCTTTGTTCTCGCCTATAAATAAAGTATAATTCATACCATATTCGATATATTCAACGATTTCTTCCTGCTCACCCCTCTTTACCCATATTAGGTCCATGTCATCAGCCCATCCGACCTTATCAAGGCTCTTTATCTGTACATATATCGGCTCTTCATACATAGTAAGTTTATAAGAAATATCCCGCTCAAGTTTCGTATATCCATTTTCTGTTATGCTTACCTCATCTTTTATATCTGTGGCAATTTCATTTAATCTTTTAATTCTGTTTGTATACTTTGGAGCATATCTGATATTAAAGCCCTGAATGGTTTTATCATCCGCAGCGTAAACACTGATTCCATATCCATAACCGTATAGTGGATCCCAAAACCCGTATATTCCATGTTCTCTATAATCATAAGCATAGTCTCCCCTTTTTCGCCCTGAAAAAAGTTCAAAATCCATATTTGAATTTTCCCTTATAAGCCCTGTCTTTATGCTTACAACATACCATTTCGGAACACGGCTCTCTTTGCAATACCAACAAATGCAAAAAATCTCATCACCATCCTTAGTAAGTGTGATTTCCGCTCTCTTTTCCTCCTCTATAAGATTTCCATTATATTCCCATCCGTTTGATATAAGTTCCTCTAAAGGAAAAGGCATTTGATATAAAGAATCGTCCAGACTGAAAATGTAATCATCTATAGAATCCCCCATAGTAAGAGGTTTCCTATACTCACCCCAATTTTCTTCTCTACAAAATTCATCCTGATTAAAAGTTGTTCCTTCAGGTTCTATAGGAACACTGAGCATATAATCTGCACTATATCCTCCAAATATGCTTTTCTTATTTTTGTGTAGTCTTAGTTTCACTCTGTCTATATACCCATGGAGTGCCGGACTATATGTTTTATATTGTACCGTCAGTTTACCGTTTTCTCCTACTATGAATGTCCAGTCTCTAAACTCTATAAAATTCTCACTTCCCTCCCTCGCATAAACAGGAAGAGCAAACATATCCTCAGATTCCATATGAAAGCTATCTTCTTTAGAAAGATACTGCCATACATCTGTCGTATCAAAGGCTCCCGCCATCTTCAGTACAGTTTCTGCATTTTCTGAACTTATAAGTTTTTTATCATTTTCAAAAACAACATACTTTTCCAAACTTTCTTTTAAAATATTCTCATATTCCACTTCATTTAAAGTATAAAGAAATTCTGCCTGTTTTTCCTTAGTATCCAGCACTCCCCCATTACCTATGGTATTGGAGGCACCCCCATGAGATGCATTAAGAGTCTGTATAAGCCATTTAAGCGCCTCAATATCCGACTCCGACAGTTCATCAACCTCACTTTTATTCTCATTCAAGTTATTTATATATATATCGGCTTGTTCTACAGTTCTTTCCTGCCCTGTAAAGCCGCAGGCAAACATGATACTGATAGAAAAAATGAACAATATTGCTATAAATATTTTTTTCATTTTCAACCCTCCCACATACTTATAAACTGATATCTAATTCTCCCTGCAAAGTCATAGTTTTATCTCTGAATTTTTACTTTTGAAGGATTTATTTATTTCTTACAATTATTTTCCGCCATTTAATCTATATATCTCACTTTCTTATCGCTGATATACCAAAATTTATCTGCAACTTCCTTCGTCATAACAACTTCCTTTAATCTGTCACAGCCTACAAAGGACAGCTCTCCTATTTCCTCCACACTTTTAGGGATATAAATATATTCTAATTTGTCGCAAAATTGAAATTCATACTCTCCTACCGATATCAAATTTTGAGGTAATTCAACTCTTCTTAAGTTTTTACAAAACGAAAACCCCTATATACTCAGTATACCTTCAAATTTTACATCCTCCAAAAGTTCCTCTTTATATATCTAAATCAAAATTATGCAACAGGTTTTCTCTATAGTAAAAACTTACATAGCTCTACTCTATATATATCAACTTAACATTTTCATTAAATTCAATACTGTCAGCTATCGTCTTACTTACAGTAACTTCTTTTAATTTTTTACAATTAAAAAATATTTCGCTTCCAACAACTTCTATAGACTTCGGCATATAAACTTTTTTTAAATTTTTACAATCAAAAAAGCATCTGTAGCCTATATAAGTTACCCCCTCCGAAAAATCTACAGTTTTCAAATTTTCACACTCAGCAAAAGCCATTGGACCAATTGCTCTTAATTCTTTTGGAAATACCACATTTTTTACTTTAGAACGATAAAAGGCATGGTTTGCTATGCTGACTGTCCCCTCTTTTATAATGACCTCCTGTCTTTCTTTATCCAAGGCTTCTATCAGATGGTCACTCACATATTTGCAGCCATACTCATCCTCTCTAATATTATTGTAGAATTTTGTATCTTGAAATGCATACCCTATATATTCAGGACACCCTTCAAACTTTACATCTTCTAAGTTTATACAACCTGAAAAAGTTCCCCATTCTAATTGTTCAACCTTATTTGGGATTAGTATGTTTTTTAATTCAATGCAATCACCAAATGCTTCTTTACCAATGTATTTAAGATTTTTAGGCAATACTATCCTATTGAGTTTCTCACAACCTTTAAATGCCCAACTGCGTACATCCATTACTAAATCCGGTATTGATATGTCAGTCAGACTTTTGCAATTATAAAATGCTGAAAATCCTATATGTTCAACACTCTCAGGTATAAAAATATCTTCAAGATTTATACATTCTTCAAAAGTACTATTCTCTATATATTTTAAACCTTCCGGTAAAGAAATACTTTTTAGGTTCTTTGAATACCTAAATGCCCCAGCTGCAATCACTGAAATGTCATTCGGTATTATAATATCTTCTTCACTATCAATTGATTTAAATAAAATATGCCTATAACATTTTAATCCGTAGGGGCTTGTAGGCAAGCTTTTAAGCCACTTCGTTTCTTCAAAAGCATATTCTCCCATTTGAGTAATACTATTTGGTATATTTATTTCTATAAGGTTATAACAGCCACTAAAAGCACTGCCTTCTATGAACTCAACATTTCCTAATTGTATAATTTCAAGATTTTTACATTCAGAAAATGTCGCCTGCCTTATAATATTTAAATTTTCAGGTAATATCACTTTCTTCAAGCTTGTGCAGTTAAAAAAAGCTTCTTCACCAATATTAGTTACAGAAGATGGTAACTCTACAAACTCAAGCATGGAACAATTACTAAAAGCACCATACTCAATTGTTTCCAGAGATTCAGCAAAATTTATACTACTCAAATTAGTGCAGTTTTTAAAAGCATATTCGTGTATAATTTTTACACTCTCAGGTATGTGTAATTCCTTAATAAAGATACAATTTGCAAAAGCACCATACATTATCTCTGTCGTACCTTCAGGTATGGTTATAGTCATATCTCTTTTTACTTTTTCTACTATACCCCATTTGTAGCCAATAACTTTGTTATTTTTTATAACTATATGTCCCCTAAAATTTAATACTGTGTAGAGAATACAAATACTAACTATACTTAAAATAATTATCCAAAAATAATTTTTCCTCAATTTATTCATTAAATTTCCACTCATACAATCACCCTTTATTTCCCTACCAAACCGGTTCATCCGACATATCATAAATATTTATAAACCCTGCCGGATATACAAAGTCTGGTAAAATAGTCGGCTCTCTTATCACAGGATAAACGGGATACCATTCTATTGTTTTATAGGCTTGGCACATAATCCCTTTTATATCTCTCAATTCCGGCAGCTCTTCTACTTTGCATAGATAAACCTTTTGTGGTCCTCCAAAAGATGTGGATATTGCAGGCGGTTTAACTTCACCTTCAATCCATATATCATAGATCTTATCATCACTGTAAAATCCTGTTTCATCACCAACCTTACTCCAACCTGTCCCGGTATCATAATTACCTTGCAATAAAACAAATTTACCATATTTAATAAAATCTTCTTCTCTGACAGCATATTTTACCGGTATCCATGCGATAATAATATAAACTCCCAATATTACAAATAAAAAAAGAAATAATGATATTACTACTCTGACTATCCTTTTCATAAACATCCCTCATCTTCGCCCCCACATAAAGAGCATTATGCTTATCTTTACAATAATTTCCACAATATATTCTTATAATGTTTTCATTTGTTTTTTGTTCTGTTTCATCATATTTTAATCAAATATTTTTTTGCCCATTAATAACAACTGTTCCGGTTTTGCTTTAGCCTATATTTATTTATAGCCTTCAAAGTATTATTACTTGCCATAAGTATATATTTATACAAAAGTACAAATTTTGCAAATCTACTCTATTACTGTAATGTTCACATCTTCATCTAATTTAATTTTATCTGCCATATTTTTACTGACTGTAATCTCCTTTAAATTATAAGAGCCTAAAAATATTCCAAATTCCGCTCTTTCTATATTATTCACCGGCATATAAACCTTTTCCAGATTTTCACAATATGAAAAGCAACGCTTACCTATATATACCACCCCCTCCGGAATGTGTATTTCTTTTAAATTATCGCAATGCTCAAAAGCCGAATCTCCGATTATTTTCAGATCATTCGGAAAATCTATACTGCTTATTTGTGACTCACTGAATGCACGATTTGCTATGCTTACAGTACCCTCCCTTATAATAACCGCTTCCCTTTTTTTATCTACGCTTTCTATAAGATGATTGAGTACATACTTACAGCCAAATTCATCCTCTTTGATATTATTATAAAAGCCTGTACCATAAAATGAATTTCCAATATAGCTTGGACTACCTTCAAAATTCACACTCTCTAAACTCTTACAAAGCTCGAAAGCACCTGCATATATTTTGTCGACCTTTGCGGGTATCAGTACACTTTTTAACAAACTGCATTCTTTAAAAGCATCCTCTCCTATATATTCAAGTTTCTTAGGCAACTCTATTTTTTCAAGCTTCTCACATTTTTCAAAAGTACTGTTATTTATATAGGTAATCGAGTCAGGAATTGATATATCTGTCAAACTTTTACAATTAGAAAATACCTCCTCACCGATATATTCCACACTCTCCGGTATTTTTATATTCTCGAGCTGTATACAATTTTTAAAAGTTGAATCCTCTATGCGTTTTAAACTCTCAGGTAAAGTAATCTCCTTTAATCTGTTGGAATCACAAAATGCAGAGGCGGCAATCAATGTGATATTTGAAGGGATTACAATATGCTCTTCACTATCTATTGATTTTAATAAAATATTTTTATAACATTTCAGCCCGTTAGAATCTGTAGACAAATTTTTAATCCATTCAGTGTCTTTAAAACAATCTGTCCCAATAAAACCGATATTACCAGGTATATTGACTTTGGCAAGATTAGTACAGCCTTCAAAAGCATGATCTCCGATACTTTTAATACCGTCTCCCAAATGTATTGATGAAAGACTTGTACATTTATAAAATATTGCTTCTTTTATTTGCTCCATGCCATCAGGTAAAATCACATCTTTTAAGCTGCTGCAACCTGAAAAAGCTGATTCATCTATATTCACCAAAGTAGACGGTAATTCTATAAACTCAAGGCTTCGACATCCTAAAAATGCACCTGCTCCAATATCAGTAGTGTATTCCGACAAATCTATCTTCCAAAGACTTGTACATTCATAAAATGTGTATTCTTTTATCTCTGTAAGTTTTTGAGTTAATGCAACCTCTTTCAAACTTCTACAAGCGTTAAATGCACTGTCTCCAAGATAGTTTAAATTCTTGGGAAGTTTTATTGTTTTAAGGCTTGTACATCCGCTAAAAGCAGCATCTCCCAAACTTTCCAATGTGTCAGGCAAAATCAACTCTTTTAAATTTTTACAATCTTTAAACGCTTCTGTATGTATTATTTTTACACCCTCGGGAATATTTACCCTCTCTATAAAATCACATCCCAAAAAGGCTGATTCCATAATCTCCGTAGTTCCTTCCGGTATATTTATTGTTGCGCTTTTTTGTAACTTTTCTATAATTCCTGCGTCATACCCTATGACTTTATTCTCTTCCACTATAATACTTCCACGCCAATGAAAGACTTTATATATAGTAATAATAATTGCTATACTAAAAATGATTATCAAACAAATTTTATGATTTATTTTCATATGCAAATCCTTTATTTATTCGAGAATTTCTATCTCTATAGGAGGTCCCGATCTTGTACGATCTCCCTTTCCACTATGTTTTGCTACGGCATAAAATCTCAGATATTTCTTTTCATTTGCTTCAAGTGTGATTTCATTGCCCGGAGTGTAGTCTGTGCCCTCCATATATTCGTCTTCTATATAAGTTTTTAATATAATAAAATCACTTTTAATATAATTATATTCCTTATAATTGCTTGAATCTGTTTTTATAATAATTCTATGCGTTTTATTATCATTATTTATAATACTTGTACCAAACCTAGCCACCACCATTTCTAATTTATCATCATAGTACATAAACCCGCTCGGGCTTTCTATCCTTGTAACCTGTCTGTCATTATCTCCTATAAATGCCACTTTAGGTCTTGATACTATCTTTATTATATTGAATAAAGTAAATGTAATTGTCACTAATATGATGGCAAAAATAATACTTTTATTGTTTTTTCGTGTTTTCATTTCTCACCTATCCTAGTAGTATTTTATCCTTGCTTTTCCGTTATAAATAAACATTCCACTCAAATGATTCGGTACAGCTATATTTTTATAATTATCAAATATGCCGTCACCAAATACCTCTACTTGAACTCGCTCTACACTTTCAGGAACATAAATTTCTCTTAAATTTTTACAAGATGAGAACACATCATACCCCAAATATTGCACACCATCAGGTATAATGACAAAGGATAAATTACTACAATTTTCAAATGCCCTATCACCAATTATTTTAATTCTCTTTGCAAAATCTAAACTGTAAATTTTTGTACCTCCAAAAGCTAAGTCCCCTATCATAGTAGTACCCTCTTTAAGCTGTATATCGGTCTTTTTCTTATCTAAGCATTCTATAAGTACATTGCCTATATATTTACATCCGCCCACTTCTTCTTGACTGCTGTACCAAGGGGGTATCATCTAATGCATTATAACCGACAAAACTTACACCGGAAGAATCACTTTTATTTTCACGCTCTATTAAACCGCTTTGTATACCTTTTACAGTACAGTTTTTTATAGATAGATGTTCAAATAAACTAATTCCTATTTGTTTTTTATATCCGAAAAGCACGCATATACAAAGCAAAATTATCCATACTTTCTTTAACGATTTTATTTTTTCATACGCCCTCTTTAATAAAATCTTATATATTTTTTTCACGAATTCTAATATTATTTTGATAACTACCGCATATTAACTACTACTAATCCATACTTGCTGTTGTGGTCACATTTATTATAAATAAACTCTTTATTGTCAAACTTATCATAGACACACTCTCTCCCCGGGTTAAATACGACTTTGTTTCTACCTTCAATAAAATAACAATAATTCCTACCGTCAGAACTATGTAATATATACATATTCCAAACACCATTTTCTTTGACAAGATAACAGAGTTTATCTCTCCAATCTCCCCAGAAGAAAGTATATCCGTCCTTAAAGTATTTTGGCATATGCAGATTAGATGTATCAAAGGACCTATATTTAATTTCTTCTAAACCTATATCCTTGGCACAGTTATTTAAAGTTTCCAAATCTATAATAGGACTATATGTATAATCTTTCATATTAAGTTCTACCAAGCCCTGAAAGTCATCCTCCCATTTTACAGCAATAATAGTTTCATAATTCTCACTATATGACAGTTCTTGTAAAATATTCTCTGAAATTTTTTCAAAGCTTTTCTTGCCTACACTATATTTATACGTTCCCTTATCCCCACCGGAAAATTCTGCAGAAAATACTATATCAGGTTGTTTTTCTACTGTTTGTATCATATGATACCTGACTTCCGTCGTTTCTCTCAAAACCTAGTACTCTAGGTATCCAAGAGCATGCAGTTTTGAAAGAAATTGTCGACTTCAGCTTTGGTTAAATAGAGGGCATCAAGGTTACTAAAGCCAACCAATTTTTTAACCTTTTCGTTAACGGCCTGGTCTCTTGATATATTGATATATGTATTATCACCTTTATTTACTACCCTAAAATCACGCATAAAGTTAATCAAGTCATAAGAGTTTATTTTATTTTTGAAGCACTTGATTTCTAATACTCTTAAAAGAAACAAGCTAAGGTAGCATATCAAAAAATGCCCATAGATTGTTTCTTTTTTCTTGTAAATAAACAGGCCTTGCATCAAGGTATGATTTTGTAAGTCTAAAAGATTCCTCGATTTTCCATAGGCTATGGTATGTTTTATATACCTGTAATGGATCCATATCTATCTCGGATGTCACTAAAAGATTATATCCTGCATATTTAAGATCTTCATCAATCTTAGATTTATTTAAATCTA
>GL890606.1 GCA_000209465.1 Lachnospiraceae oral taxon 107 str. F0167 | reverse complement strand
CAAGAAGTGTCCTATATTAAGTTCAACAGGGGTGGAAAATGCACGAGGACGGTATTCTTCAGAAAGAACTTTTGTTCTATTCTCGTTTGCTCTTTTACATAGTCGCTGTAAAATTTAACAGGATCCGGAATCTCACATAGAAATACAAACTCCTACAACAATAAACCAAAAGTATTTTACTATTTTTTGTTCTTGGTTGTTTTTTATCCTTATCCCAAAATGATTCATACATCTGAAGATAAGTACCTTTTTTCTTCTTTTCTTTTCTCAAAAAATAAGCCATAAACACCTCTAAAAGTAAAGTACTATGAAGTACTATGATTATAACATACTCTAAAAATTTTTTCAAATTTTTTAAAATATTTTTTATGTCAGAAAAGCCTTTAAAATAAAGGCTTTAAAAGAATTGCACAAAATCAAATAGTTTATTAGAAATTTAAAACGTCGGAACTTTCATAGTACTTCGACGGAAGACGGGATTTGAGCATATATGAAAATTTTGAAAAAGAGGATGAATCCTTTTCTAAATTATATGATATTATAACCAGTCTGGAGAATGATAAAAAAGCCGAAATCATAGATGATCTTAAGAAAAGACTGGAATATTCACATAGCAGACTCAATAATTTTGATGAGAAAGATGAAAATATTGAGCTATTTACATTTTTATCGGATATTGTACTGGAAATATATTTTAAACAGCATTTGGTGGAATATATTCTGAATAAAATTTGAGTACAAAGATATGAATAAGTAAGAAAATTTTAACTGTACATAGCCCCCTATATTACATATACTTATAGTATAAACATATTTATAACAAACTATATAATATGGATAATATAAGGAGGAATATATGAGTTTAGCTAAAAAAATAGCTATTTTAGGAACTGTTTTACTGTGTTCGATTTTATCAAAACCTGTATATGCTGCCAATAAAACAATAAGCTCGGTCGGCATAAAAGTAAATACAAGTTTGAATATCGGCGACAGTACAGATTCTGTCAGTATAAACTATAACAGCAGCTCAGGAGGTGATATAAATGTATATACTACCTCAGACAGATTTGATATAGTGGATGCTGAGATCACGGGGGGTAGAAGTCGTCTGAATATAGGAGATGAAATAAAGATGAAGCTCACTTTAGAGCCGCATAGCGAATATTCGTTTAAAGGTACTTATTCATCTTCAAATATAAGTGTAAGCGGTGGAAAATTTGTTTCCGCATCCAAGAAAAACGGGGATTTGGTGGTAAATATAAAGCTTAATCCGCTAAAGGGTACCTATGAGCCGCCTGAGGATGTAGAGTGGAAAGACAGCGGTATCGGCATTGCAAAATGGGATGAGCCGGGAGAGACCTCCGGTTACTATGATATTATACTGTTGCGTGGAAGCACTCAGATTACAAAGGTGGAAAACTACAAAGGAAACAGCTATAATTTCAGAAATGATATGACACAAAAGGGTACATATAAATTCAAAATAAGAACAGTGACAAGTAATGATAAGGATTATGGCAGAAGTTCCGACTGGGTGACTTCGGATGAATTTTATCTGGATGAGTCCAATGTTTCAACCGGAGGCGGCAGCAGAGATCAGGCGGGCAACAGTGTAGGCTGGAACAAATCAGGGGATACATGGTATTTTAGATTTCCTGACGGCAGCTTAAAGACAAATGGCTGGGAGTATATCGGAGATAAATGGTATCTCTTTGATGACACCGGCAGAATGCTTACAGGCTGGCAAAAAAGTGAGGGTGAGTATTATTATTTAAACTCATCAGGTCAGATGAAAACAGGCTGGCAGCAGTCAAACGGTAAATGGTATTATCTGAATTCGGAAGTACCAAGAGGTAAGATGCTAAGTAATACCTGGCTTCACAGCAGCGACGGCAAATATTATTATTTGGACAGCAATGGTGCTATGTGTGAGGGCTGGACACAAATCAGCGGTAAATGGTATTATTTCTATCCAAGTTCAGGATATATGGCTATAAATACTACTATAGATTCATTTAAGCTTGGTCCAAACGGTGCATGGGTAAGATAGTAAAAAATAAAATTCCGACAGATAACAAAGTAAAACTTTGTACTGTCGGGATTTTATACTTTTTATAAATCCTTAAAATGAAAATCTTTATTTCCGTCGGCATAATCCGCCACAATATCACCATTGCCGTAAAGCTTATATTTATAGGTGCAAAGTCCCTCAAGCCCTACAGGACCTCTGGCATGAAGTTTTTCTGTACTGATACCTACCTCGGCACCGAAACCGTATCTGAAACCGTCGGCAAATCTTGTGGAACAATTCTTATATACATTGGCGGAATCGACTCTGCTCATAAAATAATCCGCGTTCTTATCTATGTTTGTAAGTATTGCATCCGTATGATGTGAGCCATAGGTATTGATATGATTTATCGCCTCTTCAATATTTTTTAAAGACTTTATATTGATAGTCTTCTCAAGATATTCCGTATGGAATGATGTATCATCGGCAGGTAATGCATTATCAAAATAGGAAATAATATCCTTATCTGCAAATACCTTAATGCCTGCCTCACCAAAAGCTTTATTTAGCTTGGGTAAAAGTAGAGGCACTGATTTTTCATGAACCAATAAGGTCTCCGTGGTATTGCATGCAGAAGGGTACTGAGTTTTTGCATCAATTAAAATCCTTATGGATTTTTCAAGGTCAAAATCCTCATCCACATAGGTATGGCAAATACCGTCGGCATGTCCCATTACAGGGATATTGGTATTGTCCATAATATATTTTACAAATGAGTTTGAACCTCTTGGTATCAGTAAATCCACATATTCACTGCAGGAGAGCAGTTCACCTACATCACTTCTTGCTTCAAGCTGTATAAGGATATGTTCAGGAAGATTTGCTTCTAAAACAGCTGCTCTTATACTTTCAAATAATGCTCTGTTGGTAAGTTTTGCTTCACTTCCACCCTTAAGTATGGCTGCATTGCCGCTCTTAATACATAGGGAGGCTATCTGCACCAATGCATCAGGTCTTGCCTCAAAAATCACACCTATGACTCCTATCGGTGTGGTGGTTCTTGTAAGAACAAGACCGGCATCAAGCTCTCTTTTTAAAGTGATTTTCCCTATAGGATCTTCCATTTTTATCAAATCCCTGATACCGGCTATTACCGTATCCATCTTATGATCGTCAAATAAAAGTCTTGACAGTATGGAGGAGGATATATTTTCCGCTTTGGCATTTTCTATATCCTTTTGGTTTTCTAAGAGTATATGCTCTCTATTTTTATTCAAATTATTTATAATATTTTCAAGACAATTATTTCTCATTTCATTACTGCTTGCCATAAGAATAAAACTGTCCGATTTTACTTTTTTTGCAATTTCTTTCATATATCTCCTTAATCATTGATTTATAATCATGATATAAAGATATAGTAATCAACTAATAATTGCAAGCAATTTATTTGAAAATAAATTGTACAAGCAACATATAAAGAATTGTACCGGCAGAGATGGAAAGTATCATCTGCCTTTTCCAAAAGTGTAATAATACAATAACTGCAATGCTTATAGCCTCAGGTAGAGCATGATATCCATAAAATACAGACACATCTTTTAGTGAATATACCACTAAAAGACCAAGTACCGCAGAGGGCAGCACTTTTCCAAGATATTTTACATATGCAGGTGTATTTTTATTTGCCGGAAAAGCTATAAAGGGCAAAAACCTTGTAATCATTGTGGCAAATGCTACGATTAATATTATAATTACCTGTTGTATTTTACTCATGATTTCTTATCCTCCCTCTAAGCATTGTAAGAACGGCAAGTATTATAAGCATTGAAGGTATAATAAAGTTGCTGCCCTTAAAAACGGCAAGACATATAAATGAGAGAGCAAGTCCGATTATGGAGGCGGTATGATTATCTTCCTTTATCCAATTTTCAAGGAATATTACAACAAAGAGTGCGGTCATTACAAACTCGATTCCCTCAGTGTCAAAGGGGATGAAGCTGCCAAATATTCCGCCTATAGTGGCACCTGATACCCAATATATTTGATTAAGCAATGTTACAAAGAACATAAACCATCCTCTGTCAATATCCTTCGGGATATCTACAGTAGCATTTATAGAGAAGGATTCATCACACATACCATAGATTAAATAATATTTCTTTAATCCGGGAATATTATATTTTTCAAGCATGGAAAGCCCATAGAATAAATGCCTGGCATTGATCATAAGAGTAAGAAAAAATATATTTACCGGATCAAAACTTCCAAGAAGCCACGAAACAGTTGCAAATTCTACAGAACCGGCAAATATTATAAAACTCATAAACATCGGATAATAAAATTTAAAACCGGATTGATTCATATATATGCCATAGGCAATACCTAAGAATAAAAATCCGGCTAAAATAGGCAGGGTATTTGGAAATGCCGCAAAGAATGCGGATTTTATTTTTTTAAACATTCTACAATCTTATCAGCCATTGCCACAGCATCTGCATATTGCTCATCTGTAAGGAGTGATTTGATACTGATGGTTTCCTCGGCAATATTTACCTTCTTTAACTGACCGATAATTTCACGCATGCTCTTACCTGCTGTAAGTGCCCATGAACCGTTCTCAACTACAAAAACATCTCTGTTCTGGAAATTATGTGCTACAAGATCCATAAGGAAGTTTTCCATAGGAGTGAAGAGTCCGCCATTGTAAGATGAAGATGCAAATACTAATACCTTAGCTCTGAAAGCTTCTGAAAGGAGGTAAGATACATCAATTGATGATATATCAAGTACCTTTGTATTTCTTACACCTCTTTGTGCAAGTAGTGTTCCAAGAAGTGTGGAGAACTCCTCGGTATGTCCGTATACCGAACCTGAGTAGATAACTACTTCTTCATCTTCAGGAGAATATGAACCCCAGGTCTGATACTTTTTGAGACAATCAAGGATATCCTCTTTTCTTCTGTATATCGGTCCGTGGAGAGAGCAAATCAACTCAATATCAAGGACTGAAATTTTTTTGATTATATTTAAAACCTGAAGTCCGAACTTTCCGACTATATTTGAATAATATCTTCTGCACTCGGAGTACCACTCACATTCATAGTTTAATTCATCGGCAAAAATATTTCCTGAGAGTGCACCGAAACAACCGAAGGCGTCTGATGAGAATAAAGCCTTTGATTTTTCATCATATACCATCATCACTTCAGGCCAGTGAACCATAGGGGCAAAGAAAAATCTGAAAGTATGCGCTCCTGTGGATAATGTATCGCCCTCCTTTACCTCAAGGAATCTGTGTTCCAAAGAGAAATCAAAGAACTGTCCGATCATTGTCTTGATTTTTGCATTTCCCACTATCATCATTTCAGGGTGTATATTTAAAAGATCACCCAAAGTAGCGGCATGATCCGGCTCCATATGTGTGATTACTACATAGTCAAGGGGTCTGTCACCAAGTGTTGCCTTTAAGTTTTCAAAGAAGACACCTTCAACCGACATATCAACAGAGTCAAAGAGTACTGTCTTCTCGTCTAATATAACATAGGAATTGTAGGCCATTCCATATGGAATAGGATAGGCATTTTCAAAAAGTCTCTGCCTTCTGTCACTTGCTCCTACATAATATAAATTGTCCTTAATACATTGTTCCTGATGCATAATTCCTCCATATACGTTTGCATAGATAAAGCAGCACCTGCTGCCACAGTAATATCTTATTTTATTATTTTACACATACATAGTATAATGCAAAAGTTTTTAATTGCAAGATTTTTATTGAATACAATTTAATAAAATTTTATTTTATTTTGTAGCGGCAGGGTGATTTTTGTTATTGCACTAATTATCGTATCTGTTTATGTATTTGAATTATGACTTTTGGATTACTGCCTGAATTATGCAGGGGTAAACCTAAATAGAAGGGATACTGTATACAGAATTTTGTTAAAATTAACCTCTCAAAGTTTTTTTGGTAAGAAAATATCAAAAATTTGATGTAAAAGGTAAATAATTTTCTTTTTTACGCTTTGCTATATTATATGAATATGGTATAATAGTTGACGGAAAATACAGGAAAATACATATGGAGGTTTTTACGTATGGCAAATAAGTGGGTATACCTTTTTACAGAAGGTAACGCAACAATGAGAAATCTTTTAGGTGGTAAGGGTGCTAACCTTGCAGAGATGACTGCATTAGGTCTTCCTGTTCCACAGGGATTTACAATCACAACAGAGGCATGTACACAGTACTACGAGGATGGCGAGAAAATAAATGATGAGATCATGGGTCAAATCATGGAGAATATTACTAAGATGGAAGAAATCACAGGAAAGAAATTCGGTGATAAGGAAAATCCACTCTTGGTTTCTGTTCGTTCAGGTGCTAGAGCATCTATGCCGGGTATGATGGATACTATCCTTAACCTTGGTCTTAACGAAGAGGTTGTAGAGGTTATAGCTGCTAAGTCAGGCAACCCAAGATGGGCTTATGACTGCTACAGAAGATTTATCCAGATGTTCTCAGACGTAGTTATGGAAGTTGGTAAGAAGTATTTTGAAGTTCTTATCGACGAGATGAAAGAGAAAAAGGGAGTTACACAGGACGTTGACCTTACAGCTGAAGACTTGAAGGAACTTGCAAATCAGTTCAAAGCTGAGTATAAGTCAAAAATCGGTTCAGATTTCCCTTCAGATCCTAAGGAACAGCTTATGGCTGCCGTTAAGGCCGTATTCCGTTCATGGGATAACCCACGTGCAAATGTATATCGTCGCGACAATGATATTCCTTATTCATGGGGTACAGCAGTTAACGTACAGATGATGGCATTCGGTAACATGGGTGAGACATCAGGTACAGGTGTTGCATTTACAAGAGATCCTGCTACAGGTGAGAGAAAGCTCATGGGTGAGTTCCTTATGAACGCACAGGGTGAGGACGTTGTTGCCGGTGTTCGTACACCACAGCATATCGATCAGTTAAAGGAAGTAATGCCTGCTGTATATGACGAGTTCGTTGAGATTTGCCATAAGCTTGAGAATCACTATAGAGATATGCAGGATATGGAGTTTACTATCGAGGATAGAAAGCTTTACATGTTG
The DNA here is from genome assembly GCA_000209465.1 of Lachnospiraceae oral taxon 107 str. F0167. Lineage (GTDB taxonomy): Bacteria > Bacillota > Clostridia > Lachnospirales > Lachnospiraceae > Lachnoanaerobaculum. Next base: position 27,518 of record GL890606.1, on the reverse strand, counting down.
CAGACAAGAAACGGTAAGAGAACAGCATTTGCTGCACTTAAGATCGCTTGTGACCTTGTAGATGAGGGCATGATCGATGAGGCTAAGGCTGTTTCTATGATAGAGCCAAGAAATCTTGATACACTTCTTCATCCGACATTTGATACAGAGGCTGTTAAGAAGGCTACACCTATCGGCAAGGGACTTGCAGCTTCACCGGGTGCTGCAAGCGGACAAATCGTATTTACAGCTGATGATGCTAAGACTTGGGCTGAAGCAGGTAAGAAGGTTGTTCTTGTAAGACTTGAGACATCACCTGAGGATATCGAGGGTATGAAGGCAGCTCAGGGTATCCTTACAGTTCGTGGCGGTATGACATCACACGCAGCCGTTGTTGCTCGTGGTATGGGTACTTGCTGTGTATCAGGTCTCTCAGAGATTATCATGGATGAGGAGAACAAGAAGTTCGAACTTGGCGGAAAGACATTCCACGAGGGAGATGTTATCTCATTCGACGGTACAACAGGTAATGTTTATGACGGTGCTATCCCAACTCAGGAAGCTCAGATAGCAGGTGAGTTCGGAAGAATCATGGGATGGGCTGATAAGTATAGAAGACTTAAAGTTCGTACAAATGCAGATACACCTGAGGATGCAAGAAAGGCAAGAGAACTTGGTGCAGAGGGTATCGGTCTTTGCCGTACAGAGCATATGTTCTTTGAGGGCGACAGAATCGATGCATTCAGAGAGATGATCTGTTCAGATACAGTAGAAGAGAGAGAGAAAGCTCTTGCAAAGATCCTTCCTGTACAGCAGGCAGACTTTGAGAAGATCTATGAGGCTCTTGAGGGTAACCCTGTTACTATCAGATTCCTTGATCCACCTCTCCATGAGTTCGTTCCTACAGAGGAAGCTGAGATTGAGAAGCTTGCAAAGACTCAGGGCAAGACAGTAGCACAGATCAAGGCTATTATTGCTTCACTTCATGAGTTCAACCCAATGATGGGACATAGAGGTCTTCGTCTTGCAGTAACATATCCTGAGATTGCTGTAATGCAGACAAAGGCTGTTATCAGAGCTGCTATCAATGTAGCTAAGGCACATCCTGATTGGAACCTTAAGCCTGAGATCATGATTCCGCTTTCATCCGACGCCAAGGAGCTTAAGTATGTTAAGGATATCGTTGTTAAGACAGCAGATGAGGAGATTGCAGCTGCAGGTTCAAACCTTAAGTATGAGGTTGGTACAATGGTTGAGATCCCAAGAGCATGCCTTACAGCTGATGAGATCGCTAAGCAGGCTGAATTTTTCTGCTTCGGTACAAACGACCTTACACAGATGACATTCGGTTTCTCAAGAGATGATGCAGGTAAGTTCCTCAATGCTTACTATGACAAAAAGATCTTTGAGAACGATCCGTTTGCTAAGCTTGATCAGGTTGGTGTCGGCAAGCTTATGAAGATGGCTATCGAGCTTGGAAAGCAGACAAGACCTGAGATCCACGTAGGTATCTGCGGTGAGCACGGTGGAGATCCTTCATCAGTTGAGTTCTGCCACAAGATCGGACTTGACTATGTGTCATGTTCACCATTCAGAGTGCCGATTGCAAGACTTGCAGCAGCACAGGCAGCTATTGCGGAAAAGAGGAATTAGGCAGCAATATATTTATTTTTGCAGCTTAACGGTGAGGCGAGCGGATGTGCAGGCATTTATGGCTGAGCATCCTGAGTACACAAAGGCAAACAGATTTAAAGATATTGAAGTAAAAGTCTATATATAAAGTTCTGCGAGGGAAAGCATTTATTGCTTTCCCTTGTTTAATGTTTGGGAATAAGCACTTTTTATAAGTGTTTGTTCCCTTTTTTATACCTATAAGGAGGTTCAATATGAAGAACACAGCGTTAAGTGCAGAAAATAATAGTAAACGGTCTATTATATTTAATAGCGAGGCACATGAAAAATTCTACTATGAAAAACTAAAAGAAGTAAAGGAACAAGATGTCTATCATAAGGCACTTTGTTATTGTCTAGGCATCAGCCCTGATACGAGAAGAAATATTAACAGTATTTATGATTTTAAGACCGGTGATATAAAGACCGAGTGTTTGTGTGAGGGGTGGCAAACAGGTAGCAGTATGAAGGTGGTGAGACTGGCATTTAACCTTTATTGTAACACTACACCGAGTGTAGATGATTATAAAGAACCGGAAGAACAGATATATGAGTGTATGAAGTATACAGTAGAAGACTTGTTTTGCTGTACTTATGCACCATTCTTTTGGCAAGCGATACAGATTCGCTATCCTGACTACGCTAATTATAATTGTGAGATATAAGCTTTATTGGAGGTGCAAACTAATGCTGAAAATCAGATTGATGGGAACAAAGAGTGATATTACATGGTTTCAAAAAATATTAAGGAGGAGTAAAAAAATAGAAGTTCTGGAGGTATCAGACTTTTATAGCAATAAAGGAACAAAAAATTATTACAGAGCTTATGCACAAGTGAAGAAAGTAGATTTGAAAAAAGACAACTAAAACAGTAGAACAATAGGAGAATTATATCATGTGTAGAGTTATAGCTATTGCAAATCAAAAAGGTGGAGTTGGAAAAACCACAACAACAAGTAACTTGGGAATTGGACTGGCAAGGCAAGGAAAGAAGGTTCTGTTGATAGATGCAGATGCACAAGGAAGCCTTACGGCAAGTCTTGGGATTAGGGAGCCGGATAGATTGGAAATTACACTTGCAACTATAATGGGAAACATTATTAATGATGAGGAAATAAGATCAGATTATGGAATTTTAAGCCATGATGAAGGAGTTGATTTTATACCCGGAAATATAGAACTTTCAGGTTTGGAAACTTCACTTATTAATGTGATGAGCAGAGAAACCGTACTGAGAACCTATATAGACTTGCAGAGAGAAAATTATGATTATATTTTGATTGACTGTATGCCATCCCTTGGAATGATTACAATAAATGTTTTTACTTGTGCAGATAGTATTTTAATTCCTGTACAGGCGGCATATTTACCTATAAAAGGCTTGGAACAACTTATTAAAACCATAGGGAAAGTAAAGCGTCAGATTAATCAGAAACTTGAGATTGAGGGGATTTTGCTAACAATGGTTGACAACCGTACCAATTATGCAAAAGATATCAGTAATCTGCTTATTGAAAATTATGGGAGCAAAGTTCATATATTTGAAAACAGTATCCCAATGTCGGTAAGGGCAGCGGAAATTTCTGCGGAAGGTGTGAGCATCTACAAGCACGATCCGAATGGGAAAGTGGCAAGTGCATATAAGTCATTGACAAAGGAGGTGCTTTGCAATGAATAAGACAGGAAGTGCTACAAAGGTAAAGCTTAACAGCTTTGATGATTTATTCGGGATTGAGCAGCCACAGTCAGGAATAGAGCAAGTACAGGAAATTGCATTAACAGAACTTCATGAGTTCAAAGAACATCCGTTTAAGGTATTGGATGATGAAAAGATGCAAGAAATGATTGAAAGTATCAGAGAGTATGGGGTATTGATGCCGGGTATTGCAAGACCGATGAAAGGCGGCGGTTACGAAATTATCGCCGGACATCGTAGAAAATATGCATGTGAAATGGTTGGACTCTCTACAATGCCGATGTTTATTCGTGATTATACAGATGATGAAGCTACAATTATCATGGTAGATTCTAATATTCAAAGAGAAGATATTCTGCCAAGCGAGAAATCAAAAGCGTACAGAATGAAATACGATGCAATGAAACATCAGGGAAGTAAAGCAGGTGGACTTACACTTGGAGAACTTGGAGAAGCGGCAGGAGAGAGCGCAAAGACTGTTCAGAGATATATATGGATTTCACGCTTGGCGGATGAGTTGCTTGATATGGTGGATACAAAGAAAATAGGTATAATGCAGGCAGTTGATTTATCATTTTTATCAGAGGATGTACAGCAATGGGTTTTGGCTGTAATACAGGAGACAAATATTATTATTACAACTTTGCAAAGTTCCATGCTCAAGGAAAGTTATAAAAAGGGTGAGCTTACATTTCCAATGGTTCGTATGGTGCTTGAAAAAGTGAAAACTGTGGAACGAAAGGTTGTTATAAAAGCAGAGCGTATCAACAGTTATTTCCCTGTAACATATAGCAGGAAAGAAATAGAGAACATTATTTATCAGTTATTGGATAACTGGAAGAACAATCAGTAGAAAGGAGGAGCCGAGAATGAGTGAAATATTACAACTGGATTATTATTATGGGATTGAAGCGGAGCAGTTCTCATTCTATAGAGTTCCTCGCTTGCTTATCAAGGATGAACGATTTAAGAAATTATCAAGTGATGCAAAACTTTTATATGGTCTGATGCTTGATCGTATGTCCTTATCTATAAAAAATAAATGGTTTGATGATAATAACAGAGCCTATATAATATACACTATAAATAGTATTATGGAAGATTTGGGATGTGGAAAGGAAAAGGCGGTTAAGGTTCTTGCAGAGCTGGACAATATTAAGGGAATTGGTTTGGTGGAAAAAGTTCGTAGAGGATTGGGCAAACCGGATATTATATATGTCAAGAATTTTGCTTCGCCGGAAGGAAATGTAGATAAAAAAGAGGCAGTAAATACTGATAAAATCACTGAAGTCGGAAAATCGGACTTTAGGAAGTCGGAAAATCAAACTTCTAGAAGTCAGAAAACAGGACTTCAAGAAGTCGGAAAAACAGACCTTAAGAAGTCAGAAAAACAAACCTTTAGAAGTTCGGAAAACGAAACTCAAGAAGTTGGAGAATCGAACCCTAATTATACTAAATATAATAAAACTGATTTAAACTATATTGAGGAGAGTTATATCAATCCTATCACTCAATCCGATTTAGAGAAGAATGATGTGATAGATGATGTACAGAAATGCATAGAACTGATCAAAGAAAATATCAGTTATAATCATCATATGAAATATGATAGTTATGGAGAAAAAGAACTCTATGATGAACTGTTTCAAGTAATATGTGAGGTAGTATGTGTGAGGCGTCCAACAATCAGGGTAGCAGGAGAAGAATATCCGTATGAGCTTGTAAAATCAAGATTTTTGAAACTGGAAAGCAGCCATTTGGAATATGTGATTGAATGTATGAAGAATACAGCCACTAAAATCACAAATATCAAGGCATATATGATTACGGCACTTTATAATGCAACCACTACAATAAATCATTTTTATCAGCAGGAAGTAAATCACGATATGTATGGAGGAGGCTGGTGTAAAAAGGATATTATTTAAGGTAATGCTGTTATTGCTTTTGATTGTAGTGTAGAATAAAATACAAGGTATATAAAGAAACTGTGTATCTGCTTTTTTATAACTTCTGGTCATAATGTCCAGAAGAGGGAAGGAATAAAAAAATGATGCAGATAAGTGAAAATTATAAAGCATGGCGACATAATGGTTGCAGTGGGAAAAAGGTATAATAGTTATAATTTATTTAAGAATTGAGAGGTGATTTTGTGTCTAAAATAAATGTTGAAGGATCTGAAATCAGCATTATAGCCATAGATGATAAAGATTATATTTCTTTAACTGATATGGTAAGAAACATTGAAAACGGTTTAGCGTTAATCGAGAAGTGGCTAAGAAATAAAAATACCATAGAGTTTTTAGGTATTTGGGAGGAAATGTATAATCCTGATTTTAATTCCCTCGAATTCGAGGGAATTAAAAATGAAGCCGGACTGAATCGCTTTGTTTTATCGGTAAAACAGTGGGTAGAAAAAACCAATTCTATCGGTATTGTTGCAAAAGCAGGAAGATACGGAGGAACTTACGCACATAAAGATATTGCTTTTGAGTTTGCTTCTTGGGTATCCCCATACTTTAAGTTGTATTTAATAAAAGAATTTGAACGCTTAAAAGAAGAAGAACAAAAGAAACTCGGTTGGGATATAAAAAGAAATTTGGCAAAAATCAATTATAGGATTCATACTGATGCTATAAAGAATAATCTTATACCTGAAAAACTGCCGAAGGAAAAAATTAACTTTATTTATGCAAATGAGGCTGATATTTTGAATATGGCTTTGTTTGGAATGACTGCAAAGGAATGGAGAGATGAAAATCCAAATTTAAAGGGAAATATCAGAGATTATGCGGATATATCTCAACTTGTTTGCCTTTCTAATCTCGAAAACCTAAATGCAGTGTTTATAAATGAAGGGATGAAACAGTCGGACAGATTGGAAAAATTGAATTCTATTGCAATTGAGCAGATGAAAATATTATCTGAAGCTGAAACTGTAAAAAAGCTGAAGTAAAATGAATCTTAAAAGAATCCTGTAAAAGAGGTGATTAGAGTAACATCTAACCACCTTTTTTCTTGTAATAAATGAAGGAGGTGAAATATTGATCAATGAAGAAGTAAACAGACAAGTTATTGCTATAGTAAAAAATGGAAATATAAAATCAGCAAAAATGGTAATAGACCTTATAAAAAAAATGTTAAATATGGCAGCCAAAAAAGGGAAAAGTCTAAAGGAGTTCATAGAAGAAAAGAAACCGACAACCGTAAAAGATTTGGTGAAGAAAGGGAAGGTTGAAACCTTAGAACTAAATGACCTTGATTTTAAAGGCTTAAAAAGAGAGCTAAATAAAAACGGAGTAAAATTCAGTATAAAAAAAGATCTTACCACAGGAAATAATATCATATTCTTTCAGGCAAAGGATGAAAAGATCATGGAGCAGGCGTTTAAAGAAGCAGTAGAAAAATTTGTCGGAAAGAATAAGAAAAGAGAATCGGTAATGGGTAAACTAAATCAATTCAAAGAAAAGGTAAAAAATGCACCTAAGAAAGATAAAATCAAAGAAAAGCTTAAAGAACAGAGTTTGTAGAAGGAGGGGTAAATACGAAGATATTAGAAGCAATACTGAAAGATATAAAAAATATATTTCATATAAGAGATAAGAAAAAGTTTGTAATTCAAAACTTACCTTATCTCTTTTTATTTTATCCGGGAAACATCCTATCAGCACATGTCAGAAGTTATATAGGTGGAGATATTTTGGATAAGATTTTTAAGGCGATTTTAGAAATTGGTAAAATAAGTTTTATTCCAAGTATTCATTTAATAGATATAATAGTGGGAATAATAGTAGCAGCCCTAATCAAAGTAATTGTCTACACCAAAGGAAAAAATGCCAAGAAGTTTAGGCAAGGCAAAGAATATGGTTCAGCCCGATGGGGGAACTCAAAAGATATAGAGCCGTATGTAGATGAGAAGTTTGAAAACAACATACTTTTAACTGATACGGAAAGACTTACCATGAATGGTAGACCTAAAAACCCTAAATATGCAAGGAATAAAAATATACTTGTGGTGGGAGGCTCAGGAAGCGGAAAGACCAGATTTTTTCTAAAACCCAATCTTATGCAAATGCACTCATCCTATGTTGTAACAGATCCTAAGGGTACTGTTCTTGTAGAGTGTGGAAAGATGCTTGAGAAAAACGAATATGATATTAAAGTGCTAAATACTATAAATTTCAAAAAATCCATGCACTACAATCCATTTGCATACCTAAGAAGTGAGAAAGATATTCTAAAACTTGTACAGACGATTATGGCAAACACAAAGGGAGAAGGAGAAAAATCTACTGAAGATTTTTGGTGTAAAGCAGAACGACTTTATTACACCGCACTGATCGGATATCTTTACTATGAAGCACCAGAGGAAGAGCAAAACTTCGAAACATTGCTTGCCTTTATTGATGCCAGTGAGGTAAGAGAAGAAGATGAAAACTTTAAAAATGCAGTTGACTATATATTTGAAGCACTGGAAAAAGAAAAGCCAAACCACTTTGCGGTAAAGCAATACCGTAAATACAAGCTTGCTGCGGGAAAAACTGCAAAATCGATTCTTATAAGCTGTGGTGCAAGGCTTGCTCCATTTGATATTGAGGAGCTTAAAAACCTTATGGAGTATGATGAGATGGGCTTAGATACTATAGGAGATAAGAAAACAGCCCTATTTATTATTATTTCAGACACAGATGATACATTTAACTTTGTAGTGGCAATGATGTATACTCAGCTATTTAATTTACTTTGTGATAAGGCGGATGATGTCTATGGCGGCAGACTTCCCGTTCATGTAAGGTGTTTATTGGATGAGTTCAGTAACATCGGTCAGATTCCAAAGTTTGAAAAGTTAATTGCAACCATTCGTTCAAGAGAAATATCTGCAAGCATAATCCTTCAGGCAAAATCACAACTTAAAGCTATATATAAAGACAATGCCGATACGATTTCAGGTAATTGTGATAGTGAATTATTTTTGGGTGGAAAGGAAGGAACAACCATAAAGGAGTTGTCAGAGAACTTAGGAAAAGAAACCATAGACCTGTATAACACATCGGAAACAAGGTCAAATCAAAAATCTTTCGGACTGAACTATCAAAAACTTGGAAAAGAACTTATGAGCAGGGATGAACTTAAAGTGATGGATGGTGGGAAGTGCATACTGGAGATAAGAGGAGCAAGACCTTTTTATTCAGATAAGTTCGATATTACAAAGCATAAAAATTATAAGCTGCTTTCAGACTACAACAAGAAAAATGCCTTTGATATAGAAAAATATTTAAAAAGAAGAGATAAGGTCAACTTAAAAGAAGAAATGAGGGTAAAGGTGGTGGAGGTTGATAGGTAAACTCGGGATAACTTTAGTTCAAAATGAGCAGAAGTTAATATCAAACCGAATTTTTGAAAGGATTAGTAAATGGATGAATGGGAAAAGATAGAAATGAGAATTAAAAAAGCAGGGAAGAGGTTGGGCAAAGTAAAGGATTAAGATAAATCAAATCTTAGTCTTTTTTTGTTGAAGAAAAGGAGAAATGGTTAAGTGAAAGCAAAGGTAAGAAGCCCTCCGACTTTAGTTCAAAATGAGCAGAAGTCAGCATAAAAAATATAAATAAGTCTATGGTAACTTGAAAAGACTATGGTCTTTTTTATTAAATCAAATAGGAAACGGAGAAATTATATGCAAAAAGAAATGCTTAACATCAATGGAAATCTGATTAATGAAGTGGAGATAAAAGTTATTAAGGGTAAGGACGGCGAAGTTAAAGCTGCTAATTTTACTCTCTTTAGAAAGATGGGAAAGGTAGGGGAGAAAAAGAAGGAATATATAAATTGTAATGTTTACGGTGAAAAAGCCGAGTTTACGAAGGAATTTGAAAAAGGGGATTTTATTCATGTTTTCGGCTATTTTAAAGAGGTTAAAAAGGAAGATAAAAGTTATAGAAACTTTATTGTAAAACATCTTAACAAGGCAGATAAGACAGTAAATGAGGAGGAAGAATAATGGCATTTTTTACACAGGCGGTAGATGTATTAAAGATTTTGGTAACAGCAATAGGGGCAGGACTTGGAGCATGGGGAGTCATAAACCTGCTTGAAGGTTATGGAAATGACAACCCCGGAGCGAATGCTCATGTACGGTAAGGAAGCAAGCAACCGAAAACAAGAGATAGACCGCCAGCACTACACTATTCCGAACCAAAGACCAAAAGATAAGCATTGTGGGAAAATCTAAACTTTTGGATTTTCCTACAATGCCAACTACGGCGGAATCCCTCCCACTCCTTATATCTTTCTGTATACATTGAATTTGTATTTAGTAAAATGCAGACAACACCACGGATCGGCTTTTGGTTGGACAATTCCAACCAAACACCACAGCAGACAGCAGAAAACATTCTGAACGCTAGGAAGCCGGTATGATTGTTACATATAAGGGGAAGAAAAATTTCTTTTAGGTACTTGCTTTCCTAAAACTGATGTGATACAATGATTTAATCCAGAAAAGGAGTAAAAAATATGCGGCAAGGTATTCTTAAATAAAACTATAATCAAATAGTGGGAACAAAGGATTATGATAGCTCCTTTTGTAGGGGCTTAGTTTTTTGTACCCAATTTAAGAATACTTTTGCCTTATCAATTTTGACATATCCCCAAAAACAGCAATCACAAACAGGTGTATGCTGTATATGTGTATGTCCGCAACTTATAATCCCCAGTGGTAAAAGTATTTTACTGCTGGGGATTTTTATGCCCTTTGGGGCTGTAAAGGGAGGACAATCACATGAAAATAATCAATATTGGAATTCTTGCCCATGTAGACGCTGGAAAGACGACCTTGACGGAGAGCCTGCTATATGCCAGCGGAGCCATTTCAGAACCGGGGAGCGTCGAAAAAGGGACAACGAGGACGGACACCATGTTTTTGGAGCGGCAGCGTGGGATTACCATTCAAGCGGCAGTCACTTCCTTCCAGTGGCACAGATGTAAAGTTAACATTGTGGATACGCCCGGCCACATGGATTTTTTGGCGGAGGTGTACCGCTCTTTGGCTGTTTTAGATGGGGCCATCTTGGTGATCTCCGCTAAAGATGGCGTGCAGGCCCAGACCCGTATTCTGTTCCATGCCCTGCGGAAAATGAACATTCCCACCGTTATCTTTATCAACAAGATCGACCAGGCTGGCGTTGATTTGCAGAGCGTGGTTCAGTCTGTTCGGGATAAGCTCTCCGCCGATATTATCATCAAGCAGACGGTGTCGCTGTCCCCGGAAATAGTCCTGGAGGAAAATACCGACATAGAAGCATGGGATGCGGTCATCGAAAATAACGATGAATTATTGGAAAAGTATATCGCAGGAGAACCAATCAGCCGGGAAAAACTTGCGCGGGAGGAACAGCAGCGGGTTCAAGACGCCTCCCTGTTCCCAGTCTATCATGGCAGCGCCAAAAATGGCCTTGGCATTCAACCGTTGATGGATGCGGTGACAGGGCTGTTCCAACCGATTGGGGAACAGGGGGGCGCCGCCCTATGCGGCAGCGTTTTCAAGGTTGAGTACACCGATTGCGGCCAGCGGCGTGTCTATCTACGGTTATACAGCGGAACGCTGCGCCTGCGGGATACGGTGGCCCTGGCCGGGAGAGAAAAGCTGAAAATCACAGAGATGCGTATTCCATCCAAAGGGGAAATTGTTCGGACAGACACCGCTTATCAGGGTGAAATTGTTATCCTTCCCAGCGACAGCGTGAGGTTAAACGATGTATTAGGGGACCAAACCCGGCTCCCTCGTAAAAGGTGGCGCGAGGACCCCCTCCCCATGCTGCGGACGACGATTGCGCCGAAAACGGCAGCGCAAAGAGAACGGCTGCTGGACGCTCTTACGCAACTTGCGGATACTGACCCGCTTTTGCGTTGCGAAGTGGATTCCATCACCCATGAGATCATTCTTTCTTTTTTGGGCCGGGTGCAGTTGGAGGTTGTTTCCGCTTTGCTGTCGGAAAAATACAAGCTTGAAACAGTGGTAAAGGAACCCTCCGTCATTTATATGGAGCGGCCGCTCAAAGCAGCCAGCCACACCATCCATATCGAGGTGCCGCCCAACCCGTTTTGGGCATCCATAGGACTGTCTGTTACACCACTCTCGCTTGGCTCCGGTGTACAATACGAGAGCCGGGTTTCGCTGGGATACTTGAACCAGAGTTTTCAAAACGCTGTCAGGGATGGTATCCGTTACGGGCTGGAGCAGGGCTTGTTCGGCTGGAACGTAACGGACTGTAAGATTTGCTTTGAATACGGGCTTTATTACAGTCCGGTCAGCACGCCGGCGGACTTCCGCTCATTGGCCCCGATTGTATTGGAACAGGCATTGAAGGAATCGGGGACGCAGCTGCTGGAACCTTATCTCTCCTTCATCCTCTATGCGCCCCAGGAATACCTTTCCAGGGCTTATCATGATGCACCGAAATACTGTGCCACCATCGAAACGGCCCAGGTAAAAAAGGATGAAGTTGTCTTTACTGGCGAGATTCCCGCCCGCTGTATACAGGCATACCGTACTGATCTGGCCTTTTACACCAACGGGCGGAGCGTATGCCTTACAGAGCTGAAAGGATATCAGGCCGCTGTCGGTCAGCCGGTCATCCAGCCCCGCCGTCCAAACAGCCGCCTGGACAAGGTGCGCCATATGTTTCAGAAGGTAATGTAAAGATACATAATCGTCAAGACGGCAACAATCAGAAGTTATGGAGGGTAACAATGGAATATAGTAAGGAAGATTTAATGGAAGCAAAAAAGCAAATTTGGGGAGTGGGAGAGAACATGGGAACAGAGGAAAGTAAAAAAATCTGGGAGGAGAACGCACAATTTTGGGATAATGCAATGGGTGACGAATCTAATGAATTTCACAGAGAGGTAGTGCGTCCCAAAGTAACGGAACTTCTATCTCCTAATCCTGCGGATTACATTTTGGATATTGCGTGTGGCAATGGAAATTATTCTTCGTATCTTGCACAAAGAGGCGCTTCGGTTGTCGCTTTTGATTACAGCAAAAAAATGATAGAATTGGCTAAAAGACGGCAATCACAATATGCAAAACAAATTGAATTTTGTGTGGCGGATGCGACCGATAGAAAAAGTATATTAGAATTAAAAAGAAATCGAGCCTTTACGAAAGCAGTTTCTAATATGGCAATTATGGATATTACGGATATTGAACCACTTCTTATGGCTGTTTATGAACTGTTGCAGGAAAGCGGAATTTTTGTCTTTGCAACGCAACACCCTTGTTTTGTCACGTTGACTGAAAAATATATGACACCGCACAGTTACTATGATATAGCGATTGAAGGGCAACCGAAAGAGCAGATTTATTATCATCGTTCCATACAAGATATTTTTAACCTTTGTTTTAGAGCTGGATTTGTCATTGATGGATTTTATGAAGAATGTTTTAAAACCAACAAAGAAATTCCTATGGTAATGATAGTAAGGCTTAAGAAGGTAAAACGTGATAGCTTAAAATAAATTCAAGTTTGTCGGGTAAATAGCAAACCCAGCCGAGCCAGTCAACGGTCAAGATGAACGGCGCATATGCGCAGCCGTTGACAGCCCCGCCCGCCTTTGCTGGTAGGCAATCAAGGGGCGACAGCAAGAAGTGCCACCGCCCCGCACTATTATTCAGAAAGGGGAATTTCCATGACCGACCAGATAGCCTATCAAGAATATATCCAGCGCAGGTACAACGCCTTTTGCAAGACTGTTATCCGCTGTGCCGCCTTGGACAAGATTTTGAAGCTTAAACGGCAATGGGAACGGCAAGTTTCCCTTGACTATCTGATGAACGAGAAGTTTGTCCAGTTTGCCGCGTCGGAGCCGGACGAGGAATACCCATTTACCGTCTGCGGTCAGACCGTCCTGCTCTGCAACGCCGCCCTTGCCGACGCGATCTCTGTTTTGCCGGAGCAGACGCGGGAAGAAATCCTGCGCTATTACTTTCTGCGCCAGCCGCAGCGCGTGATCGGCGCGTGTATTGGCCGGTCACGCAGCACAGCGGGGCGGCATATCCAGCTTGCCTTGCAGCGGCTACGCGAAGAAATGGGGGTGAGCCGGTATGAGTAGACTTCTCCCCTATGAAACAATCCTCAAAGCCCGTGAGGGCGACCCAGAAGCCGTGAACGCTGTCCTGCTCCACTACGCCGGATATATCCGCTATTTCTCAAAAGTGAACGGGCAGGTCAACGCCGAGGTGGAGGACTATGTAAAGCAGCGGTTAATTGACTGTCAATTCAAGTTCCGGCTTGACGAACCACCGGACAAGTCATAAAAACTGAATACCAGCCGCCACCGACGCGGCCAGCGAAAGCAGTAAGTCTTGAAAAAGATTTACTGCTTTTTTTGTTGTCCGGCTCCGCTCCCGGCCATTTTGCCCCCTGCCGGTTGTAGTAGTAAGCGAGGAGGGAATTTTTCTGCCCTGGTGTTTGGCATTTGGAGCATTTACCCGTAGTAGAGGGCAAAGAGAAAGGATTTCTCCAACACCGGGTAGAAACCACTGCGTCCGGTGTCATTTTAGCGAAAGCGGGCAGGAATGCCCTTTACAGGATTAGTAGTAGCAGAAAAAGAGAAACAAACTTTTGTGGTTGCAGTTTTCCAAAAAAGTGGCGGACGGAAGTGAGAGAAAGTTTGCAGTCACGGAGAGCAAGTTTCTACCACGGTGCCAAAATCCGCAATTCTGCAGTTTTGCCCCTCGCGGGAAACTTGTTGGGGAGTGCCTTCCCCAAACCCTGCTCATGCGCCCTTACGGGCGAGAAAGGAGGTCACACCATGCGAAAGAAATACAACACGCCCCACCGCAGCCGCGTTGTGAAAACCCGGCTGTCCGAAGATGAGTATGCCGACTTCACAGCGCGGCTTGCGCCCTATGGTATCAGCCAGTCCGAATTTCTCCGGCAGGCGATACGGCGGGCGACCATACGCCCGGTTGTCCATGTGTCGTCGGTCAATGACGAGTTGCTTTCCGCTGTCGGGAAGCTGACAGCCGAGTACGGCAGGATCGGCGGCAACCTCAATCAGATTGCCCGGTATCTGAACGAATACGGCGTACCCTACAACACCCTTTCCGGCGAGGTACGCGCCGCCATATCCGACCTTGCCGTCCTCAAGTATGAAGTCCTCAAGAAAGTAGGTGACGCGGTTGGCAACACTCAAGCATATCAACTCTAAAAACGCCGACTACGGAGCCGCCGAGCAATATCTTCTCTTTGAGCATGACGAGTTTACCATGAAGCCCGTCCTTGATGAAACCGGCAGGCTTATCCCCCGCGAGGACTACCGGCTGTCCACGCTGAACTGCGACGGGGAGGATTTTGCCGTTGCGTGTATGCGGGCCAATCTCCGCTATCAGAAAAACCAGCGGCGGGAAGATGTGAAAAGCCACCACTACATCATCAGCTTTGACCAGCGGGACGGGCCGGACAACGGCCTGACCGTAGACCGGGCGCAGGCGTTGGGGGAACAATTCTGTAAAGAGCATTTTCCCGGCCACCAGGCCCTTGTCTGCACCCACCCGGACGGGCATAACCACAGCGGCAACATTCATGTGCATATCGTCATAAACAGCCTGCGGATTGAGGAAGTGCCGTTCCTGCCCTACATGGACAGGCCGGCCGATACGAAAGTCGGCTGCAAGCACCGATGTACCGACGCTGCCCTGCGCTACTTCAAATCCGAAGTCATGGAGATGTGCCACCGGGAGGGGCTTTATCAAATCGACCTCTTGAACGGCAGCAAGAACCGCGTCACCGACCGGGAGTATTGGGCGCAGAAAAAGGGACAGGCCGCGCTGGACAAGCAGAACGCCCCCATGATTGCCGATAGTATCACGCCCCGGCAGACCAAGTTTGAAACGAACAAGGAGAAGCTGCGGCAGACCCTACGGAAAGCCCTTGCCACCGCCGCCAGCTTTGACGAGTTTTCCTCTCTGTTGCTGCAGGAGGGTGTGACCGTCAAGGAGAGCCGGGGGCGGCTTTCCTACCTCACGCCGGACAGGACAAAGCCAATTACCGCCCGGAAGCTGGGCGACGATTTTGACCGCGCCGCTGTCTTTGCCGTTTTAGAGCAAAACGCCGCCAGAGCAGCCGAAGCGCCAGCCAGATCCCCCGATCCCCCACGCACCATAAAAGACCGCTTGCAGGTTGCCAGAGCCGAGATAGCCGCCCCGAAACAGGACGGAGTGCAGCGGCTTGTGGACATTGAGCAGAAAATGGCCGAGGGCAAAGGCCGGGGCTATGAACGCTGGGCGAAGATACACAATCTGAAGCAGGCCGCCAAAACGCTGTCCGTCTACCAGCAATACGGCTTTACTTCCCCGGAGCAGTTAGAAGCCGCCGTTGACACCGCCTATCAGAAAATGCGCCAGACCAGCGGCGAACTGAAAGCACTGGAAACGAAGCTGCAAGGGAAAAAGAAGTTGCAGCGGCAGGTGTTGGCCTACGCCCAGACCAAGGCCGCCCGCGACGGGCTGCGGGCACAGAAATCCGAGAAAGCCCGCGCCGCATACCGGCAGGCCCATGAGAGCGATTTTATCATAGCCGACGCAGCAGCCCGGTATTTCAAGGCGCATGGCATTACCAAGCTGCCCGCCCGGAAAGCGTTGCAGGCCGAGATCGAGCAGCTTATCTCCGAGAAAGACGGCCTGTATAACACCTATCACGAACAGAAACAGCGGTTCAAGGAGTTGCAGACCGTCAAGCGGAACATCGACCAGATTTTGCGCCGGGACGAGCCGCACCGCAGAAAGGAGCAGAGCCATGAGCGATAACCTGCCCCACATGGACTACCGCCAGCACCGGCGGGCGCGGCGGCTGGTACATGAGTGCTGTAACTACGATGAGGGGAACTGCCTGCTATTGGACGACGGGGAGCCTTGCGTGTGCGTCCAGAGCATTTCCTTTTCCCTCATGTGCCACTGGTTCCGTGTGGCTGTCCTGCCCCTTGACGGGGAGCTGGCCGCAGCCCTCTTGTGCCGGGGAAGCCGGAAACGGTGTGCCGTCTGCGGGGCGGCCTTTGTCCCCAAATCCAACCGGGGAAAATACTGCCCCGACTGCGCCGGGCGCATGAAGAAAATCAAAGCCGCCGAGAGAAAGCGGAAACAAAGGCAGAGATGTCACGCTTTAGAGCCTTTCAAACCCGCATAAATCAAGGCTTTTTTCGTGGGTGTCAAAGGGTACGCGATACATTTATCCTTTTCCCCCGGAAACGGCGTTTTAATGCGTGACAATACGCCAAAATCAACCCGAACACAGGGAGGTGATCCTATCGCTGATTATATCAGGGCAGACACGCGGCTGCCCGCCTATCTGCCGTATCCCCGTTTCCTGCTGAAAATGGAGATTTCACAGACCGCCAAGCTGCTGTATTCGCTGCTGTTAGACCGTTCCACCCTCTCCCAGAAAAACAAGTGGCTGGACGACGAGGGCAGGATTTATATTATCTATCCCATCGCGGAGATAGCAGAAATACTGGATAAAGGCAGCACCACCATCAAGGGGGCGCTTAATGAACTGGACACGGCGGGGCTGTTGGAACGGGAACGGGGCGGCTTCTCCGCACCGAACCGGCTTTATGTCAAAGTACCGCCAGTGCCACAGGTACAGTTTTCAGACCAACTGATGGCCGGAAGTCCGCCCCTCATAGAGCCGGAAAACCGTCCTACTGATGGTCAGAAAACCGACCTTATGATGGTCGGAAAACCGTCCCCTAACCAAACTACTATAAACAACCTTACAGAGAGCCAAACAAAGGGAGTGAGTGGGGGGCCGTCCGCGCCCTATGGCCGATATGGAAATATTTTTCTGTCACAGACCGAATACGACGAGTTGCAGGCAGAGTACCCTGACAGGCTGGAACGGTTCATCGAGGAAATGAGCCGCTACCTTGCCGCCAACGGGAAAAGCTACCAGAACTATGCCGCCGCCCTGCGGATATGGGCGGGGAACGACAAAAAGGAAGCCCCTAAAAAGGGCATACCAGACTACTCATGCAAGGAGGGCGAGAGTTTATGAAGAATGAAATCAACGCGGTTTTGGAGAATATGACGACCACCATCCCGGAGCCGGAGGACTACACCGGCGAGGACGGTTTACTGTACTGCGGCAAGTGCCGCAAGCCGAAAGAAGCCTATTTTGCGCCGGATAAGGCCGCTATCTTCGGGCGCGACCGCCACCCGGCAGAGTGCGACTGCCAGAGAACCGCCCGCGAGGAACGGGAAGCCGCCGAAAAGCGGCGCAGACACCTTGACACCGTGGAAGAACTGAAACGCCGGGGCTTTACCGACCCCACCATGCGGGACTGGACTTTCGAGAACGACAACGGCAGGAACCCGCAGACCGGGCTTGCCCGCCGGTATGTGGAGCATTGGGAAGATATGCGGACAGACAATATCGGCTGCCTGTTCTGGGGCGGCGTAGGCACCGGCAAAAGCTACCTTGCAGGCTGTATCGCAAACGCCCTCATGGAGAAAGAAATCCCCGTCCGCATGACGAACTTTGCTCTTATCCTCAATGACCTTGCCGCCAGCTTTGAGGGGCGCAACGAGTACATTTCCCGCCTTTGTCGTTATCCGCTGCTGATCCTTGACGACTTCGGCATGGAACGCGGGACGGAATACGGGCTGGAACAGGTGTTCAATGTGATTGACAGCCGTTACCGCAGCGGCAAGCCGCTGATCGTCACGACCAACCTTACGCTGGACGACCTGCACAACCCGGAGGACACCGCCCATTCCCGGATTTATGACCGCCTGCTTTCCATGTGCGTCCCGGTACGCTTTACCGGCGACAACTTCCGGCAGGAAACCGCCAAGCGGAAAATGGAGAGCATGAAGAAACTGATTACCGACTGAAAGGAGTATTGCCTATGGCAGATAACAAGCAGCACGACACCCGCACCACCCGCCGCCCTGACTGTGTGACGGAAATCCGCATGGGCAATTCCGTCCTTGTCGTGTCCGGCTATTTCAAGAAAGACACCACAACCACAGCCGCCGACAAAATGGCGCGGGTACTGGAAGCGGAAGCCGCTGCTACACAGGAGCCGACTTATCCGGCGTGAACCGGGGCATGGAAAAGCGGCCATGCCAGGGAGCATGACCGCTGGAACGAAAATCGGAAGTGCTTTAGCAATTCTTAATCTCATTCTCTATAAAATAATTTGCAATTTCAAAGGCTTTTATTCTTCTCTTTGCCAATGTGATTTGTGATTTATAACGCTCGGAATTATCCTTTGATTCAAATGTTTTTACTGTTTCTCTTAGCTTGTGCAGAGTTGAATCAATTTGCCTTTTGGCCGCGGTTAATTCATCTATTGTATACTTCATGTTTTCTCCTTTAACTTCTGATTTTTTTGTTAAATCAGAGTATACCACGGAGTTATGAACTTTTCTACTGCAAATATGGGACGACAACCCATACCATAAAAATCGGAAAATTGAAAAGCTGTAAAGAAGCAAATTTAACGCTTTTGCCGCTGTACAGCCCCCGCCGTTCCGTGGTACAATGAAACCACGGAATAGTGGGGCTGGCTGTCGGAAACGGAGGATTTTATGTTAAGACAAGCCACCCAAAACCTCATTACCGCCCTTTATCCGAGATTGTCCCACGAGGATGAATTGCAAGGCGAGAGTAATTCCATATCGAACCAAAAAAGGATACTCGAAACCTACGCAAAACAGAACGGCTTTACCAATCTGCGCTGGTACACCGACGACGGTTTTTCCGGCGCGAACTTCCAGCGGCCCGGATTTCAAGCCATGCTTGCGGACATTGAAGCCGGGAAAGTGGGTACGGTCATCGTCAAGGACATGAGCCGGTTAGGGCGAAACTACTTGCAGGTAGGGTTTTACACGGAAATGCTGTTCCCTCAAAAGGGTGTGCGTTTTATCGCTGTCAACGATAATGTGGACAGTGCCAGCGAGGGCATGGACAACGATTTTACCCCGCTGCGAAATCTGTTCAATGAATGGCTGGTGAGAGATACGAGCAAGAAAATCAAGGCAGTGAAAAAGTCAAAAGGCATGAGCGGCAAGCCTGTTACCAGCAAGCCGGTTTACGGCTATGTGATGGACGAGGACGAGAATTTTATTATAGACGAGGAAGCCGCCCCGGTGGTGCAGCAGATTTACCAGCTTTGCCTTGCCGGGAACGGCCCGACCAAGATTGCCCGTATGCTGACGGAGCAGCAAATCCCCACGCCGGGGACGCTGGAATATCAGCGGACAGGCAGCACCCGCCGTTATCACCCAGGCTATGAGTGCAAATGGGCGACCAACACCGTCGTTCATATCCTCGAAAACCGAGAGTACACCGGATGTCTGGTGAACTTCAAAACGGAAAAGCCTTCTTATAAGGTCAAGCACAGCATAGAGAACCCCGTCGAGAAGCAGGCCATTTTCGAGAACCACCATGAGCCGATCATCGACAAGGAAACATGGGAACGGGTGCAGGAGTTACGCAAACAGCGCAAACGCCCGAACCGCTACGATGAAGTGGGGCTGTTCTCCGGGATTTTGTTCTGCGCCGACTGCGGCCATGTGCTGTATCAGCAGCGGTATCAGAACAAAGACCGCAAACAGGACTGCTACATCTGCGGCAGCTACAAGAAGCGCACCCGCAACTGTACGGCGCACTTTATCCGCACCGATCTGTTGACCGCTGGTGTCCTGGCAAATCTCCGGCAAGTGACCGAATACGCAGCCAAGCATGAGAGCCGGTTTGTGAAACTACTTGTCCAGCAGAACGAGATCGGCGGCAAGCGAAAGACCGCCGCAGCCATCAAGCAGCTTGAACAGGCGCAGGAACGCATTTCTGAAATCAGCCGCATTATCAAGCGGCTGTATGAGGACAATGTAAACGGCAAAATCAGCGATGAGCGTTTCATGGAACTGTCGGCTGACTACGAAGCCGAGCAAGCGGAGCTGAAAAAGAGAGCCGCCGCCCTGCAAGCCGAACTGGACAAGTCACAGGCAGCTACCGTCAACGCCGAGAAATTTATGGGCATTGTCCGCAAGCACCTTGCCTTTGAAGAACTGACCCCCACTCTCTTGCGGGAAATGATCGAGAAAATTGTGGTGCATGAGTGCAGCTATGATGAGAACGGCACCCGCAGGCAGGACATTGAGATTTATTACAGCTTTGTCGGCAAGATTGACTTGCCCGAATAACCGCCCGACCTATCCGACACAATGGCCAAGTGTCGGATAGGAACGGCAAAATTTTTTGCACTTCTATTGCTTCTTTATCACACATAAGCAAAATCACAGGGAATAAAGCAGCTTATGGCAGGGGGAGGAATAGTTTTAATAGGGCTAAAACTAATTCCGCTACTTGCCACTGTACTTAATTAATATGTTGGATTTATTTGGAAAAATAGATGAGTTTTTCAAGAATATCATGATTGATGTAATTAAGGATAATCTCTCGGCAATGCTTTTAGATATTAATGAGAAAGTGGGAACAGTTGCCGGAGAGGTTGGTAAAACTCCGAGTTCATGGAACTCGGAGGTATTTGCCTTCATAAAATCAATCAATGAAAATGTTGTTTTACCCATAGCAGTAATAATCCTTACAGCAATCTGTTGTATTGAATTAATTCAAGTGGTAATGCAAAAAAACTCCATGCATGATACGGATACCTTTGAGTTTTTCAAATACATCATAAAGATGTGGATAGCTGTATGGCTTGTATCCCACGCTTTTGAGTTTTCTATGGCGGTCTTTGATGTTGCACAGGAAATGGTAGGAAAGGCAGCCGGGGTTGTGGGAAGCAGTGCGAATATTTCACCGGGAGATTTTGATGCTATGGTTGATGCCCTAAAAGAGAAAAGTGTTGGAACACTCATCGGAATTTCACTTGAGACAGGACTTGTTAAACTCTCTTTAACAATACTTTCTGTTTTAATTACAGTAATCTTATACGGAAGAATGATTGAAATTTATATTTACTGTTCCGTAGCCGCTATTCCTTTTGCCACAATGGGAAATAAGGAATGGAGCAGTATAGGAACAAATTATATAAAAAGTTTGTTTGCACTTGGACTTCAAGGACTGTTTATTTTAATCTTTTTTGGGATCTATGCGGTACTTGTAAAAACCGTAAACTTTACGGATATTCATGTAAGTATTTTCAAGGTGCTGGCATATGGATTGATACTTGGAGTAATGATGATGAAGTCGGGAAGTATCGCAAAGGCTATTCTTAATAGCCATTAGATGACTTTTGTTCAAAATGAGCAAAAGTAAAAGATTGAAATGATGAAATTAAAACAGTAGGTTTAAGTAAAAATATAAGTACTGGGAGGTAGCAATGAAAATATTAAATAAAAAAATGAGAATAATATCAGGAGCAGGAGTAATGTTTTTTATAGGGGTGTTGCTTGGTAAGATCATAAGCAGAAAAAAGCAGGATATATCAGTACCCTTAGATAAAGACTTTGACTTTGTAATAATAAAAGATGATGAAAATATCTTATGTAAAGCTGATTTTGAACTTGCAGAAGAATTAGAGAAGGTAAAAGAGGAAATCATCTCACTTTGGGAACATATAGAAGCACTTTCAAATAGCGAAGAATCAAGGGAGAAAAGTTTATGGCATATGTAAAAGTACCGAAGGATCTTAGCAAAGTAAAAACAAAGGTAGCCCTTAACCTTACTAAAAGACAGTTGATCGGCTTTAGTATAGCAGGACTATTAGGTTTTCCTGTTTATCTGTTATGTAAAAACTTTTTAAGTACGGATATTTCAATGATACTGATGAGTATAGTAGTACTTCCGATTTTGTTTGCAACGCTTTATGAAAAAGATAATCTGCCATTTGAAAAGCATTTGGCATATATAGTAAGGTTTCATAAGGCTGAAAAGATAAGGGTATATAAGATGAAAAGCATTTATAACACTGATAAGAAAGACAAAATAAAAGAGAAAATAACTATAAATAAGTCCGGATTAAAGAGTAATAGGAGGAGAAGAATTGAATAAGGAGAAGAAGAAAAAACAAGAGCAAAGAATACAAAGGGATGAAATGGAGCTTAGGAAAAACAGTAAGGAATTATCCGAGTTAAAAAAGTTAAGCAGGAAGAATACAGGCAATAAAAAAGACGGGAAATCATTCATAAAAAAGGGATGGTTTCCCTTTCTGATAAAGTCTAAGAAAAAGGAAACGGTACAGGATACAATTCCCTATAAAAGAATGTTAAAGGACGGGATATGTCAGGTTGAAAAGGATAAATACAATAAAACCATTCGCTTTTTTGATATTAATTATAGGCTTATGGAAGAAGAGGATCAGGAGGGGATATTTGCCGACTTTTCTTCTTTTCTTAATTTCTTTGATTCAAGTGTGGAAGTGGAGTTTAACTATATTAACAGTATAGGTGAGAATGAAGAAAGGAAAGAGCTTATTAATATCAAAGAAACCGAGGATGATTTTAATGAGATAAGAAATGAATACAGACAAATGCTCCTAAATCAAAGTAGCAAGGGAAACAATGGACTGTCAAAAAATATGTATTTAACCTTTACCATAAAAGCTGAGGATTTAAAACAGGCAAAAAGCAGACTGGAGAGAATAGAATCGGATATATTAAATAACTTTAGGCAGATGGGTGTAAAGGGCTATGTACTTGACGGAGAAGAACGCTTAAAAGTCATTCACGATATATTAAATCCTGATGACAGGTTTATTTTTAACTTTGAAGATTTGAAATATAGCGGGCTTACA
The DNA here is from genome assembly GCA_000209465.1 of Lachnospiraceae oral taxon 107 str. F0167. Lineage (GTDB taxonomy): Bacteria > Bacillota > Clostridia > Lachnospirales > Lachnospiraceae > Lachnoanaerobaculum. The sequence continues at coordinate 4,411 of GL890606.1, read as the reverse complement.
ACAAAGGAATATATTGTACCGACTTCCTTTAATTTTTCAAAGCCTACATATTTTAAGATGGGAGAAGTATTTGCAGATGTAAACTTTCTACAGATTTTAGCATCGGATATAAAGGATGAAATGCTTTCAGAATTTTTAGAGGTGGAAGAAAATATTATCGTTACCTTTCATATCAAAGCTGTTGACAGGATGGAAGCGATTAAAAATATAAAAAGAAAAATAACCGACCTTGATAAGATGAAACTTGAGGAAAATAAAAAAGCAATCAGAGCAGGATATGATATAGATATCCTGCCAAGTGATCTTGTAACTTATGGTGCGGAGGCAAAAAGCTTACTTTCTGAACTTCAAAATCATGATGAAAAGATGTTTTTAGTAACGATCCTTATTATGAGTACAGGTAAAAGTAGGACTAAGCTTGAAAATACCGTATTTACATTAAAATCCATTGCAAACAGGCACAACTGTAACCTTAAAAACTTAAACTACAGGCAGGAACAGGGGCTTGTTGCAAGCCTTCCGCTTGGAATAAATGAGGTGGAAATAGAAAGAGGACTTACCACAAGTTCGGTGGCTATATTTATTCCCTTTACAACGGAGGAACTCTTTATTAAGGGTGAAAGTCTGTATTACGGTTTAAATGCTTTAAGTAGAAATATTATCATGGCTGACAGAAAGAAACTTAAAAATCCGAACGGGCTGATACTTGGAACACCGGGTAGCGGAAAATCTTTTGCGGCAAAGAGAGAGATTACCAATGCTTTCCTAATTACGGATGATGATATCATTATTGCAGATCCTGAGGCTGAATATTCTCCTCTTGTTAATGCTCTAAAAGGTCAGGTTATTAAAATATCACCGATTTCAAAAGACTATATAAATCCCCTTGATATAAACACTGACTATGCAGATGAAGATAATCCGTTGTCATTAAAATCTGATTTTATACTGTCCCTTTTTGAGCTTGTAGTTGGAGAGAAAAAACTTAGTGCTGAAGAAATCTCAGTTATTGACAGGTGCTTGCCAATTCTTTATAAAGCCTATTTTGAAAACCCTATACCTGAAAATATGCCTATACTGGAAGATTTATATAATCTTCTTAGAAAACAGGAGGAGAAAATAGGAAAGAAACTTGCGGTAGAGATGGAGATCTATGTAAAGGGAAGCCTTAATGTATTTAATCACAGAACGAATGTAGATACAAACAACAGGGTGGTTTGCTATGACATTAAAGAACTTGGAAAACAGCTTAAAAAAATAGGAATGTTAATAATACAAGATCAGGTTTGGAACAGAGTAACAATAAATAGGGCAAGTAAAAAAGCAACAAGATATTTCGTTGATGAATTTCACCTTCTTTTAAAAGAGCCGCAAACAGCCAACTATTCTATAGAGATTTGGAAAAGATTCAGAAAATGGGGTGGTATGCCGACAGGCTTAACACAAAATATCAAGGATCTTCTTGCAAGTCCGGAGATTGAAAATATCTTTGATAATACCGACTTTATTCTGATGCTTAATCAGGCGGGAACGGATAGAGATACATTGGCTAAGAAGCTTAATATTTCAAAGCACCAGCTTTCCTATGTAACTAACAGTAATGAGGGAGAAGGTTTAATATTCTATGGAAATACCATTGTCCCCTTTATAGATAAGTTTCCTAAAAATACAAAACTGTACTCATTGATAACAACAAAACTAAGTGAGACAGGAAAAGATAAAAAGTGAGAAGCAGTATGCAGAATCCAAGATAAATACATAATATATGGGGTTTGTAAGAAAGACAGAAAGTGAGGTAAAAAAACTTGAGAAAGAAAAAGAATATAAGGTGTAAAAACAGTAGAGAAAAGCCGTTAAATCAAGAGATACAGCCTTTTCCATCTAAAAATCAAACAAGTTATAAAAAAGAAGATGTTCAAAATCAGGATGTTCCGATTAAAGATGAGATACCAACTGAAGTAAAGAAATCTTCATCTAAGAAAACATTTATAAATCATACGGATATAGAGGATAAATATAAGGATTTAAATAAAGGCAGTGATTCTTATGGCTTACTTAGAAAGGAAAACATAAATCAGGGCAAATCTTTTTTTGAGCAAAAAAAGAATAGAAAGGTCAGACAAAGGCAGATAGGCAGATTTCATCAGAAAGAAAAAGAAACCTATGAAGATTTATCTAAAGATACGGATAAAAATATAGCTTCTAATCCCTATGATATGGGCTTTAGGGATGATAAAGCTTTACAAAAGGCATTAGACAAGGAACGAAGGCATAAAGAAAATGCCGCCACCATAACAACTGATAAGTCTAAAAATAAAGTAAGAGCAAATAGGAAACGATATAAGAAAATCTTAAAAGAAAACCATGACAAAGAAGATTTAAGCTTAAAAGATCGTCCAAAGAAATATTTTAAAAGTAACTTTGAAGATGAAGAATTTACAAGGACTAAAAACAAGAAAAAAACTCTAGACACAAAGGATGGTGTAAAAGAAAAAAATGATAATAAAGAAGAAATAGCGGATAATTCAAAGCCTAAGCCTAAAGAATATTCAAAAAAAGCCAATGATAAATTTAGAAAACAGGAAAAGAAGATTTTAAAGCTTCAGCATAAAAAGCAAAGTTTTGAAAAGAAACTTAAAAATAAATGTAAGGACAGCATATCTTCTAAGAGTGCAATAGTTGCGGTAGGAGCGGTAAACAGGTATCTTGAAAGTGGACAAGAGGATAATGCCGGTGTCAGTGCCGCTCATAAGACAACAGACGGCATAGAAAGTCTTGAAAGAAAAGCCCACAATCATGGAAAAGGTAGGGCATTAAAAAGACAAAAAAGGGTAGTAAGGCTTAAAAAAGATATTGAAAAACAGGAAAAAAATCTGTTTTTTAAGAAAAATATGGAAGAATTTAAGAAAAATAATGAGTATCAAAACACTTCAAGGTTAAGACAGTTTTTTAAAAGGAGGCAGTATAAAAAGCAACTTCAAAAGAAATACAAAGAAAGGATAAAGAACGGGCTTAAAAAATCCTTAGCAAAGGGAAGTAAAAGGTTTGCAGAATTTATAAAAGAAAGAAGTAAAAAGATAGTGTTCCTAATACTTTTGGTGGCAGGAACATTTTTTATGCTCGTTCAGGCAGGAAGCATGGTAATGAATATAGGAACGGGAACAATAAGTGATACCGTTTCTACAACCTATCTTTCCTCAGAAGATACCTTAAGGAATATCAATCAGGAATTTTCTTCTTTAGAACAGGGACTGCAAGAGGAAATGGAAAGCGTAGAAGAGACACATCCGGGATATGATGAATATATAATAAACGGAAAAGAAAAAATCGGTCATAATGTCCATGAGTTGCTATCTTATATAACATCTCGATATGGTGTGGTAAAAGAAGTATCTGAAATAGCCGAGGAAATACAACAGCTGTTTAATCAAATGTATACATTGACCTATGATGAAGAAATTGAAATCAGATATAAAACCGTTACATCAAGCTATATTGATGAAGCGGGGAATGAGCAGACAGAAAGCCATGAAGAAGCTTATGAATATAAAAAACTCATTGTAAACTTAGAAAAAAGAGAAATGGACGATATCATCAGAGAAGTATTTAATTCTTATCCCAACAATTTAGCTCACTATGAAGCACTGCTTTCAAGTAAAGGCAATATGGAGCTTGTTTTTGGAAGTGATAACGGGGATCTATCGGAGATTATAAACAATCCCAACTTTTCAAATCCGGGAATCGCCTTTGATGATGTAACGGTTAAGGCACTGTTTAACGAGGCGGAGAAACATATAGGTAAAAAATATGTATTTGGAGCAAACGGACCGAATAACTTTGATTGTTCGTCATTTGTATGCTGGAGTTTTACACATTCAGGAGTTAAAAATATGCCAAGAACTACTGCTTGGGGGATTTATAAAACTTATTGTAATCCTATATCTCCAAGTGAAGCAAAGGCGGGAGATATTATATTCTTTAAAAACACTTATAACAGCAAGAGTCCGATATCCCATGTAGGTATCTATGCAGGAGACGGAATGATGATACATGCAGGCAATCCTATTCGCTTTGTAAGTATCAATACACCTTACTGGATAGAACATTTCTATGGTTTCGGTAGAGTATCAGGAATTCCTGATACTCTACCTTATCAGTAAAATAGAGTTATCAGGAATTTACTACCGAAGTAACGTCTATACAGTGGTTTGAGCCTCTGTAATTCCTGATAACTTCTGATAAGTGTGACTGTTGCTTGTTGATAGTTACTGTCATAATGATATTGGCAGGCTTACGCCTGACTATCATTAAGGATGGTGATTATTGTGGTTCAATCAACGATTGAAAACCTTGCTGCTCAAACAGCAAATGTGTTTTTGTCAAAATGGATACACTCACCGAAGTATCCATG
>GL890605.1 GCA_000209465.1 Lachnospiraceae oral taxon 107 str. F0167 | reverse complement strand
TCCTGATGCATACAGCCATCCCAATCTCCCTTGCCCTTCTGCATTATTATTCTCTGCCGACTTTTGATACCATTTCTCTGCATTTACATAATCTGCTTTACCTAAATTTCCTGATGCATACAACCATCCCAACCTCCATTGCCCTTCTGCATTATTATTCTCTGATGCTTTTTTATACCATTTCTCTGCATTTACATAATCTGCTTTACCTAAATTTCCTGATGCATACAACCATCCCAACCTCCATTGTCCTTCTGCATTATTATTCTCTGATGCTTTTTTATACCATTTCTCTGCATTTGCATAATCTGCTTTTCCTAAATTCCCAGATCTATACAGGGATCCTAATCTCCATTGTCCTTCTGTATTATTATTCTCAACAGCTTTTAGATACCATTTCAAAGCTTCTTTGCAGTCTTTATCATATAATTCATTCCCCAGATCAACCTGTGCCTTGTCATCTCCTGACTCCGCTACTTTTTTCAACCATTTCAGTGCGGTTACTCTATCTTTCTTTACGTACTCATCAGTTGACAATATTTTATATAGTTTATATTGAGCCTTTGTGTGACCTGCTGATGCCGATTTTTCATAATAATCAATTGCATTTGACAGTGCATCTTCCCTAGAACATTCAATCCCTTTTTCCTCAAAATTAAAGTAATATTCTGCAACACAAAAAGACGCTTCTGCAGACTTACCAAACTCAGCCGCATTTACATAATGTTGTAATGCCTTTTTATGCAATCCCCTATGTTCAGCTTTTCTAGCATCTTCTAAATGTATTTTAGCAATTTCATCATCACTTAATTTATCTACACCATATCCATATTCTCTAATCAATCTTTCAAATATATCCTTGCTTTCCTTTGGACCCTGAAATTCAAAGCTAAGCTTTGCCTCACTATCATCTATATTTCTTTTTATTTCTTGAATCAGACCTTCCCATCCATCTCTACCATTTGAAGGAACAAACCAATCCTGAATTAGTTTATGTCTAATTGGTGATATATCATCCATTTCTATTCCGTCAACAATGATACGCTCCAGTTCATTTGAACATATTACTACTATTCTTACACTCATGTCTTTCACCTCTCTAATATAAAAATTTATCTATTAATCTACATCCATACAAGATAATCATATTTGTCACTTTTACTTTCCCCCTAGCACCCTTACATTCTCCCCCTGACTCCTTAGCCACATATCAATTCCCTTTCCAAACACTTCTGCCTTAATAATATACTTACCATCCTTTTCGCTTTCTATCTTTGCTGTGGGTAGGCGGTCTAGGATTGCATCCACATCGGTGCCTGTATATTCAAAGCGGATTCTGTTCAGCTTTCCGCCATACATAAACTGGACTCTTTTTCTGAATTCGCCCTCTTCAAATCTGTCTTTGTAGGGCATTTTAAATCGCTCTTCAAGCAATTTGTAACTTACAATTCTATCCACTCGGTATATTGTGGGGAAGGCGTCATTTATTACATCAAAGTTTTCCAGAACTTCCTTATCATCTATAAATGCGGTTATATAAAAGTAGTATTCTGAGAACATTATTCCTACAGGCTTTATTTTTCTTTTTACAATCGCCTTATCCTTGGTTCTCCTGTATTCTATTTCCACATATTTACAGCTTCTTATTGCCTGACCGAGATCCCACAATGTTTCAAGGAAGTTGGTTTTATGTCTCAGTTCTATATAATGATGTTCTTCATTTCCTATCAGCTCTTTCACCGGCTGTCTGTTCTCTTTAGGTACGCAGCAGCTTATGAGCTTATCAAGTATCTCTTTCATTTCATCCTTAGGAAAAGCTCTGCTATCCAATAATACTTTACACACCGCCAGTGTCTCACTGTTTGACAAAGTTCCTGTATAAGATGATTCCACCCTATATCCCCCTGCAGCTTTATCATATATTATTGAATTTATAATACCATTATTCGTTATATCGGAACCCATATACTCTTTTATAGAAGCAATATCTCTTTGTATGGTTCTTTCATCCACATTAAAGTTTGCCGCTTCTTCACTTTTATTTACTATATAACCCTTCACGAGCTTAGAATATATCATAAGCAATCGTGTTGACTTATCCATCCCTTCACTTTTCATTTCTCATCTCCTATGCCTCCAATATACAATCTCACATAGACAAAATATGTCATTTTAAAAATTTAATTATATAATTTCATGTGTATTATTAATAAACTTGTAACACCACCTGATTATAACAAATTTATTAATATTTTTCATCTATAAAATTAAGATTCCGGCTATTTTCTTACGAAAAAAGGACACCTTTTATGGTGTCCAAATTGCTTATACTTATATTAGCTTTTTGCAGCATCCTTTGCGGAAATTTTGTAGGAATACGTAATAATAAACTTCTTTTTTATTCACTTAATAGGCAAAAAAATCTACTCATTTTAATATAGTAATTATCCGGGTTTTATTGAAAAATGAAACAATTTTATATAAGTATTTTCCAATACCCGGCTCTATTTGAGCCTATATGTTCTATATATCCTTTTTCTTTCAAATTGGCAATTCCCCTATCTACTGCCGTCTTTCCTTTACCAATTTTTTCTTGAATCTGTTTCTTGGTAATATTGGGATTGTTTTTTATTTCTTGTAGTATAATTTTCTGTGTCTCATTTAAATATGAATACTCGATACCTTTATTACCCTCTTTATTACCCTCTTTATTACCCTCTTTATCATACATAGTATTAATCCAATTAAAAGGAATTTTTACTATAATAGAATTTTCTCTAAATTCAAATGCTTCTTTTCCATATTTCTCTGTAATTTTAGGAACGCCTCTACTGGTCTTCTCACTGATATGCAGTTGCAAAAAAATCTCAGATAATTTTTTATTAACAGGAATGGACTCACCTAAAAAGAAGCCTTCTACCGTCTGCCCTTGTGGTATTGTTCCCCTTGATAAAATTTCTATCCTATCAGAGTAAATAGTCACCATAGGTTCATTCATCTCTATCCACTTGTTATGTAAAAATGCATTAATTATTGCTTCTCTAAAGGCATCCTTATCAAACAGCGGGACATCTTTTCTTTCAACAATTCTATCTGTCTCATCCGCCTGTATAATATTTAATACATCCCCATATCTTAATATTTCATCTAATGTGTATAACAAGCACTGAATTCATATTTTTATTTCACTCCCGACAATTTACTTCTCTCCCCATCCTCTTTTTCCTTGAGTGCCATCTCCTGAGTCAGATTCACCACCTTATGTTCCAGGAGTGAAATCTGTATGCTCATAAAGAAGAGTTTTACCAGCAGCATTCCTATTATTATAAGATAGACTATATTTGCAGGGGATTTGGCTCCTACCATATCCGATATGAAATATATTATTCTCGGGAATATGGCAAATACTATCAGTATGATGGAAAATGCCACCCAGAAGAGTCCGTCCTCTATTCTTATTTTTGATTTTCTTATTTTTCTTATAATGACAAAAAATGACATTATTGATATTAAAATCAGACCAATTCTTAGTATAGCAGTCATATTATCTTTTCTTCTCTCTAAAACTTTGAATAAATATAATGGAGCACAACATTCTGAACATATATTTTGCAGCATTTATAGGAGTAAGATAGCTTATTCCCGCCACCCTTTCATCCATCTCACCCTGTATCTCACATACCTTCACCCCTTGTTTTATCAGATATGATATGGTGTCGGGCTCCGGGGCATAGTTTAGTCTTAAGGCAAATTCTGTTATAAGTTTTTCATTGTACATTCTCATGCCTGATGTGGGATCATGGATGGTCGCACCTGTGCTTAGTTTTATTGCAAGACTTATAAGTCTTGAGCCCAGCATCCTTGGAGTGAAGGGCTTTTTCTTAGTGACAAATCTTGAAACTATGACTATATCACATTCCTCACATTTTTTTCTCATTGTAGGTATGTACTCCGGTCTGTGCTGTCCGTCTCCGTCAAATTGTACTGCGTATTTATAGCCATGCTTATGAGCATATTTCATTCCGGTTTGGAAAGCACCCGCCAGCCCAAGATTGACCGGCAAATCAATAATATTAAATGCTTTTTCCTTACAGATTTTGGATGTATTATCGATGGAACCGTCATTTACAATCACATAATCCACATCATTTAATGTACTTGTAAGCCTCTCTATTACATTTACTATATTCTTCTCTTCATTAAATGCCGGTATTATCACCAATGTATCAGCCATATCTATCTCCAAAATTCTTTATTCATACTGCATGCCCTTATAAGACCTTTTGGAAGTTTCTTAAAATTCTTTCCTGCCAAAAATCCCGCATATTTGCAGGCACTTATATATATAAGTCTTACCGCACTGATATATGAATGTGTAGACAACAGGTGCTTTAGCGTTTTTAATACAAGTTTTTTTCCTTCATTCTCACTTTTGATACTCTTAAAAATCTTTGGATTGCTGCTTTGAGAAACACCTATATCAAAATTTCTCATAAACTGCTTTTTTCCGCTGTAATTATGAGAGTGTATAACCTTTGCCCATGCCTCATATTTTATAAAATATCCATGTTCTATCAGCTTATAGGCATAAAGCATATCCTCATTTAAAATCTCTCCGGTATCAAACCCTCCCAAAGCATCAAAGCATTCTCTTTCATAGGCGGAACAGACATTTGAAGCAAAATATGTTTTTATACCTAAAGCCTCCCTTTCATTAAAGGATTTTATCATTGACTCTGCCGGATAATTAAACTCTCTTGTAAATTTCTCTATCTTATCAGCCTTTTTATCCGGTATTTGTCTTGCATAAGTCATCTTGATGGATTTATCCATTCCTCTAAGAAGATATTCTACAGTCTGCTTATCGGCACATACCGCATCCTGAGTCATACATATAAAATACTTTGCATCGGATTTTGATACTCCCAGATTTCTGGTGGCTCCATGGTCAAAATCCGATTTTTCTATATGCTCCAGATAAAGGCTTGTATTACTGTCCTCAAAAAGAGAATTTAATTCTTCTCCGATTCCCGCTTTATCCCAAACATTCTTATCCGTATTTATAATAATAATCTTGCCCGGTTTGACAGTTTGAGCCAAAAGTCTTTTTATCGATACCAAAAATTTATTATCCGGTTTATAGGTAGGTATTATCACATCTACTAAATTCATTTTTTAACCTTTCTGAGTCCAAAAATCACTGCCGTCAGGAAAAATACGGTTAATAAAAGCATTGTTATCATATATGCCATGGCTGCTCCGTTCATTCCGAATTTTATTACCATAAAATCACTGACAAAGTATGCAAATACCGCTCCGACAGCATATATTAAAAATATAATTCCTGTCATTTCAAAAATAACCAGACAGTAGTATCCAAGATTTACTAAAGCATAAAGTCCGCCGCCAAATATCACCAAAACAAGTGCCGTCTTATACGGCTCTATCGCAGTTGCCACCTCGCCAAGCACCAGCTTTAATACAGGGATTCCAAGCAAGTATGCCATGCCCATTCCAAGTACTGTAGCTGCAAATATAAATGCTGCAATCTTTGATATAGTTGAAATGAACTTTTTTTGATTGCCTGTCTTATAAAGCAGTGAAAGCTTGGTAAGTATCGGTCTTATTATAAATCCTGCCATAAGATTTATTATTGAAGTAGGTATAAAGATTATACTGAAATAACCGTTTAACTCCTCACCTAATCTATAGTTTACCGCATATTTAGCCGCCGCAAAAATATATAGATCTATAAATGCCCCTAAAAAGAGCCATTTACTCTTATTTATCAATGATATATATGAAGCTTTTTTTATAGTTTTATCAGGCTTTAGCCTAAGTAACGGCAGAATATCAAAAATAATTGCCGCCAACAATATGCTTGGAAGTAATGCTAAAGAACTGAGTTTTAGATCTTTTGTGGTAACCAAAGCGGCAAGGAACACTCCCACACAGAGCAATGTTCTAAAAAGTGTCGCCTTTCCGGTCATATCCAGCCTGTCCTGTCTTTGCATCTCGGACTCGAATATATCGCAAAATCCGTCAAGAATCTTATAAAGTGAGAGTATCATATATACTTCAAATACATATAAATCCCCGGTTGTTAAGAATATATATACAAAGCCTGCCAAAGCTGCCAAAAATGAAGTTATCGCTCTAAGTCTCAGATAATCTCCGAATGTATATTCATTTGAAATATCCGTAACCTGTATAGGTCTCATCCCGAAATATGAAACTATATAAAGTTGCTGCCCCAGAGTGGAAAATCCGAAGAAAAATATTCCGCCGGCATAGGCTCCCGCAAGCTTTGTTACCGCCACTCCAAGCAGCATACTGGTAATAGCATATACCAGACTTCCAAGCATATTCCAAAAATATGCACTTCTTTCTTTACTATCCATAATATATCCAAATCTACTTTAATTCCAACATAGCTATTTCCTTTGCAAAAAGCCCGTATTTCTTTACCGAGAGATCATTTACTTTCTCATTTTTGCAAAGTCTTATAAGAGCTTCCAATTCGTTTACCCCTGCACTGTGGGTAAAGGGATAACCTCCGCCGAATCTGGCATTCATATCTATTATATAGGCATTCTGCCCGTCAAAGAGTATATCCATATCAAGATTTCCGATATGTTTTAAGCTTTCTGCTATCTTCTTACCGATATCTTCAAGTTCTTTGTTTTCAATGACCTTAGCAATATCAGTTTCACCGGATCTCATAGCAAGCTTTCTTTTCACCGTAACAGTCAGATTTTCACCTTTAAAATCATTAAATATATCAAGTCCGTACTCATCTCCTTTTATCTTTTCCTGTATAAGTATCGCCCTGTCAATATCAGCCCCTGACTCAAATCTTAAATATGATTTTTGAATACTCCTCTTGGCTTTTTCATAAAGTACTTCCAGTTCCTTTTTATTCTCGGCTTCAAAAATACTTAAAGAACCCATACCCCATCTCGGTTTTAAAATATAGCTGTTTTTATCAAAATCGGCTCCCTTTAATGCCTCTTCCAAATCTATATATGTCTTTGGCACAGGCATATTAATCTTCTTCAGATATTTTAACATTTCAAATTTATCATTACAAATATTTATAATATTCTCATTTGAAACAATCACCTTTACTCCCATTTCCTCAAATCTGCTCTTATTTTTTGCAAGTATCATGAGATCAATATCAAAAAGTGAAATCAACATATCAATCTTTTCACTCTTACATATCTCCAGCAAAAAAGGAATATATTTTTCATCATATATAATCGGCGACTCAAAAGCCTTATCTGCCACACTCATAGCAGTTGTATTCATATCCGAATTTGTTGCTATGATATTTCCGACTAAGAAAAGCCTCTTATATACATCCCTTAAATAGTCTATTATATATGCTCTCCTGCCCACACTGGTTAAAAGTATATTCATTATTCTCTCACCTTACTCACTATCATCTTAAAGTTCTCATTTTTCATAAGCACAGCCAATGATGTATAGATAATCACTCCAAGTACTATCTGTATAAGTAGACTCAAAACTCCGATACCTATATATCTGCCTGCAATATAAATAATCACTCCCATACATACTGCGGGTATAAAATTATTCAAGGCATCCATACTCTGTTCTTTCAGCTTATAATCTAAGAGCTTTACATTCGGATAAGCATTGATAAAGGCACATATCAAATCGGAAAATGCCTTAATCCCTACAAAAATAAATACATTATAGCGTATACCTATAACTAATACCGCTACTCCCAGAAGCTTTTTTACAATCTCAAGTTTCAAGAAAATATCACTTCTTCCCATAGCATTTAATGCCTGAAGATTTGATATATGTATTGGCCAAAAAACATATGAAAAACACATCATCTGCAAAAAAGGAATGGCAAATGACCATTTCTCACCCAGTAAAAGCAGTATCAGATTGTCACTTACCGCCGCAAGACCGCACATCATCGGTGCCACTACAAATGTAGAGAGTTTTATTGAGGATTTCAAAAGCTTTTTTATATCCTCCTTGCTGTCCTGCTTTTTGGACATTACAGGCAACAGCACCGACTGTATTGCCGAGGAAAGATTTGTTACCACAAGCTTTGGAAACTGTTCCCCTCTGTTAAAAGCTCCAAGCATTTCCTCGCTATATGCCTTACCGATTATAAGTCCATGTATATTGGTAAAAAAAGTATCCAGTAAGGATGCGACCAACAGCTTAGAGCCGAAGGCAAACATCGTTCTAAGCCTTTCCATGCTGAATCTCAGTTTTGGAAAATACTTGATTCCGATTCCCAGTATTATAAGCAGAGCAAAATAATAGACTATCTGCTGAAATGCAAGTGCCCAGACTTTCATTCCACTAAATGCCATAAATACACTTATTCCACCCGAAATAACGGATGCAAAAAATGTTGCTATAAACAGCATCTTAAATTTCATATTTCTGGCAACATAGGAATTTTGTACAGATATAATACTTCCGGGAATTATAATAATGCCCATCACCCTGAGTATTTTTATAAGCTCGGCTCTATTATATATACCTGCTATTGCAGGCGAAATCAAAAACAATAAAATATATATTAAAATCGATAAAAATATATTAAATATAAGCACAGAGGAAAAATCCAAATCATCAGCATTCTGCTTTTGAATAAGCGCAGAGGAAAAACCGTTTTGCACCAAAACATTGGCTATTGTTGTAAATATCAAAACAATAGCCACTATTCCATATTCGGCAGGGCTTAAAAGTCTTGCAAGAAGTATGGACACTATGAATTGGACTCCCTGTGAGCCTCCATTTTCAAGTATTTTCCAAAAAAGAGATGTGGCAATCTCATTTTTATTTTTTTTATTCATTAGATATTCAACATCTCTCCTATTGTAAGTATTAGTGAACTCTTAAAAAAAGAGTATCTGAGAATATCAAAAATCCTTGATATTCTGTTTTTATTTTTCATATTTGCAAAGGCTTTCAAAATATTATATGCAAAAGCTGTATCGCTATTTTGGCAATCCTCTTTTTTATATAATCTTAAAAACTCCTCTACCTGTGCAAACATGGCATCATAATTTTTTCTGACTCTTTCTTTATCTCTTTTTTTTATATTATCTATCTCCAGCGGACTTTTGGCACCCAGCTCATTTTGCCCATGCTGGCGATATTTTACCAAAGGCTCATCTATATAACCCACTTTACCGAAACTAAATGCCAGTATTCCAAGCCACCAATCATGCATAAAGGAAAGCTTAGGTCTTTTATAAAGCTTAAGCAATGCCTTGTTAAAAATAACCGTATTTCCGGTAATATTATTCTCTACCAGATAGCTTGAGAAACTTTTTTTATTATTAAGTATATATAAGTTTTGGCAACTATCTGATTTATCGGCATATTTTAATGCCTTATTTATACCTGTAATGGCTGACATTTTTTTATTTTGTGAATTCAGACATTCATCCACTATCATTAAATCCGAGTGAACCAAAACCGGCATATCCTTACCGTATTTATCTTCCAGTGTTTTTATGGCAGCTATACTTTTTTTTAATCTGTCAATTTCCCAAAAATCATCCTGATCGCAAAGTGCAATATATTCTGAATCAGCCCTGTCAAGAAGATTATAAAAGTTCTCTTTTGCACTGTGGCTTTCAGAGTTTATCACAGACATCTTATCCTGCAAAAGATCTTTATAAGCTCTTAATATTTCCGGTGTACAATCATTTGAGCCGTCATCACTTGCAAGTATTTTAAAATCTGTATAACTCTGATTTAAAATACTCTCTATCTGTTCGGGTAAAAACCTCTCCCCATTATATGTAGCCAGTAATATCTCAACCATAATTTTCCTTATATCAGTGCAAAGACCAGCACCTCAAGTCTTACCACCGCAAAAAAAACTTTGGCAAGGAGCTTTTGCAATGGATTTATCTTTAAATATTTTTCATAAAAATAAAGAGTTGACTCTTCTCTGATTTTTTGGCGTGAGTACAGGCTCTTTAAGCTCTTTTTAATGCTGGCTGAATGTATATGCTTATACTTATATCCTGTGATTACGGCAGTCTTTAATCCTATATCCGCCATCTTTTTTGAGAGCAGATCCTCTTCTCCGTACAGGAACATATTTTCATCATATCCGCCTACTTTTATAAAATCATCCACCCTTACCATCAGTAGTGCCCCAAGTACGGCACCTACCGTTCTTATCTTCGCATTATAAAAATTTTTATCATAATGCAAAGCCCTTGTAAAAATTCTTCTGCATATCGGTCCGTTCTCGGCAAGTGAATGCAAAAAATCTCTCATAGGCCAGCATGAAGCCCCCTTAAGCACATTCTCTCTGCTGCCATAGGCATCATTTGTGTCTACAAGCGGTGCACATATAGCGATATTATCATTCTTAACCATTGCTGATTTTAAAACCCGAATCACATTTTCATCAAAATCCGTATCGGGATTGGCTATCAAAGCCAGATCTATTCCGAGCTTTTTTGCCACGGCTATCCCTATATTATTGCCTGCACCATAGCCTTTGTTTTCATGATTTTCTATAAAATGAATTTTATTTTTCCTCTCACAAAAGCTTCCAAGTCTTACTCTTGAATCGTCATTTGAGGCATTGTCGACCAAAATAACCTTATCAAAGATGTCATAATCTGCGACATTGCCAAGAATCTTTAATGTATTGTCGGCATCATTATAATTTAAAACTACCAAGGCTAATTTCATCTTTTCTCCTTATTTCCTTTTTGCATGCTTTCTATAGGCTTTATCTATATAATACTCGGATATCTTTTTTCTGACTTTCGGACATACTACAGTAAGTAAGTCCATAATATGATAAAGAGCCATATATAAACGCTTTCCTTTTTCTATAGGTACATCTTTAAAAGGAGTCTTTTTCTTAAAATAATCATATGCTCTTTTATAAGGATTAAAACTGCCTGCAATCCAAGGTCTTTCATCTCCCGCATAATGCAGTATTACAGGTCTTTTCTTTGCCTGTTCCAAATCTCTTTTAGTATATGAAAGTCTTGCAGCATAAACTTTTACAAAGGAATTGTATGAAAAATATTTATAATTTGAGAAGAAATTATATTTGGGGGGAAGTTTTTTGATTTTCCATCTAAGCACACCGTTTATAGCATCCTGTTCCCCAAAAAGGCTTCTGTTCCAGATACTTCTACTATAGCTTATAGTCTTTTCTCCAAGATTTTTTTCCCTCCATTTTTTCAAATCTATAAGTAAAAGTCCTGCATTCACATAGGATGCCTCATAGTCAAGCCCTATTTCATATCTTACCCTTTCAAGTACCGTGGGTTCTTCCACCGCAGCAACTATATTTTTTTCAAGATCCATATTATATAATTTTTTTATAGAATGTAATATCACCATATCACAATCCAGATAAAGTACTCTATCTACATCCTTTGGTAAGATTTCTCCTACAAGCAGTCTGCCCATCTTGCTTATATCAAATGTGGCATCCTGCATGCCTGTATCAAAATATCCTGATGTATTGCCAAGTTCTATTATTTCCACTTCCCTGCAAAACTTATTTGCTATATTTTTCAACTTACCCAAAGAGTCCTCACCAATTCCTGTGGAAATGATGAAGACTCTGATATCTTTTTCGTATCTGTTTCTCTCATATAGCGAATATAAGCTGACTCCCAGGTGAACTGCAAATTTCTCATTTGCTATATAAACTATATTCATACCTACCTCATTTATATAAAGGAGCCGTCACTTTAAGAATATAATACTCAAAATACTCATTTATGATAAACATATTACCGGTATTATGAGTTGTTTGACTTTAGTGCAACAGCCCCTTTACTTTAAAATTTCATTGCCACCTACGGTATAATAAGTTTTGCCCCTTGCAAACGTCATGATTTTATCATAGCTAAATTTCTCAGATTCCTGTAATACAGACCTGCTTAGCAAATACTCTTAATAAAATAATCTGTTTATTGCAGAGAACAAACCTCTGATAGATGATTTTGTGATATTTCCTGAAATACCTACACCATAAGTAGTTTTCCCGCTTTCCACGTCAAGCATATGGATATATGAAGCCGCCTTTGCATTTGAACCTGATGTAAGAGCATGCTCATTATAGTCAAGCACCTTGATTTCCTTACCGATTACATTTTCAAGTCCTCTCTTTACCGCATCAATAGGACCGTTTCCTGTGCTTTCAAATACTCTCTTCTCTCCGTTAAGAGTATATGTAACCTTGACAAATGTAGAGAAATCTCCATCCTCGTCAGCATCGGTAATAACACATTTCCCAAAATGCAGAGGTTCCTTCTTCTCAATATAATTTTTCTCAAATTCCTTATAGATTTCTTCAGGAGATACCTCACCCTGTGTTTCTGAAATCTTCTGGATAATATCCGCAAATTCCTTATGCATACTCTTAGGCAGTTTGAATCCGTAGAAGGTATCCATAACAAAGGCAACTCCGCCCTTTCCTGATTGAGAATTTATTCTTACTACAGGCTCGTATTCACGACCGATATCAGCCGGATCTATCGGCAGATATGGCACCTCCCAATACGGATTGTTTCTCTGTCTCATTGCCTGTACACCCTTGTTGATAGCATCCTGATGTGAACCTGAAAAGGCTGTAAATACAAGCTTTCCGGCATATGGATGTCTCGGGTCGATGCTCATCTTTGTGGTTCTCTCATATACATCTATGATTTCTTTAATATTGCTGATATTAAGATTCGGGTTTATTCCCTGTGAAAACATATTGTAGGCAATATTAAGTATATCCACATTTCCTGTTCTCTCACCGTTTCCAAAAAGTGTACCCTCCATTCTGTCGGCTCCTGCCAAAAGTGCAAGCTCCGCAACAGCTGTACCTGTACCTCTGTCATTATGAGGATGTGTGGAAAGTATAATCGCCTCTCTGTTTTTTAGGTGTATACTCATCCACTCTATTCTGTCTGCAAATACATTAGGTGTTGTCATCTCAACAGTGTTCGGCAGATTGATTATTATCTTCTTATCTTTTGTAGCGCCCCATGCATCTACAACGGCGTCACATACATCAAGTGCAAAATCAAGTTCAGTTCCCATAAAGCTCTCAGGTGAATATTCCAATATAATTTCACCGTCATGATCTTTCATATACTTCTTTACAAGATCCACACCTTCAAGTGCAATATTTTTTATTCCTTCTCTATCAAGAGCGTATACTACATCTCTTTGTAATGTATCAGTGGAATTATAGATATGCATTATACATTTTTTAATTCCCTGTATAGCTTCAAAGCTTCTTTTTATAAGATGCTCTCTGCACTGACAAAGCACCTGTACTACCACATCATCAGGTATAAGCTTTCTGTCTACAAGTTGACGAAGAAAGTCAAATTCAATTTGAGATGCAGCCGGAAAACCTATCTCTATCTCCTTAAAGCCCAACTTTACAAGCAGATTAAACATCTCTATCTTTTCTTCCACCACCATCGGCTCAACCAATGCCTGATTGCCGTCTCTTAGATCTGATGAACACCATATAGGTGCCTTTTCTATTTGCTTATCCGGCCATGTTCTCTCTTTAAAATCCACTACAGGATTTCTTTTATATCTCTCAATATGATACATTTAATCTCTCCATTTCTATTCTCAGTCTATAGTTAAGCTTTGCTTCATCCCTGTTTTTACATCCCCCTATATTAAAAGTCCTTCATCTTGCATAACCTTAATAACTTCATCCGTATACTTCTCACATTCTTCCATGGTCTTTGCCTCTACCATTACTCTGATAAGAGGTTCCGTACCGCTTGGACGAAGAAGTATCCTTCCGTCATCACCCAAAGTCCTGCTTACATCTTCTACGGCTGCAAGTACCGCCTTATTTTCTCCGGCTTTTTGCTTATCTACCACTTTTACATTCTTTAGAACCTGCGGGAAGATCTGCACTTCGCCTGCAAGCTTTGACAGGCTCTCCTTTGTTTCAAGCATCACCTCCATCACCTTAAGAGATGTAAGTATACCGTCACCCGTTGTGGCATGTTTTGCAAAAATAATATGTCCCGACTGCTCTCCTCCAAGGAAATGACCATTGTTTTGCATATTTTCATATACATATTTATCACCTACGGCAGTCTTTTCATATTTTATATTTTCTCTGTCAAATGCCTTATAAAGTCCCAGATTTGACATTACAGTCGTTACTACGGTGTTATTGAAAAGTTCTCCTCTATCCTTCATATATTTTCCGCAAATATATAGGATAAGATCACCGTCAACCACATTACCCTTTTCATCCACACAAAGACATCTGTCGGCATCACCGTCATAGGCAAAGCCGATATCGCAGCCGTTTTCCAGCACACATTTTTGCAAGCCCTCTATATGTGTAGAACCGCAGTCGGTATTTATATTTATTCCGTCAGGATTATTGTGGATTACATATGTATCCGCTCCCAAAGCGTCAAAAACATTCTTTGCAATGCTTGAAGCCGAACCGTTTGCCAGATCAAGCGCCACCTTTTTACCTTTAAAAGATCTGGTGGCAATCGAAATAAGATATCCTATATATCTGTTTCTGCCCGCCGCATGGTCTATAGTCCTTCCAATATTTTCCTTTGTGGCAAAAGGAAGCACGTCGGCAGGTCCGTCAATATATTCTTCTATCTTTTCTATTACTTCTTCTTCAAGCTTTTCGCCTCTGCCATTGATCACCTTTATACCATTGTCATAATATGGATTGTGACTGGCTGAAATCATTATACCGCAGTCAAAATCATCACTTCTTACCACATAGGATACACTTGGTGTAGTCGTGACATGCAGCAGATATACATCCGCCCCCGATGCTGTGAGTCCGGCAACAAGCGAATACTCAAACATATAACTTGATCTTCTCGTATCTTTGCCTATTACCACTCTACATTTTTTTCCATCCTTAGAATAAAAGCTGCCCAAAAACCTGCCGACCTTATATGCATGTTCAACAGTCAGGTCTATATTTGCCTCTCCCCTAAATCCGTCTGTACCAAAATATCTTCCCATCAGTTTTTCTCCAATTCTGACAAATATCTGCTTAGAGCATCCTGCCATGCAGGCAAAAGCTCAAATCCGTTCTCTGTCAGCTTTGATTTGTCCATCCTTGAATTATGAGGTCTTTTTGCCTTCACAGGGAAGGCATCGGAAGATACCGATGTGACCTTTACATCAAGCTTTGCCTGCTTAAATATCTCACATGCAAATTCATACCAGGAGCATAGCCCCTCATTTGTGGCATGATATCTTCCGTATTTATCTGTCAAAATCATATCGGCTAAAAGTCTTGAAAGATCGGGAGTATATGTAGGTGAGCCGATTTGATCGTTTACCACACTTACAGCCCCTCTTTCCTTGCCGAGTCTTAACATTGTTTTTATAAAATTATTGCCATGAAGACCGAACACCCAAGAGATTCTCACTATAAAGTATTTCTCAAGCAATTCCTCCACATACAGCTCGCCCTTATACTTTGCCATACCGTAGATATTAAGCGGTGCTCTCTTATCATCAGGCTCCCACGGACGCTCCCCTTCTCCGTCAAATACATAGTCGGTAGAAATATACATCATTGAAAGATCAAGTGCTTTTGCCACCTCTGCAATGTTTTTTGTACCGTCCGCATTTATCTTTGTTACAAGAGCCTCATTGTCCTGTGCCGCATCCACTGCAGTATAAGCCGCACAGTGGATGATGGCGTCAAGCTTTTTATCGGCATTGATTTTTTCTATTACTTCCTTAGTTGCCTTAGCATCTGTAATATCCAAGTCATCAATATCAATGCCTATCGCATCTATATTTCTATTTGACAACTCGCAAAGAAAGTCACTTCCCAGCTGACCTTTTGCACCTGTTACCAATACTCTCATTAAAGTCTTTCTCCATACATATTCTCAAAATACTTTGTGTATTCGCCGCTTATGATATGTTCCCACCAATCTTTATTGTTAAGATACCATTCAATAGTCTTTACAATACCTGTATCAAATGTGTACTCAGGCTTCCATCCAAGCTCTTTTTCCATCTTTGTAGGATCGATAGCATATCTTCTGTCATGTCCCGGTCTGTCTGTAACAAACTTAATAAGACTCTCAGGCTTATTAAGCGCCTTAAGTATTGTCTTTACAACCTCAAGATTTGTTCTCTCATTATGTCCGCCGATATTGTAAACTTCACCGACTCTACCTTTTCTCACTACCAGGTCGATAGCCTTACAATGGTCTGTAACATAGAGCCAATCTCTTACATTATCACCCTTTCCATATACAGGAAGCTCCTCATCATTAAGTGCTCTGCTTATGATAAGCGGAATAAGCTTCTCAGGGAAATGATACGGTCCGTAGTTATTGGAACATCTTGACACGGTAACAGGAAGTCCGTAAGTTCTGTGGTATGCAAGTACAAAAAGGTCTGCACTTGCCTTTGATGATGAATATGGGCTTGAGGTATGCAGCGGTGTCTCTTCTGTAAAGAACAAATCAGGTCTGTCAAGCGGTAAATCTCCATATACCTCATCTGTTGATACCTGATGATATCTCTTGATTCCATACTTTCTGCAAGCATCCAGTAAAGTTGTAGTTCCCATCACATTTGTTCTTACAAAACTCTCAGGATCTGTGATGGATCTGTCTACATGGCTCTCTGCGGCAAAATTGATCACTACATCAGGCTTCTCCTCTTCAAACAGCTTGAAGATAAAATCTCTATCCGCTATATCACCTTTTACAAACTTATAATTCGGTGCATTTTCTACCGGCTTTAAAGTCTCTAAATTTCCTGCATAGGTAAGCAAATCAAGATTGATTATCATATCCTCAGGATACTGATTTACCATATAGTGAACAAAATTTCCTCCAATAAAGCCGGCACCGCCTGTAACAATAATTTTCATATTAACCTCATGTGTCTATAGTTTTACTTTTAATTTTAATTCTTATTTTCTAAAAACCACACAGGATTTTCTTTAAAACAAGTTGATTTTATGATAAATGTATATTATCTATATACTTACCGTCATATACATCTTTCAGATATTTACCATATTGATTTTTCTTAAATATCTCATAAGCTTTCAAAAGCTCATCATCATTTATCCAACCGTTTAAATATGCTATTTCCTCTAAGCATGCTATTTTTCTGTGTTGGTGTGTCTCCATGGTATATACAAAATTGGTAGCCTCTACAAGGCTCTCATGTGTACCTGTATCAAGCCATGTAAATCCCTGTCCTAGTAACTTTACTTCCAGTTCTCCCTTTTCAAGGTAGATTCTGTTAAGATCCGTGATCTCAAGTTCTCCTCTTGCGGAAGGTTTTAGATTCTTGGCATATTCAACTACATCATTATCATAGAAATATAATCCTGTAACGCAGTAATTACTCTTTGGCTTTTCAGGTTTTTCCTCTATTGAAACAGCCTTACCGTTTTTATCAAATTCTACGATTCCAAATCTTTCAGGATCATCCACATAGTAGCCGAATACCGTAGCACCCTTGGTCTTTGCAGCTGCGGATTTAAGATGATTTTTTAATCCATGCCCATGGAAAATATTATCACCAAGTATCATTGCCACAGGGTCATTACCGATAAATTCTTCTCCGATTATAAATGCCTGTGCCAGTCCGTCCGGACTTGGCTGAACCGCATATTCCAGTTTTAAACCAAATTGTGTTCCGTCTCCAAGGAGTTCTTTAAATCTTGGAGTATCTTCAGTAGTGGAAATTATAAGTATCTCTCTGATTCCTGCCTCCATCAATACGGAAATCGGATAATAAATCATCGGCTTATCATAAATAGGCAATAGTTGTTTTGATGTAACCTTTGTCAGCGGATACAATCTTGTACCGCTACCGCCAGCTAATATAATACCCTTCATTGTTCGTCCTCACTTTCGCCGGGGCTTTTTCAACCTCAAAGCCTTTAGTATATAACTTTCAATAACATTTATAATACCATAATTTGATAAAACTGTGAAGAAATAAAAAACTTGCAACGGGTTTATACTTAGTGCGAGTTCTATCATCTTCATTTCAAATCTAAAGTCCCACTAAAAATGGCTTTTCCCCATCACTTTTTCATCAGCAATTATATAACTACTATTTTTTATCGTTATATAAAATACTTTCAATTTCACTATCAATTAAATCTATTTTATATATGTTATCTATTATCTCTTACGATATACTTTGCAAGAACATAATAAACTCTTCTCTAAAAAAATATAATTCTTTTCTTTTAATACAGTCTAATATATTATTTACAATCCAGTAGACCAGCTCATCCTTATAAGTTTTATTTACATTATCTATAACATTTTTATATGCGTTTATCTTGTGTATGTAGTTTTCTTTGGAAAAAGTTCTGGAAATAGATTTATCTCTAATAAAATAATAATTCAGATACTTCTTAACATACACTATACTATTAGATTTACTTATAATCTCAGGAATTAATAACAGATCTTCAAAGTACTTACTTTCAAATAAAAATCTATCCCATATCTCTCTTTTGTAAAGCTTATTCCATGCAAGTTGCATATACTTGCCGTCTTTCAAGTATTTACCGACCGGTACTACACCACCCTCTAAATTCAAACTTTCGATTTCTTCTTTTATTCCATTCTCATGTACTTTAATAACATCGCAAAATGCAATATCCGCTTTTTGTGATGTTATTGCCATATACATCTCCTTGTATATATCTTTATCTACACAGTCATCTCCATCAAGAAATGCAATATAATCTCCATTTGAGTGTTGTACTCCATAGTTTCTTGCCTTTGATACCCCACCTCTTTTTATATGAAATACCCTTATATTATCATTTTTACAGGCAAACTCATCAGCAATTTTTCCCGAATTATCAGTACTTTCATCATCAACTATTATTATCTCTAATCCGCTAAAACTTTGATTTAATACTGAGTCTATACATCTGCGTAAAAAACTTTCCAAATTAAATACAGGTATAATTACTGAAATCCTACAATTGTTCATTATTCACCTCAATTCCCACTTAAATGATTCCCCTACTATAGATACTAAGAATTTCTCATTCTGAAATACTTAGTCATTTTAAAAAAAGGATTGTATGTTATCATCCTTTTAAAATATACATACAATCCTCATTATTTATTTATGTCCTGCTACATCCAGACGCACAAGAGCTCTTCTAAGTGCCATCTCGGCTCTGGCTATATCTACGCCTTCTCTTTCAGAAAGCCTCTTTTGGGCCCTCTCCTTCGCCTCTTTGGCTCTGGTGATATCTATCCTGTCACTGTACTCACATGAGTCTGCCATAATTGTTACGCTATCCTGTAAAACTTCGGCAAAGCCCGAGTGCAGAGCACATGTCTTTTCACTGCCGTCTTCACAATGTATGGTCAGCTTTCCCGGTGCCACCACGCTTACCATGGGGATATGCTTTGCAAATATACCTACATTCCCCTCTGTGGTGGTAAATTCCACCATTGTAGCATCACCCTCATAGAATATATGATCCGGACATATTATCTTTAATGCAAACTTGTCCATACCACCTCCTATTTAGAGGCACGCTCTACAACCTCATCAATAGTTCCCGCATTCAGGAAATATTGCTCAGGTATATCATCATGCTTTCCTTCAAGAATTTCTCTGAATCCTCTGATGGTCTCTGATAGAGGTACATATTTTCCGTCAATTCCTGTAAACTGTGTTGCCACAAAGAATGGCTGTGAAAGGAATCGCTGAATCTTTCTTGCTCTTGCTACCGTAAGCTTATCCTCTTCAGAAAGCTCATCCATACCGAGCATCGCAATAATATCCTGTAACTCTTTATACTTTTGCAATACCTCTTGCACTCTCTGTGCTACCTGATAATGCTCTTCTCCCACTATATGAGGCGAAAGTATTCTTGAAGTAGAACCGAGAGGATCTACCGCAGGATAAATACCCATCTCCACTATAGAACGGTCAAGAACCGTAGTAGCATCAAGGTGAGCAAATGTATTTGCAGGAGCCGGATCGGTAAGGTCATCCGCAGGCACATACACCGCCTGAACAGATGTGATAGAACCATTCTTTGTAGAAGTAATTCTCTCTTGCAAAGCACCCATCTCTGTTTGAAGTGTAGGCTGATAACCTACCGCAGAAGGCATACGTCCAAGAAGCGCTGAAACCTCTGAACCTGCCTGTGTAAATCTAAAGATATTGTCGATGAAAAGAAGTACATCCTTTCCACCCTGATCTCTAAAATACTCTGCCATAGTAAGACCTGTAAGTCCTACTCTCATTCTCGCACCCGGCGGCTCATTCATCTGACCGAATACCATGGTGGTCTTATTGATAACACCCGAATCAGTCATCTCGTGGTATAAGTCATTACCCTCTCTGGTTCTCTCACCTACACCTGTAAATACCGAATATCCACCATGCTCAGTTGCGATATTTCTTATAAGCTCCTGGATAAGTACGGTCTTTCCTACACCCGCACCTCCAAAGAGTCCGATTTTTCCACCCTTTTGATATGGGCAGAGAAGATCAACTACCTTGATACCTGTCTCCAGGATCTCCGTCTGAGTAGACTGCTCCTCAAAACTTGGAGCTTTTCTGTGTATAGGAAGGTACTCCTCCACCTTTGGCGGCTCCTTCTTATCAATTACTTCTCCAAGTACATTAAAAATTCTACCAAGAGTATTTTCACCAACAGGCACTGAAATAGGTGCACCTGTAGCTTTTGCTTCCATTCCACGAACAAGTCCGTCTGTACTTCCCATGGCGATGGTTCTTACTATATCATCTCCCAGATGCTGTGCAACTTCAACAGTAAGTACTCCGTCAGCTGTGTCTATCTTTATTGCCTCATTGATCTGTGGCAAATGTCCTCGGGAAAACTTAATATCCAAAACAGCACCTATAATCTGGGTTATTTTGCCAATATTTGGCTCTGCCATCAACTTTCTCCTTCCTCTTCTTCTCCCGTTTCCGGGTATTATTCTATGGCGTTGGCTCCGGCTACAATCTCAGTAAGCTCCTGAGTAATAGCACCCTGACGGGCTCTGTTATACTGTAGACCGAGCTTGTCTATAAGTTCTTCCGCATTTGATGTTGCAGAATCCATAGCAGTCATTCTTGCTCCGTTTTCTGAAGCAACGGACTGCATCAAACCACCATAAATAACAGAAGAAATGTATTTTGGAATTATAGCATCCAATACTTCATCTTCATTGGGAGAATAATTCATAAGAGCTCTCGGACCCTCATTTTCTTTTGTCTCAGGCTGTAATAAATCTTCCTTACTGAGTGGAAGCAATTTTAAAAGCACAGGATCATGTACCACTGTGTTTTTAAAATTAGTATATATCACATAAATCTCTGAGAGCTTTCCACTTTCATAATCATCAAGCATTACCTTTGTAATATCTGCGGCATCCTTATATAGCGGCTCTTCCACAATCTCTGAAAAGTCTCCCTCTACTTCAAAGCCTTTATGTAAAAGTGCATCTCTACCCTTTTTACCCACTGAATATATAAGTGTATCTTTACTTTCAAATCCGCTTATTACTTGTCTGCTTACAGCATTGTTATAGCCTCCGGCAAGACCTCTGTTTCCTGTAATGACCAGTATTCCTACCTTTCCATCCTCATTTTTTCTTAAATATCTGTGGTTGATATTCTCACTTTTTTCAAGCATGGATGATATAGTCTGATACATTATAGTAAAATATGGTTTTGAAGCTTCCGCTTTGGCTCTTGCTTTTTGAAGCTTAACTGTTGCTACAAGTTTCATGGCTTTGGTAATCTGAGCAGTGTTTTGTATCGCTGCACGCCTACGCTTAATTTCCTTCATTGAAGCCATACTACACCTGCACTATGCTTTCTTGCATTCATTGATAACATCTGTAAGTTTTTTTGCAAGTTCATCGGAAATTTCTTTTTTATCTCTTATTTCCGCTGCTATCTCAGGATGCTTGCTCTCAACAAACTTAAAGAGTTTCTCTTCAAATTCAAGTACCTTATCTGTAGGTACATCAAGTAAGAGCTTCTTTGTAGCGGCAAAGATAATAATTATCTGATATTCTACAGCCATAGGCTTGTAATTAGGTTGCTTGAGTATTTCTCTGATTCTCTCACCCTGTGCCAACTGATTCTTTGTAGCTTCATCAAGCTCAGAACCGAACTGTGCAAAGGATGCAAGCTCTCTATACTGTGCAAGCTCCACTCTTATAGGTCCTGCAATCTTCTTCATCGCCTTTATCTGTGCAGAACCTCCTACTCTTGATACTGAAAGTCCGGCATTGATAGCAGGTCTGAATCCCGCATTAAACATTTCCGTCTCAAGGTATATCTGACCGTCCGTAATAGAAATAACATTTGTAGGAATATATGCCGAAACATCTCCTGCCTGTGTTTCTATTATAGGTAATGCGGTAAGTGAACCGCCGCCAAGATCCTCTGAAAGTCTTGAAGCTCTCTCAAGAAGTCTTGAATGCAGATAGAATACATCTCCCGGATATGCCTCACGACCGGGAGGTCTCTTAAGAAGCAATGAAAGTGTACGATATGCGGCAGCATGCTTTGTAAGGTCATCATATACTACAAGTACATCCTCGCCTCTTTCCATCCACTCCTCACCTATAGCACAACCTGAATAAGGTGCGATATATTGAAGCGGTGCAAGGTCACTTGCTGTGGAAACTACTACTGTAGTATAGTCCATAGCACCGTAATCCTCAAAAGTCTTTACAATTGAAGCTACAGTAGAAGCCTTCTGTCCTATAGCAACATAGATACAATGAACATGCTGTCCCTTTTGATTGATTATGGTATCTACAGCGATAGAAGTCTTTCCTGTCTGTCTATCACCGATTATGAGTTCTCTTTGTCCTCTTCCTATAGGAATCATGGCATCAATAGCCTTTATTCCTGTTTGAAGCGGTGTATCTACAGATTTTCTTTCGATAACACCATGTGCAACTCTCTCTATTCTTCTAAAGGTATCTGAAGTTATAGGTCCCTTTCCGTCGATTGGCTGACCGAGAGCATTTACAACTCTTCCTGTAAGCTCATCTCCTACAGGAACCTCTACAACTCTACCTGTGGTCTTTACTGTATCTCCCTCACTGATATTTTTCTTATCACCAAGTAATACAGCACCAACATTGTCCTCCTCCAAGTTAAGCACCATGCCGTAAACATCTCCCGGAAATTCCAGAAGTTCTCCCTGCATAGCCTTTGCAAGACCATGTATTCTTGCAATACCGTCCGCCACCTGGATAACAGTACCCACATCTGATACCTCGAGTTTAGTTGAATACTTATTTATCTGCTCTTTTATAACTGAGCTGATTTCTTCAGGTCTTAGATTCACTAGACTCGTACCTCTTTTCTTTAAACTTTTTGCCGGTAATACGGCTTATGATAGCATTTTTCGCATCTTTTCAATTCTTGTTTTTACACTTGAATCCACAACTCTGTCACCGATTCTGATAACTATACCGCCTATGATACTGTTATCTACCACATACTCTACTTCAAGAGATTTATAATGAGAAGTCTTTAAAAGCTCATCCACTATTCTCTCCTTCTTTGCATCATCAAGTTCCAATGCAGTGGTGATGGTTGCCTTTCCGATAAGAAGAAGCTCCTTTATACAATCTATAACATAATCAACTATAGGTAAAAGTTCCGCCTGTCTCTTCTTTTCAATTACAGTCAATAAAAATCCCAATGAATCAACACTGATGTGATTCTCAAATATTCCCTTTATAAATGCTGTCTTCTCTTCATCATCCAACTTGGGGGAATCCAGAAGTTCTATAATTTCATCATTTTCAAGCAAAATATTTTTTAATAATTTTATCTCTTCAAGTGCATCAATCAGATTATTTTTCTCAGATACTACCGACACATAAGCATCTCCATATACTTTGGACACTAATTTTGCCATGTACCATCTCCGATTTCTTTTAAAGTCTCTTCCACAAGTCTATCCTGCACCTCAACACTCATTGCAGAATTGACTGCTTTGCCTGCAATAATCGAAGCCACATCCACTATATTTGATTTTACTTCTTCCATGGCTTTTTTCTTTGCCAGCTCTATCTCATTGTTAGCCCTGTCAGTAATTCTCATAGCTTCTGCCTTTGCTTCTTCTATGATTTCATTTTCTCTATCCTTTGCCCTTTTTCTGGCATCCTCCAAGATAGCATCAGCCTGCTTTTGGAAAGAGGCTAATCTTTCTTCGTACTCCGCCTTTAGAGCATCAGCTTTTGCCTTTGCATCTTTCGCACTTTCCAGGTCTCCCGCTACACGCTCTCTTCTTTTGTTTAACATGTCCTTAGCAGGATTAAAAAGCAAATAGGAAAGAATAAAGAACAAGAAAAGGACCGCAAAGCCGGTTATAGCCGAATCAGCCAACAGCTGAGGGTCAAATCCTATCAGTCTTTCCATAAACCCTCCAAATTAAGCACCGAAAGGCTTAACAAACATAAGAATCATAGCAACTACAAGTCCGTAAAGACCTGTTGTCTCGGCAACCGCCTGTCCAAGAAGCATTGTTGATGTAATATCAGCTCTTGCTCCCGGGTTTCTACCTACAGCTGCCGCACCATGTCCTGCTGCAATACCCTGTCCGACACCGGGTCCGATACCTGCTATCATTGCGAGTCCCGCACCTATAGCAGAGCAACCAAATATAAAATCCTGTCCTGTCATATTCATAAATAACCTCCAAAATATATGATATCAAGCAAGGCTCTTCCTCACTTAAATCCATGAAAATATTTTACTATCCAATGAACTATTCTAATTTGTCATTGATATAGACCATGCTCAGCATACAGAAAACATAGGTCTGTAATGCTCCTGAAAACACATCTGTATATAGATGTAAGAATGACGGTACACCAATCTTTAAAAAGATCGGCATCATACCATACCAAAGCCCCATGATCAAAACACCTGAAAG
This sequence comes from Lachnospiraceae oral taxon 107 str. F0167, assembly GCA_000209465.1. Classification (GTDB taxonomy): domain Bacteria; phylum Bacillota; class Clostridia; order Lachnospirales; family Lachnospiraceae; genus Lachnoanaerobaculum. Next base: position 11,443 of record GL890605.1, on the reverse strand, counting down.
CACATTTGCAAAAAGACGCAATGATATAGATATCGGATTTGCTATCTCACCGATAATATTTATCGGAAAGAGCAATGGTATAGGCTCAAACAGCGATGTAAAATGTTTTAATTTTCTGTTCTTTATACCCTGGAAATTTACAATCAAAAATGTAAACACACCAAGCATAAAGGTTACACCGTAATCCGCTGTTGGGTTTCTAAGTCCCAGCAAACCGCTGAAGTTTGAAACAAAAATAAAGATAAAGATTGTTCCTATATAGTTCATGAATCTATTTTTATTTGCACCAAGTATAGTTTCAGTCATTCCCTCCAAAGCTTCAATACCACATTCCAAAAAATTCACAAACCCGCTTGGTACACTGTACGGATCCGCCGCCTTTATTGCTCTGTTTGCAAAAACAGCAAATACGGTAATCAATAAAACAACTACCGCCAAAGAAACCGTAGTCGTGGTCAGATAAAGCTCCTGTCCAAAAAGCTCATACTTATACAGACCATGAATCATGAAATCCAGATTTTTACTTCCGGATGCGCTTTCAGCTAAAATATTTAAGCTCATGTTTCCTCCTTTCCTTCTTTTTCAAATATTTTTTTAAACAGTGGATACATATATGCGCCCGATTTCAAACCGAAAACCGACATGACAATTGCGAGTACATTTATGTATCTACTGTTCCAAAATATTGCAACAACAACGAATAGGGCTGCTTTTCTAAGCAAAGAATGTATCATAACTTTTCTTTGTGCAATGGAAGGACTGCCTCCGTACAGACTGTCTTCCGTAGATATTCCCATATCTATGACCATGCCTATTACCAAAACAGTGCCCACCAGTATTCCCAGTTCTATCGAATATATCGAATATTTCATGAGTCCGGCAAAGGGGATAGCCGCTAAACTCAGAATAATCTCATAAAGTAAAACCCCCATACCCATATAAAAGCATGTTCTTCTTGTTTCCTTACTCATTCTTATTCTTAAAAATCCTACTTTCTTTTTTGGGTAAAACAAAACTGCTTTCCTGTTCCTGCGGATTTATCTCCTCTTTCTTTTCATCCATCCTTTTTATGGCATTAATAATCAACCTGAATCCCGACACGCAACCGCTTGCAACACCGAGAAGTATAAATATCATAGTAAAAGGAAAGTTAAATCTTTCCTCTAATTTAATGCCCGCAAATGTACAAAGCAGAATAGGGGTAACTATAGTAAAACCCACCTGAGAAATTAATGACAAATATCTTAAGGCTTCCATATCTCTCACCTCCTACTATACCCCAAAACCACAAAAACTTTCAATATCACATTTAATTTTTTTCGGTTTTCTTATTATACCTATATAATTCCGACTTGTCTATATTAGTGTTTTTTTTATCAATACCATTGTTAATTTAAAAACTTACTTTCAAAAATTTTATACAAAAAAAATCAAAATAAGAATATTTTAGTTAAAGCTTTTAAAAATATCATTAAAACACTCCAACAAATAGATAATTTTTGGTTCAAAAATATTATAAAATGATATTCTGTAAATCGTAAATATTTGTTATAATATATATGCTATAATAATGTGATACAGGGGATATAAGGGCCTCAATCCATTTTGCCCCCCTAATATTATCAAAAAGGAGGAAAATATGAAACATACTATCAGAAAAATGCTGGTTACCGGTGTATTAAGCGGTATTCTTTCACTTTCTGCTATTTCTGCCGTATATGCGGCCGGTTGGAAATCTTCCGGCGGAACATGGACCTATGTGGATGAAAAAGGACAGCTTCATAAAGGTTGGCTACAGTCTTCCAACGGCTACTATTACATGGATTTATCCAATGGTGTTATGACTACAGGCTGGAAGAAAATTGATTCAAAATGGTACTATTTCAAATCTAACGGAATCATGGCCACTGGCTGGTTCAAAGTTGGTAATGATTGGTTTTATACCCTTAGTAGTGGAAACCTTGTACAAAGCAGCTGGTTAAAGAGTGATTCAAATTATTACTACCTAAGAGGTACCGGTGCTATGGCTACAGGCTGGAGACAGATGGATGGCGCATGGTATTACTTTAAACCTGACGGTAGAGCCGCTTTTGGATGGACAAAGGTTGGAGATAAGACTTATTACTTCTCATCTGCCGCTAAAATGTATACATCATGGAATGAAATCGACGGTATTTACTATTACTTCAATAGTGACGGCTCCATGAAAACAGGCTGGATAAATGACGGCACTCATAAGTATTACATGGAAGAAACTGCGGGCGAAAATCATGGTAAAATGAGCTTCGGTTTCAAAAAAATCGCCGGTACATCTTATTATTTTAATGAAAAAGGTCATATGTTCACCGGTTGGTTGCATTCAAACGGCAAATACTATTACTTTGATTCAGACGGTAAAATGGTAGCCGGAAGATCTATAACTATAGAAGGAAAAGAATACACATTCGATACAAACGGTGTATGTACAAATCTTAGTGGCACTCCTGGCAGTGTCACTAATGCTATATCTGAAACAAAAAAATCCGAGCAAAAGACTGAATCCAAGGAAAGTACTGTTGCACCGACTTCAGGTTCCGGTTCGGGTTCAAAGCTTGAAGCTCCCGGAGCAAAACCGGAAACCTCCGGCTCTAAGAGCGAATCATCAAGTTCGGCTCCAAGCTCATCTTCAGGTTCTTTAGCTCCTGCCGCACCTATTGAGGAATCAAAGGGAAGCAAGGATTCTACAGTTCCGGCATCACCTTTGGATGAGGCCAAATCAAAAAATTCTACGGAGGATTCAAAATCAAAAGATCCTTCCGGAGAATCGAAAAGTCCTTCAGATGAAAGCAAGAAGAATTCACAAAGCAATTCTTCAAGCAAGGACGAAGTAGGTCTAAAACCCGGTGAAACATCCGGACCAAAATAGAGGTACAAAATGCATTTAAACAAATTTACAAAAACTGCTATATCGTTGTCACTTGCACTGTCTTTACTTTCTCCGGTGACAGCCTATGCGGCAAATGAGTGGACCATGCAAAGTCCCGGTGTATACCAGATGCTTGACGGTTCATCACTTTCCGGAGTAGTTGCAAGAGGTATTGACCTTTCTCATTATCAGGGGAATGTAGACTGGGATAAGGTTGCGGCGGATGATGTTCAATTTATCATTCACGGAACCAGATATAAAGGTCAAATAGACCCCGTTATAAGAAAAAATCTGACTGAAGCAAATAAAAGAGGTATTAAGCTGGGAGTATATATTTATTCCTATGCGATGACAGTTGCACAAGCTGAGGCGGAAGCTGATTTTGTTTTGGATATAATAAAGGATTATCCTATTTCATATCCTGTAGCATTTGATGTGGAGGATGCTAACACTCAAGGCAAATTGCCAAAGGACGAACTCACCGCAATTATAAAAACTTTCTGTAATAAGGTGGAAGCTGCAGGCTACTATCCGATACTGTATGCAAATGACTATTGGATAGCAAATAAGCTTGATATGAATGCACTTAAAAAATATGATATCTGGGTTGCCAGATACAATGTAAAGCATTCCTATCCAAATCCTGTGATGTGGCAGGCTACAAGTACCGGTAAGGTAAACGGAATAAAGGCAAATGTAGATATTGACTTCCAGTATAAATCATTTGCCGACAAGATTCCTGCAGATACATGGAGAACCATTGCCGGAAAGAGATATTATTATAAAGACTACAATATGGTAAAGGATTCCTGGGTTCATGACAGTAAAAACTCCTACTACATGGATTCAAACGGTACGGCAAAGACCGGCTGGTATTCTTCCAATAATGCAATTTATTATCTGGACCCGTCCGATAACGGCGCTGCAAAGAAAGGTTGGTACAAGGAAAACAATTCATGGTACTATCTTGATAATAATGACGGCAAGATGCAAACAAACTGGTTTGTGGACGGAAACAAAAGATATTATGCCGACAAAGAAGGCAAAATGCAAACAGGCTGGCTTGTAGACGGCAAGAATACCTATTTCCTGGCACAATCAGGTGCTATGGTTACCGGTTGGGTAAATGACAACAACAGCTGGTATTATATGGATAATAACGGTAAGATGCTAACCGGCTGGGTGGACTCGGGAAATCAGAGATATTATATGGACAGCAACGGTAAGATGATGACGGGCTGGACAGATATCGGCAATGCCAAATACTTCCTGACACAATCAGGTGCGCTAGCCAGAGGTTGGCTGAATGATAGCGGCACTTGGTATTATATGGATAATAACGGTAAGATGATGACAGGCTGGGTAAATGATAAAAACACCTGGTACTTTATGGACAATTCGGGTAAGATGCAAACAGGCTGGATAAATGACGGAAAGAATAAATATTTCCTTACAGATTCAGGTGCAATGAGAACCGGATGGATTAAAGACAATAATGACTGGTATTATATAGATAAATCAGGCTCCACAAGAACCGGATGGTTAAATGAAAATAATACCTGGTATTATATGGATAATAACGGTAAGATGGTAACAGGTTGGATAGACCTCGGCAATCAAAGATATTTCCTATCTCCAAGCGGTGCTATGAAAACAGGCTGGATAAATGAAAACAATACCTGGTACTATCTGAACAATTCAGGTGCTATGTCAAAAGGTGTAATAAATATCAACAATACCTCCTACTATCTTGATGAGAACGGAAAGATGCTTGCCAATACTACCGTAAATGTAAACGGCACAGAGTATAATATAGATGGCTCAGGTGTTATGACTCCGGTTGTAGCAAATACAACTCAGACTCCTGAAAGCACTACAAGTGCACAGACTGTGGCTGATAACTCAGGTCAAGTTTATACAAAAGCAAGTGTCGGACCGGTAGCCAGATAAAAATATCAAATTAAAGACCACCCCAAAAAGGGGTGGCTTTTTTAAAACTATTATTTTTGATGTCTATTTATTATCCTTATCTTTTATATAGTTCTTATATGATTTTAGATTTTCCATTGATTTTTCTAAAGGCTCTCTTGTCTTTCTACCCTCTTCTCGCAATTTTTCATATGGAATAATATAGTACTTTCCATCTTCCTCATTCCAAAGTTCACTTCCATCAAAATATTCCTCCGGATAAATTTTTTCAACATTCCATGGATGTAAATAGTATTCTTTATTTTCTAAATCATACTTTAATTTCCTCCAATCAAATTCTCCACATACTGCCTCAAAAATCCCCTCTATCATCAGTTTCATAGCATGTTTTTCTAATTCTTCCTCTGAATATATAAATATATCTTCAGGTTCATTATCATATACATCATCATACTCGGCATTTTCTTGTATTATTTTCGCACGTTCATATATTTTTTTCTCTCTTTCTAACACTTCTTTATTATATTCATTTTTACCATTTTTAAGATAATCTGACCATTGTAGAAAGCAATGTTTATTAAAATCTGAAATACTTATTTTTCTTGGTCCACCATCAACCGGTGTGCAAATATCATAAAGTGACCTCCCATTTACTTTGGTGTTTTTTAGAATTCTCTCTATTTGTTTTCTATATCCTCTTAATCCATCACCATTACATTCATCCAGACTGGCTTTGTCTTCAGTTGGTAGTTTATACATTTTCACTAAATACTTTGTTAATTCAGTTAGTTTGAAAGCTCTGCTTTCAGTTGACTCGTGATTCCCGCTTTTTTTTGACATATTTGTACTCCATTTTCATTTATGTATATTTTTTTATTTATATACATCTAAATATATACTACTTTTCTTTATTTTACAAGTAAAAGCTTTCATTTTGTCTATATTTTTATTTTACTTGTTTATATACATATATGTATATAAATGTTATAATCCAAGCATACTTAAATCCGGATCAACAAGTATTAATAATTTCAAATATAAAGGAGGTAGTATGAGTTTTACTACATTACTAAGAACAAACTGTGGAATATCTCAGGTTTCACTGGAAACAAGATTTTTTGACAAAAGGTGTATCAATATAAATGGTGATATAACAGATATTTTAGCTCTTGATTTTACAGATAAAATATTGGAATTAAATCTGGAATCAGATCGACCTATTACAATACTTATAAACAGTCTTGGTGGAGAAATCAATAGTGGATTATTAATGTATGATGCCATAGTTGGTTCAAAAGCACCTATAAGAATGGTATGTAGAGGAAGAGCATATAGCATGGGAGCCATACTCTTTGCTTGTGCAAATGAGCGATATATGCTTCCAAACAGTGAGCTAATGTTACATCAACCTATACTTGGTGGAAATGTAGCAGGTAATGCTTCAAGTATAAAGAACATTTCTGACAGTATGCTTGAAACCAAGAGAAAATTAAATGGACTATTATCAAAACATATCGGTAAAACTGAAGAGGAAATAGATATCGCAACAAGTTTTGATCATTACTTTTTACCTGATGAAGCGATAGGATTTAACTTATGTGATAAAGTAATTAATTTTGCAAAAATAATTGATTTAATAAAAGAGGAGGAATGGTAATGTATAGGAAAACAGACAGAGTTGTATTAGGTGATGGTAAGGACTGTATATTTAGTTCTGATACTAATGTGACCGGAATAAATAACAATGTAATGGTCGTAGGAGGCTCCGGCTCAGGTAAGACAGTCTCTATAGCAGAACCTTTCCTATTAGAATCAAATAATAGAAATATAATTACAAGTGTAACCAAAAGAAGAATTGTAAAGAAGTATACACCATTATTAGAGGATAGGGGGTACAAGGTATGGGATCTTGACTTTGTACATCCGGAAAATGGTAATGTATCTTATGATCCATTAAATTATATTAAAAGCTATCAAGATATAATATTTATTGCTAGAGCCATAGTTCAAGCAAATGTTGAGACTAATAATAAGAATCTTGACCCCTACTGGTATGAATCCGCTACATCTTTATTTGTAGCTATCATATCCTATATATTAATAGAGTATGATGATCCGGACTTTTCTGATGTATTGGAAATGGTTGACAAACTTAGTTATAGTGAAAAAGATGGAACTATAGTGACTAATTATGACTCTGACTTTGAGCTTTTACAAAAATATAATCCATTAAATATGGCAAGTGTTAACTGGATGTCTTTTAAAAGATTACCTGTCAGAACAGCTGGTTGTGTATTTTCATTTTTAAATACTGCTCTTGCAACTGTATTTACACCTGAGCTTAGAAAAATGTTTAAGATGAAAAATAGAGTAAATTTCAATGATTTTACAAAGGAAAAGTCGGCATTATTTATTACAAGCAGCCCTGTAAACCCCTCTTTAAACAGCTTTATAAACATGTTTTATGCCCATACTTTTAAAGAACTTTTTGAAATAGGAGAAATGCAAGACAGTGGTGTACTTCCTATTCCTATACACTTCCTGTCAGATGATTTTGCTACAGGATGTCCTGTACCTTTATTTGATCAATATATTTCCATTTTTAGAGAAAAAGGAATATCTGTAACTCTCCTAATACAATCAGAGTCTCAGCTATCTTCCCTATATGGATATCAAAGCTCTACTACTATTATCAATAATTGTGATACCTATGTGTACATGGGATCAAATGATTTAGCTACTGCAAAAAACATTTCTGACAGAGCCGGTATAATGCCTGAAGATTGTTTAAGCATGAAATTGGGTAACCAAATCATATTTAGGCGTGGTTTAAAACCTATATTCTGCAAAAGATATAATGTTTTTAAAAATAAAAAATATCAAGAAATTACTAATAAATTTAAAGATTCACATGTTGATAAAATAGTTATTAAGGACAGGCATTCATTTATTAAAGAACTTAAACGTATTGCTAAAAAATCAAACGACAGCTGTATTATTAATGTTTAACAAATACTATAAATCCAAAAAAACTTCTGAACTTATGCTCAGTTTGGAAGTTTTTCTCTATATTTACAAGCCATGTATTTAATGATAATATTTAAAAAAATAAACTTTAAACATATTTTAAGGAGAATGTAGGATGAAAAAGAAGCTATTTACCTTATTCTTGTTATCATTTTTAATATCTTCACTTTCAGGATGCCCATCATCCAAAGAGAGTAAAACCTCCTCTGTTGCACAGGAAAGTGAATCTCTCGCAACACAAGAAACTCCAACAGAAGAAAAACCTACCACTTCAGCTGAAAGTGATATAACTCAAACTTCAATAGATAATGAACTTTCTATATCAGAAAGTATCTATTTTCCATATGAAAACTTAAATGAGTTAACTATTAATGAAAAGACTGATAAGGACAGCTTAAAAAATATCATCAGCAAACTCCCTGAGATAGCTGAATATATACAACTTAGTGATGTGGAGTTAAGTAATGACTCTTCGACAATCACAATCAAATATGATGAATTTTATGAAGGTGCAATCGCATCCAGGCTTTATGATATTGATTTAACACCACCCGGCATAGATGAAAATCCTTTGTATTCTTCACCATATATATTTCCAAGGCTTGACAATAATGCTTTACTTTTAATAATAGCCAATGATTCCATATCATATGTAAATTATGAGATTTCTGTACCTGAGGAATTTTTTGATTCAAAACCACTTACTCTAGAACTTGCAAGAGAAAACTTTACAAAGCACTTAGGCGATATATCCGGTGCTAGAGAAGATAAAAGCCTTTATGATATTTTATTAGATCATGATAACGCCATATTTGCCAATAGAATACACCTTAATGGTGTAGTCCTTGGTTCTGAAGAAGAAGTGCTCATTAAAAGATATAAAGAACCTAATGAAAAAAATGGAAATAATTATATATATCTTTCCGAAGATAGCACTATAACATTTAGGCTCGAAAAAGGAAAAACTGAAGATAATCTATTAACTGTTACAAAGATTTCAGTTCGCCCACTTAAAAAAATCATATATGAACAGTTTTTCCCACTCAGTATAGGATTATTACCTGAGCAAAATGGAGTTTTAAGTAAATCTCGTGTTGTGGGCTACCTTGGAGAACCTAGAATAAAAACCTCAGATACTTATTATTATAGACTAACCTCCGGTTTATCTGATTATCTATACTTTACATATGATAATAATGAAAATGTAATAGAATATGGAATGGTAAGAGAAGAACTGGCATCTAAAAATCATTAAATATAAAAACTTAGGGTAGCGTGACTCATTTTAAATCGTGCTACCCTTTTTATAGCTATCATTTAACTACTTTCTTTTTATTTAGACTTATCCTAAAAACTTTTTGCATTTTTTAATCATATCCTCTGCATAAGAAATTAAATCCTTATTCTTACTCTCTTGCAAAATACGTTCAAGCCATGTGATTGCTTCGTCAATCTTGTCATCAAAATAGTAATTGTCAGCAACTATACAATACAGCTCATCTCTTAAGTCAGTTTCTTCATCAAGTATTCTATCCAGCAAATCTTTGACTGTTTCTGTAGATTTATCATACATCTCAACTTGCTGATATATATACGCCAGCTTTCCCCTTGTATCAATATCCTCAGGATCCAGTTCAACAGTCTTTTCAAACCAAGGTATTGCCATAGAGTACTGATAACAGTTATTTAAGGATATAGCAATAGCATATGCATTATCAGCAGACTGATCATTTGCATACATCCTATATCCAAAAGGCAGATACTCCAAATTTTGATCATCTGTTAATTTTTTTGCATATTCCTCTTCCTGTTTTGTGAGAGGTGTCTTATCTCCGTAATCCAAGAACTCTCTTGTCAATGTGTTGATTCTGTATTCTTTATGTGAACCGATAAATTCCAATACTTTTGGAATTATATTCTCCTTAGCATATATGGATTCTGCAAACCATGTATTGGACTGACCAAAGCCTTTTCCTGCGCCATCTTTTTTCGCTCTTCCAATTGTAAATGTTCTCTTATCTTCCGGTAAAAGATATGCATCCTCTGCCTTACATTCAAACCAATAATACCTGTCAATACCGCTAACAGGTGTACAGCGTGTTTCCCTCAAAAATCTATTGGCAGTTGCATTTTCATACCATCCAACGATTACCGTACCTCTTTCATGGTGCGTAGCACACCAAATTACTAAAACATTGTTAGTTTCATCAAAATGTCGGTACTTTTTATCAAATTTCTCTATGTGAAACTCCTCCCCGATAGATTTAACAAAACCGAAGCATCTTCCGTCCATATTTAAAAAATTCCACTTTTCATGCGCATCTTCATTTTCCTGAACCCATCTTCCACCGGATTTCGGCTTTATCTCTCCTGCAACACGTCCGTCATAGTATCTCAAATACGCAATATTACAAAATATTATATACATATCTCATCCTTTCTATCTTCAATAACAATATTCAATGCGTTGTTTCCATCCTTCAAGCATGCAATAGGCTTATTTCGCATGCTTGCAAAAGAAGACAACCTCTTTGGTAGTACTTCCTTTGTATCAACATAGTACTTTGCCTTACCCCTCTCCACTACTAAAAAGAGTTCAAATTCATCAGGTACAAGTACGTCCAACAGATAAAACATATTATCATGAAATTCCTTAAGAAGCTCTCTCCTTACATCCGCAGTGCTGTTAGGATTATCATTTATCAAATCATCCATCCTATTTAAAACAAACTTTCGCTCATTTTCTCTAAACTCTTCCTGCATTCTCGGTATCTGCTCTCTTTCAAGAAGACCTACCTGACCATGATACCCAAGCGCATATTTCATCCAGTTCAGATCTATATCAAGTAATACCGATAATCTAAAAAGTGTTTCTGCACTTACAGTATCGTGATTTAGCTGTGCCGAAAATGTAGTATTTTTAATTCCAAGTTCGCCTGCAATCTGTTTTTCTGTTCTGTTTCTGTTTTTAATAAAACGCTTTATCATCCCACCTATATTATTTGTATCCTTCACACCGGAATCACCTCCTTTGTTTGATATATATACTATATCAAGTCTTCCGCATCGAAAATAGAACAAAAAATCCAATGTGGTTGGATTTTTATGAGAAAAAACATTCTTAATCAGTACCACCGGCTAAGCCGGTGGTTTGTTGTTTCGCCCTATAAGGGCTCTTTACCTGCGCTTGAGTCTAAAGACTCATCGAAAGTTCTCCAACCGCACATCATTTACTTGCTTAGCCCCTTGGGCTTATTTTTTCTTATTGCTTTTTATTACCGGCTCACCCGTAAACGGGTCTATATATTCTTTCATACTCATTTGGTCATATAACATATCTTCATTTAGCTGGTTTCTTATGTATTCTTCTATCTTTTTTGCATTTTTTCCTACCGTATCTACATAATATCCCCTACACCAAAAAATGTCTATTCCCATACTTGTATTTTAGATTTGTCATGTCTTTCAAATATCATTAGTGTACTCTTACCTTTTAAATATCCTACAAAATACTTGATACACTCATTTTGGGTTGGAATCTCTACCAGCATATGTATGTGATCCGGACATACTTCTGCTTCC
>GL890604.1 GCA_000209465.1 Lachnospiraceae oral taxon 107 str. F0167 | reverse complement strand
GCTGGATCAAGGTTTCCCCCATTGTCCAATATTCCCCACTGCTGCCTCCCGTAGGAGTTTGGGCCGTGTCTCAGTCCCAATGTGGCCGTTCACCCTCTCAGGCCGGCTACCGATCGTCGCCTTGGTGAGCCTCTACCTCACCAACTAGCTAATCGGACGCGGATCCATCTTATACCTATTAATATTTTACCCCTGCACCATGCGGTGCTGTGGTCTTATGCGGTGTTAGCGGAAATTTCTCTCCGTTATCCCCCTGTATAAGGCAGGTTATCCACGCGTTACTCACCCGTCCGCCACTAAGTCTACCTAAATTCCATCCGAAAACTTCCTTTAAGCAGCTTCGTTCGACTTGCATGTGTTAAGCACGCCGCCAGCGTTCATCCTGAGCCAGGATCAAACTCTCATATAAAAGTTTAATCTAGCCTTCTCGCTAGCTTGCATCTGTTTTCACAGATCTACTGTTTTTTAAGGTTGTTCTATCGCACTCGTTTCACTCGTACGAAGAACTTTCTTTTCACTAAGATATGAAACAAGCTTTCGCTTGTTTTCATCAAGTGAAAAATGCATCTGAAACTTCATCATATTTTTAAGGTAGCACCATCATCTCGCTTTGCTCGATGAGGTGTACTATTTTTCTAAACTCGAACTTCGCTTCGCTTGTTCTCGTTAATAAAAATATGCAAATTTTCAGGGTTGTGTGTACTGTTTAATCTTAAATTATCAAGGTTCATCGCTTTGCTGTTTGAAACAGCTTAGCTATTATATCAAGGGAGATTTTATATGTCAATAACTTTTTTAAAAAAGTTTTACTTTTTCTAAAACCTCTATTGCTTCTAAAGAGCAACTTTTGCATGATATCAAATATTTTAAAATATGTCAAGAATGTTTAACTTAAATCTTAATCTTATTTTAAATAATTATGCCCTTAAAAGGCAGTGATATAACTATACACTCTATCCTCTTACATGTCAATATTTTAAAGGATATTTAATTAAGTTTAGATAATATCAACTTTTAATGGCTCATATCCATTATTCATTTTGATTAACTATTACATATTTTATAAAGAAGAATAAACTTCGGATTTTTCACTGTAATTTCCTATGACTTTCACAGCTTTTTACTGGATGGTTTTTTCTATTCATGCTATAATCATCCTCATGAAAGTATTAAATAATGATTTGAAAACATCCATATTCAAAGGCATTTATGTACTATCAGGTGATGATGAATTTTTAAAAAATAGCTATAAGAAAAGATTAAAATCAGCTATTGTAGGTGACGACCAAATGAACTTTGCCTATTTTGAAGGAAAGGGGATAGATATCGATGCCATTATTGACTTTAGCAATACTCTTCCGTTCTTCTCTGAATACAGATGTATCCTTATAGAAGACAGCCAATGGTTTAAAGCCGGAAATGAAAAGTTTTTTGACCATATTTCAGATAAGCCCGATAGTACAAAGATTATTTTTGTAGAAAAAGACCTTGACAAGCGCTCCAAGCTTTATAAAAAGGTTAAAGATATCGGATATATCGCAGAGCTTAATCATCCTACCGATGAGGAGCTGAAGAATTGGGCAGGCAATATTATAAATAGAGCCGGTAAAAAAATCACTGTTTCAAATATGGATTTTTTTATAGCAAGAGTGGGAAATGATATGGAAAGAATAAAAAGCGAACTTGACAAATTACTTTCCTTTACTCTTGACAAAGATATTATAGAAGAGGAAGATATAAGGGCAATAACAAGTATAAGTCTTACCAATAGAATATTTGAACTTGTTAAGATGATTACAAATAACAAAATCAAAGAAGCTTTGGATATATATGAAGACTTAGTTGCATTAAAAGAACCGCCGCTTAAGATAATTATTCTTATCACAAGGCAGTTTAACCAGCTCTTACAAATCAAGGAATTAACTGCAGCGGGTTTTGGCGAAAAGGATGTAATATCAAATATGAAACTAAATCCTTATGTCGCTAAAAATCTGATACGCCAATCAAGAGGCTTTGACATAGCCTTGCTGCTATCCTATGTTAAAAATGCAATTGATTTGGAAGAAGCTATTAAACAAGGTAATATTAATGATAAGCTGGCACTTGAGTTGCTGATGCTTACACGCTAAAGTAATTTACTTTTGTGTATTTTCAAAAAAGAGAGGATTTTTCATGAAGTTATTAGAAGAGCGCATCAAAAAAGACGGAGTAATCAAAGAGGGTAATGTTGTAAAAGTTGATTCTTTTTTAAACCATCAAATGGATGTTGAACTCTTTTTAGAAATGGCAAAGGAATTCAAGTCAAAATTTGCTGCAAATAATATAAATAAGATTTTGACAATAGAATCATCCGGCATAGGAATTGCCGCTATAGTAGCACTTGAATTCGGTGTTCCTGTAGTATTTGCCAAAAAATCAAAGTCTATAAATATTGATGGTGATATGTATACGGCAGAAGTGGAAAGTTTTACCCATAAATGCAAAAATCAAGTAATAGTTTCAAAAAAATTCTTAAACCCTGATGACCATGTTCTTATTATTGATGATTTCCTCGCAAACGGATGTGCACTGCAGGGGCTTATCTCCATAGTAAACGAATCCGGTGCCGGCGTGGAAGGCATAGGTATCGCTATCGAAAAAGGCTTCCAAAGCGGTGGACGCACTATCAGAAACCTTGGCTTCCGTTTAGAATCTCTTGCCATAATTGATGCTATGGATGCCGCTACTCAGACAATAGAATTCAGACAACAGGAGGAATAAGTCCCAGGGCTTTTATTTATGAAATATTTTTTTGCTTCCGATATTCATGGCTCCGCATTCTATACAAAGAAAATACTCGAAAAGTATAAAGAAAATGCTGCCGATAAATTGATACTGCTTGGTGACCTCTTATACCATGGCCCAAGAAATGATCTTCCAAAGGATTACTCTCCAAAGGAAGTATTTACTCTGCTAAATGAATTTAAAGATGATATCATTGCAGTCAGGGGAAATTGTGATTCCGAAGTGGATCAGATGGTACTGGAATTCCCTATGCAATCCGACTATTGTGTAGGTATTTTTAATGATATTTATTTTTTTATAACTCATGGGCATATTTATAGTGAAGACAGACTTCCAAAACTGTCCAAGGGTTCAGCCTTCATATATGGACATGTACATCTGCCTATAGCGAAAAATGTTGACGGTATTTATATATTAAATCCGGGCTCGGCATCTCTTCCAAAGGAAAACAATCCGAACTCCTATGCAATACTTGATAATGACATTTTCTCTATATATGATTTTGATGGCAATGTATTAAAGGAGATAAAACTTGAGAAAAATATTTGAACTGTATGCTCCATGCCATTTCGGTCTTGAAGCTGTTTTAAAAAAAGAAATCATAGATATAGGCTATGATATCACCAAAGTCGAAGACGGCAGAGTGTATTTTGAAGGTGATGATGAGGCAATAGCCCGAGCTAATATGTGGCTTCGTACTACTGAAAGAGTATTACTTAAGGTTGCGGAGTTTAAAGCCACAAGTTTCACTGAACTTTTTGATTCCGTTGCAGATATACCTTGGGAAGAGTATATTCCTGCTGACGGCAGGTTTTGGGTGAGCAAGGCAACATCTATTAAAAGTAAACTCTTCTCTCCTTCCGATATTCAATCCATTGTTAAAAAAGCAATGGTGGAAAGACTGAAAAAGACTTATAAAAAGGAATGGTTTGAAGAAACCGGTGCCGATTATCCGCTCCGTGTTTCCATAAACAAAGATATTGTTACCATAGGTCTTGATACCACCGGAGTATCACTTCATAAAAGAGGCTATAGAACAATGACTGCCAAAGCTCCTATTACAGAGACTTTAGCAGCCGCACTTATTATGCTTACTCCATGGAAAAAGGACAGAATACTTGTAGATCCTTTTTGCGGAAGCGGTACATTTGTAATAGAAGCCGCAATGTTGGCGGCAGATATAGCCCCCGGACTTAAACGTGGTTTTTTAAGTAATAAATGGTCAAATCTTATCTCAAAGGATATTTGGGATAATACCTACGAAGAAGCCCGTGATATGGTGAATATAGATACATCTGTGGATATACAGGGATATGATATTGATAAAAATATTGTAGAAGCAGCCAGAAGTAATGCCACAAGAGCCGGCGTTATCGATATGCTGCATTTACAATGCAGGGATGTTTCTGCCCTGTCACATCCCAAAAAATACGGGTTTATTATCACAAATCCCCCTTATGGAGAGCGATTGGAGGAAAAAGAGAATCTTCCGGCTATTTATAAGAGTCTTGGAGAAAGATATGCAAATCTCGATTCCTGGTCATTATATCTTATAACTTCCTATAATGAAACTCAAAAATATATAGGAAAAGCTGCAGATAAGAACAGAAAAATCTATAATGGTATGATGCAGACCAGATTTTATCAATATATGGGTCCAAAACCTCCTAAAAGAAATAAGCAGGAACTCTGATTTACAAAGGTAAGACAATGAGAAGAAAGATTATTTTTGCAACCGGAAACCAAAATAAATTAAAGGAAATAAGGGCTATTTTACCAACATTTGATATCATATCCGCAAAGGATGCCGGTATATCTCTTGATATAGAAGAGACCGGAACAAGCTTTAGAGATAATGCCTATATAAAAGCCAAGGCGATATGGGATATTACAGGCGGTATAGTGCTTTCCGATGATTCCGGTTTGGAAGTGGATTATATAGGAGGGGAGCCGGGGGTATACTCCTCAAGATATATGGGCGAGAATACCTCCTATACCATAAAAAATCAAAATATTATATCCAGGCTGAAAGATGCCAAGGGAAATGAGAGAAGCGCAAGATTTAGAGCCTGTATCTGTGCTGTTTTGGAAGACGGCAGTGCCATATTCACAGAAGGAAGTATGGAGGGGCTGATATCACAAACTATATCGGGTGAAAACGGATTCGGATATGATCCTATACTTTATTTACCTGAATATGATAAAACAAGTGCCGAGATTGATCCTGATGAAAAAAACAGGATAAGCCACAGGGGCAAGGCACTTACTGCAATGAAGAAAAAGCTAGAGGAAATTTATGAAAATACTGATTGTTAGTGACACTCACAGAATGGATGATATACTCAAAAAGGTGATTGAAAGAGAAAAACCTTTTGATATGTTTATCCATCTTGGGGATGTCGAAAGTAGTGAAACCAAAATAAGCTATATGCTTGAGCCTGATTGTTCCTGCTTTATTGTACAGGGAAATAACGACTTCTTTTCACAGCTTCCCAAGGAAAAAGAGGTTAACATCAAAAATCATAAGGCTCTTTTGGTACATGGTCACCAATATGGTGTCAGCATGGGAGTTGAAATTTTAAAAGACGAGGCAATATCAAGAGGTTGTGATTTTGCTATGTATGGTCATACTCATAGACCTTATGTAAAGACAATAGACGGTGTAACCATATTAAACCCGGGTTCTCTCGGCTATCCCAGGCAAGCCGGTCATATGCCTACATATATGATAATGAATGTGGATGATGATGGCAAATTTCAAGTGGAAACAAAGGAAATTGCCGGAGCATAATATAACCGGTTTAAAAATCTATCCACACCAAAATTTGACAAAGAACCACATAATAAGAAGAGAGCATTAACTTTTTATATCAATGCTCTCTTCAACACATTTCCGGCTCCAACGGATTAATCCTCACTTTCATAAAAGCCTATTTTCTATATTTTTTGATGTCCTTTCACGATTTATTGGACATTCTATATAGATGTTACTATTCAGTTTTTAATTTTCCTCCTATAAGTTTCCTTTCACTTTTAAAAAATACATGGTTGTTATCAATCTATCTACACGGTCTATTCTTCATACAAATCCTACTTTCTCGTCATAAAACCTGTATGATACTATCCTAACCGATTCTTCAGATAGTAACTTTTAAAGTTTTCAATAATATATTATCTAACAATCCTCTTATAGGTTCCGGATTAGATCAAAGTCTAATCATTACTTAAGTTTTCTTTGGACCATACCTCCTTTTACATTTTTCCACTTTTTAAAGCTTTTTGCTTCTCCCCTGTGGATTTCATTTATTAAACTTTTTAAGAATATATTCTTTCTTTGTTTATGTCTACAGTATATCAGATTTTTTGTTCTTGTCAATAGTGTTTTAAAACTTTTTATAGTTTTTTCTTTTTTATTTTATTATATTCTTATATTGATATTTTAATCTGTTTTAATTGTATATATTGTTTTAATTTTCTGAATATTATATTTAATATATTTATTTACTACTTTTACTCCGATATTTTTAAACCTTATATTCCGATAAAATTATCTCCGGCCTATCTGCCTGCTTTTTTCTTATAGATTCCTCATTTGTTAAAAATTCCAGTAGAACATCTATTGTTGCCATCATATTTGTATGTGAATAATCTTTATAATAATTAAAGGAAATATCCTTTCCTCTTGAAAGCAATATATAATCTGCCATTTTTGCTACCGGTGATTCCTCATAAGCTGTTATTGCAATAGATTTTAAGCCTTTTTCCTTAGCCAGTTCCATACCCATAAGTATCGGCTTTGATGCACCTGACTTTGAAATTGCAATTACAATATCATTTGGCTCCGCCAAATTGATATGATTCATATAATATTCGGTAGCCAATCCAAAACTGCTCCTCACTCCCAAACGTCCAAGTCTAAAGCCAATATATTGTGATAAAGGTACTGTATTTCCAACTGCTATAATATGTGCCATACCGCAGTTTCTTATGAGCTTTACGCAATTCCACATCGTTTCAGTATCTAATCTCTTTCCGATTGCTATCATATTTTCAGCATACTCTCGAAAAAAAATCTTTATTTCATCTGTACTGTTTGATACCTTTATATCACTATATTGACTCTTCCCCATATCTCTTGCCAATGTAATCCTAAATTGATAATAGCCTGTATAGCCTATATGATGGCACATTCGAACTATCGTTGCATCACTTACACCACTAAGTTTTGCCAGATCGGCCACATTGCAATCTACAGTTTTATGAGGATTCTTTACAACAAAATCTGCTACCTTTCTTTCAGCAATTGACATTTTCTTATACTTTTCTCTCATCACACTAAGGACTTCTCTATTTAATATATTACTTTCTTCCAAAATCCATCTCCTTTTATAAACCACTATTCAATATTAAAATCTGCATAAAGTTCTTAGTCTGTTTTCTAAGTAAGGCTGTAGCCTCGACTGAACATATTCCGGTAAGTCAATAATCTTTACCGGGTTTGAATTATATTTGTTAACATTTATATATTCTTCCATCGCAGAATAATATCTTCCCAAAAATTCTGTACCCAAGTTAAATTTGTTTATGCCTTTAGAAAACGCAATCAATAATTGATTATCCGGAATTCCGCTTCCTCCATGAAGCACCAAAGGAACATCCGTCATGTCATGTATCTCCTCTAATCTTTTTATATCCAACTTCGGTATGGATTTATACTCTCCATGTGCATTGCCTATTGAAACAGCCAATGCATCAACTCCTGTTTCATCACAGAATTTTTTGGCAACCTCCGGTTTTGTATATAAATCTTCTCTACTATCAGCATCTTCCTTTGCAAGTCCTACATGACCTATTTCTCCCTCAACGCACACATTAAGGCTATGCGCCTTAATTACTACCTCCTTTGTAATAGAAATGTTTTTTTCTAAAGAGTGCATGGAGCCGTCAATCATTATTGAATCAAATCCTGCATTCATAGACCTTACCACGGCTCCATAACTATAGTCATGATCCGCATGTAATCCTATAGGTACATTAACTTCACCGGCAAGTTCTTTAACCATAGTTGCATAATTACAAATTCCTGTTGTATGCTGAACACTTACATGCTCCGGATATAGCATCACAATAGCCGGTGTATTTGTTTTTTCTGCTGCATATACTACTGAACGAGCCATTATATAATCCATGCAAATAAAAGCTATAACAGAAGTATTGCTCTCCTTTGCCATTCTTAATATATTCTGTGTTTTTTCATACATATGGATATACTCTCTTTGTTTAATCTCTCTCTAATAAACCAATTACTAAACCACCCGCAAAGGCATCTCCCAATCCGACAACTGTAGGATGCTCAACAAAACTTAAATCTTTACAAGGTCTGCAACAAATATTCTCCCCATATTCCTGTTCCAATTTTTGGCAAAACATTTTACTTTCAGATTTATCATTTAAATTTTTAGTATATAAATAATCATCCTTATTAAAATCATCTCCTTTTCTGAATCTTGTAGCAGACATGGCAATACCGCTTTCTAAAGCTTTATTTAATTTTCGTGCATTATTTCCATATACAATAACCCATGCAGCACTGTGGACAAGTATATTTTTAATTCCCGTCTTGTTATAAATGTATTTAACTCCATCCATAACCTCGTCCTTATCCATTATATTTATCCGGCGCCCGATATATTTTTGAAGTTCATCTTCATTCATACTTAAAATATCTGCTCTACATGCAAGCTTACTATGTATGTAATGTCTGAACTCTTCTTTAATATAACAACCATCTTCCATTACTACAATAGCATTATCCGGTAAATACGACAGCATATTATATGTTTTTTCTATACGATCTTTCAATATTTCAAAATCCAATATCTCAGTAAAAGATCCCAATAAAAATACTTCACATTTTTTTATTTCATTACCGAACTCTTTTTCCAGAACCGGCAGATTTAAACTATCCTCATCATAAGATATTAAAATTCTATTTTCTCTGGGAGTGATAAAATCTATATCATTGGCCTTTATTCTTACCCCTCCCGCACATTGTAAGACTATATGAGGATATATTATTTCTTTTCCTTTGATTCCCGGTATTGCTCTAACTTCCGGCGGCAATAACTTTCTTACATACTTATTGTAACAGCTTGTTTGTATTAAACTGGGATAACCTAGATTTGAAATTGCAATTGCCGCTCTTGTTGCTGTACCGCCTAATGTTATCTTATATTTGAAATGTTCTGCAAAATCCTTACTTTGTTGCTCTGTTTCAGGTATTATTTCGCAGCCCACCCCTTCTTTAAGATGTGCAAGAGCAGTAATCAATATATCCCTTTCAGATAAAACTCCTATATTCATTTCTAAGTCTTTGTTATGGATATTATGTCTTTTAATTTGCTCTTCAATTACATTTTTATCCCAAATTAATTCGTAATCTACACAAGTGTGAAAGCCCATAGCAATTTTTTCATCCATCTCAGTTATCCCTCTTTAATACAATCAATAAAATATTGCCATATTATCCGCTTTGAAAAGTTTAATTTTTTCTGCCGCAATTTTTTTCATCTCTGCTACACATGGTGGCTGAATAACATTTGGCTCTCTAAGTGATTCATCTCTAAGTACTTCCCTCATTTTTTTATAATATGCAACTTTAATATCACTTGATATGTTTATCTTATTTATCCCATGTTCCACAGCTTTTTCAATTTCACTGTCCTTATTTGATGATCCGCCATGTAATACCAATGGAATTGAAACCTCTTTTCTGATTTCATCCAATATATCTATTCTTAATTTTGGTATCTTATCCTTAGGATATATTCCATGACTCGTTCCTATTGCAACCGCCAAACAATCTATTCCCGTCCTTTTTGCAAAATCTTTTGCTTGTTTCGGATTTGTGTACAGTATATCTTCAGGTGCAGTGGTTTCTTTAGAATCTGTATTTCCTATAGTTCCAAGTTCGCCCTCCACAGACACATCCACCACATAAGCTAAATCACATACTTTCTTGCAAATATCTACATTATCTTCATATTGTAATAGAGAACCGTCAATCATAACAGATGTAAACCCTATTTGTATTGCTTTTATAATTTGATCAATAGAAGCACCATGGTCTAAATGTATTACAGCCGGAATTTTTGAATTATTTGTTCTTGCTATGATTCCCTTAACCATTTCAGATGTAATATGTTTAAGTTCATCAGGATGAATTGCAATAATAACCGGCGCATTTTTCTCTTCGCATATCTCCATAATTCCATTAAACATATTATAATCACTAATATTGAATGCCGGAACTGCAAATCCTTTTTCTCTTGCTACTCCAAGCAAATTTTTCATATTTAATATCATTCTTCTCTCCTTTAATTAATCAGCCTTTAACACCTCCCGATGACATTCCTGCAATAAAGTATTTTTGAAAAAATACAAATAATATTAAAACAGGAATTGAGCCCAAAACGCTCATAGCCATCATCTGACTCCAGTCATATGCATGCTGTCCCATAAGTAAGTTAATACCTATGGGCACCGTTCTCATCTCCGTTGTCTGTGTTAAAGCCAATGCAAACAAATACTCATTCCATGCCTGCATGAAAGTATACATTCCTACAGACACCATACTTGGCACTGCTATTGGAACAAGTATATACCATAACGCTTTCCATCTTGATCCACCATCTATCATTACAGCTTCATCCAACTCCCTTGATAATGTATTGAAATATCCGGTCATCATTAAAATACAGTATGGCAATGTCATTATCAAATAAGTCAATATCAATGCCAAATATGTATTAAATAATTTCATTGTTACTATCAATCCCATATACGGAATAAGCAGCACAATTGGAGGAATAGCCTGTACACTTATTATTATTGAATTTAAAACTCCTTTTCCCGGAAAATCAAATCTACTAAATGCATAAGCAGCTAATATCCCTATTAGTAATGTTGCAACCACAACACAAATGGACACAATGTAACTATTCACAAAAAATCTTACTTTTGTACTGTCTGTAATAACCGCAATATATGACTTAAAGCTGAATGTAGCGTCAATAAACTTTGGCGGCCATGAAAATATTTCAGAATTGTCTTTCAATGATGAACATATCATCCAAAGAATAGGAAATGATGCAAAAACGGCACCTATCACCAGCAATACTGTAGCTATTATCTTCTTTATACCGGTATGACTTCCCACCATAATCTAGCTCCTCACTTTTTTCTGCTGCCTTACATAAAAAATCGCAACGATAATACATACAATTAACAATATTGTGGCTGATGTAGACGCCATACTGTAATCAACTTTCTGGAATGCCAGTTTGTATATGTATATGCTTAAAGTCTGGGTAGTGTTTACAGGTCCACCCCCTGTCAACATCCAAATAACATTAAAGGATTGAAGTGTCCATATGAAATCCAGCATAGCAATACTGATTAATATCGGCTTTAATTGTGGTATTGTAATACTAAAAAATCTTTTAATATCATTAGCACCATCTATTGCCGCACTTTCATATAAATCTTCTGAGATTCCCTGTAATCCGGCCAATATACTGATCATATAAAACGTATAACCACACCATATATTTATAAAGCATATAACAGGCAGTGCAATTGCTCTGTCACTAAGCCACTCTGTATCTCTATTTACATGAGGAAACAAGGATAGAATATAATTTATAATTCCGGATGGTTGTAACATCAATTTCCAAAGTATGGCAACTACAGATGCTGTGAATACCCATGGCAATATATAAATAACTCTTGCAATTGTCTTTGTTCTTACACTGAAATATTTTGAATTTAACAATATTGCAAATAGCATGCCTATAACCATATGTGCAATAACACTTACAGCTACAAATATAATTGTGTTATATACAGATTTCCAATAGTTACTGTCTTTAAATAGTTTATAATAGTTTTCCAATCCCACAAAAGAGGGATTTTTTGATATAACCGCCTTGTCTGCAAATGAATATGTAACTACCATGAAAATCGGTACTACCATAAATACAATCATCAATGTAATTGTAGGTAATAAATATCTATATGGTGCAGACTTTTTTCCAGCTAATATATTCATCTAACCCCTCCCATTAAGTAGTTTCACAAATGAATAGTAATCACTTCAGTAATATGATCATTTACCTGCATTATCTAAATAGTTTTGCCAATTTTCCAACATCTTGTTGACATCCATCTCACCCTCTAAATACATTACCAGGTCATTTGTCATAGATGTCATAACATCTGAAGCATTTGCCAATCCGATAAACTCATTTATAACATAATTCTTTTTGTATTCCTCATAGTACTCTTGGAACTGTGTTGGTGCTGAACTGTAGTCCGGTGTAGCCACTTTACTGTTTGGAAATGCTGACATTGTCGATGCCAATCCCGCAGATGCAGAACCGTCTTTTCCATCTTTTCCACCCAATAAGAAATTTATAAACTCTGCCGCAGCTTCTTTATTTTCACATGACTCTGAAATTCCAACAGCCCAACTCGCATAACAAATGCCGCTTTGTTCTTTATAATCATCTTTAACAGGTATTGTAGCAGCTTTAAAGTTCAACTTCTCGAATTGGCTCATTGTTGCTGCAGATGCAATGGTAAATGCACAATTTCCTGCTGCAAAATTACTTGTCATTTCAGCCTCTTCCAATGTACTCATTCCCGGGTATAATACTCCCAAATCATAAAGTTTTTTATACATCTCTGCTAAGGAAGCAAGTTCACTATTGTCTTTAGTCAAATATTTGCCATCCTTATCTTTTAATGCAATTCCTGATGCCCAACCTGTTCCCATAAATACATTTTGTATACCATTGGCATTTGTAGTTCCCAAATTTAAAGCCAACGCTGAATATCCGGCAGCTTTTATTTTTTCACAAGCCTGCTCCAACTCAGTCCATGTAGTCGGAATTTTTTCAACACCTGATTTTTCCAAAATATCCATATTTACATACATCGGATAGGCAAAATTTAATATCGGAACTACATACTCTTTATTATCTACCTTCCAAACATCACTTGCCAGATCTAATTTCACATCTACAGTTGAAAGATCTGTTAAAATGCCCATATCAACAAACTCTGATAACCATGCTCCATCAATACTAAGCACATCTGCAATTGTACCATTTGTTGCCCCGGCTGTTATAGCTGTCTTAGTGTCTGCCCAGGGTGCTGTCAAAAGCTCTACCTTATTACCTGTGGCAGCTTCATATTCATCACATATTTTTTGCAGATAGCCTTCCGGCAACTCTCCACCCCACCACTGTTGGAATTTAATAGTTACTCCACCAGCCTTCTTAGTCTCCGCTTCGGAAGATACTTCTTTTGTATCCCCACCTGAACTTTCTGCTTTAGGTGTACTGTTATTACCGCATCCAACAAGACCTGTCAGCAAAGCACACGATAACACTGTTGTAATACCCAACTTTACAAATCTACTTATTTTCATATTACCCCTCACTTTCCGAGAAATTTTATTTCATTTTTGTAATTTTATTTTATAAAATTCCTCATTCACGTTTTACTTGTAATTTAATTTTACAACTTGGGTGTTTTTTGTCAATATACAAAGATTTTTTCTCTATTGTATCCATTTTTTATTTAGTTTATTATGCATTTTGTCCTTTGAGAATTTTTAAATGTAGAATAGACGTGAAATATTATTTTTTGTATTCAAAAAAAGCTTAGAATTTGATTCTAAACTTTCAAAGTATATATATTATTCTATAATACACATATCAATTTCATACAAAAAGCGAATTGAAAAATTCAACTCGCTTCTTTGCCCTATACAGGAATCAACCTATAATATTCATTTAACAAGTTTTATCTTATAATAATAAAACTTAAGATCAAAACAAGTATTACACCACATACCATTTCAAAAATAAATTCAAAATTACCTATTTCACTACGTACTGCTCTTACGATTGTATTAATCGCATTTATCATGGATATTCCCATAACTATCTTATATATTATTTCCGGTGTGGTTGCCACAATTATTGCAAGCAGAATCAAATTTATAGTCCATATAGCAATTAGCAATATATTACCTACTTTTTTCATAACAATACCTATTACCTCCCTTTATAAACTTTTACTTACACTATTTCATCTTAAATATACATCTATTATCTTTTATATATTAATTAACACTTTTTAAAATTTATGTCAAGATAACAAAAAGCCCCATGAAGTAACTTCTCCACAGGACTTTCCTTATACTAAAAATCTTCTCTTATTATTTCCCAAACAGCCTCTACACTATGCTTGTTTTCTACATACTCTCCGGCTGCTCTGCTCATATCTTTTAGAGCTTCCTTGTCATTATATAGCCTTACACATCCCGTTATAAAATCATCCGGTTCATCTGCTACTAACATTTGATTATGGGAATTATCTATTCCCTCCGCGCCTACAGCAGTGGTTATTACCGGATCACGATAATATAGTGCCTCTATTACCTTGCCCTTTACTCCTGCTCCGTATCTTAGAGGTACTACTACAAGCCTTACCTTCTCGTATAGTTCTTTTAATTCCTCTTCACTGACAAAGCCTTTAAATATTATACCCCTTTCCTCATTGTGAAGTGCCTTTATTTCATCTGTAGCATTGGAACCCACTATATAAAACGGTACTTTTATCTGTGCATAGATTTTTTCCCACATATTATCAAGGAAATACTTTAGTGCATCTGCATTCGGCGGATGTGAAAATCCTCCTACAAATAATACACCCTCTCTGATATCCGGATTATAGTCAATATGGTTAAACCTCTCAAATACATAGGCTGTTATAGCTTTGGCATTTATCTTCTTATCAAATGTATGTATATAGTCCACCTCAATATTTGAAGGATAATAGCTTATACTTGCCTTTCTCATAAGGTCAAGCTCCATACTCTTCCAATATGCACTGGCATTTTTTCTCTCCACATCCCCGGTAAGCTCATACTCTCTTCTTTCACGCAGGAAATGTAAATCATGACCATAGTAGATTACCTTGATATCAGTTTTTTCTTTGATAAAATCAATGTATTTTGTTGCAATATGAGGTCTGTTAAGATAAACAATATCAATATTTGACTGATTATTTTCAATCCACTCAAATATATTTGTTCTCATCTCATTGCCATATAATACCTCTACACCCATTTGCTCCAGAATTTCGGTATATGGCTCGGACTTTGCAAAATTATCCGGCAAAAACTTCACCACATAACCTCTTTCTATAAACATTTTTATATACTGGAAAGTAGTTTTTGAGCCGGCATCCTTATCAAAGGTCGGCACATAATGGTCTACAAAGAGTATAACCTTTTTGCCTCTGCTTCTTTCTCTGGCTCTAAAGGCATTCGGCACACCGACATTGTCGTACTGGTTTTTAAACTCCTCACTCCATTTTTCCTGAAGCTTTTTATTGTTCTCCACCTGATATCTCTTAAGCCCTGTGCCGTTAACATCCGTACCGTTTGATACACCTTCAAAATGAATTACCACACTGAGCGGCTGATATACCACCCTCAGTCCACGCTTTCTCACCTCAAAGGCAAGATCTGAATCCTCACAATATGCAGGTGCATATCTTTCATCAAATCCACCGATTTCCTCCCAGAGTTTTCTGCTAAGCATTATCGCCGCACCTGATATATAGTCAACATCTCTTACATAATTATACTCGGGCTTATTCGGATCATCACATCTGCCATAGTTCCAGCCGCTGCCGTCACTCCATATGATGCCTCCTGCCTCCTGCAATCTGCCGTCAGGATATATAAGTTTTGAACCTACCATTCCGATACTCCTGTCAGACTCAAGCAGCTTTATAAGCGGCGGCAGCCAATTTTCTTTCACGGTTGTATCATTATTTAAAAAGAATATATACTCGCCTCTCGCCTTTTTTGCGGCATTATTACAATTCTTTAAAAATCCCTGATTACTTTCATTCCTTGCAATTACAAGACCTCTTACAAATTTATCTATTTCCTTTGTAGCATCTGTGGATACATCATCGGCAATGATTATCTCATAATCAAACCCTACAGTATTTTCAAGAATGGATACCAGACAGGCATAGGTATAATGTATCTGATTATACACAGGTATAATAATACTTACCTTAGGATTTTCCACATAGGGGAACTCTATTCTGCCCTTTTCTCTGTATAAATCACCTATTTTAAATTCGCCCTCTATAAGGTTTTTTCCCTGTTCGGAATGTGTTAATTTAAAATATTTTATAGGATGGAAAATGCTCATAAGCCTGTAGTTAAGCCTTTTTCTTTCCATACTTCCCTTAGGATATTTTTTATTGTAAATTGTGCTTAACTTTCTTCTGATTCTGAAAGGAATGGAGAGATTGCTGTTGTACACATTCAAGGTCTTTGCAAGCTCTTCATTTTCATGTCTTAGATTATCTATTATTATCCCCAGGTTGTTTACATGATTATCCGTAAGGGTTCTAAGCCTTGTCATCTCTTTGATAGCCAGCTCTCTGTCCTTATTTATCTCTGAAAGCTCGGTTATCTTATTTTTTGCATGCGGTAATTCCTCAAGCGCTTTTAATCCCTCATTTAGAGTATCACGGCTTACTGTCTCCACAAAATAATTGTCCAGATAAACTTCCTGATAATCGCCATGGATATATTCCTGGAATCTTCTTTCCATAAAGTCAAAGGCATCTATATCATCTATACCGAACTTTTCCAGGAATTCTTCCTCAACAAGACCGAAATTTTCCTGTATTTTGCTTGCATTATTTTGATAAAAGCTGTGCAATGCACGGTATTTTATAAAGAGTTCTCTATCCTTTATAAAATCCATCGACTCATCAAATATCCATTCGCAGTCTATAACGATAAACTTCTCTCCGTCAAATATAAAATTATCAAATATGGCATCAAGATTTATTGCGTCATTATCCACTATCTGTTCAAGATATCCCTTAATACCTTCTATAAAGCTGTCTATATCTTTTTTTATGCTGTCTGCACAAAGCCTGTTTAAAGACTTTCCGTTTACAAAGGGGAAGTTTATCTCTCCGGCATTTTTAAAAGTCCCTTCAAGCACTGTCACATTGTCATTTTTTATAAGCTTTGCCCTGTCATACATACCCAGTATATGTGGAATACCGTCTTTTTTCAGAGCGGACTTTAAGGCATACTTCTCACCTTCTCTTCTCCTGATTTCCGTCTTTATCTGATACTTTGGAAGTCTGGTTCTGTTGTATTTAATATAGATGTTCTCCTCACTGCCTCCGCAAACCAGTATATATGAGTTTGCAAAGGTATCAAAATCTCCTGTTTTTGCAGCCTGTGAAAATCTCTCACCGATATCTTTGAGTGCAAATCTTGGATAATCATAAGCTTTTATCTGTGCAAGCTCTCCCTCTCCGGGCATTTCCTTGTCTGAAAAAAGTTTATAAACATATCTATAGTTTGGATATGGATAATATGTGGAATACCCCTCTTTAAGCCATTGTCTTACAGTATTTACACTCAAGGGATTTTTATCTCCGAAATCCTCTTCAAAATAGTTCATACCGTACTTATTATCAAATATTAAAACCATCTTTGTTTCGGGCTTTTCATTTTCCATAAGCCTTGATACCATCTCGGCACCATAGGCGATAACAGTATCAAATCCGTTAAAATCTATACTTTTTAAATCTGAAATATATTCTATGCTATTGCCGAAAACAGCCTGCACACTTTCCGATTTTTCTTTTGACTCTTCATAGATATAGACTTTTGATTTCTTACACAGATCATCCAATATTGCAATCTGACTTCCGAGGAATAATGTCTTTCCCTGTATATCTATCCACTCTGTATTTCCAAGCGACAGAGATGAAAAAAAGGACAGATTCTCTAATCCGGGATTTTCTTTTAAAAGTCTATATTCATCTTTTCCATACTTTTTTGAAAGTTCTAAAAGACTCATTTTCTCTCCCATTTATTTTTATTCAAGCAAAATCCTATGATTGAATAAGTTTTACTTTTGATTCCATATCATAGACTCCCACAGTGTTTTTATTTGAAATAACTGTAATGAATGTAACATCATAGAGTCTGTGATATACCACATGTGTACCGTCTTCAAATCCGGTACAGCTCATACTTAAAAGATACTCCCCACCCTGTAAGGTCATTTTTTGTTTGAATTCCACCACTACTTCATCACCGGGTTTTACAGGTTTTACAGGTGCACCCTCAAACATTGTATTGGTACCGCTAAGTTCCGTTCCCTTTTTATCCTTAATGGTGAATGTAAATATAGGGGATTCTATATTGGCATTAAACCTTATCTTTTCTCTGATTGTAAACTCCTCGCCCTTAAGCAAAAGATTTGTAAGCTCTCCCTTAGAGTCTAAAAGCCCCAGATCATATATCTCGGCTCTGCCGTCACCATATTCTGTTTTATTGGGATTTATGGAGATTTTTTCCTTCATAAGACCGTGATATTCTTTGGCATGTGATTTATTTATATCATTGTTTAACTCCATCATATCGGAGAAATTGCTGTCCAGTCTTTTTGCAAGATCTGCCTCCAAATCATCCATTCTTCCCGCAAGGATTTTTTTATACAGATCCACCATCTCTCCGGCAGGACCTTCGGCAAGAAACTTTCCCTTATTTAGAAGTATTACCTTATCGCAATACTTTATAACGCTTCCCATATCATGAGTTACCATCAATATGGTTGTACCTGTCTTTCTTATCTCTTCCATTCTTCTGTAGCATTTTGCCTGGAAGAAAACATCACCTACCGAAAGCGCCTCATCCACTATCAGTATTTCCGGTTCCACATTTATAGCAAGTGCAAAGGCAAGTCTTACAAACATACCTGATGAGTATGTCTTTACAGGCTGATAGACAAAATCCCCTATATCCGCAAAATCAAGTATTTCAGGAAGCTTTGCATCCATCTGCTCTCTGCTAAAGCCCATCATGGTACCGTTCATATATATATTTTCAATGCCTGTATAGTCCATATTAAATCCGGCTCCAAGTTCCAGTAATGCGGATATATTGCCGTCCACCTCTACACTACCGGTACTTGGATTTAATACTCCTGTTATGATTTTTAATATAGTGGACTTTCCGGAACCGTTTGTTCCTATAATTCCCACTGTTGAGCCTTTCTCTACACAAAAGGATATTTTATCCAAGGCAAAAAATTCCTTATGATATTTTTTATGTGTAAGAGAAATACTCTCCTTTAACCTGTCTATAGGCTTATCATACAGTCTGTAAATCTTGGTCACATCACAGACATTTATTGCTAAATTGCTCTGCATACTTCTCCTTATAATACATCTGAAAAATGCGGTCTAAGCTTATTGAACATTCTAAGTCCGATAAATAATAATATTATGGTAACTACCCAAAAATAAACTGTAAGTCCCGGCCTTTGGAAAAAAAAGTTCCCTCTCAGTATGCTGTCTCTGTATCCTACCACAATATAATATACCGGATTGAGCTTCATTAATTTTTCTACCTTTGGAGGGAAGAACTCAAACATTGTAGGATCCCACATAATCGGTGTCATCCACATTCCAAACTGTAAGGCAATACCCACTATCTGTGCCATATCCTTAAAGAATACATTTATAGCACAGGTTATATATATTATTGCCAATGCAAATATTGACAGGCAAAAACTGTAATATACTACGCCAATCCAGCTAATCATCGGCAGTCTTCCAAATGCCAATGTCATTGTTATCATTATTACAACAAAGATTCCATGCACTATAAGGCATGAAATCACCTTGATTACAGGCAGTATTGATACATTAAACACTACCTTTTTTACAAGATAATTATATTCCGAAAGTACTGCCGTACCTAAGTTTAGAGTCTCAGCAAAGAAAAACCACGGTACTATACCGGGCACCAACCATACTACATAGGGTACTCCCGGAACCGGAGGCTCACTCTTAAAGCCCATCTGAAAAATCAAAAAGTATATAAGCACTGTAACTACCGGTTGAACAAACATCCAGGCAATGCCAAAATAGGACCCGACAAAGCGCTTCTTAAAATCAGCCTTTGCCAAATCCCATATGATTCCTCTGGATTTTAATATTTCTCGTATAAGCGATATTATATTCATCTCTTTTTCCATTCATTATTTTACAAATTATATCTACAATTCTGCCTTTTTAAAGCATTACTCTTTTATAAGTCTTTACTCTTGCAATCCTTATATAAATAATTCTTTTACAAAACAGGATTGTAAATCAATATCAGAATTTATCAAAATTAAATGTTTCTTTAATGCCCTTCCACTTTGTATCTTTTTCAGACATTATAAGTTCCATTCCCTCTATCGGCCAGTTAATACCTATATCGGGATCATTGTATATAATACCGCCCTCATCATTCGGATGATAAAAGTCTGTACATTTATAAGCAAATACAGCCTCATCCGAAAGCACTAAAAAGCCGTGCGCAAAACCTTCCGGTATATAAAATTGCTTTTTATTCTCGCTTGATAATAATACTCCGAAATGCTTTCCGAATGTCTTTGAGTTTTTTCTTAAATCAACCGCCACATCATAGACCTCACCGCTTAGTACTCTTACAAGCTTACCCTGTGGATGCTCCTTTTGAAAATGTAAACCGCGAAGAACTCCTCTGGATGATTTTGACTCATTATCCTGTACAAAGACCATATCAAGTCCTGCCTCTTTAAAATCATTTTGATTATATGTTTCTATAAAATATCCCCTATCATCTTTAAACACTGTTGGAGTGATTACGCAAAGTCCTTCTATCTCGCATCTGTCCACTATGATTTTTCCCATTATAATACACCTCATTATTTTATGCTTTATTTCTGTTCTAAATTATACTTCACAGTAGTATTTCCGTCAAATATGAACGCAAAAAAAGCCATGACACTATTATTATTCTATGTTTAAAATTAAAAAGACATCTTCAGCCAAATACCTAAAAAAAGCCACGAGTCAAAAACTCGTGACCTTTCAGTACAGCCATACTCATATATGACCGCTATTATATTATTTACTATGTGACTTATATATTACTATTTGTTCATTGCCGCATCAAAGGCTTCCAAAGCTTCCCTTTGTTCCCTTGTAAGCTTTGTAGGTACGGATACCACCAATGTTATATAGTGATCTCCCCTCGTGTTTTTGTTTCTTAGGAACGGTACACCCTTGCCCTTTAGTCTTACCCTTGTATCTGTCTGAGTACCCGGCTTTACCTCATATTCCACTTCACCGTCTACAGTCTTTACTCTTATGGCACCTCCCAGAGTTGCCTTTGTAAAGCTTATAGGTACTGTAGAATAAATATTTGTTTCCTGGCGTTTAAAAATAGGATGAGGGCTTACTATCGCTTCTACAAGCAAATCTCCTCTCGGGCCTCCGTTTATCCCCGGCTCCCCGCCTCCTGCCATTCTTATAGACATACCGTTGTCTATACCGGCAGGTATATCCACAACAAAGCTCTTCTTTTTTTGAATATATGCCTTCCCATGACATTCAGGGCATTTCTCCTTGACAACCTTTCCTGTGCCGTTACAATCCGGACAGGTTTTAACATTCTGCATTGTTCCAAAGATAGTCTGCTGTGAATATCTTATCTGCCCCTTACCGTTACACTTTGAACAAGTGGTTGGTGAAGTGCCCGGCTTAGCTCCTGTACCATGGCAAGTTTCACATTCTTCCTTGAAGTTTACCTTGATTTCTTTCTTACATCCAAAAACTCCCTCTTCAAATGTAAGCCTTACCGATGCTCTGACATTTGCACCCTTCATAGGACCGTTTCCGGCAGCTCTGCTTCCACCGCCTCCAAACATTCCTCCAAAGAGATCTCCAAATATATCATCACCGCCAAAATCAAAACCTGAGAAGCCGCCAAAGCCACCGCCTCCGGCACCGGCTCCACCATCAAAGGCAGCATGACCGAATTGGTCATACTGTCTTCTTTTATCAGGATCGCTTAGTACCGAATAGGCTTCACTGGCTTCCTTAAACTTCTTTTCAGCCTCAGGATTATCAGGATTTGAATCCGGATGATATTTTTTTGCCAGTACTCTGTATGCCTTTTTTATTGCAGAGTCATCAGCGTTTTTATCCACGCCAAGTACTTCATAGTAATCTCTTTTACTCTCTGCCATCAGTTGCTCTCCTTAATTATACCTCTTTAAAATCACCGTCTATAACATCATCATTTGAAGATGTTTCGGCTTCCTGTGCTCCAGATGTGTCGGCACCTGTCGCTCCGCCGTTCTGAGCCGCACCTGCCTGTTCATATACCTTTGCAAAGAGCTTTTGTGCACTTTCCATAAGCTTCTCTTTACCTGCCTTGATGTCATTTATCTGATCATCTGTCATAGCATCGATAGGTGCTCTGTTTATAGCCTCTTTTAATGTTGTAAGATCAGCCTCAACTGCCGCCTTATCATTTGCATCAAGATTGTCACCAACTTCTTTTAGTGCATTCTCTGTCTGAAATACTATAGAGTCGGCTTCATTTCTTGCATCAATGCCTTCTTTTCTCTTCTTATCCTGTGCCTCAAACTCTGCAGCTTCCTTTACAGCCTTATCAATATCACTGTCTGACATATTTGAACCTGCTGTAATTGTTATATGCTGCTCCTTACCTGTTCCAAGATCCTTTGCGGATACATTAACGATACCGTTTGCATCTATATCAAATGTAACCTCAATCTGCGGTACACCTCTTTTTGCAGGTAAAATACCGTCAAGTCTGAACTGTCCTAAAGTCTTATTATCTCTTGCAAACTGTCTCTCACCCTGTACTACATGGATATCAACAGCTTCCTGATTGTCTGCAGCTGTAGAGAATATCTGGCTCTTCTTTGTAGGTATGGTAGTATTTCTTTCAATAAGTCTTGTAGCCACACCACCCATTGTTTCGATTGAAAGTGAAAGCGGGGTAACATCAAGAAGCAAAACATCTCCTGAACCTGCTTCACCTGAAAGCTTTCCTCCCTGAATACCTGCACCTATTGCAACACCCTCATCAGGGTTGATGCTCTTTGAAGGTTCCTTACCTGTAAGAGATTTTACCTTATCCTGTGCATTAATCATTCTTGTAGAACCTCCTACAAGCAATACCTTTCCAAGCTCACTTGATGTAATGCCTGCATCCTTAAGAGCATTCTGTACCGGAACAGCTGTTCTCTCAATAAGATCAAGTGTAAGTTCATCAAATTTAGCTCTTGTAAGAGTCATATCAAGATGCTTCGGTCCCTCTGCTGTAGCTGTGATGAAAGGAAGATTGATATTTGTGGTTGTTGCTGTTGAAAGCTCTTTTTTAGCCTTCTCAGCCGCTTCCTTTAATCTTTGAAGTGCCATCTTATCTGCAGAAAGGTCAACACCCTCGGCATTCTTAAATTCACTTACAAGCCAATTTGTAATCTTATTATCAAAGTCATCACCGCCCAGATGTGTATCACCGTTTGTAGCCAAAACCTCTATAACACCGTCACCGATCTCAATAATGGAAACATCAAATGTACCGCCACCAAGGTCATATACCATAATCTTTTGCTCGGCATCATTGTCAAGACCGTATGCAAGAGCTGCCGCTGTAGGCTCATTTATAATTCTCTTTACATCAAGACCTGCAATCTTACCTGCATCCTTTGTAGCCTGACGCTGTGCATCATTAAAATATGCAGGAACTGTGATAACCGCCTCTGTAACTTTCTCACCCAAATAACTCTCAGCATCAGCCTTAAGCTTTTGAAGAATCATTGCTGAAATCTCCTGCGGTGTATATGACTTTCCGTCTATTGTCACCTTATAATCTGTACCCATATGTCTCTTTATTGAAGAGATTGTTCTGTCTGAGTTTGTAACCGCCTGACGCTTTGCAGGCTCACCTATAAGTCTCTCACCTGTTTTTGTAAATGCCACTACTGAAGGTGTTGTTCTTGAACCCTCAGAGTTTGGAATAACTACAGGCTTTCCACCTTCCATAACTGCTACACAGCTGTTTGTTGTACCTAAATCTATACCAATAATCTTACCCATTATTTTATCCTCCAAATTATATACTTTATTATTTTAATATCTATATTAAATATTTTGCTTTGCTCTCACACAACAAAATATAGTCCCGAATTTAATTGGCAACCTTTACCATGCTGTGTCTAAGAACAGTGTCCTTATACATATAGCCCTTTAAAAGTTCCTCGGCTACTACATTCTCACCTAAATTTTCATCTTCTATATGCATTACAGCATTGTGGAAATTCGGATCAAATTCTTTGCCCACACAATCAATCGCCTTTACTCCCAAATCTTCAAGAGTCTTTGTCATTTGATTGTAAATCATTGTTATTCCCTCTGCAAAAGCCTTGCCTTCTCCATCCGCCGGTGCTGCAAGCATTGCTCTTTCAAAATTGTCAACCACCGGTAAAAGCTTTTCTGCCATACTTCTTGCTCCCATATCAAACATGGTAGTCTTTTTCTTTTTCATTTCTTTTTCTGAAATTTTCAAACTCTGCCATACTTCTTTTAAGTCTGTCTGTCAAATCCGCAATGGCGAGGTCTTTTTTATCAGGCTTTTCTTCAGGATTTTCATCACTGAAATCCTCACCGGCTTCAGCTTCCATAGCCGCCGCCTTTGCCGCTTCCTCCTCCAAAGAAGTTTCAGTCTCTACTACCGGATCTTTATCCTTTTCGTTTTCTAAAACTTCCTTATTTTCTTTTTGTTTTCTTTTTAAATCCTTTTCCTTCACAGCCCTCTCCTCTATTCATCATTTTTAAATTGCTCATCCAGCGATGCCATAACCGTCTTTATGGTCTTTAATACCTTTTCATAGTCCATTCTCTTTGGTCCCACTATACCGATAGTACCTCTAAGTCCCTCGCCT
Organism: Lachnospiraceae oral taxon 107 str. F0167; assembly: GCA_000209465.1. GTDB lineage: Bacteria > Bacillota > Clostridia > Lachnospirales > Lachnospiraceae > Lachnoanaerobaculum. Next base: position 12,159 of record GL890604.1, on the reverse strand, counting down.
ATCTCATAATTGGCTGTGACTACCGAAAGATCCCTCATATCTGAAACCGGTACTTCATTTCCTATATATACTCTGATACCGTCCTTATCATCCTCATTGACTTCCGCCAGTATCGCCTTTAGCTTATCCTTCTCCTCAAAGGCATTTACAAGCTGACTTGCTTTTTCCCTGTCGGAAATCTCAGGATATTTAAAAATATTTGTTGTGCCGCTTGTATATATCTCCAGATTGTCAGTAGCACTTTCAAATACTGCTGCCACCTCTCTTAAAACCTTATCCACTATATCACCATAAACTCCTGCATCAGTTCTCAGCTTATTCATAATGCTTAAGTTTATTTCTTCCACAGTCAATCCGTTTAAAGAAGTATTTATAAGCAGGTTCAGATTAAGAAGCTCGGCTTCGGATATTTCGCTCTCAATATCTATTATCTTATTATTGATAATATTTCCCTCAGCCACGGTTACCAAAAGCAACTTGACTTTATCTATCTTTGAGAGCTGCAAAAACTTTACCTTATTTGAGTGAATGGTCGGACCTGATATCATTGCGGCATAATTGGTATCTCTTGCAATCACCTTTGCAAGCTGCTTTAATACAGTTTCCAATCTGTCCACTTTTTTGAACATCAGATCCTTAAACTCTTCAGTTTCTATCTCCTTTTCTCTAAGCATCTCATCTACATAGAATCTGTAGCCCTTATCTGAAGGAATACGCCCCGCTGAAGTATGCGGCTGTAAAATATAGCCCATCTCCTCCAAATCACTCATCTCATTTCTGATTGTTGCGGAACTTAAATTAAGTTCAGGGAGCTTTGAAATAGTTCTTGAACCTACCGGCTCCCCGGTTTCCATATAATTTTTTATGATAGCTTTTAAAATAATCGCTTTCCTGTCCTCTGAATCCATTTGCCCTCCCTTCTTATTTGTTAGCACTCATTTATATAGAGTGCTAAATCTATTAGTTACTATATTCCATACAGGCATATTTGTCAATAACTTTTTTTATTTTTTTGATTACTTTTATAAATCGCTATTTTCAGTTTCTGCATCTTTTGCAATAGCATTTATTTAAACTATGCCTCAAAAATATCCTCTTTTCTAAAAGCAACTACTGCATATCTGTTTTTATTATTCTTGCTTACATAAATTATTATATGTAAATTCTCTGATTTATCCCATGGCGATAAAAGGTAGGGACCGCTTATCACCATATACTCCACACCATTAACTTTATATTTACACTTGATGCGAGCCGTTACATAACTTCCTATCTTAATCATATTTAATGGAATTACTTTAATATAAGAGGCATCATAACAATCGCTATATTTCATTATTTTTCCAAGTTCGTATTCATCCCACTTGCCTTTTAATAAAAGTATTAAGGCAACACCGAGCCACAAGATACCATTAATTAAGAAAGCCGTATTAGAATAATTAAAATATAAAAAAATACCCAACAAAGTAAACGGTATCCCAAAACCAATACCCAAAAATCGGCTAAGTTTTAGCCATGGAGTTTCTATAGTTTTCATCTTTAACATGTCCCTCCCATTTATTGTTTCTTAAAAACATCCAAATCACAGGCAGTAATACCAAAAAACTCCCAACCGCTTTATACGGTGTGGGAGTTTTTTAAGCTCATACTTTTCCCCTCATATTATAGCCCTATCAACCGATTCCTCCATAGAATGCACCTGCTATAAGTGCAAGCAATGCAAGTCCGGTATATACATATTTACCAAGGAAGAACCAAATATCTCCTTTCGGTTTTTTAGCTCCTGTATTAACAGCGTCCATTGTATAATCCTTGCCGAATACAAAGAACAACATCACAGATGCAAGTACGGCACCTATCGGGCAAATATAGATAGATACGGCATCCATCCAATTTCCTACTATTCCCTGTATCAATATGGCAACGATCACACCTACTACTCCGATAACTCCTACAGACTGTATTCTGTTTAGTTTAAATTGCTGCTGCAATGTGGCAACAGGTGCCTCATATAGATTTACAAGAGAACTGAGTCCTGCAAATGTAACGCATACAAAGAATATAATTCCTACAAGCATACCTCCGGGCATCTGATTCATAATATTTACAAGATAGATGAACATAAGTCCCGGACCGCCTTCGCTAAGTTCCGCCCCTGATGTAGCCATAGCCGGTATAATAACAAGAGCTGCCAAAAGCGCCGCACAGGTATCAAATATTGCGATATTCATTGCCGAGAAAGGTATATCCTCTTTCTTACTCAAATAAGAACCGTAGATTACAGTACCGTTTCCTGCAATAGAAAGTGAGAAAAATGCCTGTCCGAAAGCAAATATCCAAAGTCTTATATCCTTTAATCCCTGAGGATTTACAGTGAAAATATACTTATATCCGTTGACTGCTCCCGGCTGTATTCCGATATATATTGCCAAGCCGATCATCATCACAAATAGCAAAGGCATCATAAACTTATTGGCTTTTTCAATACCGTCGGCTACACCGAATGCCATGATTGCAAAGCTTACTATCAAAGCAATAACAATCCACATATTATTACCGAAGGCTGAAGCTGTAGCTCCAAAAGTCCCCCCGATAGTTTCCATATCGGTTCCCATGCCATATACTTTACCTGTAAATGCCATTATAAGATATTTAAATATCCAGCCGACAACGCATGAATATCCTATAGCAAGAGCCAATGATCCGAGAGTCGGTATAATTCCTATACCCTCACCAAGCTTTCTGCTTTTTCCGGCATGTGCCATAGCGGCTCCAAAAGCTCCTATAGGTCCTTTGCCTGTGCTTCTTCCCAGAGCAATCTCTTCGACCACTCCCGTACTTCCTATCAATACTACAAATATAAAATATGGAATAAGGAAAGTCATTCCGCCAAATGCAGATACCAAAACCGGGAATCTCCACAGATTTCCCATACCTACGGCAGAACCTACACATGCTATAATAAAACCTACTTGTGAGTTAAAACCATCCTGTTTTACAGATGTATTATCTGAACCCATAAAATTCCTCCGTCTTGCCAAAATGCAAGTACTTATTTTGGACGGCAGTCCGATCTGATAAGACCGGTCTACCGGTATATTTTATTTATTTTCCCAATATCCGTAATTTGCTTCATCACACATTTCTTCTTTTGACGGAGCATAAGGCTCTGCCCATGCATGGAAATGTCTCATAGGCAATGTGTGACCGAAGGTAATCTTCAGATTAGGAACAGTATCTCTGTCTTTATAAAGTTGTGTCAATGCCGCAATGATATAGTCCATATGCTGCTTGCTGAACTGACTTCTGTTAATAGCCAGACGAACAACATTACATACTTCCTTTTGCTGTTCAGGAGTCTTTAAATCATATTCCATAGAGAAATCTCCAAGCTCTGAACAACGAATACCGTAACGATGGATCATCTCAAGTGAAAGTGCCTGACCTGCAAAACTCTCATGTCCTCTCTTATAGTTAAAGAACTTATCAACATCAACATAAACTCCATGACCGCCGGCAGGCTGTACTACCGGAACACCGTTTGCAGTAAGTCCGTCAGCCAGATACTGACACTGTTTTACTCTCTCATCCTGATAATCAAATCTTGCCTCTTCATACATACCCTGGCAAAGCGCCATAATATCATGTCCCGACATACCGCCATAAGAGTCATTACCATAAGCTGAAATCTGACGAACCTTTAAAAGATGTCCGATATCTGTCTTTACAGTTCCATCCTCATTAAACTCTGAGAACTTCTGCCAGAATAATCCCTTATCACGGAAAGCTAAAATACCGCCCATATTTGAATGTCCGTTTTTCTTAAGTGATGCGGAAACAACATCAAAATATGAGAACATTTCTTTTGCTATCTCGCAGATTGACTTGTCGGCATAACCCTCTTCATTCATCTTTATAAAGTAGCAGTTCTCCGCCCATCTTGCACCGTCCATAACAAATGGAATATTATGTTTATGTGCAATCTCGGAAACCTCTCTGATGTTTTTCATAGAAACTGCCTGTCCGCATACAGAGTTATTGGTTACTGTAGAATAAATAAGAGGAACATTCTCCACACCTACAGCTTCGATAAGCTGATTCAGCTTATCTATATCCATATCTCCCTTGAAAGGATTCTTCTCATACTTTCCGCTCTCAGGTACCTCGAATAAAATCTCCTTATGGAAAAGGTTTCTCGGAACATTACCCATCTGCTTGATATTGCCCTCTGTAGTGTCAAAATGTGCATTTGACGGGATGGTAAATACCTTACCCGGCCATCTTCTTGCAAATAAAGGCTTTAATACATCAAATAAAAGAGCCTCCGCACAACGTCCCTGAGGAACGATAAATGTGTTAGGTCTGGAAAGCTGATACTTACCTCCATTGATAAATCCACCCTCATGATCAACCAGATACACTTCATTCATCATCTTTTCCACATCATCCTTATCAACGCCCTCTTTGATGTAGTTGATGAGTCTCTTTTGATCATCTCCTCTTTCCCATACATCCCTGAATGCATCCAAAAGAACATAGTATCCCTTATTTCTTCCATATGATTCATCTGCAAGGAACATGGTTGACCACTGTGTATCTGTCATTGATGTAGTACCTGAATCAGAAAGACAGTCTATATACAAAAGACCTGCGGGGAAAGCGAACTCATTATAATGAGTCATCTCCAAGGCTTTCTTTCTCTGCTCCTGTGTAACTGTAGGAACTTCCCTTACAACATGTGTCCATGACTTCGGTGCCTCTACACCTAACATCTTCTCATACTCCATTTTACCCCGGTCATCGTAGTAAACGACTGGCGGACGGTATTACAATCACATTCAGCGAGTAGTAGATATTTCAGCTATTAACTCTTTGCATAGTGTATACACATAATCTCTAATTTTTTACAAATATCAGCTTTATTATCTAACTATTCCCTATGGTTTTAATTTATCATCATTTTAAATTCTTGTCAATATTGTTTAATCAAAAGCCTATATTCGTGTATTTTTAGTATATTTCTGTGCAATATGCATTAAAATTTGCTTTTTGAAATTATCTCAATTTTTGATGCAATTTTTATATGATAAAATTTTTAAGATTTTATTTTTGAGTATACAAAGTACATATGTATATGTATGTTTAAAAATCCTTATCTTTTTTATAATTATCTTTATTCAAACTATTATATGAGAATTTTTATAATAAAATTTTGTCTCCGGTATATATTCGGCATTTATTACATCTGATTTGCTGTTTTCGTGATTTTGTTTAAAAATTATTTTCTGTCATAAAGTCATAAGTCTTGCTATAATAAAATTAATTTTAATTTTTACAAATATGTTTGGAGTATTTATGAATGAATTTGACTTAAAGCAATATATTGATATTTCAAATTTTCTGGGCACACTCCTGGGGCCTGACTATGAGATTATACTTTATGATATGAAGCATATAGTACATATAGTAAACGGAGATATCAGCGGCAGGCATAGCGGAGAAGCTCTAAGCCCCACAATTAAAACTATTCTGCATCAAAAAAAGGCAGCCGATGAAAAATGGCTGTCCAATTATCGTGCATTGTCTGCTAACGGCAAGATTCTCAGATGTTCCACATTCTATATAAAGGATAAATCAAACAAGCTTGTAGGGGCACTGAATATAAACTTTGATGATAATAGATACAGGGAGCTTTCAAACCTTGTATTTTCCCTCTGTCACCCTGATAGCTATGTTTCCAAAAATATCTCCATCGAAATAAAGGGTAATAATGATCAGGAGGTTTTCTCTGAGAATATTTCAAATGCAATAGATGAGATTTTAAAAAGAATAGATAAATCCCTACCTTTTATTAAGCTAAGCCAACTTGAAAAACTTGATATAATAAGACAACTTTATAAAAAAGGTATCTTTTCTATGAAAGGATCCGTCAAAGCTGTTGGACATAAACTTTCCTGCTCTCCTGCAAGTATGTACCGGTATTTGGACATAATAAAAAAAGAAAATTCCTAACTTTGAAACATAAAGTTTAAAAAAGAATAAATTATATTTAATGAAATGTAATATAAACTCACTACTTTATATGTTACAATAGTATAAAAAGTATGTCCTTAATTTTTTAGAGGGTATAGAAGAACATAATCAAAGAAAGGAATTTTATGAAAAAACTGATTTTAACTTTAGCCATGCTTTTTTCACTTCTCATGAGTATAACTGTATTTGCAGCGGACTACACCATAGGTGGTGCTTCATGGGATACCGGAGATAAGGCGTATGCAACTTGGGATGAACCTGAGGATAAGACAAGGTACAAGGTTCAATTGTACAAAGGAAACAAAAAAATAGGCTCTAATAACAGTACCCCAAATGATAAATATGATTTTACAAAGCTTATAACCGAAAACGGTGCGGGCAACTATCATTTCGTGGTATATCCGCTAAAGGGCGGACCTGATATGTCTGTATCTTCTCCTGCAGAATATTTTGATATAGACACAATAAATGAATATAAGAGAAGCAGAAGTGGCAGTACTTCAAATAACAATTCTTCCAATAATTCATCTACCACTACAAACTCATCAGGAAATAACGGCTGGTATCAGACAAATGGTACATGGCATTACAGAAAACCTGACGGTACTCATGCTACAAACTGGTACCTAGTGAATAATCTTTGGTATTTCTTTGATGCCAACGGAAATATGATGACCGGATGGATTGAGAACAATGGATACAGATATTATTTAAATCCACAAAGCGGTGCAATGCCGGTAGGTTGGGAATTGATTAATAATAAATGGTACTATTTTGAGGAATCAGGTCTTTTCAAAAAAGGATGGATTGAATACAAGGGACTTTGGTACTACCTTGATGCAAATGGTGAAATGGTTACAAATACCACTATCGACGGATTTAACATAAATCAGGACGGTGTTTGGGTTCAGTAATAATATGCGTAGCAGTTTTTAAAGCTGCTACGCTCTTTTAAAATCAGCAATACTGTTTACAAAACTATATTTTATGACTATTATAAGAATGAGGATTTAATAGTAGAGGAGGTTTTATATGTTAAATAAACACCAATTTTGGGCAGTTGTAGCAATGGTTGCAATGGTAATGTGTATGATTACAGGTCATTCCATCACATCAAAGCATAAGCCGAAAGTTGCAGCTGAGTAATGCAGCTAATATATCGTTTATGAAAAAATTAGGGGCACCACCGAACAAACAGAATATCTGTCCGGCAACGCCCCTTTTTATGTAAAAAGAGAAGGTAGCCATCAGGCAGATTAGCTTCTCTTTTTTTATTTATAGATCACAGAAATAACTCTGAACGAATTTATTTTAATACATCCTATAAAGACTTCTTATGAGTTGTTTTTCTTACCCCAGGGAAGCCTGGTAGTGCCTGCATCTATTATTTTATCAAAGAAATTATTTACATACTCTCGGCGCTTGTCCAAGTCGGTGTGTTCCAAAACCTTGTCCAGTAGATTATTAAATTTATTTGCCTCTTTAGTTACATCAGAGATAAGCTCAAAGCTTGTACCAAGACAATTCCAATTAAGTATATCATGCTGTAGAAATGCTATATTATCAGACTTTACAACCTTCAGATTTTTTGTACTGTTAAAGATCATTCCGACAATACAAAACTCCGGTACTATTTTAATCAACTTACGCTCTATAGCATTCATAACATCATTATTAATGACTTCCTCACAAAGATCGGGACCGTCATTGTTATATATTGTGATGATTCTGTCTTGCAGGGATTTATCACACATAGCAGATGAATAAAGCGCCAAATTCCCACCCTTGCTATGTCCGCCAACTATAAACTTTGCATCCGGATGATTGGAAAATACCTTTTTTAAAAAGCTGAGAGCAAACTTCTGTGCCGGTATAACGGAAAAGCTCATCATAAAATCTTCCTTCCAAGCTATAATACTGTCATCCGTTCCCCTGAACGCAAGATATATATTATTCTCCTTATATAAATATCCTGTTGAGGAAAACTGATATTTTTTCTCATGATAAAGGTCCACATAGTCAACTATCATTACATTTCCAAATCGTTTTGAAGATAGAAGTTCATTCAAAAAATCCAAGGTTATCTCACTCATATATCCATATTGATATCCACCGGCAATTAAATACTTGCAGACATCTTTGATGGAAATGCCGGTAGAGTTTATTTCTGTTTGTAAGTCTTTCAAATCAATATAGGATAACAACGAAAAAACCGCATTGTCAATCTCATTAAAAGGAGAAATCTCAAAGGATAAATCTCCACGCCATTTTACATAGTCTACAAGATTTGCCATAATAACCTCCATACTTTATATTATTATATTACTAAATACCCTCATACTATCCATAAAATATTTTGAATAATATAATGCTGAATTATATATATAATCCTACAATAATATAAAAATATAGCTTTGTAAACAAAAATAAACAAATGAATATATTAAGTGAGGTAAAATTATTTTATAAATTTATCTGCAAAATAAAACAATTTCAGGTTGGCAATATACAAAAAATCTTATATAATAGGTGATGTAGAAAATAATTACGGGATGTGGTGCAGTTTGGTAGCACACTTGACTGGGGGTCAAGAGGTCGCAAGTTCAAGTCTTGTCATTCCGATTCGTAAAAGATGGCTTAGATAGGTGGTGAGATACCTGTTTAAGTCATTTATTGTATATAGGAGGTACATATGGAAAGAGTATTTGAATTTTTAAAAAGAGCAGGAATATGGTATCTGGCAACAGTCGATGAGTATGGCAACCCGCAGGTTCGCCCCTTTGGAGCCCAAAATATCTTTGAAGGTAAATTATATATAGAGACCGGGCTAAAAAAGCAGGTTGCAAAACAGATGCTGGCTCATCCAAGGATTTCAATAAGCGGTATGGTGGAAGACAAGTGGATAAGACTGGATGCGTATGCCGTGTATGATGAAAGATTGGAGGCTCAGGCAGCGATGCTTGAGGCAAACCCAACCCTAAAGACTATGTATGCGGTAGGAGATGGCAATACAGCTGTTTTTTATCTAAAAAATGCAAAAGCAAATATCTGCAGTTTGAATAAAGAACCTGAAATAATAGAGTTTGGATAATTTTGGATAATTTTTATAAATCTTAAACTAAAATCAATTTACATAATATCTATAATATGATAAAATCAAGCCAAAATAATTGCTGAAAGCAAGCATAATAGAGAGGAGATAGAACGAATGAGTAGAAAGAATGATTTTTATTTATTTTTCTGGAGTGGACTTATCATGATGGTAGTAGGTTTGTTCTTCTTATCGCAAAAGGTGACTGTGACCAATTCCTTCTGGGGCGGAGGTATGCGTCTGATGGGTATGTATATTAACTCGGGGATTGTAATGGTACCATTTATCTTTTCTTTGATTTGGTTGTTTATAAAAACCAATATGGCTTCAAAGGTAGCCTTGGTACTGAGTGTTATCTTGATTTTAGCAAGCCTGATACAATCAACCAGATTCTATATTCAGTACCTGTCACTTTTTGACTGGGTAGTGATGCTGGTGCTTATTTTCGGAGGTATGGCATTTATAGCCAAGAGTATGCTTATCAAATAATAATACTTTATAAACACAAAAGGGATTTGAGTACTGCATTCAAATCCCTTTTACAATATCTAATTATCTTCATAATCTCATCTTTTAAATTCATATTATACCTTGAATATTTTATTTATACTTCATAAAGTGGTTTAATACGACCTTCTTTTATTAATTCTTCAACTTCTTCATTCGTTAATTTAATAGGGTATAACAGCATAGATAACCTGTCTAAATAATCCTGATAAGACTATTTTGCCTCTCTTATCTTCTCTTTCTTCATTACACTTCCCCCATATTATATTACTACTAATTTTAAGTTTTTTCTCAAGTATTTTACCAACTAATATTATAACAGTTCCTTTTCCAAGTCAAAGTCTAAACCTATCTTATCTAAACTTATTTCTCTTGCATCAAGTTCTGTTCTTAAAATATCTAAAACCTCATAGTACTCCAACGCTCTTCCACCTTTAAAGCAATCTTCCCTATCTTCTTTTGAGTCTCTTGATGCTTCTCTTGCTCTTTCTGCTATTCTTTCTACAATATAAGCTATCCCCTCAATACTGATATTCTCTACCATATTCCCCTATTTTACTCAAATATTTTTAACAGTTCTTCAACAGTATCTGTACTTTCCTCAGCTCTTCATCCGAAGAAATTCTCCTATAATTATAAAAATAAATCCTATTTTTATCACTTTCCATCATAAAGCATTTCATACTAATATACAAATCTCTTAAATCGCTCCGAAACCATTCTTGATTTAATGTCGTAATATTACTTAGGTAAAACAACTGCTTGATTATCCCACATAATAACATTGGTTATATATTCAGTCTCTTCCCTCTTTAGTGTAAGCTCATGTGATTGAACCATATGATTTTTTAATTTTATTATCTTCTTCAACAATTTCAAACACCTCAGGAGGATACAAATAATCTTCACCACTGCCATCTATAACCCTATACCAACCTCGCTCTATAGATATAACATCATAGATTTTATCAGTAGTTAATATCAAAGCCTCTGTTTTACCAAGCCACCTAACCTTCATTCCTCATTCAACTCTCTTAAATACAAAAAAAGACTCAAATAGATATATCTACTTAAGCCATAAAATCGTGAGACACCCGGGACTCGAACCCGGGACAACTTGATTAAAAGTCAAGTGCTCTACCACCTGAGCTAGTATCCCATGAAAGAATAAATGCCTTGAACCGGAATCGAACCAGTGACACGAGGATTTTCAGTCCTCTGCTCTACCAACTGAGCTATCAAGGCATATTGCGGGGACAGGATTTGAACCTGCGACCTCCGGGTTATGAGCCCGACGAGCTTCCAGACTGCTCTACCCCGCGACAACTATATTCAGAATAAAACTCACTCTTGAAAAGAGTGACTGAACAATGGGGGAAGGTGGATTCGAACCACCGAAAGCAGTGCTAGCAGATTTACAGTCTGTCCCCTTTGGCCTCTCGGGAATTCCCCCATAACTTATTAAGTTCTTTACTTTTACTCCGAAGAGTAAAAGCCGATAATCGGACTCGAACCGATAACCTGCTGATTACAAATCAGCTGCTCTGCCAATTGAGCCATATCGGCATGTACACTATACTAACATAAGGTTAATACAATGTCAATACCATCTTTTCCAAGATGATGGGACCTACAGGGCTCGAACCTGTGACCCTCTGCTTGTAAGGCAGATGCTCTCCCAGCTGAGCTAAGATCCCATATATAAACTTAAAGGCTGGAATACTTTAAGTAACGACCCGAATCGGACTCGAACCGACGACCTCCGCCGTGACAGGGCGGCGCTCTAACCAACTGAGCCATCGGGCCACATCTTTTTAAATAAAGGCAATACCATGAACTTACTTCGTAAATTCAAGTACGCTATTTTCTAAGCTCGTACTTCGCTTGTACTTACCAAGAAAAATGTACCTTCAAAACTGCCTACCAAACTGCATTTCTCACTTGGCGAAGAGCTTGTCTCAAGCCTTAGTGAGAAAGTACACCTCAAATTCGCTTGCGGATTTGATGGTGTCTCCGATTATATACATAAATTTTCCTATCTTTTGGTTAAACCCTCGACCTATTAGTAACCATCAACTTAATACATTACTGTACTTACATCTTGGCCCTATCTACCTCGTAGTCTTCAAGGGGTCTTACTGTTTTCACATGAGATATCCCATCTTGAGGGGGGCTTCACGCTTAGATGCCTTCAGCGTTTATCCCGTCCCGACATAGCTACCCTGCCATGGAGTTACTCTCCAACAGGTACACCAGCGGTCAGTCCGTCCCGGTCCTCTCGTACTAAGGACGGCTCCTCTCAAATATCTTACGCCCACGCCGGATAGGGACCGAACTGTCTCACGACGTTCTGAACCCAGCTCGCGTACCGCTTTAATGGGCGAACAGCCCAACCCTTGGGACCTGCTACAGCCCCAGGATGCGATGAGCCGACATCGAGGTGCCAAACCACTCCGTCGATGTGAACTCTTGGGAGTGATAAGCCTGTTATCCCCACGGGTAGCTTTTATCCGTTGAGCGATGGCAAT
>GL890603.1 GCA_000209465.1 Lachnospiraceae oral taxon 107 str. F0167 | reverse complement strand
CTTTTTTTAATATTCTTATCCTCAATAAGTATAGCTATTCCAGATATCCACTATTTCATCATCATTCTTCATATGCTCTCCACAGTAGTTCTTTCTACAGTAGGGACAACAAATCATTTTTATTGTAAGACACCAATAATGAAACAGTATACTCAAATGTAGGCCAATTTGCATCTTGTAATAGTTCTATTAAAAATGGTATATACTCTAATTTTCTAGTGTAACTCATCCTTTCTATAATATATAGAATATTGAACCATGAAAACTTACTTTTGTATCTCAAAGGATTAAAATAAGTTTCTGTATTATTTTCTTCTTTTTCTAATAATAATGCTAATTTGTCTAGTTTTTCCCCAAATATATTCTCGTTAATGTAAATATTATATTCATATTTTTTAATTAAGTTATCAATCAATTTTGACATTACATGGTCCTCCATTATCTCTTATAGATATTGATGCTAATATTTTTGTTAAGTAGTATGGATTCTCTTTTGCTGTTGGTCTGCTATTAATCCATTCCATCATCTCCAAAGGATTTACAGGTCTTACAGAAACATGATTTGGTTTATCTATAACTGCCGTTAATACTCCTGTTGCATTTATTGCCTCTATAGTTGTAATAGTATACTCCGTTGCTGCTGGAACTTTCAACTCATAATACAAACCTGTATGTAAATCTCTGGGTCTAGGAGTTAAATTAGTTGCATTTCCATTTCCACGTCTATATATAACTGTTTCATTAGGTCTTTTTGTTGTTACTTGTTCTAATGCAATTACCCTAGCCTTTTCTTTCTCCTTTGCCATACTATTTATATATTTACCAACTGCTACTCCTCCGGATACAACTAATGTTATACCTAGTATACCTAATGCAACTAAATCCATTGGTCCAGGTGCAGGACTATCAGCTAAGGCAGCTGCTCCTGCCATTTCAGTTCCTGTTTTCAGTATATCAAATACTTGTGAATAGTTACTAGCCATTTCCGGTGTTTTTCCGTCCCTATCAACTAATCCAATAGGATTTCCCCAACAGTACCCATACTGATTAAGGCTAAAAGGCTTTTCTATATTTCCCTTTATCCAATCTTCTCCTCCAAATCTTCCTACACTTGGTATATACTCTCTTGCCTGTGCAAAGTAGGTATTAGCTACATTATCATATCTATAGCCTGTATATCCGAACGGCTGCACCTGTTCCTGTGTACCGTAAGTATCATTTCCAAACTCATCATAACCGTATATCGTTTGGTTTTCACCATCTTGCTCAAAAAGACGAACAGGACTTCCAAGTTCATCATTTAGATATGTATAGGCTTTTTCTTCTTCCTCCATAAATACGGCATTAAAGTCCCATACATAGCTTTGTACATGATCTTTGTTTTTTCCTCTTTCTACCATATTTCTTTGCAGCATGTTGTTATAAGGTTTTGTTCTGTCAAGTACATATCTTTCTTCATATACCGGGCTGCTTCCCGGTAAGTTAAATTCACCTATACTTTTAAGTCCGTTTTCTCCAAAACCTTTATACCCACCACCGTATTCTCTAAAGCCTATCCTGTTTCCCATTCCGTCATAACCATAGCTTCTTACATTTCCTGAATTAGAGTAACTTAAACTAAGCCTACCTGATGCACCGTACTCATAGGCTTTTATCTTCTTTCCTCTGTTCATTACCCCTATAAGGTTTCCTCTTTTATCATACTCATAGGTTTTATTTTCATATAATCCGCTTGTCTTTACCAGTCTGTCCAAGGCATCATAAGTATAAGATACTTCTATGCCGTCTTTTTTCATCTTACTTCTGTTTCCAAAAACATCATAAGCATACCTGCAAACTTCCTTTTCTCTTCTTTTTACAGATATGAGGCGGCTTAGGCTGTCATACTCATAGTTAAAGACTGATGAATCTTCCCACAACTTATGTATGATTTTTTCTTTGTTCTTATCTTCTTTTATTCCACTTGAGTTTACATCCCTTTCTCTTACTGTATTTGTTTTATTTCCAAGTAAATCATATCCGTAAAGGTATTCTTCAATCTTTTTGTTTCCTTTTGTATAGCAAAGACTGCTTAAAAGTCCTCTTTCATCATATCCATAAAGACTGCTTATATCATCAGGCATGTCCTTTCTTATAAGTCTTCCTTCTTCATCATATGAATACCTTATCTCTTTACCTCCTGATATAAGATTTACAAGTCTTAAGTTTTCATCATATCCGTAATCAACGCTTTTTCCGTCGGGATATACGATTCTTAACCTTTCTCCTTCCTTTCCATACTCATATCTTACTTCTTTACCGTCATAATCAATTACCTTTGTTGTCCTCCCGAGCTTGTCATTTTCTATTCTTATAACTCCAAGTGCGGTTAACACCTATCACAATTACCACCGGACAGTCAATGTTCTTTCATCCTAATCTATATATCTAACCTTCACATTTTCATCAAAGTCAATCTTATCTGTTATACCTTTACTTAAAGTAATCTCTTTCAAATTTTCACATCCTAAAAATATCCCATAATCCACATTTATTACAGATTTTGGAATAAAGGCTTCTTCCAAGTTTTTACAGTAAGAAAAACAACGATTACCTATATGTATTACTTCTTCCGGAAGTTCCACCTTTTTTAAATTACGGCACTGTTCAAAAGCTGAATTTCCTATTATTTTTAGTTCATTTGGAAAAGTTATCCTTTCTATTCCAGATTCAACAAATGCACGATTTGCTATACTGACTGTTCCTTTCTTTACAATGACTTCTTCTCTGCTTTTATCTAAACTTTCTATAAGGTGATTACCTATATATTTACAGCCATACTCATCTTCTTCAATATTATTATAAAACTTCGTTCCATAAAAAGAGTTCCCAATATACCCTGTAGTTCCCTCAAACAATACATCTTCCAAATCTTTACAAAGCCCGAAAGCACCATCCTGTATTTCTTTTATCCTACTGGGAATAATTATATTCTTTAATAAAGTGCAACCTTTAAATGCATTTTTTCCTATAACTTCAAGTTCCTCAGGCAGGTTTATTTCCGTTATTCTCTCGCAATTTTCAAATGTGCTGTCATGTATCTCAGTAATTGCTTCAGGTATTGATAACTTATTTAAGCTTGTACACTTATAAAATGCTCCTTCCCCTATATATTTTACGCTTTCAGGTATTTCCACTTTCTCAAGATATATGCATTCTGAGAAAGTATAATCTGCTATGCTGTTTAGTCCCTCAGGCAAAATAACACTTTTTAAACTGCTTGAACCCTGAAATGCACTATCTGCAATTACTTTAATTTCTGAAGGAACCACAATATTCTCTCCTATATCAGTTGAACTAAGCAATATATGTTTATAAGATATTAATCCATACGAATCCGGTTGCAGTTTTTTAATCCACTCAGTTTCTTCAAAGCAATCACTTCCAATTTTACTGATACTGTCAGCTAGATTTACTTCACTTAGGTTAATGCATCTTTTAAAAGCGTAATCTCCAAGTTTTTCAATGCTGTTTCCTAATTTTACAGACGAAAGATTTGAACATTCATAAAATGTAGAATTTTCTAAACTTTTTAAATTATCTGGTAAATTAGCCGTCTTTAATCCTAAGCAACCTGCAAATGCAAAATCTCCAATATCAGTTACTGAATTTGGAATTTCTATACTTTCAAGGCTACTGCAGCCTAAAAATGCACCTGTACCTATTTTAATAATATATAGGGGAAAATCTATATTTTTTAATTTTTTGCATTCATAAAATGTATATTCTTTTATTTCTTTTAAGGACGATGGTAATGTTATATTTTCCAGCTCAGCACATCCACTAAATACACTATCTCCCAGATATATTACCGCTTTCGGAACTTTTATTCTCTCTAACATGATGCAGCCGCTAAATGTAGCATCACCTATACTTTCTAATGATTCAGGTAGATCTATCTTCCTTAAATTTTTACAGTCCTTAAAAGCCTCTGTATGTATTATTTTTACACTTTCCGGAATATACACTTCCTCTATAAAATTGCAGTTTGAAAAGGCACCTTCCATAATTTCTGTTATACCATCGGGTATAGTTATAGTTAAATCTCTTTTTACCTTCTCTATTATTCCTAATTTATATCCAACAACTTTATTATCAACTACAATTATATTTCCCATAAGATTTGTAGCTATATGTAACATAAAGCTAATCAACGTGATAAAAATGATCCCCCACCAAACTTTATAATTCAACTTCATATTCAAATCCTCTAAGCAATTTTATAAATTCCATCTACAAAAGTAAAAGTTTTCTAATACATCACTTAAATATCTCCGTATTATCGCCAATTATTTTTATAATAGTCAAATTCCTTATTCCAATACCTTTATCTCCACTGGCGGTCCTGATCTACTCCGTTCTCCTGAACCTCCATACTTTGCTGTTGCATAAAACCTTACATTTTTTTCTTCATTTGCCCCAAGTACAATTTCATTACCGACAGAATAATCCTTACCTTCCAAATATATCACTTCTTCATATGTTTTTAATATAACAAAATCACTTTTAATATAGTTGGAATCTCTATATTTACTGGAATCTATTTTAAAAGCAACTTTATGTGGAATGTTATCCCTATTTATAACATCAACTCCAAACTCAGCTACTACCATTTTTAATGTATCGTCATAATACATATATCCAATAGGACTTTCTTCTTTAGTAACCAATCTGTTTTTTTCACCTTTTAGCAGTGCTACTTTCGGACTTTTTTCTGTTTTTATTATATTAATACAAAGTATACTGACCATTGTCGCTATAATAAAACACAATTTTAAATTATATTTTTTTCTATTCATAATTCCAAACCGTCCTCCTCTACTCTGTTGTTTTGCAGTAGTATTCAGGGTGTAATGAATAAATTTGGCTTCTCAAGTCTTCCCAAGCGAGCGCACCTATCCTTTCTTGTTCTGCCTCAGATTCATTATAAGCATCTATATATTCTTTTGTCATCCCACTTTTCCAATTTTTATTCCAATTTTTTTAGCCATCCTAAATTTTTCTGCCAGAACATCTTTCCTTCATTCGCTCTAATTGTTGTAGCATCATTCCATGTTAAATGAATTTCATAATCTTTAGGTTTAACTATACCATTTCCTTTCGCAGCATTTGATTTTTCGATATCTGTTGTATACATATTATTAGGATCTATAATGTCATTCCATGTATATGTCATCATATATGTTACATCTCCATTTGTATTTTTCATGACACTGCCTGATATTTTGAATCCTCCTACTGATTCATTCGTTCCATGTAAAAACTGATACCCCACTGCATTTTCACCATTTTCAATAACCATATGTGGTATTTCAAGTGTTACATCTATAATTTCACCTGGTTTAACTTTATCACCTATCGGAATAACTAAATCTCCCACCTTGCCGGTCAGTATCGGATTTTCCATCATATATTGTCCCCAAGGACCATTTTCACCTGTATATAATGGAACTTCCACAACATTCTTTCCTGTGCCTGACATCCAATGTGTTCCTATAAACACCCCAAAAGGGTCCTTTTCATTTTTTATATAATTACCGACAGTATCAGCAGCACTTCTCAAGTCAAACCCCGTTTTATCAACATATGTTAGTGGATTTGAAACACAATAAGAGTATAGATTGATAGACTGTGGAATCATAAACCTGGTAAACCAATCCTTATCCTCCCCGGCAAACCTTCCCACAACGACCACATACTCTCTTGCCTGTGCAAAGTAGGTATCCGCTACATTGTCATATCTGTATCCAGTATATCCAAAAGGCTGTATCTTTCCCTGTGTATTATAAGTATCCTCTCCGAATTCATTGTATCCATACACTGTCTGACCCTCATTCCCTACCTCAAGCAGGCGGATAACACTTCCCAGCTCGTCCTGAAGATATGTAAACTCTTTTCCTTCTCCTTCCATAAATACTGCATTGAAGTCCCATGCATAGCTTTGCGCTGCCAGATTTCCTCTTTTGATGGTTTTATTTTGTAAAAGGTTATGATATGCCCTCGTTCTATCCAAGGTGTACTTCTCCTCATATATCGGTTCTTTTTGTAACAGGTCAAGCTCTGATATATCTTTTAACTTATTCTCCCCAAATCCTCCTCTCTCAAACTCATATTCTTTTATACCTACTCTGTTCCCAAGTCCATCATAGCTGTAGCTTCTTGCCTTTCCTAAAAAAGAGTAACTTAGACCAAGCCTACCGGTGGCGTCATATTCATAGGCTCTTATTTTTCTTCCTCTGTCTGTTATGCCTGTAAGATTTCCTCTTTTATCGTATTCGTATATCTTACTTCCCTGTAAGCCTCCCTCTTTTATAAGTCTGTCCAGTGCATCGTAGGTATACCTTATATCTTTATCTTCATTCTTTAATAATGTCCTGTTACCAAAGGCGTCATAGGCATACTTATGAAGTAATCTGTCTCCTCTTTTTACTTCTACAAGCCTGTTTAGGCTGTCATAGCTGTAATTAAAGGTGCCTGAATCCTGCCATAGTCTGTGAATGATTTCTTCTTTATTGTCGTCTTCTATTCCCTTTACACTTACATCACGATATTTTACAATCTTTGTTTTATTCCCTAAAAGATCATAATCATAGGTATACTCTTCAACATTTCGATTTTCTTTTAAATGTCTTAGGCTGCTTAAAAGTCCTCTTTCATTATATTTATAGATACTGCTTACTTCATCCGGCATATCTTTTCTGATGAGTCTTCCCTCTTTATCATAAGTATAATCAACTCTTTTATTTCCTGAGGTAAGACTTGTCAGCCTTAAATATTTATCATATTCATATGATACACTTTTTCCGTCTGGATATACCGTCTTTAATCTTTCTCCGTACTTTCCATATCTGTAACTGACTTCATCACCGGTATAGTCCACTACCTTTGTAGCTCTGCCAAACTTATCCGTCTCTATATTTATAGTTCCAAGTGCATCCTTTACCTGAATCAGCTGTCTTAGGCTGTTATATGTATATTCCACACTTCTTCCGTCATTATAAAGAATACTTTTGATATCTCCAGCTTCAGTATAAGAATATGCTGTTTCATAGCCTTCCATATCTTTCCTCAACTTTACTCTGCCTAAGAGATCATAGGAAAATGTTTCTTCCTCTCCATAGGCATTTGTAATAGAGACAATATCACCCATCAAATTTCTTTTATACCTTGTTATCCTGGGAAGATTCTGGGGTTCAAGTTTTTCTTCTTTGTGATATTTATCAGACTCAATGCTTTTCAATAACTCTTTATCTCCTTCATGTCTGTATACTGTAACAAGTCTGCCTGCCTTATCATATCCGTATTCCGTTCTGTTGCCCATGGCATCTAATACTGAAGTAAGCTTTCCTCCAAGAGAATAACTGTATTTCGTCATATGCCCTAAAGCATCCGTTTCCTTTACTATATTGCCCATGGCATCGTATTCAAAGCTTTGTCTTTGTGAAAAGTTATTCCTTACTTCAATAATTCTGTTTAACTTGTCATAAGTAATCAGAATGTAATCACCCTTTTCATTTTCTCTTTTTATGATATTTTGATTTTTATCATATGTAAATATCTCATATCTTTTATCCGGATATGTTTTTCTTTCTAAGAGTCCACCATTGTAATAATCATAAACTGTCTCAAACTCTCCGTATTTTTACTTTTTTTATTTTACCAAGTTCATTGTATTCATATTCTTTTGTAACACCATATACATCTGTTTCAAGTATAATTCTTCCTAAAATATCATACTTTACTTTATGTGTTCCAAGGCTGTTTGTTATATTTAGGTAATGTTTCCCGTACTCATACTCCGTTACTACTCCCGATTTATCCTTAAAAGACAACAGTCTGTTTCTTTCATCATAGGAATACTCTTCACTATCTCCTAAAGGATCGATAACCGATATAAGGTTTCCGTTTGCATCATAACGATATTCATAGCATCCCTTGTTTTGTAAAATCTTTTTTTCCACCAGATTTGCGGCATTATAAACATACCTTACCTCCCCGCCGTCCGGTCGTATTTCTTTTGTAAGGTTTTGACAAAGGTCGTATTCCATCTTAAAGTTTTCACCATCAGGCAAAGTAAAGTCCTTTATTTTATTCACTTCGTTATAATTAAGTTTTGTAATGCTTCCTCTAAAGTCTTCAAAAAGGGACAGCTTGCCGTTTTCGGTATACTCATATCTGCAAGTGTTACCCATGGCATCCTTTACTCCTGTAAGTAAGTCCTTGTCATTATATGAAAACTCTGTCCTGTTTTTATTTCCGTCAATGCTTACCCTTACCCTGTTTAAGGCATCATACTCGTATGTTAAAACATTTCCGCTCTCTTCTTCTATTCGGGATATGTTTCCCTTTTCATCATAAAAAACTTTGCTTTTTGAACCATCAGGAAGGGTTACGATAAGACTTTCTTTAGTTTCCTTACCTTCTTCATATTCACCTTCCTTATACTCTATGCTTGTAATCTCTCCTAAAGCATTCTTTCTTTCAACAAGCCTCCCCTTGTCATCATAGGAATATCTTTCAATCTCTTCTTTATTTTTATAATAAACGCTTATGTTAGAGTTTTCATCATACTCAAATCCTTCCGCCTCTCCGTCAGGATGTATGCAGCTTTTCAAGTTTCCTTTTTTATCATACTCATATACCGTGGTATTTCCCCTTTTATCCGTATATGATGTTAAAAGGTTTCTTTCATCATAGGTAAAGCTTTCGCTCTCTCCCGCATATTCGCTTTCAATGTTTCTGAAGTTTTCGTCATGTATGTGTACCTCTACATTTTCATTCTGGTTTGTTACAAAGGTTTTACTTTCTTCGCTGTCATACTCATATCTTATTATTCCTCCGTCGGCAAATCTTTGTATCTTCACCCTGTCTGCTCCGTCATACAGGTTTTCAAGTACATATACTCCCCTCGGATTTTTTATTTTTACCAAAAGTTCTTTTTCATAAAAGTAATCATACATCCTTTGTCCGTTGGAATATACTCTTGTAAGCTGAGTGCTTTCATATCCATACTCAATCTTTCTTCCGACATGGTCTTTTACTTCTCTTAGTTTCCCTAAGTTATCATATGAAAGATTAAGGCTGTTTCCTGCTTTATCGGACACACTTAAAAGTCTTCCTTTTGTATCATAAGAAAGTAATACTTTTACCCCATCTTTTCTCTTAATGCAAAGAAGTCTTCCTTCTTTATTAAAAGTGTACAAAAGTCCTTCTCCGCTTTTATACTCAAACCCGTCCTTTGTTTTTTGAAGACGGTTAAAGTCATCAAAAACGGATACTATATTTTCTTCATCATCTAAAAGGTAGGCTTCATCCTGCCCGTCTGCAAGGTGTAGTATATATCCGTTTTTTTCCCTTTCTACGGATATTTCATAGCTATGTCTCCAACCTTTTCCAAACACTCCCCATTTTTCTTCCTTACTGTTATAAAACCTTGTAAAACTTAAAGGTATCCT
Organism: Lachnospiraceae oral taxon 107 str. F0167; assembly: GCA_000209465.1. GTDB lineage: Bacteria > Bacillota > Clostridia > Lachnospirales > Lachnospiraceae > Lachnoanaerobaculum. The sequence goes on along the minus strand of GL890603.1, from coordinate 28,527 downwards.
TGAGAGGATCTTAATGTCTTCTTTTGAATAGATAAAGTTTCCCGTATTAGCATTTACAGGGTCTCCTGTCATAGCACAAAGTGCCGCCCTTGCACCTTTTAGAAAATCTTCCATCCCATGATTTTTCATAAGGTCTTTTAACAAAGCATTCCATGAGGTAAATGCAGGACCTCCTTTTTCAAGCATCCCTGAGATAATCTTATAGATTTCCTGCTTTAGCCCTTCTTCATTAAGCTCTTCGGTAACCGGCTTTGCATTGTTTCTTACCCTGTTTAATGCGTTCATATAGGATACGCTGTAGCTTCCGTTAGGATTTTTAGTAATGTTTACCCCTGCACAGACCGCAAGCCCTCCCATAAGCTTTAGCATAAGCTTATCTTTTTCACTCGGTACTCCTGCCATGACAGGTAACCCTCCAAGCAGCATTGGAAGCAGCTTTTCAAAGTCCTTTGAATTATCCTTGTACGGTGTTTTTAAGTTTTCCCATACCTTTGATTTCTTTCCCTTAAGCACCACTTCTTTAGACGCTATGTTTACATCACCGCTTAACTTTATGGAACTTTTCTTTACCTTTTTCATCAGACGCTACCTCCATTCAAACTTGCAGTGCTTTAATCCCTGAAATGATTTTCATTAAACTCACCACTAAAATCCACATCATTCTGCATTATAAATTAATCTGTTAAAATTTCTACTTTCTTCAATTTCCCCATATATTCTCCAATAAGAACAGACGGTATTTCTTCTATATCTTTATTTTTAAACATATCCTCACAAAGTACCTTTTCTACTGCTTTCTTCCAAAGTATGACAATAATGCCCTCATATCCTTTTAAAACAACTCTTATTCCTTCTTCTATCTCCGCTTCGCTTAAATCAGGTATCTTTGCCTTATTTTGTACAAGTTCTTTCCTGATAAGGCTTGCGTCCTCATTTATAAAATCAGGTACCCAATATCTTATGCTTAGTGGCTTATTTATATACAGGCTTTCATCTGCCGCAATAAGCATGTATTTATAAGATTTTGTATAAAGACTTGTATTAAGAAAAAACAGTATAATATATGCCAAATTATCCGCTTTTCTTTTAACCTGTTCTTCTTTTGCATCAATAAGCAGTGCCTCTATCTCTTTTTCTAAGCTCTCGGTAGGATAATCTTTATATTCTCCGATTTTTTCACTTATCCGGCTATACCTGAAAGCTTCAAAATACTTTGTTTTTTGGTTTTCTCTGTTCATCTTCTACTTTCTTATAAATTCAATAGTTTGAAATATATCCGTTACCGCTTTTTTCCATGCATTCGCACTTGATTCACTGCAATTAAAGATTGTCTGTATTATTTTCCTACCGGCTTTTCCCATACCTATCATGTGGTAGATTTTTTCATCTATCCCGGGTAGGATGAAATCAAAACAATGCATTTCAATATAACCTTCTTTTTTAAGTTTCGTAGAATCTAAAAACTTAACACCCTTATTTGTCTTAGAAAGGAGATTTTTAAAGTCCTTCACTAAAGTTTCGATATCTACATCCTCATTATCTTCAAAAAAACTAAAACTTAAATTTATATCTCCTACAAGATTAGTTTTTATTATTTCAGGTCTGAAATTTGTAGGGTACTTTATTGCCTTTATTTCGTCAGGCATATCTATAAATGAAGACGGTATATATACAGAAATTGACTGATTAAATATCTCTTCAATGACAAATTTCTCCAAACTTCCCAGTATATAATATCCTGTATCCAATGACATAGTGTAATCTATTTCATTTGTAAGTTTTATAGGTACGACTTTTTCATCAATATGTGTTTTCATAAAATTCCCCTTTTATTAGATTCAACGAACTGTGTAATATAAATATTACATTAATATGTTTATACAATAATTATATTACTGAACTATATTTGAAAATTATATCAATATTATTAAGGATAAAACGGCCATGTAAAATCATCTGCAGTTCCTGAAGACCATATTGTTTCCCACATATAGTGTTCCCATTTACCGTCTTTTTTTATATAAGTAACCAAGTCAATTGAGTCTCCACTGTAATATATTTGTGCTATATTTTTACTATAATCAAATACTTTTATATAATAATAATCTGCTAAAAAATAATTATCCTTTTCTAAATATAAAAACTCTTTAGAATACAAATATGTCAATATTTCTACTTTGATGTAAGGATATATTAAAAATCCTATTAAAAAAAATACTGTTATTAATATATATTTAGATTTTCTCATTTTTTATCCCCTACTATCATTACCTTTATAGCCTTATAATCATATTCGGCAAGTTTAATATCAACTATCAAAAAATTCTGTCCTGTATTTAATATTACACCACGAATCACATGTTTTGTATCCCCCTGCACAAATACCCACAAATTACTATAATCACTATATTCTTTTTCCAGTATTTCCTTTACTTTATCACCATATTTAGCCGTTAAATGTATGGGATGCAAAATATAGCTGTAAAAAACTGAAAAGCATAACCCTAAAATAAATGCATAAAATAAATTTCTCAATGCTTTATTCTCCTATTCTAATAATTCTCCCATTCTATTGTAACTTTCTTTGACACTGTTTCCAAAAGGGTTAGGCTGCGGATCATCATGTGGCAGTCTTGGTGTATTTCCAACTCCAAATATATAACCCAACGGTCCACCACCTCGATGTTGATGACCTAAATTATAAAGTGAACCCAATAGTTCTGGAGATGATACTTGTGGGGCGAGAGGCTCCCACTCGTCCAGCATATATCTAAGATAAGCAGCTGCATATACTACATTTATCTCATCATCAGATAACCTATTAATTAATCTTTTGTTATCACTGGTATTTACATCAGTGAATCCTTCATAATCTCCATCCTTTATGTTTATGTATCCTTTATCTTCAACTAGCTTTGCTGTAGATAACTTAATTTGGCTGACTCCTAAAGAAGTATCTAAACCTACTTCTCCTACCATATAGTCTATACGATAATCCTTAGAATCTACATTCTTACTCTGTTCTACATATATACAAGCCGCTAATATCTTTGGATCTATATTATATTTTTTAGCCGCCGATAATATGTTGTCTTTATTTTTTAAAATAATCTCTTCATATTTTTTATCTTTACTAAGTTCCTGCCATGTTACTTGACCTTCATATCTAATTGGCTTTATAGCATTAGAGGGATCACTTACAAGGGCAAATGGTGATACCTGTCCTGATGACTCAATTTTAACAATCCCCCCACACCTACATATTGCTATAGAATCTGTCCCAACTAAATACTCATTCTTTTTAGTTATTGAATTCTTTATTTTTACATTTGTTGTTCCTGTAATCCAATTACAAAGGGCTGGTTTACATAATTCGTCTTTATTATTTGATGCTTTACATTTACCAAATCCTTTAATATTATCATTTCTCACATCACTTTGAGTAATAAATGGACGGTTATCCGCTGCATATACTCCATGATCATTTGGCAATTGTACTACTGTAGACATAGTTCCTTTTGAACAAGAAACTTTTGCTCCCCTCACTACATACTCATACCCTGATTCAGATAATTGTTTTTTATATTTATACATTTCCTTTAAACCGTTTTCATTCTCTCTCATAAACAGCCTCCTTAAATTTAGTATATATTGTCATTTTTTCACATATTATCTTCCTCTTAAAATATGTCATCCCTTTTATGATATAAAATATTTTATATAGGTTTACATTATCGTAAATTATTATTGATAACTTTCTAAATACCCCTTTTATTAATAATTTGTACTACTCACTTACATACACTATATCATCTTTACTATTTATTCTTATATTTCTTGCCTTTATGTTTATCTTTCCTGCTGCACTTATACTTAGCCCTCCATTTCCTGTAAGTTTAAGGCTTTTATCTTTAATCATCAGTACATCATCTGAGTTAAAGCTTACTCCCTCCTCTGACAAATTAAGACTTTGATTTCCTATTTCCAATGTCTTTTGTTTTTCATCTTTACTCTTACTGCCAAAGGTTCGTATTACATACATTTCTCCCGGCTTATTACCTGCTATATAAAGCTCCGCTTTTTCTCCTGCTTCAGGTACTGCATAGAGTGCATTTCCGGTTTCAGGATACCAGTCAAATCCGTATTCCGCCTCTTTTTTATCAATATTAAGGCTTATATATATTTTATTATTCTCATACTTTTTGATTTTTCCCATAAGGCTTAACCCTATGATATTCTCATTGTAAAAGGGTTTTACCATCTCTTTTATATCTGTTTTCTCTATTCCATAAAAATTAAATATAAGCTCTCCCTTTGTAAACTCCGCTTCTTTTTTATATAAGACTAAAACTCTATCTCCTACTCTTACCCTGTCTCCTATTTCATAAGAACCATAAGTTCTTAGCCTGTATTCGCTCCTTTGTGTATTCCCCTTATCCTTTTTTATTTCTCTGCTTTCACTTATGATATCTTTAGGTTCAATAAGCTTTCCCTCTTTTATCCCCATGGATATAATGGGTTTGTCTGATGTCATATCGGGATATATGAAAGTTTTCAGGTTTGCAGCCATTCTGATTGCAAACTCCCAGGCACTTTCCTTATAGCAAAGTAGGGGCTTTTCAATGTCTTTATCATCCACATCATATACTCTTATATCTCCAAGATATTTTTTTATTACACTTCGTGAAATATCCATATATGTTTCATTCACAGCCTGAAAAAGCTCCGTATGTTTATCTTTATCCGCTTCTTTACTGTATGAGTATGCACTCAGTTCAAACCTGTGGACATTTGCATCGGAATCTATCTTAAGTTCTTCTACAAATCCCCTAAATAAAGTCTTCCCCTCATGTTTTACCTGAACATCCATGTTCTTTTTGCCGGTAAAAATACTTTCTGCCGGATTTTCCATAAGTACTCCAAACATGTCAAGGCTTGCATGCATGTTCGGCTCTGTTTTTATCATAAAACCTTCCACCCTGTAAATCGGAAGTTTTACTTCCAGCTCTAAATTTTCTATAATCAGCATAAATATAATCCCCTTTTTCCTGTAATAAGATTACTCTTAAAACACTGATATCCTCAATTAACTTATATGAACCCCGTCTCCGCTTACACTTATTCCGTCTTTTAATATTATCTGTGTTCCGTCTTGTAAAAGCATGATTCTCTTGCCAGCTGCTATTGATATATTTGAATCTTCACTGCTTATCTCAAGAGTATCCCTTGCTTTTATATGTATGCTTCCACTGCTTACTATCTTTACACCCTCATTATCCTTTAATTCTATATAGTCCCCGCTGCCTGCACTTATAAGTATACCGTCCGGTGTCAGCCTTATTTCTTTTCCGTACTTATTTCTCCAAATCTTATTTTCAGGATTGGTTCTTATTCCATTTCCCTCGTTTTCATGTACCGCACTGCACACATAGGCATTTTCTTCATTTTCTGTCGGAAAATAAAGCCTTACGCTGTCTCCTTTTTCAGGCATACAGTACCACCCGGCTCCGTCCCTTGAAGAATATACGGTAGAAAAATCAAACCATCCCCCTATCTCTTCATCCTTGTTTTCTATATCCTCTATTGCTATCTTAACCTTTTCTTTTTCTACATTCATAACTTTAGCGTAAAGTGATGCTCCTATTATTTTTAAATCATACTTGCTTTCTTTTTTTACTATATAGTCTATATCCTGTGTTAAATAATATGTATGGTAAAGTTCGCTTCCTTCTGTTTTAGATACGATTTTTACTATACGGTAGTCTTTTCTGTTAAAACTTACCCTGTCTCCTAAACTATGGATTTCTCTTGATTTAACTTCATATACTGTATACTCTTTATTTACAATAATGCGTACATCATTAGAAGTTAAAACCCTGCTTTCTCTTTTTGGCATACCGAAAAAATACTTCACTCCCTTACTCTGATAGTCCGGCATTACCACTGTCTGCTTTAAAGCGGCAATCCTTTTTATAAAGTTCCAATCGTTTTCTTCATACTGCACCAAAAATCCGGGTAATACTCCTTTTCCTTCTTCTCCTGTTATATAGTATGCCTCTTCATATCCTTCTTTTAATGCATTAAGTATATCGGTGTATTCTCCGGTATCCTTAGAAAATCCTCTTGTATGAACTTTTCCTTCCATTAAGGCACTTCCCGTAACCAACTCCATTTCAACAAGAAAACTTCCGCTTTCCTTAAAAAAACATATCCTTTCCAACAGTCCGTAAAATATCGTACTCTCCTTATCCGCTTCATCAAGGGCATCAACCCTTACCCATCTTGTATTTTTAGCGGTATTTACATACTCGTCTTCTCTTTTTTTTCTATAATAGCTCTTATTACTGCACTGCCATGCTTACCTACTTCATGTTTTGCTTCATAAGCCGTTACTGCAAGTACATCAAAAATATCAAGTTTTATAAGGTTTTCTCTCATACATCCTCCTCCACTTCCACAAACTCTATTCCCTTAACGCCTCTTCTTATTAAGCTTTCTGCAAAATCAAGGCTTATGGTGAATTTTATTTTTCCATCATCTTCTCTGACTGCTTTAAAATGCTTGTTAAAATCAGCTTTTAATAAGTTTTTAGTATACAGTAAATAATAGCTTGTTATCTTCCTGCTAGCTTTATCTGCCAGCATGACTCTTTTTGTAAAAATCTCTATATCAAAAAGAACAAGTAACTCTTTAAATCTTTCTGAAATAAGAGGATATACATTCATCATCAAATCAGGAAATATAAAAATTTTTGTTGTTTCTATTTCAAGAACAATATCCCTCGACAGTTCATAAAATCTTTCGTTAAGAGTATCCATATTCCTTGGGATATCATCTGATGTATATATTCGTATTCCTCTTATGTTTTCAAGATTTTCTTTTATATAAAAATACGGTAAGCTTCCTTTCATAGTTTCTCCATAATTACCTTATTTTACATTTCTGTTCCAAGTTTTCTACCATTGATGGTATTCTTTTGCAAAATCAAAGTAGAAAAACTTACTCTTACCAATCTCCAAGATGTCTCCCTCTTTTAAATCTTTTGATGTATATATCGCCGCTTCATTTAATCTTACAAATCCCATGGACTCTTCTCCAAGAAGTGTCCCCTGCAAATTTCTTTCATCATAGGCTATAACGGCATGTTTTTTCTCCCTTATCTCTTCATCTCCAAGAAACTGTATACTCATGGTGTCATGACTGCCTATATGATTTTTCCCCTCTGTTATATTATAAGATTTTCCCTGACGAGTTCCTTCTATACATACAATCCATGCATAAATAGGCTTTTCTTCTTCCATGGAAAGGTTCTTCCCTAGCATTTTATCTCGGTATTTTTCTTCTTCAGTAGCTTTTTCTCTTTTAATTTTCCTATAGTTTTTCTCTTTTTGGATTAAATTTTCTTTATCTTCATTATCTGTTTCTTCATATTCAAAGTCATTTAAATACTTCTTACATTCAGTCAGGAAATCCACATACATGAACTTGCTTCCACCTATTTCCAAGATATCTTTATTTTTAATAACATACTTATCATATATAGGTTTATTATCCATATATACAATGCCGTCAGCTCTAGCTGGAATCAGATTGGCTTCCTTCGTCCCTTTATCAAAAATTATTAAGGTGAACTTACCAAGCATCTTCTCATCCCCTAAAACCTGTATCTCATTATCCCTATCCGTTCCCACAAAGTTTTCTCCATAACTTATGACATAACTTTTTCCCTTTCTTGCTCCCTCTATGCATACAAGCCATGCACATACCGGTCTTTCTTCCTTTAGGGAAAGGCCGCTCTCTTTCCGTAAGTTCACATATACCTTTTCAGGTGTATCAAGGTCAAAGCCGCATGTCGGGCATATAGTGCCGTTCCTTGTTTTTGAAAACACATGTCCATAAGGGCAACGCATAATATTTGACATCTTCTCCTCCTTGCTATTCGCAACCTTACCTGCTCCTAATTATCACTAATCTACTAAAATCTTTTTTGGACTAAATCCTGTACCTCTATGTCCGTCAGGGTCTTTTGCACTGCTTAATATATCCAAAAGTCCGGTATAAATTTCTTTATTGCTTAAGCTTGTTCCTTTTGCCTTCCCTTCTTTAACTGCTATATAGTTTTCTATAATGCTTCTTTCTATTCCTTCCATGCTGTTTAACACCATATAGCAAAAGGTTCTGTCCGTTTCTTCGCACTTTTTTGTATTAAGGTACTCTCTTGCATACACTTTTAAGACCTCTATATTAAAGGAGCTTTCACCATACCCTGCATAATCGGCATTCATCAAATGTATGGTATCATACTCTGACCTCATATCTGCAAAGTCAAGGTAGGTATCCCTTAATACAAAACCCGATTTTAATAAAAAGTCGCAAAGCAGGATTTCTCCGTCTTTACTTTCTTCATCATCAGAAAGAAAAGCTTCTATTTCACCTATCTTCCAATCTTTATCCCTTATTTCACTATGCTTTAACCTAAGATACTTCCTTTGTTCGGTATGGGTGTAGGCTACCTTTATCTCTTTATTTATCAGGTATACCTCGCCTTTTAGTTTTGCAAGTCCCCTTCCTATAATAAGGGTTCTGTTTTCATGGTCTGAACTTAATCTTAATCCTCTTATGACTCCGTTTGTATATCCCTCATAAAGGATAGAAAGCAAATCTCTCGGATAGTCTCTTATTACCTCAAGTGCTTCTTTTTTCAAGATTCTTCCCGTTTCAAACAAAGGGTATCTGTTTTCCATTAGCTTCTCCTTTATGTCTTTAGTGTTCTCCATCAAAGAAATCACAAATCCACTCATCCGTTTCAAACTTATATTCCTGTCCTTCTCCTGCGTATAGTGTGTCTTCAAGTCTGTATACCGGCACGATCTGAAATCCCCATTTTTTATAATCTACAAAAGCAAATATCTTAAGTTCCCCGTTTTGTATGTCATCCGTATCTTCCTGCTTTATATAGCCGCTATACCTTCCCGCCAGCTCCATCCTGTCAGTTTCTCTTGCCTCATCTTTTTTGAAGTGAAACAGGTACTCAAACCGTACACTTTCTGAAGCATCATACAAATACATTCTAAGCAGGATATCTTCAAGGCTTCTAAGCAGGCTTCCCGTCATCTTGTTACTTTCAAATCCGTCTATAAGAATCTCTTGTCTGCCTGAGTATGAAAGTGCTTTTATTTTATAGGGAATTAGAGCTTCTTCTTCTCTTATGTCAAATCCCGCATATCCGGTTCTTTTATCGTAAAGATAGCGCATAAGTCCGTCCACACAGGCAAGTTTTAGCTCTTCTTTTTTAACACTGCCTCCACTTTGCATCATGTTGCCGGGTACAAATTCTTTTAGAGCATCTCTAAATAACCCTATCTTACAGGACTGTCCTGTAAGTCTTATCATGTCAAAGTTATAAAGTTCTCCGTTTTTATAAAGTCTTTCCATAAAAACCTTCATAACGGCATATATTTCTCCTGCAATCAGCCTTTCCGCCTCATAACGGTTAAAACTTAGCTTCGGCATCCCCTCTAAAATCTCAAGCCTTTCTCCTCTAAAGACTGAAAGCTTATACCTGTCCACTTCCAGTCTTAAAAGTCCCATTTTCCCGTTTTTTTCTTCAGGCACTTCTATAACGATATCATTTCCCGAAAAAAGTTCCTGCTTAATCTCATCCGCCAATGTAAATAGAAAAAAGTAATTATTCCTTACCCTGTAATACCCTTCTTTTCCATAAGTTTCAAAACGCTTAAAAGCTGTAGGTAAGATATCTTCAGCCTTTTCATAGGCCTCTTGTAATCCCTTATAAAAACTTTCAACACCTTCTTCATCTATATACCTGTACGGATCTGTCGGCAGTTCGTTAATTACTTCAAGGCTTAAATCTTTATCCGTGTCAAGTAGTTTTGAAACTATTCTAAGCTTTAAAAGTTGCATGATTCTGTAGGTGATATTGTTTCCTCCAAAGTCCGTATTACCGTTTTTATAACTGTTTTCCATCGTATAGGTCTGTATATCACCCTTTGCATGTACCTTAAACTTACAGGCACTTAAATCCGTTGTCCCTCCTCCACAGTCCATTATCAGTGCCTTATAACTTTCTCCGTCTTTCAGGCTGTTTTTTTCTCTCATCTTGCTGATAAAGCTGTAAAGTACGGCAGTGCTTTCATCTAAGGTAACCTTTAGGCTTATAGAAAGCATTTCCGATAAAAGCCCCAACATCTGCTCATACACATGCTTTTGCTTAACCGGTACTGTGATATATACTTCCTTTATCTGACACTTGAAGTTATCTCTTGTGATATTAAGTACATATCTTAGATACTCGGCTATAATCTCTATCCTTTGTACATACCTGTATCTTCCCTTGGCATCCGTAAGTTCTTCTTTTCTTTCAAAATCCCCTGCCCATCTTTTAATATCATAAAATACGGAAAATCCTTTATCCGTATAGCTTAAGTTTGCAAACCATAAGGCTCTTCTTCCAAAAACATAATCTATACCGTCTTTATTTACATCCGTTACGGCTACAACCGTCGGTATCATCTTTTCAACAAAGGTTTCTCCTCCCACCGACTCTAAAAACAGGGTATGGCATATAGTGTTTTCCTTGATTCCTCTTTGCTTTGCATGTATCTGTCTGTAATAACTGCTGTCCGCATAGATGGCTACAGTAGTATTGGTCGAGCCAAGATCAAGTGCTATGGGCATGTGAAGTTCAATCAGGGGAAGAATTTCAAAGTCCATTAAAGGAATCTTATATATCCTGTACTTTGTAAGGTCTTTTTCCTCTTCTCCCATATATATACGGTATATGAACTTTGATGCATCTCTTTCCATAAGGTATAGACTATAGTCTTTTATATCCGTAACCATACCTGAAAGGGCTGCCTCTTTTACAAGGTATAAAGAGTCTTTTTTATCTCCCATGGCAACTACATTGAATACGGCACATACCTTTTTATCTCCGCTTACAATCAAAGCATTGGTATTTAGAAACTTTTCTTTGTATTCTATTTTGTAATCATCAAGGAAATTAAGTGCCGCTCCTTCATAAATACTGATTTTGCCGGATATTCTAAGTTCATCCTTTTCGGGTTCTTTTACGCTTAGTTTATCAAAACACTCTTCAATCCTCTCTCTTCCGCCTTCCTTTTCTTCTTTGATAAGTTCATCTTCAAAGGTTTGACAGTAGGAAAGTATAGCATCTATAAGCTCTTTACTTGTCATATCCTTATCAAGTCCCCTTACGATATGCTCTCTTAGGCAAACCTCTCTAAGTCGATATTCACTCATCAGCTCAAGCTCTTTTCTTGTATACGCCGCAGCCTGCTCTTCTTTGGTTATGTTTCTGTTAAGCTTATAGCCCATCTTAGTTTCCTTCCATCTTCTTTTTTGTGTATATGCCAAAACACATATGAAAAGTCGATAATACCTACGATTCTGTGATTTTAGCCCGGAAAACACATATTGCATTTTCTCTTAAAATATTTTAGTACATCGCCGTTTTTCCAATTTTCATACTTTCATCAACTCCTATAATACCGAAGTGATATTTCCAAAAAATATCCGTTTCATAAGATATCGGCAAAAAAAGTTTCTTCAGCATTTCAATTCTTTCCATATCTTCTTTTGTCTTATCCACCCCCGTAAAAACGGTAAGTTTCCTTAAATTCTCAGAGTGGATGTAAAGGTTTGCTTTAGGATAAAGTTCTCTCAGTGCCTTTCTAAAAATCGTGATGTAATCTTTGCACCCACATAAATCAAGCAGGCAAAAAATAATTCTTTTAGATTTTTCAAAGTCAAGGGAAAATAGGGTTTTTCTTATACTTTTTAGAAACCTTCCCTCTTCTATCTCTTTTAAGATATACATTGCCCTTAGCTCTTTTTTATCTCCTCCGCTTCTAAGATCCCATACCGCTACATAGTGCATTATTACATCTAAAAATATTTCTCTTGCCTTCTCATACCCCTTCACATCGGGTAAGAATACTTCGCCCAGTTCATTTGCAAAACGATATAGCGGATTTACCTCTATTTCACTTTCTTCAATGGTATCGGAATTTAGAAAATCAAAGGAACTTTCAGTATAAGGGCTTGGACTCCCACTGTTTATAAATCTAAGCTCTTCTAAGTTATATCCGCTTTTTTGCGCCTTAAGTACAATCTCCCATACACAGTTCATACTTTGCTCCTGTTCTATATTTTTTCTATACAATCCCTTTTGTATAATAGGTGTTTTCCAAAACCCCTACACAGATATATTCATCAAAGCTTATCTGTAGTTGAGAAACGGCATATCTTACCATTGCTTCACAAAGGTTGCTGTCGCTGTTTCTTAAAAACCTTAAAACAAGTTTGGGGATTTCTTCTGTTAGAGGAAAATCACTACTTGAAAAGTTATTCATATCAGGAAGTATTCTACTTTCCTCCGAAACTTCTTTCCATATCGGCAATCTTTCACAGGATTTAAGTGATACATACTCTCTAATATCAAGTTCTTCAATAATCCTTTCTATTTCCGCCTCGGTATGGATTTTTTCTTCTGTTTTATTTAGAAGTCGTCCAATCATTCCATCTTCTCTTTTGTTACTTATTAAGCCGGTTGGTAATTCTTCTTTCGTATATCGTATATCAAAGATATGATATCCTTCCAAATCTGAATAACTTTCTTCATAGGTCTTTACTATAATCTTTTCTTCTTCCTGTCTTATTCCTACCATGCCTTCAGTCTTTTGCACCAGTCTTAAGATAATCTCCTTATCCCTTTGCTTAACCATTTCCCGTTCATAGTATAATCCGTCTTTACTCGGACTTAAAAATGTGCTGCTCTTAAATACTGTTTTTTCTACATTCCATACCGGATAAAGTTCTTCTTTTATCATATCGGCATATTTCCCGTAGTCCACTTCTACATCTCTTGCATTTTGAGGAAGTTTAGACAGGTCAATATCAAAAAAGCGGTCAAGGTAGGCGGTATTTACTGTATTCCATCTAAGTCCGTTATAAGAGAAAGTTTCATAAAGTTTACCAACTTCTTTTCTGTAGCGAAGGGCTTTTTTAGGTTGTACTGAAAGTGTGTGTTTTTCTCCGTTATTTGTAAAACTTACTCCTATCTTTTCTTGTAAAAATTCCTTACATACAGTATCGGTTGCATTAAGATAAACAGTTTTTATAAGGTCTTCACTTTCGGTATAGTCTTCTTTAATATCATTTTTTTATCTTCCAAAACATCTAAATCCGATATCGGAAAAAACATCCTTAAAAATACGTTTTCATTTTTTGAAAGTAAAAGTATTGCAATCTCATAACTTTCTTCTTTACTTTCAAGCTCATCATAGACTTTCTTGTATAAAGATCTGTATCTTTCTTCAAAAACCTCACTCATCCTGTAAAGACCGTCATATAGAACACTTTTTGCCAAGGCATACTCATCTTCATCTTTTATCTCTGAAAGCCTGTCCTTTACATACTTTTTTATGTCAAACTCATCCAAGTACGCTGCGTCCATATAAAAACACCTCTTTTATCTTTAATAGGTAAAAACAATTGCCACTTGCACTGATACACAAGTTTTAAATAAATACCTGATTACTCAGCATTTATGCTTGCAGAAGTCTCTGCCTCACTTGTCTGTTGCTGGGGGGGTTGTGCTGCTGTTTGTGCCGCCTTCAGTTCTTCTTTTTCTTTTTCATCAATTCTTTTTTGCACATCACTAAGCTTTTTATCCATTTCTATGGTATTTATCTCATCATTAAGTTTTACATAAAGTCTTCTGGCATACTCATAATTATCTCTTGCCGTTTCAAAATCTCCCTTTAAAAAAGCCTCATCTGCTGTTATTGCGTAACTTGTGGCAGAGGTTTTTTCTTCTTCACTTAAGCTTATTTTCTCATCCGCAGTGGATATCTTTTTTTCAAGTTCCTCAAGTCCAGCACTTTCACCTGATTTTTCCAAAATATCTTTTGCCGTATTATAATTAGCTCTTGCTGATAAAAAATCTCCTTTACTTAGTGCCTCATCTCCGGCACTTAGCATATCATTTGCGGATTGCAGATTTTTAGATTGCTTATCAGCTTCCGCCTGTTTCCCTTCATTTTCCTTTTCAATGGCTTGATCTACCGCTAAAAGCTTTGCTTCCGCTTTTAACTTTCCCTCTTCATATCCTATATCTCTTGCTTCAGTTTTCGCATCAACATACCTTTCTCTTGCTTTATCATATATTTCCGAATCAAAAAGGATATCTCCGTTATCAAGGCTTAAGTTTACACTTTCATACCCTGCAATAAAATCAAGTCTTTTTCTTACATAGGAAAGTCCTGCATTGTCTGCATAAGGAATTTCACTAAGTATAAATTCATATAAAGGTTTTGCTTCTTTGTAGCTTTTCGCATCATACTTTTCATCCGCTTCAAGTATTCCTTCTATAACCTGCTCATAGTGGTACAAAAGGTCTTTCATTTCCTTATCTCTAAGGCTTTCCGCCTTCTTTATGGACTCTTCACACTCAGTATCCGCCTTTGTATAGTTTTCCATTTCTATAAATTTAAGCATCTTTTCATAGTGTGTATTCATATCTTCCCTAAGTTCTTTTCTGTATCGGTTATAAAAGTAAAGGGCAATGACGGCCGCAAGTATCACAACTACAGATACAATTGATATTATCAAAATCAGTTTCCTTCTTTTTTTCTTTTTGGTATCCGACTCGACAAATACCTTATCAATATAAATACCGGCAATTGTATAGTTATCAATGTACTCGGGCTCTTTATCAAGAAGTACTTTTTCAATCTTCTCAATGGCATCTTTCGGATCTTTTCCACTGTCGGCAAAGATGTTATCAATCTCTCCTTCCGATACATTTTCCCAAACCCCTTTTGTATAAAGAATTAAAATATCGGTATCAACAAGTTTTATCTTTCCCGATATCACCGGTGAAAATCCTTTTTGCCCTAAAAAGGCATACAGATTACTTCTTTGCTCATGTCTTGACAGGGCATCTTCGCTAATCATCTCCTTTGATACCATTTCACTGCTTAGTGATGTATCCGTAGTTTTATAAAATGACTTGTTATTTCTGTAAAGCTTTGCCCTTGCATTTCCTGCATAGGCAAAGCGTACACTTTCATAATCAGTTATGGCAACTACAATTGATGCTTTAAGCTTCATATATTTTTCAGCTTTTAAAAGCACTTCATTGGCATGGTTTAAGTATCCGTGTATTTTCCCTTTGGATATGGAAGGCTTTTCCCCAAACTTTGCAATGATACTTTCCACCGCTTCCTTTGCCGATTCGGTATCCGCCACATCTTCAATACCGTCAGCAAGCACATAGCAGGCAAAGTTATCAAGTTCAGCATAAGCAAAAAAATCACTGTTTTTTAATGAACTGCCTTCTTCCGAAATAAAGTTTGTATTGAATTTACTGTTTTGCTTACGCATCTTCTTTAAGCCTCCTAAATCCCTATAATTATTAGTCCAAGATTGTCCAAGTCTTCGTTATTTTTCTTTTTTATTGTTTCAATAATCTCTTTTGCCGTTCCCTTACAGTTATGTTTCCTTGAAATGATTATTTCAAGTTCCCTGACAGAGATGTTTTTTTCTACTCCGGTAGTCGTTATAACAACCATATCCTTTTTCTTTAGCCTTATTTCTTCTTTAGTCATAAGCGGTTTCATATAGTCATCCCTTCCTATACAGTTATATGCCTTATCCGTATCAGAAATTCTACGAGCCGCTTCCTTACTTAAAAGTCCCTTATTTACCTTTTCTTTTATAAGTTCTTCCATTATCTGACCCTTGCTAAGAAGTATAAGTTCTTTTCTGCGGAAAATATAAATATTTATATGCCCCATAATGGCATAGCTTAAAAGATTTCCTCTAAGCATTAGACAGGCTGCATACGCCCTTCCGTTTTCTCCTCTAAGTGCATTTAAGACATTCATGTTAGCCGTCTCAAAGGCTATGTCAAAGAAATAGCGACTGCTTTGGTTGTTATCATATCGGTTATAAAGTTTAGTGAAAGTTCTTACTGTAGTCAGTGCTGCAACCTTCCCGGTATACTCTTTTCCTTCCCCTGCGCTAAGTATTGCCATAAGTCTGTCTTTTTCCTGTTTGAATCCGTATGCATTTGCCTGAACCTGTCTTTTTCCGATATCAAGTAAGGCTCCTATATCGTATATCCTGATTTTTTCTTCTTTAATCCATGTATACACTCTCCATGAAAGAATAAAAAAAGCGGTTAGAATAAGAATTAAAGCCATCCAAAAAGCAGTCCCCATATCTGTTTTCCCCTTATTTTTTTTAGAAATACCCATTATATTTTCCATGAAAATGTCTATTACATTTTCCCTATTCCTATGGGATTTCTCCAATTGCTTATTAAAAGCATTTACCATGAAAACTGCTTTCCACATAAAGCAATGTATAAAAACTCACTTTCCCCCATGGTAATGACATCATAAGTTTCAAGAGCCTGTGGAGTGTAAACTGCCTTTCCGTTTAGGTAGGTAATTCCTCCCCCCTCTGTACAGATAAGAGTTGCTTCAAGGTCTTTTTCATCAAAGGATAAAATAGCATGGTTTTCCTGCTTTATGGCATTATCTCCAATGATTTGAATATCCATGGCATCCGTTCTTCCGATATAGTTTTTCCCGAATACCACACGATAATCTTTTCCGTATCTTGGTCCCTTGATGCACACAAGCCATGCACACACCGGTTTGGTTTTTATTCTTACCAAACTTTCTTCAAGCTCCTTATCATCAAATGATTCTTCAAGTTCTTTTCTTTCCGTCATGTCCATGTTGCAATACGGGCAGATATTTCCGTATCTTCTTTTTGAAAACATATGTCCGTTTTTGCATCTTATTAAATTTCCCATGATAACTTCCTTACCTTATCTGTAGTTTATTAAGCCCTATAAAAATATAGTCTTTTTTTGCCAGCTTACTTTGCCCGTCTTTAATGTTATAAAGCTTATCTTCTAAAAATCCTTTAATCTGCGTTCCGTTCTTGCTTTGCATATCTTCTATATACCATGAACCGTCCACATAGTTAAGTATCGCATGAACGTCACTTACGGTTCCCGAAAAGTAAGTATCGGACAAATCTATGTCTATATCCTCTTTACTGTTTTTCTTTCCGATTACCAATGAGTTCTTTCCTAAAATATTCCATGTCTTTACTACGGTATCTTCTTCACTTAAAAGCACAAGCTCGGACAAAAATGTATCTTGTATCTTTTCTTTTTTAAAAGAAAAGTCATTTATCGCAAAATAAATCAAAGAACCTGAAATAAAAAAAGAAAACATATAAAATATATATCCGCCCTTTAATCCTCTTCCAAAAAAACCGACAATTATGGCACACAAGATAGCCGCAATTATTCCTGAAACATCAAGTACAAATCTTCTATTCATATATTCCCATCCCTACCGCTTTTAATCGTGTGGAAAATATTTATCCTCCCTACTTGTCCGCATTGCGGTATTCACCTAAGGGTTATAATCCCCTTATATAGTCTTCTAAGATAATTTATAAAAATAGGCTGCATGACAATAAATGTCTTGCAGCCCAAACTTTTAACGACTGATTTTTGTTACTCGGCTGCGTATCCGCCTTCAACTATCAGACCTGCCATCTTATCTTTTTTCTGTTTTATTACAAGGGTAAAGTTTCCTACTCCCTCTTCATCTCCATGTCTTTCTTTGTAGTTCACTACAAAAGCATTTGGAAATACATATTTTCTTTTGGTAATTCCCGCTACTATCTGTTCTACGGTAACCTTTCTGTAGCAATCCTTGTTTTGTGCTGGAACCATTGACCAAAGTGCCATATTTCTTGTTGAGTCGAAAGGATCCCCGTCTACCGCAGTTAAAATCTTGCCGGTAATCTCCATTGTTGCACCTGCATCATTAGTGCGGGCATTTGAGTCAATAGGAATGTCTGTGGATAAAAATACGCTGTTTACACATTCCTTTGCAAGTTCAAAACTTTCATTACCTTCTATTTTCACTTTGTATGCCATGCTTAATCCCTCCTATTCCTTATTCTCCGGCATATCCGCCTTCTACCGCTACCCTTGAATTATTATCCTTCTTTTGGCGGATATGGATATAAAACTCTCCGGTACCGTTTACATCATCCGCCTTTTCAGAATACTCCACCACGAATGCATTCGGAATTACATACTTTCTTACAACAGAGCCGGCAGATACCACTGTTACTTCCGCTACTCTGTAGCAATCCGCATTCTCGGAAGGAATCTGAGACCACTTGGCAAGTTTTAATACATCATCAACATCCGCTCCGACATTGTATAAAACTCTTCCCCATACCTTTACACCAAGACCGTAATCTGTTGCTTTGGCATTGGAATCCTTTGGAGACTCGGACAAAAACTCTGCGTTTACTATGCTTCTCTCATCAAAGTCTGCTACTTCCGAACCGGTTACTCTAAACCTAATTCCCATTGTGCTACCTCCTATGAAAATATATATTTTTTATAAAACTACTCCAAATATTTAAAATATTTTTTGTAATCAACTTAAAAATGAAGTTCTCATTTTATATCACATCTTAATATGTATCCTTACTCTCCCGCCACACGATTTAGCGGCACTTCAACTCTCTTAACGGCATTTCCAAAACTTATCTCTATAGCACATACACCTGCCGTTTCATCCGCTTCATAAGTAATATCATCATTACTTCCAAGTATACCGTTAATATTTGTCTTTTTAGAAAGCCAGATGCTTTTTTGACTGGACGGATTATTTGAAAAGAACTTTGCTATATTTTCCGCCTTAAAATCTCCTGTGGCATGCCTTAAAATCCTCTCAATATAGTTAGCGGTCTGTGTTTTATAAATAGGCTCATAACTGCCACCTGAAAGTTTTAAGTTTCTTGCTTTATATACCATTATATGGCTGATATTTTCTCCGTCTAATACCGCATTTTCTGAAGAAAATACAAAGCCGAATCCTCTTTTGTTAATATCATCTTTCACACTGTTTGTAAATCCGGTAATCTCCTTTGACATAGTAGTATGTATCTTAAGAGAATTATTTTTTGCTTCAATATCAAATCGTACACCCGGTAAATCCGTATCCACATCTTTCTTAAAATACTCTTTAAGATATTCAGGAGATTGATAACTTGCCACAAATCCGGCTGCCACATATGCTGCACCTATGTAAACTCCGTCTATCCAAAGCTTCATGATATCTTCCTTGGCTTTTGAAAGTTCAGCAGCTTCATTTTCATTGACAATCATCCTGCTTTCAAGCTTCACTCCGGACTTGTCCTTTGGAATAATTGTAAAGTTCGGCACACAAGGAATCAAATACTCTGAATATGGCTTACCACTAAGGCTTGCACATCTATCGTCAAAAAATCCCACTCCGGTCATTGCCATACTGTTAAATGTTGTCTTATCCCCTGTTTCGTAGGAATAAAAGCATTGTACTCCATAATCTTTTAATGCATCTGCGATTCTTGCCAAAGACTCCACACTGACATTTTCAGTTTTTATGCTGTCTTTATTTCCCTTAAATCTTTCTCTTGTAACATTCATCTTTGATTTTTCATCCAAAGACACTCCTGCAACTATTGCATACCAAACGGTATTGCCATAATCATTCTTTTCATTTACCGTATTTAAATAAGCACAAAGCTTAGGTACATTCAGGCTGTTTGCCATGGCTTCATTTTTAACATTGGCAATCAGAAGACTTGGTTTCATTCCTTTTACCTGCTTGGGATACTGTTCAAAAAATGCCCACACACCTAAAATCTTTTCGACCAAAGGCTTTACAACCTTTATAAAATCATCCTTGGCATTTTTATAAAACTCAAGATATGTGTTATAATTGTCCACTTCCTTTTTTACATCGATCTGACTTTGCATTGATGAATTAAGAGGACAAAAAGTTCTTACCACCAACTGTTTTACATAACTGTTTCCTTCAGAATTTAGAGCATCATAGTCATCTTCAAGAGCTTCAATAAGTCCTGCATTTGAATTGTCATCCGTAACCACCAAAGCGCTTTCTTCCACCTTTGGAGCTTCTATTACTGTAAGTTCTCCTTCAGAAGACATGGTAAGAAGTCCTAAAGTTAGAGCATCATTACTTTCAGACTCTTTTGATTCTCCAAGTAAAAGTCTTGTTTTTATATCTGAAATAGCAAGAGGAATCATCGCCATAAGATTTTGATAATTAGCACTGGCTTCTTCAAACATTGAATTAAGCTTATCACCAAGATCTAGCTTATGAGGATCTCCATCTTCAAGCTTTGCATACTCCGCATAAGTATACTGAAGTTCTTTTCTTACCTGCTTTATGTCATCCATAACCTTTGAAGGTGAAATCATTTCTGTAAGTTTTTCAAACTTAAAATCCGCATTGATAATTCCCTGACTTCTTTTGGTTTCAACCAAGGTCATAAGCATTTTTAGAAAGTCGTTATGTGCATTAAGATGAACTATGCTTAACATGTTTTCCGGTACACCTGCCGGCTTTTCCTTAGAATATACAATCTTCCCGGTTGCAGCATTAAAAAAAGAATATACCGTAGGGTCAAACTTTTCTAAAAACTCTTCAAAGTTTCTGACAAGCAGTGCTTCATTGATTTCTTTTATCTTGTCATCACTTAAGCTGTCCAGTCCCCTTACATCACCGACTAAGGTAAGTAAGTTAAGTTTTTCAGGATTAATCTCTTCAATCAACAAAGTACGGTTCGTTTGCTTTATAATACTCTCTGCCATCCTACATCTCCTTAAATCTATATTTTTATTACATAAAATACAAACTCTAAGATTTCATTACATATCGGGTAAAAGGAATATAAACAGTAGGAATCCCTACAAGACACAAAACCAATAACTATTATTATTGGCAGTACAGAACATAGACTAAATAGAAAAATAACAACAGATAAATTATGTTGTTTATCTCTATCAGAACTAACTCCAGCTACCAACAGTATATATTTTTACTAAGAAACAATTTCTTAATAACAATAAAACAACAATTACACCTATCTTATTCACAAATTTTTATATCCCTTATCTGCTTACGATAGTAGCATATATACAGGACAATTTCAAGCTTTTTTAATATAATTTACATCTATACTACGATATATAAAATAGTATTAAAGTTAAGGTTAGTTATACTTATTTCTCAGCTGTAAACTCTACTAAAATATCAGTTTTGAGCGGTACTCCATGGTAAATTCTATTATCTTTTTTATTTTTATGATTTCAACAAAAAGTTATACCGACTTTTTTATAGTTGAAATTTAAAACCAACATGATTTGAATGATTAAAAAACAAAAATATTATGTGGACTTTTCCGGATAATTGTAGCAAGCACAGTAAGTGCATATGCACTTACGAAAAATTGTCTTAATCCTCACTTTCGCATCGGACTCTTTCAGTCAATTTTTGCTTGTTGGGGAATATCCCCAAACCCCTGCATAAGGTAACTTACTTTATTCCATTACCTAAGTAGTATTTGAAAAAGTTTTCGATTCTTTCATTGAAGCTTACTTTCAAAAATGTTATAATCCTCTTGTAACTTATATAACTATTTTATCTCTCTACAGGAGATTTCTGATTTAGAAATATACTATAAAGCAAAACCTGTAAGTCAAGCTTAGTACTTGATTCTACAGGTTTTTTCTTTTGCTATTTTTAGGATTTGGAGGTTTTGACATGGCAAACAGAGTAAGAACTCATGGCATTTATTTAATGCTTTCAGATGATGAACTAAAGGTTTTGGAGAAAAAATATAGGTTCTCCGGTTGTAAAACTTTGCGTCAGTTTATTATGAAATGCATCTTAGGCAAGGATATCTTCGTATTGGATATGACAGTTTTCAGGGAACTTTCCGCAAGTATCGGCAGGATAACCGGTAGCATCAATCAGATTGCAAAGCGGGTAAATTCCACCGCAGCTATCTATAAAGATGACATCCTTGATATACAAGAGCTACTAAAAAAGCAGGGGAAAGATATTTACTCTTTGCGAAAAAAACTATATGACCTTGGAAATTTAGAAACAATAAATACAGAGGAGAGCTGATGGCTGTTACAAAGATTCATCCAATAGAAAAAACTTTGCACTTAGCCCTAAACTATATCATGAATGCTGATAAGACCGATGAAAAAATCCTTATTTCCTCTTTTAACTGCAATCCTAAGCTTGCTCATCTTGAGTTTGAGCAGACGAAAAGAGAATGTAATTCCAAGGCAAAAATATTGGCAAGGCATTTAATTCAATCTTTCGCTCCTGGAGAAGCCACTCCTGAGCAGGCACACAAAATAGGTCTTGAACTATGTGAAAAGGTCTTTCAAGGAAAGTATGAGTATGTACTCACTACCCATATAGATAAGGGGCATCTTCATAATCATGTTATATTTAATAATGTAAGTTTTGTAACTGGTAAGGCGTATCAAAGCAACAAAAGAAGTTATCATCAAATCAGAACTGTCAGTGATGAGATTTGTAAAGAAAACGGTTTATCTGTCATTGATGAAAACTATAAAAAATTCAAGAACAGATATTCCACAAACGGTAAAAGCTATATTGAATATATGGAATTTAGTAAAGGCAATTCTTGGAAAAACAGACTTCACCTTGCTATTGACAAAGCAATTCTAAAGTCCGGTACTTACGAAGAGTTTTTAAAAGCAATGGAAGAATTAGGATATGAAATTAAGATTGGAAAGTATCTTTCATTCCGTCATAAAGACAAAAAAGATACAGGAAAATTTACAAGAACAAAGGCAAATGTGCTTGGAGAAGATTATACCAAAGAGCGAATTAAAGAAAGAATTGAAGATCCGACCAAACAGCAGATTTATAATAAAGAACAGCTTTATGACAAACTCTCTTATAAAAAGCCGGATACTATTGTAAATATAAAGAACAATGAAAAGGTAAAATCCTCAAAAGGTTATGAAGTATGGGCAGGCAAGCACAACATGAAAACAATGGCTTCCTCCTTAAATGAAATGAGAAGATATGGCATAAACACCTATGAAGAACTGGAATTAAAATTAAAGAAGGCAGCCTCAGACAGGCAACAATTATTAGATCGGATAAAGCAAGCTGAAAAGGAAATGAAATCCATATATTCTGTGATAGAGAATAAAAACACCCTTTCTAAAAATCAGCTGATCCATGACATGTATATTGAAGATAAGGAAAATAAAGCATTTTTTGAAGAATACAAGCCACAGATTATTGCCTATGAAATCGCCTTAAAAGAACTTGAAAAATCAGGATACCGTACATTAAGTATTCCTAAACTGTCAGATAAATACACTGTTTTGGAACAGAAAAAAATTAGCCTTATGGAAGAATACTCCTATCAAAACTTCATGCTCCACGATCTTCAACAAGCAAAGAAAAATACGGATATATACCTTAACAACCATCTGGAAAAATAAAGAAGAAGGAGGTCGCTCCTACTTGATTTTTGGTAGAAAGCAGCCTCCTTCTTTATAAGTGACAAAAATATATAGACTCAGGGACAGACATTTTCTTATAGGCTCAAATAGGCTAAGTCAAAACAGTATGATTACCCCGGTGCTAAATTTTTCTGCAAGATCTGTTTTTTAATAATACTGTTTTCTTATACCTTGTCCATTTCTATAAGATAATCTTCTCTCCTTTTCCATACAACTAAAGAGATTATACCTATTATGATATAGTTTACCACCTGATTGGCTAAATCATTATTTAAAAGGGGTAGAAAATAAGATTTTTCATTTGTAATAAATCCATGTACTATAATACAATACACTGTCATTGAGCTGAAAAACGATATAGCTAAATTAAGAATCTTTCCAATCAATCCAAATTTATCATGAATTAACTTGAATAAGACAGAATATAGCACTACAGCCACTATTGCCGCTAATATATCCCAAAAATATACGGCATATCCGGATGAAACCTTGACAGAAAAATAATGGTGAGTATAGTACCAACTTGCTATAAATACCGCAAGCTTATCCATCGCAAATAAGCTTATTTTTACAAATGTTGTTCCTACAAACAGGATAACTCCCAAATATAGTATAATTAAGGCTATAAAAATAACAATCATATCATTTCATCCTTTCTACTAAATAATCCTATTTTTCTTATACTATAACGCCCCTCTCCTTTTTTAGCAAACCCTTATTTTAAGTTTAAAATAGAATCAAAAAAGACAGGGGACAGCAGCTTACCAGGCTGCTAATCCCCACACTTTTATCGTTCTACAAACTTTTCACTTTTCATATTCCCTTGTTCTTTTGATCTGCCATCCGTTTTTCCCTTATAATCGTTTAGTTTTTTAAGTGTTGAAGGCTTCTCTTTTGTATCTTGAGATTGTCCTCTGGCTTTTAACAGCTTGGCGGAATATACCTTAAAGTTTGTATATTGCTTTCCATTCTTTCCGGTACTAAGCTTTTCTTTTCCTGACAGTGAAACAAAATCCCCTTTTCTAAAATCCTTTACTGCTTGAACCTGCTCATTATAAGCAAAGCAATTCATAAACTTTACATTTCCCATTCCGTCATTTTGAGCAATGGAAAAACTTGCCACTCTAAAATCCTGTCCCTCATTTGATCTTAGATCCTTTATTTCAACATCGGCGGTAAGATTACCTTTGACATATTGCTTTTCTTGATCATTATTATCTTTCAGACTTGTATTTTCTTTTACTGTATTTTCCTGTGTTTGGTATTGCTCGTTTTCACTTATTTCTTCTTTGCTTTTTTCCTGAATGCCTGAATCTTTTTCTATCTCTTCCTGCTTTATATCTTTCGCTGTTTTTAGTTCTTCATCAATAAAGTCCATAAACCTTTCATCAATCAACCCCATATAAGAGTCATTCATATAGTTGTCATAGGCATTATCCAGTATGTCTTCATTATTTATATCTGTTTCCAGTGATATTATTCCCTTAATAAAATCACTATGATTGTATTCCGCCAAGAATGATAAAGTTTCTTTCATACTTTCAAAACTATTGTTTTGCATATTTGAAATGCTTTTTAAATCATTTGCATATCTTCCGTTTACCCACTCAAATTTACCGGTTTCTTTATTCTCTTTAATTCCTGATGCTATAACAAATTGTTCACCTGTAAATAATACTGCCTGATTTTTCTTTACATCTAATACCGTTGTATGTTCTCCCAGTGCCGTTTTAATAATATCCCCTTTTTTAAGTTCATAAATTCCTCCATTTCTGTCTTTATACTTTATTTTTCTATTAAAGATTGAGAAAAGAGTACCCATAAAAGATACTCTCTTCCCATATTTTCATATAATATTTTTTTATCCGGATCCTACCTTGCCTCCTCAAAGTATTCTAATTGATTTTCCTTTGCACCTGTTTGACTGATTTGTTCCTTATATCCGTTTAATTTATCTACTACAGAGTTTCTTTCTCTTCTATCCAGATCTCCGATACTTTGTACCTTGCTGTCTCTAAAGTCTGCATCATACCTGTCCGCTACACCGTCCAAGTCCATATCTTTTTCTAACGGATCATAAAAATTCCCATCATCATCGATTTCAAGCCCCAGTACCTCTTTTAACTTTTCTTCATCCACATAGATAAGCTCATTAAAATCCCAAAAACCTATACTTGCCTTTATCTGCACAAGCTCACTTCTATCACTTGCATCAAGAGGATCATAGGTGTACTGAAAGCTGTTCACTAAAGTATTATCAACATAGGTATTCATTTTATAATCAATTAAATCAAGGCTTGTCTGTATTTCATGCTCTTCATCAGGCGTAGTCGTATAAGCAAGCCTTATATCGCTTAAATCAGGAAACAAAGTATCAAAATCCTCTATACTATGGGTTTCCTCATACTCCTTATTTAAGAAATGAATCAATTCTTCTTTTACCTCTTCAAGTAATGGATTTTTCCCTTCTGTTACTGCTTCTTTTTGCCCCATATCCAGTAGATTATTTACCTCAGCAAGTCTTAGTGTCTTTTCTTTTAGAAGCTCATCCTGAGGAAATTTCTTCTGAATTTCAAGTTTTGCGGTTTCAAGTTGACTTTCAGTATCACTAAGCTTACCTAAAGTTTGCTCCAGCCTCTCAGGCATTTTATCAAGGACATTATCCATTCTCGTTATATTTCCTATACCGTCCGCTCCAAATTCACCATAATGATTCTCTTCGCCTTTTAGATTAAATTTATACTGATTGGAAAAGCTGTCATAGTATGCAAATAAATCAAAGTTTCTGTACTCTCCGATTTTTACTTCTTCCGACTTAAAATCATCCATCTTTTTTATACTTTTTATCTTGCTTATCAAAAATTCTCCGGCTTGTCTTTTATCTGTATATTTTTTGCCGTCAAGAATAAGAGAGGTGAATTTTGATACTGCTTCTTTATCCGACTTTTTCTCTGTTTCTATTGAATTCTCCCCTACATTCTCCAAACTTGGCTGAATGTATACTTCCTTATCTGTATTTTCTTCTCTATATGGCTCTACTGCTTTTATATCTTTTTGTAAATTCTCAATTCTACTTTTTAAGTTCTCTATTTCTTTAGGATAAACCTTTACCACCTTATCCTCAAGTTTATACAGGTTTGATTTGAAGTTTGACTCAAGCATTTTTAACTTAGATACCTCCACATCAAGATCCATCTTCTCACGAATTAAAGGATTACCTGTCGCAAGTGCCTTTATTTCAGCATAATTTAATGTAGCCTCATCGACATCTTCTGCAACTCTTACCGGTGTTTTACTTGTCATTATCTGTGAAATATACTTTTGTTTATTTTCAAGTGTTTGGAAAAGATAAGCATCAAAGGTATTTTCAGTTACATATCTGAAGATATAAACATCCTTATTTTCATTTCCCTGTCTTACGATTCTTCCTGCTCTTTGAGAAAGATCCGCAGGTCTCCATGGAACATCAAGATCATGAATGGCAATGAGTTTATCTTGTGCATTGGTTCCTGCTCCCATCTTTTGTGTGGAACCTAAAAGCACACGAATTTCTCCTTTCCTTACCTTATCAAAGATAGCATCCTTTTCCCTGTTGTTGTTTGAATTATGGATAAACTCTATCTCCCTTTCAGGAATTCTCATAGCCATAAGTTTGTTCTTGATATCATCATAAATATTAAACTCGCTTGAGGGTGTAGACATATCACAAAAGACAAGTTGAGCCGACCTTTTATCTGCATATTTATCCCATATGCTGAATATATTTTTTACACAAGTATTTACCTTGCTGTTCTCATCATCGGGAAGCAGAGGGTTTATAAGCCTTTGATCAAGTGCCATTTTCTTTCCGTCATTGGTTATAAGAAGCATATTATCGACAGAAGAATCCACCTGTTTTGCTCGAACCTTATCCGCTCTTTCAGAAAAAGACTCCAATATTTCCTTTTGCTCCTCGGTAGGCTTTGTCTTTATGGTCTCAAAATGTGCATTTGGAACGGGAAGATTTAATACATCCGCTGTTTTTATATCCATGAACTGCTTAACCATGTTCATCAGTTCCGGGAGGTTGTAAAACTTTGAAAATCTTGTCTTGCTTCTATATCCGTTTCCTTCCGGATTAAGTTCTATTGCCGTAACCGTTTCTCCAAAGGTAGATGCCCATGAATCAAAGTGCTGAAGGTGCATTTTTTTAAGTTCGTCATACTGAAGATACCTTTGCATGGTGTAAAGTTCAGCCATACTGTTGCTGACCGGAGTTCCTGTTGCAAAAACAACTCCCTTACCGCCTGTTATCTCATCCATATATCTGCACTTCATAAGCATATCGGATGACTTTTGTGAATCCGTTGCACTGATTCCTGACACATTTCTCATTTTTGAAAACAGGTACAGATTTTTATATGCATGGGCTTCATCCACAAAAAGCTTATCAATTCCCAGTTCCTCAAAAGTTACCACATCATCTTTTTTATAATCATCATTAAGCTTCTTTAATTTTGCTTCCAGACTTTTCTTTGTTTTTTCAAGCTGCTTTACACTAAATCTTTGATCTCTGTCTCTTTTATACTCTCCAATAAATTCCACGATCTCATCGATCTGACTTTTAAGTTCATACTCCTGTCTTTCCTTTGAAATCGGGATTTATTGTGATAGGTAAGGCTTTGATGTTGTCTCCACCTTTTCCCCCACTTAGCACCGTACGTGAGAGTTTCCTGCTCATACGGCGCCCCAACGAATCCTTACTCTGCTAAATTGGTAGATTTTCCATTAATAACCTTAAAGAATTCAGCTTTTTCTTAGCCTTGTTATCCAGTTCCACACCTACTAAATCTTTTCCAGAAATTTCCACTTTGGTAATCAGTTCTTTCTCTTTTTCGGTAATCCACATCAGATTATCATAGTCGTCTGTACCACCTTCGTTCTTTGGCAACTTTCTACAACAAACCATGTTTCCTATCTCCAGTTTCACACCTGATATAAAACTTTTCCCGTTCTGCCCTGCTAATTTTGAGATACGGTTATCATTAAATTTGATTGTTTCATACTCGTCACGATTTTCC
>GL890602.1 GCA_000209465.1 Lachnospiraceae oral taxon 107 str. F0167 | reverse complement strand
TGCTTTCCATTGCTCTTGTTTTAAATGCCTTTTTACTTTTGTTACTTGATCCATAATTACCTCCGACTTGCATTACTATACAGTACTATACTTCACTATAACTAAATAGTACTATACACTTGTTGGTAACTATTATCTCATTATTTATAACTGAATATAAGGCATTATATTATAAGGCGCTTACTTTAATACTGGTAATTTAATACTAATCCAAATAATTCAGTTTCCCGGTAAGATCAAACTTTATACTTCAGTAAAATAAGGCAATTGCTTTATAAAAGCAACTGCCTACATACTTATTTTATATTAATAAGTTTTCCCTCAGTCATATTCAAAGTAATATATCGTTTATCACTATATATCCTACTGTCATGTGTAACCATTACAAGTATTTTACTCTCATCCATTATATTATCTATATATTCCATGCTCAACGTTCTGTTTTCAATGGAAAGTGATGAAAAAGGTTCATCAAGTATCAATACAGACGGATTATTCACCATTGCTCTTGCCAAAGCAATCATATGCTTTTCTCCGCCTGACATTTGAAAAACTCTCTTTTTAAGTAACTTTTCAATTCCAAGTATCTCGGCAATTTCAATAACTCTTTTCTTTCTGTCAAAATATCTGTATTTTTTTGAATAGATAAGCGGAATAAATATATTATTGTATGCACTTTCATTCTCAAGAAGTTTATTATCTTGAAACATAAATCCGAAGACTTCATTCCTAAGTCTTGCAATATCACTTCCCGACATACTTAAGACATCTTTTCCGTTTATTCTATATGTACCCGAAAAGTTTTTATCAAGGAGTCCGAGAATTTTTATAAATGTAGTCTTTCCACTGCCGTTTTCTCCAAATAAAGCATATCTTTTCCCGATGTCAAATGTAGCCGGACAACCGTCAATAATATTTTTATCCGAATTTATATAACGTTTTTTTATATCAATCATTTCAATCATTGCCTGTCACTCCTTTCTGACAAAAAATCATCATTTAAAGTGGCAATCACATTAGCTATAAGCATTATCAGTAGAAAAAACAAAGATATTACTACTATGAGTGCAGCAGCAAAATCCCATCTGAACATGTTTAAATAAAACAGTATCAAAATATCTGCCGATATCACCACAAAGCTCATAGTAAAATTTCTGATTATAATATCCCTTTTTCTTGCCCCATATGTTATATGTATCATAAACACTTTATGCATTTTATTCTTTATATGCTCTAAAAAAATAAAAAGCACTGAAATGATTTCAAGTATAATAAACATCACATAGATAAGCACATACCTTATTATAAAATTCATCTCTTTAAAATCCTTGTTTATCTTATTCACTTTAAGATAAAATGATGAATTTTCAAAGACTTGTATAAAATTATCTACAACACCATTTTTTATATCTTCCTTGCTAAAATAAGTTCTCTCAACTATTGAATCAATATCAAAAATTGAAATACTGTAATCTTCAAATCTTTTATATTTATCATCCTTAATCTTTATACATATACTTTCCTGTTCATAAAAGAAATAATTAAGCCACTCTCTGTCATATCCTTGATAAACTAAGTCATCTACAACTTGTTTCCAAGTGATAATATCGCCTTTGACATCTCCTTTAAAATAACTGTTATACTCTCTTTCAGGCAGTATCCATATATATTCACCACCATTACATACCAAAACATTTATATCAGTCTTAATTTTACTTGATTTATAAACTGTAGTAAACATAGCTATACCGCCATCCTTGTACACACTATCCAACTTTTCAAGGATATTCTTTCCTTCATCACCTTTTTCATCTACAAATTTTATAGGAACAAGATGCATATATCCAATCCCCTCGGTCATAGACAGATCATCTTTAAAAGATAATGTTGCAGCTACTAAGACAATAAATACAGATATTGTTATAATAACGAAGCTTAAAGCAATCATTTTATTTTTCAAAGCATCTTTTATACCAAGCAACATATCAGTCAGCATATATTACCTCATCTCTCTTGAATATCTAAGAAATCCAAATATATATACTCCTGTTATACATAATAAAAATAATAATAAAAATATAAAGTCAACAACTATATAATCAAAGATACTCATTATTCCTTCTTTTATCAGTCCTAAATATATCCAAATCCCAAAAGATGCCACCATACTTATTAATACAATCTGAAAAATACTATATTTTAAAATAAGTTTATACATTTTAAAAAAATCGGTACCACATACTCTGCTGATATAAATATATTCCTTATATTTCCACAAATATATCACGGAGGTGTATATGAATACTGATAATGATGCCATTGCACAATATAATATAAACCTCTCATATTTTCTGTAATTTAATACTGCATGAATAAATGCCTTTATCACCGGTTGTGCTTTATTTTCAGATATCTCTGTAAATCCTTTTTCTTTTAGTACTTCAGATACCTTTTCCATTTCATTAAATTTTTCAGTCTCCGACACATCTATATATGGCACATCTACATATATCTTCTTTATAAGATTACTATTTAATTTAAAGATATTTTTAAATACTGCAAATTCATCAGTAGGATATGACTCCTCAAGTGAACCATATCCTACTGAAGCAATATCAAGCGCCCCTATAATGTCTATATTATATGTATCAGCTGCTCTTTTCATTCCCTTTTTTATTATGTACGGACTTAGCTTTCCGCTTCGAAACATAGTATCAATATTTATAAGGGCTACTCCTGTATCGGTCTTTTTTATATAGTCCTCATTTGAAAAGTATCTTAAATATCTTGGGTCAAGTGCTTTTGTGGAATTTACAAAATAGTACATACCCGGGTCATAAAGTCCCACGACCTTACTATCTGATGTCTCAGCTACAAGCACTACATTTCGCTCAAGCAAAAAATCCCAATCAAAATTTTTAACCTTTCCGGTAGGGACAAATACCCTTCGGGTTTCATATAACTCATATGGTATTGATATAGTGTTTCCAACCACATAATTAGCTGCAATTAATATGATAGAATTCACTGCAAATATCAAAATATAAAATATTATATTTTTCTTTACAAAGCTTTTCATACTGTCCCTACCTTTGGTAATCTTACTCAACAACTATATTTCCGCTGATAAAAGTATCCACATTATTCCCAATAGAATTTACTGTACTGCCGTCTACAGGAGCATTATTAATTGAATATTTTGCCGTGGTCTTAGGCCCAATATTCCATTTATCCCTTACTTCAATTTTTTTTACGACCGGTCTACTACTATTTTTACTTGTTGGTCTAGCAGCTACCGGGTAAAGCTTACCCTGTACATTATATGTAAGTCTTACTTCACTATAGTAACAATACCTGCCATTATGTATTACTCTGTCGCTTCCCCTAGCTGATACAGTACCATAATACATATCTGCCCAAAAACTGTCACCATGTTCACTCTCAACATATGAAGCATCACTACCGGTCCACAGCCTTGTAACTTTTGCATAGCTGACACTTGTCGACAATACGCTTATAGCACACGCAATAGTCATTACTTTAAAAATCTTATTCATATCTTACCTCCTCATAATTAATAAATCATACCTACAACTTAAATTTTACATATCACCGTTCTTATATCTCTTTGGATTAACACTTAACATAACTACCTCTAAAATATAGTCCTCTATCATATTAGAACCTGCCAACTATGTGAAGTAATTGTACATAATATTCTTAATTCGTTCAATATCAAATACTTATATATATATGTATATATATTACATAAAAATATATGGCATAAAGTGTCAAGTAATTATGCCAAAAATTATGAAATATAATACGGTATTTTTACAATAGCTTTATAATATTAATATCTCAAGTTTAAGATGTGGAATCTGAGATAGTATCTTTTCCTTTACAACAGGCTGTATATACTACTTCGGCAATCTGCTTTTATTATATTTTTTAGCCTTGTCATTTTTACTCAGTTCCTCTAATAAATGCGTAAAATACTGCTCCCGGCTTTTATATTTTGTGCTGTCTACATAATTATATGTTTCATTTAACTCTTCTATCTCTACAATTACACCTGATATTATTCTACCTTCCCTTTAAGATAATCATTCACAGCATCCAAAAAATCTCTCATATTATGTACAATAAGCTTTTTATTTTTATTATTAAGAATACGAATCTCAAAATCTTTCTTTCCAAAATCCATTATATGATATAAAGCTATGGTAAAATCTCTTTACTTCCAAAGCTTTAAAATCCACTTTGCACAATTATCTCCACAGTTTGAAGCATTAAATATCTTTAATAACAGCCCTTGTAAAATCATCTGTAATCCAGCCATCCTTATACCGGTTTCTAAAATACACTGATGTATTATATATTACATTACCCTGTCGCCAAACCATACTCTGAGCATAATACTCCTCCATGCTTTTATAATATAGGCTTTCTAATTCTTTCTTATATTGAATATCTATTATATCATAATTATTTTTGATTTTATAAAATAAAACTTCTCCCTAAACCTAATATTTACCCCTTTGACAATAAAAGTAGACGGTGTATACTAATATTGTAGACAGTGTATACTTTTAGAAGAGGCGAATATGAAAAGAAATACGGAAAAATTGAAAGAAGATCTTATTTTAACCGGGGTGGAAGAAATAAAGCAATCCGGAATTGATAATTTATCGCTTAGAACCATAGCCAAATCCTGCGGAGTGACTCATGGCACTCCTTATCGCCATTTTGAGAGCAAGGAAAATTATTTGAATGTTGTATTAAAGCATATTTCAACCTTACTTGATAATGAGCTTGTTAAGGATATGGATATAAAGCAAAGTGCAGGAGAACAGCTGGTTCAAATGGGACTTAATCTGATAAATTTTTCAAAGAAATATCCTTATTTCTTTGAGGCATTATTTATCAAATTCCCGTTTAAATATATGAAATTCACAGAAAATACCATTTCAGACACCTCTGATTTCCCGGGATTTTCAAAGTTTAAGCATATTGTGCTGATGCTTCGAAAAGAGGAAAACTTTACAAATAGCGAAGCCGAGTCTCTGCTTCACTTTTGGAGTTTTATCTCCGGCTTAGCCGTAATAGCCGGCAGTCCGATAGGGAATGAACTCGATAATGAAACCATACAAAGTACTATCAGGCATATGCTTGATATCTATATTAAAGGAGAAAGAAAATGAATATTTTGATTATTTACGCACATCCAAATTGTAAAAGTTTTAATAATGCAATATTAAAGCAGGTGGAAAGTTCTATTCCGTCTACACATAAGATTAAAACCATAGACTTATATAAAGAAAATTTTGATCCGGTGCTGAAATTTGATGAGAAAAATAAAAGGCGTGATCTTGCAAAAAGTCCGGAGACTTGCAAATATCGTGATATGATCAAAGAAGCCGATAAGCTTATCTTTATCTTCCCTATATGGTGGAGCGGTATGCCTGCTATTTTAAAGGGCTTTATTGACAGAGTGTTTGTATCAGGTTTTGCTTATTCTTATAAGAAAATAGGACTTGAAGGGCATTTAAAGGGCAAATCAGCATGGATTATCACCACTATGGATGCACCTGCCATTGCACTGCCATTCTGTAATGATTACGGCAAGGTTTTAAAAAATCAGATTTTAAAGCCCTGCGGAATCACACCGGTCAAATTAACCACTTTAGCTCAGGTGGAATCCTCATCACAGGAAAAAAGGAAACTCTATTTGGAAAAAATATCCGGTATGGCTGCCTGTATCTAAAATCATAGTCTGTAAAAAATACTGTAAATAAGATTTTCTGTGATAATAAAGAATGAAATTTATAAGTCAGGATTTTCACCTATTTATTATATATAAGCATTAAAAAGGGTATGTCCCGATTAAAAGTCCTACTGTCACGACATACCCTTTACTTTTTTATAAATATTATTTAATCCACTTTATAAATGCTGTCTTATCGGCACAATTATAGCCTGCATTTTTATAAACGTTTAATGTAGATTCATCCTTTGAGCCTGTTAAAAGCATCATCTTATAGCAATTCTCTTTTTTAGCTATCTCTCCGGCAAAATTTAAACATTCACTTGCATAGCCACTGCCGCGATAATTTACATGAGTAACCACATTTTCTATAAATGCATAGCTCCTTGCATTTCTTGTTAAATTCGGAATTATAACACAGACACAGGAGGATACTATTTTTTCGTCTATTTCATTAACCATAATATGATGGTTCTCATCTTTTATAATGCTAAGCCAGACCTCCTCAAGATGCTTTGACATCTCCGGCAAACTGCTCTCATGTAAATGTAAATACAGTTGGAGTAAATCATTTAATTCATTTTCTTTTATCTCTCTTACCATTTAATCTCCTGTATATATAAGATTTTTGCTATAAGACTTATATTTCAAAAAATTTACTCACTCTTTCCGCATTTTCTTTTGTCCATGCTCCTGACCATAAAAGCTTTCCATTCTCCAAAAAAATCAAATAATCACAGCATTCCTCTAAAAACTCCGGATCATGAGTTATGATAAAGCTTGTTCTTCCCTCAGCTTTTAAATGCTTTATGATTTCAGAAACTTCCAACATATGCTCATAGTCAAGACCACTTGTCGGCTCATCAAAAATCAATATTTCCTTATCACTTGCTATTGCACTGCCAATTGCCACTCTCTGTTTTTGACCTCCCGAAAGAGAGAGTGGATGTACATCACAAAACATCTCCAGATTCAGATCTTTAAGTATTTTCTTAGCATTTTCTTTTGCAATCTCATCATCTTCTTCCATACTTAAAATAACTTCATCCAAAACACTTTCCGTAAACAACTGATGATTTACATCCTGCATTACCATATAACTTAGATTTTTCCAATCCTTTGCCATAATAATACCGGATTTATAGTTTAAACTTCCCTTTACCCTTTTTTCAAGTCCGCATATCATCTTTGCAAGAGTGGACTTACCTGCACCATTATACCCTAAAACTCCTACAATTGCACCATATGGAACTGTTATATCAGGAATATCGATAAATTTTCTTTTCCCATAAGAAAATGAAATATTATTAAAACTGAAGTTGTTTTTATTACTGTTTTCATCATTCCTTTCCTCAAATTTGACCGGATAAACGGAACGAAGCCCCATTTGATGCAATTGTGTTTCTTCAATTTTTTTAAATTCATCAATAGAAAAGTCATTTACAATCCTTCCGTCCTTCATATAAATGACTCTGTCCGCAAGCTCCATCAGATAATACAGCCTATGCTCAGCAATAATAACCGTCTTACCTTGCTTTTTCCAATTTCTTATTACCTCCTTTAAATCAGAAATAGTACGAAGATCCAAATTTGAAGAGGGTTCATCAAGGATAAAAATTTCCGGTAACATTGCTGCAACAGATGCACATGCAATCTTTTGCTTTTCACCTCCTGACAAAGCGAAAATATCTCTGTCAAGAAGATATTCCATATTTAAATCCTTGGTTATACGTCCTATTCTTTTATATATTTCTTCTCTTGATACACCGATATTTTCGCATCCGAAAGCAATCTCTCCGGTGGAGTCCACACTAAAAAACTGAGAACGAGGGTTTTGAAAAACAGAGCCTATTTTTTGTGACAATTCGTATAATGTCAATTCAGATGAATCTATGCCGTCAATAAGTATATTTCCTTTGAGCTCTCCCGGATAATATGCAGGTGAAAGCCCGTTAATCAGTCTTGTAATTGTAGTCTTACCGCAACCTGAAGCACCGCAAAGAATCACAACCTGCCCGGGCAAAATCTCCAGATTTATATCATAAACACCAGCACTATGCTCTACAGTATTATAAGAAAAAGATACATTTTCAAGTACAACCATACTATTTATATTCTCCCCATTATTGTCCATATAACTAATACGCCTATGAGAATAGCCATACCTGCATCCCATATTCCAAATCTCAGCTCAACCATACATGTCCTTTTTTTAAGTCTACCAAGTCCTCTTGAAAGTGCCGCCGCCGAAAGTTCTTCACCTATCTTTGCAACAGACATCATAAGTGGAACCAATCTGTATTCCAAAATCATTGACGGGTTTTTCAGGAATTTCTTGGTTCCGAATCTTATCTCTCTCATCCTCATTGCATTACTGATGGACTTATTCTCCTCTGCCAAGGTCGGAACAAATCTAAAAACGACCGAAACAGGAATAATAAATGCCTCCGGAATATGCCACAAATTCATTGCGGATATAAACTCATTCGGCTTTGTTGATTTTATAATATAATAACCAAACATAAATACAGGGAAAAATCTAAAAATAAGTTCTACAATAAGTCCTAAAATCATAGAAATCAGATATGGGAATTCAAACTTTCCTCCATATATTTTTACAAAGATTGCAATTACAAATAAACCTCCGTAAATAAAAGCCGGACGATATCTCTTATCTGAAATCAATAAAAAAATAGGAATAAATACAAGTATTGAATTCAATATAAGATTCTTATGAACGAAAAAAATCAAAGTTGCAAGTACAAGCATAACAAGTACTTTAGTACGAGGATCAAGGTATAATCCCCTATGTTTTGGAGGCTCATAAATTATATTTTCTTCCATACTATGCAATTCCCGCTCTCTCAAAATGCTTTTTTAACATTCTTCTGCCAATAAATGCCCCAAGAATTGAAGAAATAATAATACAAACCAATGCCACAAATCCCATCCATGGCGGCATAAATTTTGTTACTTCCATTACATATTTTTCACCCATAGCTTCTCGAACACCTGCCATATAAGTCTCTGTCATCAGCCACATCGGTGCAGGAAGCCCCAGCATACTGCAAGAAAAAATTACAAATCCAAGAATATTCATACTGAACTTTTTATATTTTCCTGCTTTCATAACAAAGTCGGAAATAAGTCCCAACACAATAAAGCTTACAGTAGGAATCCATGTATATCCCATAATATACCAAAATATACCGATAATAACCGCCATAATACTTACCATTCCGAACTTTTCCACTTTAGTCAAAAATAACATAAAAGGTATTCCTGTAATAAGCGGAACCAAAATAAACAGCAGAGGATAAAGGAATGGGATTGCATTAATCATTCCCACTGTAAAAAATACCACAATATAAATTGCCGTATACACACCTACATGAATCAAATCTTTTGTCTTTAAACTATCACTTTTCATACAAATTCCTCCTAGAATTTATTTATCTAATTTATGATAACTTAGATTGCATACTTAGTTATCTTTGAGTCAAAAATATGCCACATATTGTGACAATCCTAGATTTGAAGCAGTTTCCTCCATCCTGCTGTAAAAAAACTCGACAGACTTTGAACAGAATCCAGTGCTGTTTCTTTACTGAAATCATGTAAAACCGTTTCAAAAATACAGGCATAATATGCATGTATAATCATATGTAACTCATTCTTTGCAACACGATTATAAGAAATCCCCTTTTCATCCAGTGCTTCATACATACGATACATACTGTTTAATTCACGCTCAACAATGCGGTCAATATAGTTATTATATTCCGTTCCGTCCGAGCAGCAAATTATAAGCTTAAATATATCGAAATGCATATAAATATAGTGTATAAATTCTCTTATAGCATCTGAAGAAATATTCCAGATTTCATCCGTATTTCCCGTATCTATATTATCAAAGCATTTATCTTCAGCTCTATCAAATCCTGATAAAAGACCGGTTGCCACATCATCTACAAGTTCTCGAAAGATGGAAGACTTGTCCTCAAAATGCCTGTAAAATGCACCTGTAGTAACTCCTGCCTTCTTACAAAGCTCCCTGAGATTGGTCCTTTCATAACCTAATTTTTTAAAAAAAGTTCCTTTCCACTTTCTAATATCTTTTTATGTGTGATATCATATGCTCCGTTTGACATACTTTTACCTTTCTGATAACTTTGTTATCATTTTATTCCTTTTTAAGTTAGGTGTCAATAACTAACGCCTATATCTATTGCAAATAATCAAGCCTTTTTAAACTTCCCTCATCAAAGGTATAATTCTGTGTTCTTAAAGGATATTTTATCTCACCTTCATAATACCATGGGTCCTCACTGTGGGTAGGATTTTTAATTATATGAAAACTTTGTGCCGGCATAAAGCCCTGTGCCAGTAAGAATGCCTTTTCTCCTGCTTCATTTTCACAGATATCAGCCACCATTACCACATGTCCGGGGCTTCCTCCCTTTATAAAAATATCCCCCACCTGAATTTCAGAGATATCTACAGGTCTTGACTCTTTTTCCATAGAAAGTGTGGAAGAATAGGCAAATACAATGCGAAGATACTTTTTAAATGTTTCCTCACCACTGTCAGGATTTGCACTTTTCTCCCAGTACGGTTTATCATTTGAAAACTTTACCCTATACCCCTGTCTCCAGTGCTCATAATCGCATACAAAGCCGTCTACAAATGTAAAGCTTATTTTATCCTGCTCTCCTATCTTATACAAATATTCGGCATATACTCTCATAATGCTGTCTGCACATTGCTGCAAATCCTCCTCTGCCACTTCCATGGAAAATACCGCAACATGACCGTTTCCTGCCTTTTCTCTTTTGTCAAAATAATATACCGGAGTACCGTCAGGCTCCAAATTATAATTGCCTATAAAATAGGCAAAGCTTCCCTCAGGCACATCCACCCTTTTGTATCCCTTTGGAGTAATAAAACGGGTAAAAAGTGTATTGCCCTCAGGATTTATAAAATCCGAAAGTTTCACAGCACTTTCCTCAGTGCTTTCTTCCTTGCTCTCATTATCATTTGTTTTTATATCATTACTATTTTCAACAATTGTACTTTCCGCTTCCTCATTTGTGACGGTATTCATATTTTTACTCTTACAACCACAACATATGCAAATAATCATAGTAAGCAGTAAATAAAATTTATTTCTCTTCATAAAATTCATCAATGTCTGTATACCCCCTTTCAAACTCTTAAAATCAGATTTATTTACTTTAAGTACTCCTCTATTTTGTCTTCATATTTTTTTAAAAGTTCCCTTGAATAAACTTTTTCATTTTTTGAGTCTCTAACTTCTTTCCAAAGGGTAGCTGCAGCTTTTAACTTATCAGAATAATTATTGCTACATTCATCTAAACAAAAATCTTTTAAAAACTGATTCCATTGACAAGCTGAATTATCATACTTAGCGTAATCTGATTCACCATAATATACTTTCAGCATATCTTGTATCGTAAAGCTTAAATCATTTTCGGCTTTTACTTTCCTCCAAGCTGTTGCCATATCAGCATTAAATTTAAACGGATTAACACCTGTTACGGCAGAAAAATAATCTCTAAATTTTTGGTTAAAGGAAAATCCGGCTTCAAGCAATGGCGTATTTAAATTTATCGATTCAGTTTGATTTTTGTTTACTTTCCTTACAGATTTTTCTACTCTATTTCCCCTAAAAAATTGTTCTATAATTAAGTTCAGCTCTTGTTTTGTACATCTATACTCCAATCCAAGGGATTTACAAATTTGTGAAAGTTCTTCTCGATACCAATAGTATCTGTTAAATTCTTCAAATGATTTTATATTTTTAAAATCCGGTCTAATATCTTTCATCAGCCCTCCTTCGTAAATAATGATTTCCCTATAATGGTTATCATAGTAAATGATTCCAATTCAAAACCACATTTCAAATCACAACTCTTTTGTATAATAGTATCTCTCACCTGTATAAGGGTATTTTTCCAATGCAAACACTTCTTTATAGCCATGCTTTTCATAAAATTTCGGTGCTTGAAAATTGAAAGTATCCACAAATGAATACTTACACCCTCGCTCTTTTGACTCTCTTTCCGACATTTTCAAAATTTTTGAACCGATCCCTTGCCCCCGTAAATTATCGCTGACATATAAATATTCAATCTCAAGCCAATTTCCAAAAGTTTCCGCTACCATTCCTGCCTTTAAATTGCCCTGTTCATCTTCCAAATAAATATTTAAAGGTTCACTTTTAGACGGCTCTCTATTGGATCTATTGTATGCTCGGATTAAATTTGCAAGTTCTTCAGTTCTTTTCGATTCAATATTTTCTAATTTCAATTTCATATTTTATTTGTCCCTCATTGTTTTTATAATTCGGCTTTTTAAATTCTAATTACCGAGCTTAGCAAACTGAGATTTACCTGTAGATATTATCGTCATCTACAATTTAATTTTTATCTACGAATATAATTCAACTCGACAATTCCATTATTTTTTATCGTGTTGATTAATTTCAATTTATGTTCCGCATCATTTTGGCTAAATAATTTTATACCATTCCCTAAAATTGTAGGAATAATGGATATAAGATACTCATCAATCACATCTGAAGAAATGGCTTGTTGAACTAAGTCTGCTCCTCCACATATCCAAATATCTTTTCCTTCAACCCCTTTTAATTTCTTGATCAATTCCTCCAAATTATCACTTGTAAAAATGATCTTATCGGAATCTTGTTGTTCTCGGTGAGTGAAAACATAAGTCAATAAATTGTCATAAACCCAATTATCAGGGGATAACTCAGTTATTATCTGATTGTAAGTATTCCAACCCATCAGAACTGTGTCTATATTTTTTATAAACTCAGAATAGGTACTTTCGTTTTCTAAACAATCTTCATGACCTTGCAGAAAAGCGACACCCCCATTTTTATCAGCAATATAGCCATCTACACTCATAGCTATAAACAGTTTTACTTTTCTCATATCTTAACCTCAACTCCAAATTTACCAAGACTAGTAAACCGGAATTTCTTAATTACTTTTTTTAATAAGCTTCCTAAAAGGTGTCCTGTTATTTACATACTAAATTTTCAAGTCTTTATTGTTTAACATTACACCAAACATCCTTAAAACTCTCTTCTTTGCTCTCATTGTCATTAGCTTTGGCAACCGTACTATCTTCAATAATTGTACTTTCTGCTCCCTCACTTGTGATGATGTTTTCATCTTCTCTCATGCAACCTGAGAATAAAAAATATCATAAACAATAGTAAATATAATTTATTTCTTTTCATATTACACCTTAATTATCCAACTTAATATGTGCAATCTGCATCATTATTTTCCCCTTTATGTCCGGCTGTATGTAGTATAATGGTAACTTTCCTCCTGCTGCTTCACATTTTATATTTGTATTTTTTACAGTATCTAAGAAAAACTCATATCCGGACTTGCTGTCTTCTGTAATAATAATATCCGGCATGAATGGAAATCTATTTGGATCAGGATTATCATAAAATTTATCAATATCAGTATAAACTCTCTCAAATTCTTTGTTCTTTCCGGTACCCTTAATACGATATATTTCATCAACACTGTATGGCAACTGTGAAAGATAACTTCTTGTTATTATTAGGAAGTAATTATCGCAACCCTTTACCTTATTTGCAAATTCCTTTGAAAATACAAACTTACTTCCTTCATCAATCACTACAATTTTTTTACTCAACTTATCAAGTTCGTCTTCCCAATTTCTTCCTTCCAGCGTTACAATATTTCCACCGCTAATCTTTACTCCGCTTTCTCTTCCCAGATTGTTATAATCTCTAATCATATCATACAATGTGGTCTTCCCTGTGCCGCTGTCTCCACGAAGAATAGTAATATTCCTATTTAGTGTGAATTTATAAGAGTTTCTTTGATTGCTTATCTTAATACTTACCCTACCAATCATTACTGCATATTCTCCTTAAGATATTTATCCGCCGCATCTAAAAACTCTCTCATATTATGTACAATAAGTTTTTTGTCATTTAAAATACGAATTTCAAAATCTTCCTTTCCAAAATCCATTATGTGATATAGGGCTATTGTAAAATTCTTTTCTTTACCAAGCTCTAGTATCCATTTTGAGCAATTATCTCCACAGTTGGATGCATTAAATGTCTTACCCGGTTCATTTTTCATAAGAATCAAAGCCTTTACACCACCTGATAGCTTATCCGGCGGAATTTGTCCTAAAACAGGGCTTTGAATAGTATTTGCATCCAATACTTCAGATCTGTCAATATCTTTAATAGCGACTCTTGCAAATTCATCTGTAATCCAGCTGTCTTTATATCTGTTTCTAAAATATACTGATGTATTATATATTACATTATCTCTATCACCAAACCACACTCTAAGCATAATATTCCTCCATATTTATAGTTTTTTACTCTCTCTTATATTGAATGTATTATATCATAATTACTTTTAATTCTATAAAATCTATCCCAAAGTCTGTATTTCTTCTTGACAATAAAAGAGATACGAAAAATTAAAGGAACCCCTTACAGCCACTTTGAGAGCAAGGAAAATTATTTAAATATGGTCTTAAAACATATCTCCACTATTTTTGACGGTGAACTTATTAAGGATATGTATGTAAGCCAAAATGCAGGAGAGCAACTTATTCAAATAGACTTTTATATGCAATTTTAAAAGGGTGATTCAAAACTTGACTCACCTAGATATTTCATGCGTTCAGATTCCATTTCTACTTATACTTAAAATTATAAATCTTTTGTATAATAGTATCTCTCCCCCGTATAAGGATATTTTTCCAATGCAAACACTTCTTTATAACCATGCTTTTCATAAAATTTCGGTGCTTGAAAATTAAAAGTATCCACAAATGAATACTTACACCCTCGCTCTTTTGACTCTCTTTCCGCCATTTTCAAAATTTTTGAACCTATCCCTTGTCCCCGTAAATCATCACTGACATATAAATATTCAATCTCAAGCCAATTACCAAAAGTTTCCGCTACCATTCCTGCCTTCAAATTGCCCTGTTCATCTTCCAAATAAATATTCAGAGGTTCACTTTTAGACGGCTCTCTCTTTGATCTGTTATATGCCCTGATTAAATTTGCCAATTCTTGAGTTTTTTCCGATTCAGCATTTTCTAATTTCAATTCCATAACTTATAAATCCTTTACTTTTTTATAATACGCTTTGTTAAATTCT
The DNA here is from genome assembly GCA_000209465.1 of Lachnospiraceae oral taxon 107 str. F0167. Taxonomy (GTDB): domain Bacteria; phylum Bacillota; class Clostridia; order Lachnospirales; family Lachnospiraceae; genus Lachnoanaerobaculum. Next base: position 32,592 of record GL890602.1, on the reverse strand, counting down.
AATTACCGGGCTTAGTAAACAAAGATTTATAGTTCTTTTAATTCTAAAAATTGCCCTACAATCACATAGTTTTGAAGATCCTCTTTGCTTAACCCTCTCGTGATAAACAAATCATCATAAATTGGAATAGACTTACTTACATCTTCACTTTCAATATGAAAAAAACCTGTTTTTAAATCAATACCAACAAGAATGTCACCATTAAGTGTATAGGCAACAATATCATTTATATTACCTGCATTTTCATGAAAATATTCCTTTGAGTTTAAATTTACAATTTCCTTAAATTTTTCATTATCATAATTTTGTGCGGGATATTTATCTTGAAAATATGTGTTTAAATCGCTCCCACTTATTCTATTTGGTTTAAGGAACTTAGATTTCTTTTCATATAATTCTTTCCAAAATCTTAACTTCTTTTCATCCACTTTGTATGTAATCATGGCATAAAATACCTCCACAAATTCTAATTTTATCTAAAGCGGTTATCAACATTGCATATATGCTACACTTATACTATAATTACATTACGAATAATTGCTTAAGTATTGGAGGTGCAATATGTCAACACTACAAATTCGTATAGATGATCAGCTAAAGAAAGACGCCGACTCACTATTTTCAAGTCTGGGTTTGGATACATCAACAGCAATAAGGATTTTCTTAAATGCTTCACTTGAACACAATGGATTACCATTTCCTGTTGTACATAAAAAGCAATATAATGAAAGCCTTAGTGCAATTCAAGATGCAAGGTTAAATAGAAACTTAAATGGACCGTATAATTCTGCTAAAGAAGCTGTTTTAGCTATGTTGGAGGATTAGATGTATCAAATTCTATTTACAAATAAGATGAAGCGTGATGTAAAGCGAATCAAGAAGCGTGGTAAAAATATGTCACATAGAACCGGATTGGTTATTAATATATCGTGTTGAAGATGATAGGCTTATTATCATTGCAACAGAAATCGGTACTCATGCTGACCTTTTCGGTATGTAGTTTTGCAAATATGTAAATTATTATGTTATAGCACTACAAACTTATATTGGGCTAAGCCGGACAAACCGGAAGTTATTTAATATCTTCCTCCATATTCATTTTTTGCTAAATTTGTATATTTATTTATAAATTCCGTTTTTGCATTTGTATATCCATCTCTATCATGTTCAAATTCTTTCCAAAGAGATAGTTTTAAAGTTTCATATTCTTTAGCTATTTCCTTATGCTCATTCAAATAATCTCTGAAATACAATTCATCATTATCTCCGGCAATTCTAATATGAAGATGAAATACTTTTTCCGCAAATCCTTGTTCCGTATACCCTTTATTTAATGTGGTACGAGTTTCAGACACATTCATACATAGCCATCCATTATTTATGAGTATATTTTTAACAACATCTAATTCTTCTTTATTGTTTACTTCAACCAATATATCCACAATATTTTTTGCCCATATTCCCAATATAGCGGTGCTACCGATATGAGATATTCTTTTTATATAAATATTTGGAACCGCTGATAAAATCGATTTTCTTTCTTCATCATACCATATTATCCACTTTTTATTATATTCAACTAAAAATATCGGAAACAATTGCCAAAGTTCTTTTAAGCTCATTTCCTCCAATTTTTTACTCATACTCTTCCTCTGTAAATTCAAATTTGTATATATTATTAAAATATTATATCTTATAAATACCCAAAAAGCCAATGCAACCACAGGCTACATAGGCTTTTCCTTCAACAATTACCGGCATCCAAAAACGCCTTAGCTATCATTATATCCTCAGGTGTGGTTACCTTTATATTTTTATAATCACCCTCTATAAGTCTTACCTTTGTATCGGTAAACTTTTCCACTACCATTGCATCATCCGTAATTCCAAGAGATTTATAATCGGTTTTATACATCTTTTCAAATGCCGACTTTATAAGCTCCGTATAAAAGCATTGCGGAGTCTGTATAATACAAAGGGTACCTCGATCAATTGTCTTTCCCCCAAACTCACCATCTCTTATTCTGACGGTATCCTTTGGAGCTACTACAGGTACCACCGCCCTATACTTAAGCGTTGCATCAATGCATCTGTTTATAAGTTCCACATTTATCATAGCTCTGGCAGAGTCATGTATCAGACATATATCTCCTGATACAGCCTTTAATCCACTATATACAGAATCATATCTTTCATTTCCGCCGGAAACAATATCTTTTACCTTAAAAAATTCGTATTTTTTTACGATATCTTTTCCTACATAGTCAATATCGTCTTCTGATGTAACTATTATAATCTCATCTGCTTTGCTTTCACTAAATGCTTTAAGGGAATAGTATAATAGAGGCTTATCATAAAGCTCTGTAAACTGCTTCTTTTTCTTAGCATTAAATCTTTTTCCGCTGCCCGCGGCCAGTATTATCGCCGTACTTTTCATAATCATATTCCAATATCAATAAATACTTTTTACAATCACAGTTCAAGATTTGGTACCGCATTTAATGTCAAATCCTTAAAATTTCCGTTTAAATATTCATAATATGCAGCAACACCGATCATTGCCGCATTATCCGTACAATATATTGGTGACGGGAAATGAAGTTTTAACCCCTCTTCATTACATTTTTCCTCCATCAAACTTCTAAGTGCCGTATTTGACGCCACTCCACCTGCCATTGCTACATTCTTTATATTATAATCCTTTGCTACTGTAATGGTATGCTCTACCAGTACTTCCACCACAGCTCTTTGAAAAGATGCCACCAAATCATTTACATTTATCTTTTCACCTGTCATATTTGCTTTATTTTGATAATTTAAAACAGCTGACTTTACTCCTGAAAAGCTGAAATCATATTTTGAATCATTTACTCTTGCCTTTGGAAACTCTATTGCAAAAGGATTGCCAAGCTTTGCCGCCTTATCAATCTTTGGACCTCCGGGATAACCAAGACCTACACTTCTTGCCACCTTATCAAATGCCTCACCTGCCGCATCATCTCTTGTGGCTGCAACTATTTCAAAATCATTATAATCCTTTACAATAGCTATTTCCGTATGTCCTCCCGAAACAATCAGGCATACAAAAGGAGGCTTCAAATTTTCATGCTCTATAAGATTTGCAAAAACATGTCCCTTTATATGATGTACTCCTATCAAGGGCTTTTTAAGTCCATAGGCAAGTGCCTTTGCCTCAGCTACACCTACAAGTAAAGCCCCTACAAGCCCCGGACCGTAGGTAACCGCTATGGCATCAATATCATCAAAGGTGACATTTGCCTCCTTTAGTGCATCTCTTATTACAAAATTTATATTCTCTATATGTTTTCTGGAGGCAATCTCCGGTACAACCCCTCCATATATTGTATGCAGATCTATCTGTGATGAAATAATATTTGAAAGTACCTTTCTTCCGTCTTCCACTACAGCTACCGCAGTCTCATCACATGAACTTTCTATTGCAAGTATTTTTATATTATTCTTCTTCATAACCCAGTTCTATACTCCATCCGTCTCTTGCAGTCCTTATAGCCGGGAAAATTTTCTTTAAATTTTCAATATATTCATCCGGCTTGTTCATTGAGGGCGAATAATGTGTAAGCCACATTCTCTTAGGGTTTGCCTCCTTCCCGAGGTTTGCCGCCTCGGTCATAGTCATATGCTTATAGCCTTTGGCATTTTCTTCCTTTTCATCCTCTCCATACATACCCTCACATATAAAGAGGTCACAGTCTTTGGCATATTCTGCAATAATCGGTACAGGTCTTGTATCTGTACAATAATTTACCTTAATACCTCTTCTTGCCTCTCCCATTACCATATTCGGAGTATATACCTTCTCTCCGTCAGTAATCGTCTCTCCATGCTGCAATTTATTCCAGTATTTTAGAGGAATATCAAGTGCCTTTGCTCTTTCGGCATCAAATTTGCCCTTTCTGTCAATTGATATTCTGTAGCCATAGCAGGTCACTCTGTGATTTACTCTATATGCCTCTATCTTATATGGAGCAAAATTTATCACTTCCTCATTTTCCTTTAATTCATGGAATTGTATTTCAAAGGGGAGTTCAGGTGCTATAACCCTCATAGCATTTACAACCCTTTCAAGTCCTTTCGGTCCTATTACAAGAAGCGGTGTGGTCTTTTCACAATTTCCCATTGTAAGTAAAAGCCCCGGCAGACCGCTTATATGATCTGCATGAAAATGTGTAAAACAGATCACATCTATAGGTTTCGGACTCCATCCCTTTTCTTTTATCGCAACCTGGGTACCCTCTCCGCAATCTATCAATAGATTCACTCCCTCACATCTTGCCATCATAGAGGTCAACCATCTGTAAGGCAGAGGCATCATACCACCTGTACCTAATAAACAAATATCTAACATTTTATATATCCTTCCATTAACAAAGCATCATCTATGGGATCATGATAATATTCCTTCCTGATGCCAAGCTTTTTAAAACCGTACTCTTCATATAGCCTTATAGCATCTTTATTTTGGCATCTGACCTCAAGGAACACTTTTTTTACCTTCATATCTCTAAGATTTGAAATCATAAAGTTCATCAGCCTATGCCCACACCCCATTCCTCTGTTACATTTATCTGTAGCTATACGAAAAAGCTCCGCCTCATCTGCATTCACCCTAAAAATAATATAAGCCAAGACTCTATAGTCTTCTTCGATAACCACACAGTAATCGAATTTAGATTCTATAGAGTCTTTTATATTATTTTCGCTCCATGCATCGCCAAAAATATCTTTTTCAAGTTGTTTTATTACTTCTATATCAGAGACCAGCATCGGTCTTATCCACATTTCTCTCCCTTTCCGCCTGACTTTTTCTAAGGTATTCCGGTCTCATATCATCAGAAAGTAAAGACTTTCCTTCCTTAAACATTTTAAGTCCAAGCATTGCAATATTTGATGCTCTTTGTCTGTTCAAATTTGCAGATGCAAAATCATGTGCTATTTCAAGGTTTTTGTCAATATATTCCCTGAATACCGGCACACCGTCACCCAGAAAAATAATCTTTTTTATCTTTTCTTTATTATCTAAATCTTTTAAAATTTCAAACAATTCATCTATAGCCACAGCCATAGAATCCTTTATAATTTCCAAATTGCAGTCATTTTTATATATACCGGTGTATACCTGATTTCTTCTGGCATCCATTATGGGCACTATAATCGCATCTGATGAGTATATATTTAATGCCATTGCATCAAGTGTCGGAACATGGATAAGAGGTAAATCAAGCGCAAGCCCCAATCCCTTTGCACAGGCTGCTCCTATCCTAAGTCCGGTAAATGATCCCGGACCTCCTGAAACTGCGATAGCTGAAAGTTCACTGCAATCAATACCTGTCATTTTTATTATCTCATCAAGCATCGGCAATAATGTTTCCGAATGAGTCTTTTTAAAATTTGTAGTATATTCAGCTATTGTTATATCCTCATCTAATATCGCAACCGATGCCACCAATGCGGCACTTTCAATCCCTAAAATCTTCATCCTTCATGCCTTCCACTGTTATCTTTCTATAGTCAAATCCCTTTTCAAGATTCTTTGATATCACAATCTTTATAATATTTTCAGGCAAGGCTTCCTCTATAAGCTTTGACCATTCTATAAGAACTATAGCATCATCATATAAAAATTCCTCAAACCCTATTTCATCCAGCTCTGAAATATCGGTGATCCTGTATACATCAAAATGATGCAGTCTTTTTTCTCCCTCATAGCTTTTCACTATATTAAAGGTAGGGCTTACAATATCTTTTTTTATTCCAAGCCCTGCTCCAAATCCCTTTGCAAAAACAGTTTTTCCGACTCCCAAATCACCGTCAAGACAAACCACAGTGGCATCGGTTCTTTCCTTTAGACCGGTGGCAATTTTAAAGGCAATATCAAATGTTTCCTTATCGGAAAAGCTCTCAAAAATTTTTATATTCATTCTTATACCAATCACATTTATAATAAACTTACCCTTGTCTTCTCTTTTAAAATGCTTACTATTTTTTCTTTATTCTCTTTTGTGTATCTGTCAGGCAAAAGATATCCTCTTATAGCATCCACATATATTATTATAATTCCCGGCAATATCCTTGAGCGAAATCCGCTCTCCCATTTAAAATCAATACTCTCACCCTTTGATGAAACCACAATCCCCTCATCATTTATCTCCATCAAAAGCCCTGCTCTTATTGCTTCAGTTCTTGCCTGTTTTGCCGATTTTAAATAAAGGGTTACAGGCTGTATTATCAAAAACATATTTGAAAGCAATAAAAACAAAATCTTTCTGGGAATATCAAATGTATTCCAGGAAGTAAACATATAATAATACATTGCCACTGTAAAAAGCACATTAAATACCAATAAAAATCCTCTGTTGCTGTGATACATTGAAAACAGCCAGATATCCTTTGCATTAAGCTGCATGTCTATTTTTATTTTATTCATATCAATCCAATACCATGGACAGGGCAATTCTCTTTTTCTTTAAATCCACACTGTCCACCCTTACCTCAACAATATCTCCGACACTTACCGCTTCAAGCGGATGCTTTATAAATTTCTTACTTAACTTTGATATATGCACAAGCCCGTCCTGATGTACTCCGATATCCACAAATGCTCCAAAGTCGATAACATTTCTAACAGTACCCTTTAAAATCATTCCTTCTTTTAAATCTTCCATCTCAAGTACATCTGTACGAAGTATCGGCTTTTGCATCTCATCTCTTGGATCTCTTCCCGGTTTTTCAAGTTCCTTTACTATATCCTTTAAAGTAATCTCACCTATACCGACATTTTCAGATACTTTCTTAAAATCGGATATTTTCTTTGAAATACCGTTAAGTCCCGCCAATGTAATATCTCCGGTACTATAGCCAAGACTTTCCAAAAGTTTTTTTGTAGCATCATAACTTTCAGGATGCACACTGGTCATATCAAGAGGCTCTTTCCCCTCATTTATTCTAAGGAAGCCCGCACATTGCTCAAAGGCTTTAGGTCCAAGCTTTGAAACCTTTAAAAGCTCCTTTCTGCTTTTAAAACTGCCGTTTTCCTCTCTATATATTACAATATTTTTGGCAACCGCCTTTGATATACCCGAGATATACTCCAAAAGCGGTGCAGAAGCGGTATTTAAATCCACACCCACCTTATTTACGCAATCCTCCACAACTGCCGAAAGTGCTTCCGAAAGCTTTTTTTGATTCATATCATGCTGGTATTGCCCTACTCCTATGGACTTAGGATCAATCTTTACAAGCTCAGCCAGAGGATCTTCCAGTCTTCTTGCAATGGATGCGGCGGATCTTTGCCCCACATCAAAATTCGGGAATTCCTCCGTTGCAAGCTTGCTTGCGGAATATACACTTGCTCCGGCCTCATTTACAATAATATATTCCAGTCTGCTGTCCACTTCTTTTATAAGTTCTACAATAATAGCCTCAGACTCTCTTGAAGCTGTACCGTTTCCAAGAGAAATAAGACTTATATTATATTTTTTTATAAGCTCTTTTAATATCTTCTTGGACTCAGCCACCTTGTTTTGCGGTGCTGTAGGATATATTACCTTTGTATCAAGTACCTTTCCGGTCTCATCCACCACTGCCAGCTTGCAACCTGTTCTAAACGCCGGATCCCAGCCAAGCACCACTCTTCCGGCTACAGGAGGCTGCATTAGAAGCTGTGTAAGATTCTTTCCGAATACCTTTATAGCCTCATCCTCAGCGCTTTCTGTCAGGCTTGATCTGATATCCCTTTCTATAGAAGGCGCAATAAGTCTTTTATATGCATCCTCTATAGTATCCTTTAAGATCTGCTGTGTATGCGGATTATGCTTTTTTATAATTATTTTTTCCAAATATCTTATAATATCATCAGTCGGAGGATCAAGCTTTACAGTGAGAATCTTTTCATCCTCTCCTCTGTTAATTGCAAGAATTTTATATCCTGCTGTTTTTGAAACACTCTCCAAAAAATTATAATAATTTTCATATACCGATTCCAAGCCCTCATCCTTGGCATTTGACATAAGTATACCCTGTTTATAGGACATATCTCTTATCTTATTTCTAAATGCCGCATCATCTGATATCTTTTCAGCAATAATATCCATTGCTCCGGATATTGCATCCTGCGGGCTTTCTACCTCAAGCCCCTCTTTATTTGAAAGATATTTTTCTCCTTCTTCTATTGCCGGTCTTTGAAGTTTTTCCTCATATATATCATTAGCAAAATTCTCAAGTCCCTTTTCAATAGCAATCATTGCTCTTGTACGCCTCTTCGGTCTGAAAGGTCTGTATAAATCATCCACTGCCACTAAGGTCATAGCCGATTCTATTTCTTTTTTTAATTCCTCGGTCAGCTTGCCCTGCTCCTCAATGGCGGATATTACCTGCTCCTTTTTTTCTTCAAGATTTCTAAGATATCTAAGTCTTTCATCAAACTGTCTGAGTATTTCATCATTCAAAGAGCCTGTTACTTCTTTCCTGTATCTGGAAATAAAAGGTATGGTATTGCCCTCATCAATAAGTTTTATGGTAGCCTCCACCTGTGTAGTCTTTATTCCAAGCTCATCTGCAAGTATTTTTGCTATATCGGTCAAATTTGCCTCCTCTTTATCAATGTGCTATATACAATTGGATATAATCCTGTATAATTTTAATCTGCTCCGGTTTAAACTGACTTAATATCCTCTGATCTTTTAATTGAACCACAACAAAAAGTATCATAGCGTATACAATAAGTCCCATCATTATCCCAATCATTCCCGTAATTATTCCGGCAATTGCTCTTCCTCTGATACCTCCCTTTGCCGATATAATGGCAAAGGCAATGGAGAATATGCCTATAGGAATACCCATCGGTACTCCCGAGGTAGGGAGCGCACACATATTTGACAGTATGGAAACTATCCCAAATACAACGGCTCTGTTTTCCCATCTCTTTTTTGCAATATCTTCAGTATTTTTCATCTGTAATCCCCGTCTATTTAAGCAGGTCAATGCCTTTAAAAATCAAAAACCAGTCCTTTATAATCCAGTTTAAAATCAATACGACAACACCTACATATAACATTGGTAAAATAATTTTGTCCTTATTCAGACTTTTACCACTAATCTTATACTTTACTACAAAAACAAAAAAAATAAAAGTTGATATAAGCATATAAAGTATTATAGGGTTATAAATAAAGCTTTTCCATATATTTCCTCTTACCAGAAATCTTAATGACCTCGTGGCACCGCATCCCGGACAATAAAGTCCCGTCATTTCATGAAATACGCAGGGGTACATAAAATCCCCAATTTTTTCAAATATTTTATCTATCATCTTCTCTAATATAATTTGGCACCACCAATGGTAGTGCCAATAAAACTAAACTATCTTTGTTCTTATATATTTTATCACACCGCTTAGATTATTCAAAGCATTAAGGAAATCTTTTTCCTTAATTACTCCGGTTATCAAAGCGAATTCATCCTTGCCGTCCAGATATACCTCTTTAGCATCATTAAATTCCGATTTACATTTTGCTATAAACTCTCCGTCTCTTCCCATAAATCTGACAAAGTATCTGTGGCTTGTCTCTTTCATATCTACAACTTCCTGTTTTTTCTCACCCCAGCCAAATGCCACATTTTCATTTTTATTCTTTGTTATAGCAACTATATCTGCAACTACGGCACTTGCAGTAGGTAATTTACCTGCGCCGCTGCCATAGAGCATACTCTTTCCGAGCATATTTCCTTCCACCATAATGCCGTTAAATACATCATTTACCATAAACAAAGGATGATTATGCTCCACCATTACAGGTGCCACAAATGCATAAACTTTTCCGTCTTCAAACTTTGCATCACCGCAAAGCTTTATAGATGTATGTAAAGCCTTGGCATATTCAAAATCTGTAGTATCTATCTTTGTGATACCCTCAGTATATATATCCTCAAAGTTAACTCCCTTTCCTGTGGCAAGTGAAGAGAGTATAGCTATCTTTCTGCAGGTATCATGCCCTTCCACATCCGCCTCCGGATTTCTCTCGGCATATCCAAGCTCCTGTGCGGTTGATAATGCCTTTTCAAAGCTCTCACCCTCGGCATCCATCTTTGTAAGTATATAATTTGTAGTACCGTTTAATATACCTGTAATCTCTTTAAAATGTTCACCGGCATAGCTCTCAGTCAATGTTCTTATAATCGGAATACCTCCACCGACACTTGCCTCAAAGAAAAAGTTCACATTTCTTTCTCTTGCAATCTTTAAAAGCTCGGTACCATGTGCAGCGACCAAAGCCTTATTTGATGTGGTAACATGCTTGCCTGAAAGCAGTGCATCTCTTACAAACTCAAATGCCGGAGATGTTCCTCCCATAGTTTCCACTACCACATCTATATTTTTATCCTCTATAATTTCCTTTATATCATGCACCATTAAGCTTTCCCACTCACTTCCCGGAAACTCTCTAAGGTCAAGTATCTTTTTTACGGCTATCTCCTCACCTGTCTTTTCCTTTAAAAGTGCATTATTTTCTTTTATAACTTCATATACGCCCGAACCTACCGTTCCAAATCCTAATATCGCAACACTAAACATATTTTACTCCCTAGCCAATATTTTTATATCAAAGATGCCGTTCAAATTTCCGATTTCATCCACCATACTCGATAAATCTCCCGTATCCTTTAATACCTCAATGGACAGAGAAATCGTCGCCACACCGCTTACCGGTATTGTTTGATGTATTGTCAGTATATTTGCATGATATTTTGCAACCACTGCCAAAAGCTCCGACAGCAGACCTAATTCATCAGACATTTGAATTGAAAGGGTTATATTTCTTCCTTTTGAAGAATCATCAAATGGAAATATATCATCTTTGTACTTGTAAAATGAACTCCTGCTTATGCCACATTTATCCGTAGCTTCTTTTACAGTCATCATTTTATCCGCAGTCAACAGCCTTTTGGCTTCAACCACCTTAATAAGCACCTCAGGTATTGCTTTATCTTTTACAACATAATATTTGATATTTTGCTCCATGTTCGCCCCTAAAATACATCTGTTCGTCTACCGCATAATGATAGCATAATGAATTTTAAATTGCAAGCAAAAATCATATATTTAAGCATGAAAAAGAGGCTGCCTTCACAGCCTCTTAAAATTTAAGCTAAACTCTTTTTTACCTCATTTGATATCTTACTCTCAAGCTCTCTTGCGCTTGCTTCATTCTCGCTACTTATAGCAAGATAAAGCTTTAACTTCGGCTCTGTACCTGAAGGTCTGAGTACCGCTGATGAATTGCCCTCGAGTATATACTTGATAACATTTGACTTCGGTAAATCTATCGGCTTTTTCTCACCTGTAGCAAGATTTGTCTGAGTGGAAGTCTCATAATCTCTTACCTCTAAAATCTTTACTCCTGCAATATCCTTTGGAATATTATTTCTGAAAGTATCCATTATCGCATCCATCTTCTTCATTCCGCTCTCACCTTCAAACTCAAATGAATAAAGTGTATTCAGATAATATCCGTATTTTTCATACAATCCGTCAAGCACCTCAAGTAAGGACTTATTCTGTGCCTTATAGTATGCAAACATCTGTGCAATCAGATATGCACCGTTTACCGCATCCTTATCTCTTACATAGCTGCCTGAAAGATATCCGTAGCTCTCCTCAAAACCGAGAAGATATCTGTACACTTCACCGTCTTTTTCAAGATTTGCAATCTGATCTCCGATATATTTAAATCCTGTAAGCACATCTCTTGTCTCTATGCCATAGTCGTCTGCAACTCTGTTTACAAGATCTGTAGTAACAATTGTTTTTACAACTACAGGCTTCTTTGGCATAATTCCCATAGCCACTTTTCTCTTTGCAATAAAATCTGTAAGTAAAACTCCCACTTCATTACCTGAGAACAGTCTGAAATCATCATTTTGCTTTACGGCAATACCCACTCTGTCACAGTCAGGATCTGTTGCAATAAGAATATCCGCGCCCACTTCTTTAGCTACATTTAAGCCTACTTCAAGTGCTTCTCTTATCTCGGGGTTCGGATATGGACAGGTCGGGAAGTCTCCGTTTGGAGTTGCCTGCTCCTTTACAACCTCTATATTTGTAAAGCCGTTTTTCTTAAGGCAGGTGGTAACCGATCTAAGCCCTGTTCCATAAAGCGGTGTATAAGCAATCTTTACATTCTTAACAATATCATCACCTATAAAGGTCTGTGTTGAAACCGCATCTATAAAGGCATTAAATGTATCTTCACTTACATACTCTATAATACCCGACTTAAGTCCCTCTTCAAAGTCCACAAGCTTATAATCGGAGAAAGTATCTACATTATTGATTTCATCAAGTATCCTGTCAGCAGCCTCATTTGCTATCTGACAGCCGTCAGCACCATATACCTTATAGCCGTTATACTTTGCCGGATTATGGCTGGCTGTAACCATTATACCGCCGTCGCATCCAAGCTCTCTTACCGCAAAGGAAAGTGCCGGTGTAGGCATAAGCTCTTTCCAGATATGTACCTTTATTCCCGCACCTGCAAATACACTTGCTGCCCTTCTTGCAAATACATCGGAATTATTTCTGCTGTCATAAGCTATTGCAAGTTTTGGTGATTTTGATACTGAATTTATATAATTTGCCAGTCCTCTGCTTGCCTTGCCTACAGTGTAAATATTCATTCTGTTGCTTCCCACGCCAAGCACACCTCTAAGACCTCCGGTACCGAATGCCAATTCCTTATAAAATCTGTCATTGATAGCCTCTTCATCATTTGCAATAGATGCAAGTTCTTTTCTAAGAGCCTCATCGCTAAGTTCGGCATTCTTCCATGTCTCATAAGCTTTTTTTGTAAGTTCGTTCATAATGCTCCTTTCATGGGAAATCAGTCCCTTTTTAACTTTTTCATATGGTAATATAATAGCAAATTTTCGGTCTAATTACTACTATGTTTCGCACTTTCTCTGCCATAATAAAAAATATATTGTTGAATAACTCCGGCATATCCTTTATACAATTCCAAAGGAAATTCTCCGTCATAATGTTCATCAATCATCCTCTTTATCCACACATCTATAGGGAAGGCGGCTATCCTGTGATATCCGAATAATGCCACACAATTTGCCACCTTTATACCCACACCCTTTAGACTCATCAATGCTTTTAAGAGTTCCTCATCATCAAGTGAGTCAATAGCATTAAGATCTATATCTTTTCTATATACCGCTTTTGCACTTGCCTCAATATAAGGGCTTCTGTATCCCAGTGAGCAGGCATTTAAAGCTTCTATATCCGCATTTGCAAGTTCCTTTGGTGTGGGGAATGTATAAAACTCCGTATCGGCATCAATATTTTTAATAAATTCAGGTATTTTCATATCTATTTTTTTGCCATAGACCTTTGCAAGTTTTTCAATAGAGGATTTTATTGCAGGAATACTTTTTCTTTGTGAAATAATGAATGATATCAACATCTCCCATTTATCCTGATTTAATATCCTTATACCGTATGAATACTTTGCCGCATCCTTTAAAAATACATCCGTTTCCGGTATATTTTTTTCAAAATCACCATAGTCAAGACTTAAGTCAAAATAATCAAGCCAGAATTCATTAAACTCTTTTTCGCTACAGGATAATATATAGCCGTTTTTATCTTCCTTTATAAAAAGCAATTTATCTCCCGCCACAAGGCTAAACTCATCATCATAAACATTAAATCTGAATATCTGACCGCTGTCTGCAATCTTTTTCATATCCAAATATGGGTATTCTATCCTAAACATAGTCTTTTCCAATCATTATTTTTTCTTTAAAATCCAAAGGTAAATCACATTCCAAATATATTCTTTCTCCTGTAACGGGATGTATAAAATCAAGACTCTTGGAATGTAGCAGAGGCCTTATATTTCTCTTGCCATACTCGCTTTCATTATAGAGATAATCCCCTGCCAAAGGAGCACCTATATGGCTCATATGAACTCTTATCTGATGAGTCCTGCCCGTTTCAAGTCTCAGTTCAATAAGAGAATACTCTCCGAACCTCTTAATCATTTTAAAATATGTAACAGCTCTTTGTCCGTCCTCGCTTACCTTTCTCTTGATTAAGGTATCATTTTCTCTGGCTATAGGCAAGTCAATAATTCCTTCTTTTGCCAATCTGCCTTCATCTTTTACTATAGCATTATAAACTCTTTTTATCTGTCTTTTTTGCATGGCTATATTTAAAATGCCCGCACTTAAAAAATGCTTTGCCACAATGGTCAGTCCCGTAGTGTCCTTATCAAGTCTGTTGATACATCTGAAAACAAAGTTTTTGTCTTTATAATAATGCATCAAGGCATTTGCAAGTGAATTCTCATAATTATTAAGGCTTGGATGAATGGGCATATCGCCGGGCTTATTTATCACCACAATATCCTCATCCTCATATTTTATATCAAGCTTTATATCTACCGGCACTATATTTTCGCTTTTTTTATATTCACATACACGAACAAGAAGCCGGTCATTTAGCTCCGGCTTCTGATTCATATAAGCCCAAACTCCATTGAGCATTATACCGTTTTCATATTTTTTTAAGCCTATAATATTGGAGGAGGAATATCCCTTTGACTTTAAAAAGCTTGCAATATCCCTATACTCCCCGTCTATTATATATAGAATCTCTCTTTCCATTATTTCATCATCTTCTTTATCATATTTGAAAGCTCAAATATTTTTTCTTTTCTTTCCTCATCACTGCCTGTAGCAGCCGCATCCATAATGCAGCCCTCTATATGAGCTTCAAGGATAATCCGATTTGTCCTCTCCAAAAGGGCTCTGGTGGCAAGTACCTGATTTGATATATCAATACAGTATCTGTTTTCCTCCACCATTTTTATAATACCCTCCAGCTGTCCCTTGGCTGTCTTTAGCTGCCTCAGTACAGTTTTAGAATCGGCTCTCATTATACAACCTCATAGCCCGCATCTGTTATAGCCTTTTTCACCTTTTCCAAATCAGTATCGGCACTGTGTTCTATTGTAACATTTTTTGCTTCAAGATTCACTAATGAATTGCTGACACCTTCTACTCCTCTTGTCACCTTCTCCACATTTGCCTTACAATGCTCACACATCATCCCGTTTACATTTATTACTGTTGTCATATTTTTATCCTCTTTCTTATTATTTTCAATGAGTTCTATCTCATCATTTTCCGTATTGTTTTTCTTTATTTCCTTTGGCTTAAAGGCTCTGAGTCTGAGAGCATTACTTACCACACATACACTGCTCATACCCATTGCCGCCGCTCCGAACATAGGGCTTAATCTCCAGCCTAAAGTAAGATAAAATACTCCTGCCGCCAATGGTATTCCAATTGAATTATAAAAGAATGCCCAAAAAAGATTTTGCTTTATATTTCTTATTACAGCCTTACTAAGGTCGATAGCTGTGGCAACATCCTTTAAAGAGCTGTGCATCAGCACTATATCCGCACTCTCTATCGCAATATCCGTTCCTGCACCTATTGCAATACCTACATCGGCTCTTGCAAGTGCCGGTGAATCATTGATTCCGTCACCTACCATTGCCACCTTATGCCCCTCTTTCATAAGCTTTCTGATATGTTCTTCTTTATCTGTCGGAAGTACCTGCGCTATCACCTTTTTAATACCGGCTTGTTTTGCAATAGCCGTTGCGGTACTTTTATGATCTCCCGTTAAAAGTATTACATCAATATTTCTGTTTTTAAGAGCCTGTATCGCTTCCTTACTGTCTTTTTTTATGGTATCCGCTACAGCAATTATTCCAAGCATTTTGCCGTCTTTTATAAAATACATAGGTGTCTTTCCCTGTGCCGCCAGCTCATTTCCTTTTTTAAACACTTCAAAAAGGCTTTCATTATCCCCATACTGCTCTTTTACAGCCTGCTCATTTCCTGCAATGATTTTAGAATCACCTACAAATGCTACAATTCCTCTTCCGGATATCGCCTCAAATTCCTTTGGGGAAACTATATTCAATCTCTTTTCCTTGGCTTTTTCCACAATTGCCTCAGCCAAAGGATGCTCTGAAGCACTCTCCACACCCGCAGCTAATGCTAAAAATTCATTTTCATCTATATCAAATCCTAAAATATCCGTAACTACAGGCTTACCCTCCGTTACAGTACCTGTTTTATCAAGTACAACAGTATCTATACTGTGAGTGGTTTCCAAAGCTTCTGCCGATTTTATAAGTATTCCGTTTTCTGCTCCCTTTCCCGTTCCGACCATTATAGCCACCGGAGTTGCAAGTCCCAGTGAACATGGGCAGGATATAACAAGTACCGATATTGCACAATTAAGAGCAAATGAAAAGCCGAATCCCAGTGCTATCCACACTATAAATGTCAGCAAAGAAATACCCATTACTACAGGTACAAATACTCCCGCAACCTTGTCCGCCATCTTTGCAATAGGTGCCTTGGATGATGATGCCTCCTCCACCAAAGCTATGATTCTTGAAATAGCTGTATCCTCTCCTACCTCCGTAGCTTTTATCCTTACACTCCCGTTTTTATTGATGGTGGCGGCTATAAGCTTATCTCCCGTCTCTTTTTGCACCGGTATACTCTCACCTGTAATAGCACTCTCATCCACGCTTGTGTTGCCCTCTATTATAATGCCGTCAACAGGTATACTCTCTCCCGGTCTTATTATTACTGTATCACCTACTGCTACATCCTCTGTAAGAATATTTTCTTCCACTCCGTTTCTCAATACATTGGCGGTCTTCGGTGATAAATCTATAAGCTTTGATATTGCATCGGTTGTTCTTGCCTTTGATGATGTTTCAAAGAACTTACCCAAAGTTATCAATGTCAAAATCATTGAAACAGACTCAAAATACAGATTCATACTGTATTCCACAACCGTATTCATATCAGAATTATTTAGAGCATAGCCCATAATATATATTGTTATTACACCGTAAAAAAATGCCGCACATGTGCCTATTGCAATAAGTGTGTCCATATTCGGTGACAGGTGAAAAAGTGATTTAAATCCGCTTATATAATATTTCCTGTTCACATACATTACAGGCAGTACAAGTAAAAGCTGAGTCAACGCAAAACCTACAGGATTTCCCTTTACAGATAAAAACTTCGGCAATGGAAGTCCCACCATACTTCCCATACTGAAATACATTAAAATAACCAAAAATACTATGGATACCTTCAATCTGAACTTCATTGAATCTATAGCATCATCATTGGTCTTTTTTATGGTTTTCTCTTTTTTTATCTCATTTTTTGCAAGAGATGCACCGTATCCCGCATCTTTTATATTTTTTATTATATCATTTGAGCTTAATTTATCCTCTTTATATTCCACCTGCATGGAATTGGTCAAAAGATTTACCGCTACATTCTCCACACCTTCAAGCTTGCCTACTACCTTTTCCACCTTAGCGGAACATGCGGCACAGCTCATTCCGGTAATATTATACTTCTCCTTTAACATATTTTCCTTTCTATGATTAAATATCATTAAAACTGTATCATTAAATTTGTCGCCATATACCCGACATTTTAACTATACAGCATATAAGCACTATATCTTCATACAGTTATAGTATACTTTTCCTCTTGATACCCCCACGGGGTATATGTATATTATAGTCTTTATTCTTACTATGTCAAGCAATTCTGTATTTTTTCTTACATAAAATGTCTTTATAGATAAAAAAAGCCTTACAATATGGCTTTTTTGCTTTATTCTTCTTGACAAAACGCCCTAAACAGACTATAAAAAATATGTTATGAGTGGTATCGTACCTCATAATGATTCTATATTGCCGTTAAAAATTACGGTAGTAATATATATTTATTATAATGTTTTTTAACATTATTTTTAGGAGGAAGAAAATGAATAGAACAGAGTTAGTCGATGCTATGGCTAAGAAGATGGGTAATTCCGTTACAAAAAAAGAGGTTGAATCAGCTCTTAAGTCTTTTGTAGATGTTGTTACAGAGGAACTTTCAAATAAGGGGAAAATCCAGCTTGTTGGTTTTGGAACATTTGAAACATCTGTAAGACCTGCAAGAGAAGGTAGAAACCCAAGAACCGGTGAGACAATGAAGATTGCCGAAAGTGTTGTTCCAAAGTTTAAGCCGGGTAAGGCACTAAAGGATGCTGTTAATAACTAATGCGTATTGACAAGTTTTTAAAGGTTTCAAGAATAATAAAGAGAAGAACAATAGCCAATGAAGCATGTGATGCGGGACGAGTTCTTATAAATGATAAAGTCGTCAAGGCATCTGCCGAAGTAAAAGTTGGAGATATTGTTGAAGTATTATTTGGTGGCAAGTCTGTGAAAATAGAAGTTCTTTCCTTAAAAGAAACAACAAAAAAAGATGAGGCACAGGAATTATTTAAATATCTTTAGTAAAAATAGCCGGATCTGCCGGCAAGATTATGCCGTATGGATGTAAAATACAGCCAGGCGGCATTTTTTATAATAAAATAAAAATACCATTGTAAATATAGAGAAAGAAAAATATGTGGATTGCAGATAATTGGAAGGACTATGAAATATTAGATACTTCAAATGGCGAAAAGCTTGAAAGATGGGGAGATTATATACTTGTGCGTCCCGATCCCCAGGTGCTTTGGAATACAGGTCATAATCACCCGGCATGGAAACAAAAAAACGGTCACTATCACAGAAGTAAGGCAGGTGGCGGACATTGGGAGTTTTTTAATCTTCCTGATACATGGAGTATTGACTATGAACTGCCTTCATCAAAAATAACCTTTAATCTAAAACCTTTTACATTTAAGCATACCGGAGTGTTTCCGGAGCAGGCTACCAATTGGGATTTCAGCTATAATAAAATAAAAGAAGCCACAGATAAAAACAGGGAAGTAAATGTCTTAAACCTGTTTGCATATACAGGCGGTGCCACCTTGGCTGCCGCTGCTGCAGGTGCAAATGTAACACATGTGGATGCCAGCAAGGGAATGGTAGGATGGGCAAAGGAAAATATGGTAAGTTCCGAACTTTCAAATTCCCATATCAGATGGCTTGTGGATGACTGTATAAAATTTGTCCAAAGAGAAATAAGACGCGGTAATACTTATGATGCTATAATAATGGATCCCCCTTCATACGGCAGAGGTCCAAAGGGTGAAATATGGAAAATAGAGGACTCCATATATGATTTTATAAAGCTTACTACAAACCTTTTAAGTAAAGAGCCTCTGTTCTTTCTTATAAACTCATATACAACAGGGCTTGCCCCGGGTGTACTCACTTATATGTTGCAAAAATCATTGGAAGAAAATAAACTTCCGTCTGCAAATACTCAGTCAATGGAGATAGGTCTGCGTGTAAATAAATCAGACTTTATACTGCCATGCGGCGCCAGTGCAAGATGTACCTGGTAAAAAAGAGTCGACACACCAAAAAGTGTGCCGGCTCTTTTACTTTGTTAAATTACTTTATACTAAATCTTAGTTTCTAAATCAGCTTTTATCTTCTCCACCGCATCAAGTAGATCCTTTGCCTCAATATCGCATTTTCTACTATATTTTCCGTCATTTCCGGCAAAACCTGTGTTTACCAAAACAGATTTAACCCCCGCATTTCTTGCCGTTTCAAGATCCATGGTGGAATCCCCCACCATATATGATTGTGAAAGATCGATATTATACTTTTCCACAGCCTTCATTACCATACCTGTCTTTGGCTTTCTGCATTCACAGTCAAATTTTAGCTCAGGCACTTCTCCTTCAAATCCCTTATCAGTATGATGAGGACAGTAAAAGATATCATCTACAAATGCCCCCTTTTCACCTAAAAGAGTTTTAAGCTTATTGTGAATATTGTGTAATTCTTCAAAGGAGCATTCACCCCTTGCGATAACAGGCTGATTTGTAATAACTATAGCAAGCGCACCGCTCTTATTTATAGCCTTTACAGCTTCTATAGTACCCGGAATAAGTTCCAAATCCTCCGCCTTTGATATAAAGCCCTTTGACACATTCATAGTACCGTCCCTGTCAAGGAATATGGCTCTTTGTTTATTTTTAAGATTCTTTGCAGCTATAAGTCCGCTCCTTAGCTCTTCCACAGTAGCATTTATTCTGTCCACAGTGCCCACATCCTTCACATATTCAGGTGAATGATATGCATAGATATTTGCCCCTAGCTTTACCTGATTTGCCAGTATATCCTTCTCAAAATCAATCTTTACAGGCTCCTTTACCAAATCAAGCAAATCTTTATTTAATATATACATACCTGCATTGACCATATTGTCATACCAGTAATCTCTTACATTATGTTTAGAGTCAAAACCTATAACCCTGCCGGTATCATCCATCTGTATAAGATCCGAATCATATGGATGCCCGTTTGGATGCGCGAGAAGTGTAGTCAATGCCGAATTTTTAAAATGAAAATCTTCCATTCTGTCAAAATCCAAATCAAAGAAAACATCTCCGAAAATAAGCAAAAAATTCTTTGCATCTATTTTATCTTTCAGATAATAAAATGCTCCTGCCGTTCCAAGAGGCTCTTTTTCAAAAATATAATCAATATCTACTCCAAAAGCCTTCCCGTCCTGAAAATGCCCCGATATCTTTTCACCCAAATGGCCTACAATCATTATTATCTTTTTAACACCGTAGCTTTTAAGCTTTTCCACCTGATATTCAAGTAATGGCTTACCGTCTACAGGTACCATAGGCTTTGGTATCTCATCATTTGTTATACTTAAGAGTCTGCTGCCCTTACCACCTGCCATTATAACCGCTACATCAATATTTTTCATTGTTTTAACCTCTCCAAAACTTCATCAAATGTAGGAATACTTACAATACCACCTCTTTTTTCAACACAGAGGCTGGCAACCGCATTGCCATATCTTGCAATATCATACATTTGTTTTGTACTTATATTATCCAAGTCAACATTTTCATTTAAGAATCTTGCCACAAGTCCTCCCCAGAACGAATCTCCTGCCCCTGTGGTATCTACTACATTACTTTTAAAGCCCGGTACCTCCACATATCCTGTTTTTGATACAGCCAAAGCTCCCTTTTCACCAAGAGTCACCACCACAAGTTTTCTTCCGTTTTCCACCAAATATTTACCTGCCGCAAGAGGCTCATTATATGGTGTAAGAAGTGAGGTCTCCTCATCTGAGATTTTCATAATATCAGCAAATGTTGACATAAGCCTCATCATTTCCACCGCATTTTCCACACTGTCCCAGAGCGGTTCACGGTAATTTGGATCATAGGATATAATTGCTCCGGCTTCCTTTGCAATTCTTACAGCCTCAAAGGTGGCACTTCTTGAAGGTTCATCCGTAAGTGAAAGTGAACCCACGTGGAAGATTTTTGTATCCGCCAATATGTCTTTATTTATCTCTTCTATACAAAGTTTTGTATCCGCTCCCGGTTTTCTTGCAAATGAAAAACCTCTCTCTCCGGTTATAGATAAGCTTACAAATGCTAAAGTGGTAAAGACTGAAGGGTCTGTTATCAAACTGCCTGTATCAATCGGTACACTTTCCAGTACACTTCTTAAAAAATCACCATGCATATCCGCACCTATCTTACCTATAAATGCTGTTTTTAAACCTGCTCTTGACACCGCAGTCAGCATATTTGCCGGTGCTCCTCCCGGATTTTGTTCAAACAGTCTCATTCCTGTCGCTGAAAGTCCTGCCGGTGTAAAATCTATTAATAACTCTCCCAATGCAACTACATCAAATTTTTTCATTTAAAAATCCATCCTTTGTATAATTTGAGTCTATCTAATTTAAAAGTCTTTTACAGGCTTATAAATCCTAATGTGTTTAATATTGCACTAACCAAAATAATAACTAAAAATATGGGTGCAAATACCCTCATAACTATATTATAAAGCTTTTTTCTTTTAAAAACAGATGAATATGAAATTTCATCATCAATTTTCTTTAATGTAATAATTTTTACCACCAGGTAGCAGGTAGCCAAAGCAGCTATGGGCATCATTATGGAATTTGTAAGGAAATCCAAAAAATCAAGTATAGGCATCTTAAATATCAAAACAAAATCCAGGATTCCATATCCTGCCGCAGATGAACCGCCTACAAACACCATTATAAATGCCATTAATATAATGGATTTATTTCTGCTTAAGTTTAATTCATCACAAAAAGTTGATATACTGGTCTCAACAAGTGATATCGCACTTGTAAGAGCCGCTAAAAGAACCAGTAAAAAGAATCCTATACCTGCAACTCTCCCCGCACCCATGCTCTCAAAAACTTTCGGCAATGTAATAAACATAAGTGAAGGTCCCGCTTTTAATTTATCGGGATCACCTCCTGAAAAAGCAAACACCGCCGGAATAACCATAAGCCCTGCAAGTATTGCAACTCCCGTATCTACAAGCTCTACTCTTGATGTGGATATCTCCACATCCACATCTCTTGTAAGGTAGGAACCATAGGTGTAGAGTATTCCCATAGCAATGGATAATGAATAAAACATCTGTCCCAAAGCCGCAACTACGGTCATCAAAGAAAAATTATTAAAATTCGGAATAAATAAATACTTTACTCCTGCCATAGCCCCCGGTCTTGTAACTGAATAGATTGCCACTATAACTGCAAGAATAATAAGTAGCGGCATCATTATTTTTGAAACTCTTTCAATCCCCTGCTCCACACCTCCAAGTATTACAACAAAGGTGGCAATTGCAAATATTAAAAACCAGAAAAAGACTATCTTTGTATCACCTATAAAGCTTCCAAAATACCCGTCACTTGCAAGTCCGGATACATTCCCCTTTATATATTCCACAAGGTACTTTACCACCCAGCCTCCTATTACACTGTAATAAGGCACAATAAGTACAGGTACTATTGCATTTATAAAACCGCCTATTTTAAGTAATTTACTGTTTCCGAAATGATTAAATGCTCCTATGGCACTTCTCTTTGTCATTCTTCCTATAGTGGTTTCAGACATTATCATAGCATAGCCGAATGTAAGTGTTAAAAGCAGATATGTAAGTAAAAACATTCCTCCGCCGTATTTTGCAGCCAGATATGGAAATCTCCAAATATTACCAAGACCTACCGCAGAACCTGCGACTGCGAGTATATATCCCAAACCTCCTGAAAAGTTCGCTCTTTTTTCCTTAACATTTTCAAGTTTGGTTTCTTCGCCGTATTTAAAATTGTCAGACATATTTATCCCCTTTGTTTTTCTTTGTTAAGACTAACATTTTAAAAGTTTTTTTACAAGGATAATTTAAGATAAATCCCTATAAATAACTAATATTCTGTTACAGTTCAGTTATCGCCTTTAGAGTTTTTTCACAATCCTAATAACAACTCTTTCTTAAAACTTCACAGGATTTTACGCAGTCTACAAAAACTCATTTATTTGCTGAACCTTTTTATCACAAAAAATTATGGCAGATATTTAATTAAATATCCATATCCCTCTTCTTCCATCTTTTCAAGAGGAATAAACTTAAGTGCCGCTGAGTTTATACAATATCTGAGTCCTCCAAGCTCAGCCGGACCGTCATTAAACACATGTCCCAAATGGGCATCCGCACTATTGCTTCTTACCTCTATTCTTCTTCTGCCAAGACTTAAATCTTCCTTATACTTTACCAAATCCTTTTGTATAGGCTTTGAAAAGCTTGGCCAGCCGCAGCCCGACTCAAACTTATCCGTAGAAAAGAAAAGCGGTTCGCCTGAGGTTATATCCACATAGATACCTCTTTCAAAACTGTCCCAATATTCATTTCTAAAAGGTGCCTCGGTAGCGGCATTCATTGTAACATCATATTGCAAATCTGTTAGTCTGTTTTTCAGGCTTTCATCATTTTCCTTTTTATAATTTTCAGACCTTACTATAGGCTCATTTGCCCATTCCAAGTTTATATGACAGTATCCGTTCGGATTTTTATCAAGATAGTTCTGATGATATTCTTCAGCATCATAAAAGTTTTCTATTTCTAAAACCTCTACTTCAATCTTATCAATATACTTTTCCTGTTCCCTTTTTAAAGCATCATTTATTATGGGCAGCTGCCCCTCATCTGTATAATAAATACCTGTTCTATACTGTGTACCTACATCATTTCCCTGTTTGTTAACAGAAATCGGATCAATTATTCTAAAATAATATATAAGTAAATCCTCAAGACTGATTATATTATCATCAAAATCAATTCTTACAGCCTCTGCATGTCCTGTATTTTTGCGACATACATCCTCATAGCTTGGATTTTTTGTATTGCCGTTTGCATAACCGCATTCCGTATCCACCACACCTTCTATTCTTTTAAAATAACCTTCAACTCCCCAAAAGCAGCCACCTGCCAAATATATTCTATTTATCATTTTTACTCCTTATTAAAAGTGGTCAAAAGACATTTGACCACATAATCCTTCTTAATTATAGCATTTTATTTGTTTTTAACAATTGGATTCCTTAAATACATATAAAAAAGGATAAACTTATAAAAGTTTATCCAAAGTTGTTTTCTGCAATTCTATATTTAATGAACTCTGTATCCTGCCGAATTCTTTATTTAAAATACATTCACCACATCTGTTATTTATACAATCATATCCATCTCTTATACATTCGGTGATGCTCATATCCTCACCCAGAGCAGTACAAATATCATATAATGTAGTATTTGAAAGATCACATTTTAAATAATAGCCCCCGTTAACACCTCTCATGCTTCCTATAAGCTTAGATTTTAAGAGGCTGTTTAAAACCTTATATGTTATAGCCTGTGGTAGATGTTCTTTTTTAGCCACTTCCGTTGCCGAGACCTTTGTCCCCTCCTTTAAGGCTCTGATGATTCTTACGGCATAATCCATTTCTCTGGTTATTAGCAATTTTGTCCCCCTATATCGTTTATTCTTTAGGTATTAATTTTAGTATTTAAATATTAGCATAAAGTACTAAATTTATCCATCATTTTTTATAAGTTTTTCTATGCGATTTTGATATGAGCTCTGATAAACAGGGATTATATTTTTATATAATCAAAAGCCGACATCTTATGATATCGGCATTTTATATTAAATACTACTGTATGGCTGCATTACTTAACGCATCACTCACAGCCTTTGAAGTGATGGAAGCTCCTGATACACTGTCAACTTTAAACTCTCCGCTTGACTGCATACCCCTCTTAATCTTTTCCATTGCCTTTCCACCTATCTCAGCCGTTTCCTTATCTCCGGTTATTGATAAATCATTTACAATGCCTCCTGTGACGGTAAATGTAATCTCAACATCACCTCCAAAACCTTTGGCACTGCCTTTATATGAACCGTCCTTAAGATCTGTCTTTATATCCTGAGGTTCAAAGTTTGCATCATCATTTGCAGTAATAGTCCTCTCGGTATTTCCACCGTTTTCAAGTACATATCCGTTTGCATTATTACCTGCAATGCGGCCAAATACCACAATATCCGCTACTGCATTTCCACCCAGCCTGTTTGCGCCATGTACACCGCCGACTACTTCACCGGCTGCAAAAAGTCCGGGAATAACACTGCCGTCATCCTTTAATACCTGAGTATCTTTATTTATCTTTACTCCACCCATTGTATGGTGAATAGCAGGCTTTACACGACCTGCAAAATAAGGCGGTTGTGTGAGAGGTAATTCCATGCTCTGCCTTCCAAAATCACTGTCAGCCCCTGCCTGCTGCATTTGTGCATATCTGCTCATAGTAGCCACAAGATTTGCTTCATTTATACCTGTCTTTTGTGCCAGTTCTTCAACAGTATTTGCCTCTACTATAATACCCTCATTTATATATTTTTCTATAGCACTCAAAGACTCTCTTACCGCCGTATCAAATACCAGCCAGCTCTCTTCACCGGGCTGTGCAAGTATAGCTGCTGAAACAACATCTCTGGTCTCCAATTCATTTACAAAACGGTTTCCGTCATTATTTACCAGTATTGCACCATTACCACGCACACCCTCGGTATACATAGTTGCGGTATCCGGGTTTACTGTAGGATGAGTCTGTATCTGCTCAATATCTGTAAGTCCCGCTCCCAGTTCCAAAGCCATTTCTATACCGTCACCTGTAGCCCCTGCATGATTGGTTGTAATAAAGCCTGCAAGCTGAGGCGCATACTTTACCACCATATCAGGATTTGCACCAAATCCTCCTGTAGCAAGAATTACAGCCTTGGTATTTATAATAAAGTCTCCATTTTCATCTTCAGCCTCCACTCCGGTTATCTTGCCGTCATTATCAGCTAAAATCTTTGTCGCCTTTGTTTCAAGCAAAACCGGAATTCCAAGTTCAAGGAGCTTCGCATTTAAGGTTTTTACAAGCATCGGGCCTACTGCCGAGGTATCACTTGGTCTATGTATTCTCTTTACACTTGCACCTCCAAACTGAGCTACAACTGAAAGGTCACCGCCTATCTCATTTACCCAGTCCACTGCCGCTGCGGAATTTTCAACCAGAGTTCTTACAAGAGCGGGATCGTTTAATTCTTTTCCCCCCTTCATTGTATCCTCATAGAAAAGATCATTGCTGTCCTCTATTCCGTCTCTTTGTTGATAATATGTCTGTGAAGCATTAAGTCCGCCTGTGGCTCTTACAGTATTACCTCCTGTAAAAGGCATCTTTTCTAAAATCACTACATTGGTGGCACCCTTTTGTGCAGCCTCAATTGCGGCACTCATTCCTGCACCGCCTGCACCTATTACCACAATATCCGCTGACTTTACAACTATATTTTCCTTTACCTTTTTGCCCTGAGCCTTTAATAAAGCTTTTCTTAAAGCTCTTTTCATACCATAGGATGTTACAGTTGCACCGCTTATAGCTTCAAACTCGGTACTCAGCCCGTTTTTCATCTGCTCATTGATGGTCGCTATAGCAGCACCGCCTATATCGGGAGTTTCTTTCCCCCCTTCAAAAGAAATACTTTCCAGCCCGTTTTCTCCCACCTTTACTATAGCTTTTACCTTGCCGCCAAACCCCTTCTCCATGGCGGAATATGTACCTGCAATATATCTTATATTGTCTTTTATGCTCTTTCTTACAGCATCTGTTACAGGAAAAGCTATTACAATAGTAATAACAGCAGCCAAAACCATCAGCAAAAGCCCTGTAATATTGGTACTGTTTCGTTTTGTAGGTTGCTTACTCATCTGAAACCTCCTTAAACCTCTTACATTTCATCAATATATTATATACTATATTTTAACGGAGTTAAAGATTTATGGGTAAAAACTTTAACTATATGGTGAAATATATTTTCAAATCTTTCTAAACATGCTATAATGTATTTTGTACAATTAAATATTGTGAATTTGTAATAATCTTTGTCCTTTATAGGATATTAAGGAGGTAATATGAAGAATATAACTGTTGCAGGTGGAGGAGTACTGGGCTCGCAGATAGCATTTCAAACTGCATTTTGCGGTTTTAATGTAAAGATATGGCTAAGAACTGAAGATTCTATAGGAAGAACAAGGCCAAAATTAGATAGATTATACAATATATACAAGCACACTTTAAATGAGGCTAAGAAAAATATCGGAACAGGTAATACTCTTCCAAGAGGGATGTTTTCCGGTTCGGAATCAGTTAATGAAGCTTACATAGACAATCTATTGGAAGCTACTGAAAGAGCTTATAAAGAAATAGTCCTTACTACAAGCTTTGAAGAGGCTTGCAAGAATGCAGACCTTATAATTGAAAGTATGGCTGAAAACCCTGAGGCTAAAATTTCATTTTATAAAACCCTTGATCCATACCTTGAGGAAAAAACAATAGTTGCCACAAATTCCTCAAGTATGATTCCAAGTATGTTCCGTTCTTATTTAAGCAGACCGGAAAAATATCTTGCAATCCACTTTGCAAATAATATCTGGATCAGCAATACGGCAGAAATCATGGGGCATGATGCCACATCAAAAGACGCTTACGAAAAGGTGGCAGAATTTGCAGCCGATATCAGGATGATTCCTCTTCGCCTTAGCAAGGAACAGCCCGGATATATATTAAACTCCATGCTTATACCATTTTTAAATGCAGGTCAAATGCTGCTTGCAAATGAAGTTGCTGACCCTGCCACCATTGATCTTACATGGAGGATGGGCACAGGCTCGCCATATGGTCCATTCCAAATTCTTGATATAATAGGCCTAAATACCGCATTAAATGTTGTATCCAATGACCCTCGCTCAAATGACTCTTCCACTGTACAGGGAAAGATAAAAGCAATACTTGAAAAATATATTTCCGAGGGTAAGACAGGTATAAACGCAGGCGAAGGATTCTATAAATATAATTAAATTTTAAAAATTTAATTTTAAAATTATTTTACATACATTTTTTACAGGCATCACATGCACTTGGAGTGACTGCACAACCTCCAAGTGCAGTCTCTCTAAGTTCAACCGGCATTCTTTTGCCTATTTTATACATTGTATCAAGCATCTCATCAAATGGTATAAGCTGCTTGATACCTGAAAGTGAAAGTTCAGCCGCCACCAAAGCATTTGCCACTCCCGATGCATTTCTGTTTTGACAGGGATATTCTACAAGCCCTCCCACAGGATCGCATACCAATCCAAGCATATTCATAAGCACTGTGGATGCTGCATCCAGACATTGTCTCGGGCTGCCTCCCATAAGTTCCACAGCTCCTGCAGCAGCCATAGATGCCGCTACACCCATCTCCGCCTGACAACCGCCTACCGCTCCTGCAACGGTGGCATTTCTCATTGCGAGATAGCCTATGGCTCCTGCTGTAAATAAAGCATCCATCACTTTTTCATCGGAAAATGAATATTCATCCTGTATTGCCAAAATAAGTCCCGGCACTACTCCTGATGAGCCTGCTGTAGGTGCCGCCACTATAAGTCCCATAGATGCATTGCACTCAAGCACTGCCATAGCATACATTATCGCTTTATTTAAAAGAACACCTCCTATACTTTTTTCCCTGTACTTATTTAATTTTCCCGCTTCACCGCCTATAAGTCCTCCCATTGATTTTATAGGAGTATTTACAGGCATTGTTGCAGAGTCTCTCATAATTTCAAGGACTCTTTTCATTTTATTTTTTATTTCTTCTTTTGAACTTATTCCCTCTTCAAATTCCCTTATCTTCATCACTTCTGAAATAGATAAATTATTATTATCACAAAGTTCTAAAAGTCCTTTTGCATTATTAAAATCCATAAATTCTCCTATTGAACGATCATTACCTGTGATATATGCTCATTTTTATACAGCCCTGACTTTATATCCGGAGTAATCATTTCATCCGACTCTATAATGGTATATGCCTTATTACCCTTTGACTCCCTGTATAATTTCATAAATGCAATATTTATATTATGCTCACTCAAAATCTTTGTAATATACGCAATAACACCCGGTCTGTCTCTATGCACCAAAATTATAGCACTGTACTCTCCGGAAAAATCAATATCCACCCTGTCTATCTTTACTATGCGTACTTTTCCGCCTCCAAGAGACTCTCCTCTTACAACTACTCTATTTCCGCTCTCATCCTCCATACATACATCCACAGTATTCGGATGTATATCTGTAAGCTCACTGTCAGGTGTAAATTTATATTCAATCCCCCTTTCATCAGCAATATTAAAGGAATCACGAATTCTTACATCATCCGTACCAAAGCCCATAAGTCCGCCAAGCAACGCCCTGTCGGTTCCATGACCTTTATAGGTATTTGCAAAAGAGCCATATAAAATAAATTCTACTTTCTTCGGACTGTTTCCAAGCATTTTTCTTGCTAAAAATGCTATTACACATGCACCTGCCGTATGTGAACTTGAAGGTCCTATCATATTAGGTCCGAGTACATCAAAAACACTGATAAATGCCATATCCCTCTCCTATTATTTTTTCAATATATATCTGTGATATATGGAATCCACCACAACTCCTATGGCATTATCACCGGATACATTTCAGCATTATTCTAACATATTTAACAAATATTTTAAATAAATTATATAAAATCATTCCTTTAAAATAACTTAATCGAATGCCTGTATATGTATAAATTATAAGCTATATTTAATATTTCTTTTTTCACTTTTAATGTATAATGTAAAGAAATAAATCAATTTATATGGAGGCAAAATGAGAAGATTATTTTTATGTTCGGTAATCATTATATTACCTTTAATTTTTACAGGTTGCAAGAAAAAAGAAACTTCCGATTTAAAAAGTATTATGACAACACAGGCAAACGGCACTATGTCAGCCACCACCATATCAGCCGATAAAGAAAAACTATCCGAAGCGGAGTCTTCAAAGACCGCAGCTTCTGAGTCCAAGCCCGCTTCCAAAGCCGGTATTACAGACAGTTCACAAAGTTTTTCAAAGGATAAGTCTAAAATATCATATCCGAGGCTTGCCGGCATAGATTCTAAAAGCAATATAAATACATTGATTGAAGATAATGCCAAACTTTCCCTGAACTCGTTTGCTTCAAATCCCGATTCAAATGTTGATATAAAATACACCATTAAAAATCAGAGCAGAAACAGAATCAGTATAGTTTATACCGGTACGGTAAAGGATGGCGGTCAAAGTAAAAAGGTATTCTTTACAAATAATATAAATCTTGAAACAGGCAAAAGTATCGGGCTCTCGGATTATGCAGACCCGCTTACCATAGCAAATTATATACTCTCTGATGATGTGGTACTTGAAAATGCTACCAATGCTCAGGCGGCGGGTTTTGAAGAATATAAAAAAACTCTAAATGTAGATATATTAAAAGCTTTATTGGATGATGCGGACTTCCCTCTTATAAAGGAAAATGATATTAATGAGGGCTTCCCCAAAGTATTTTCCTATGAATCAGGTGGTGATATTTTTATAGCCATTCCTATGTCACATGAACTTGGGGACTATGTACTTGTAAAATATTCTCCAAGCACTAAATAATGTTTTTTCTATGTACTTATACATTTTTTTGAACTATAATAAAAAATAGTAATTTTTAGTTTTAGGAATTTTAGATTGAGGTGTAAAATGTCAAAAGTTTATATTAATAATCATCCATTGGTTCAGCATAAGATATCAATTCTTCGTGATAAAAATACAGGAACCAATGAATTCAGGTCTCTTGTCGGAGAAATTGCTATGTTGATGGGTTATGAAGCATTAAACGATCTTCCTACAGAAAAAGTTGAGGTTGAAACCCCTCTTGAAACCTGTATGACAGAGGTGATTTCCGGTAGAAAAATGGCAATAGTACCTATACTTAGAGCAGGACTTGGCATGGTGGACGGTATTTTAAACCTTGTACCGGCATCAAAGGTAGGCCATATCGGACTTTATAGGGATGAAGAAACACATACACCTGTAGAATATTATTGTAAATTACCAAATCCTATCGAGGAGAGAATCATAGTAGTTACAGATCCTATGCTTGCAACAGGAGGTTCCGCCATTGATGCTATTTCTCAGATAAAAAAGCATGGCGGTAAAAAGATCAAATTTATGTGCATCATAGCCGCTCCTGAAGGTCTGAAAGCTTTGGAAGAAGCACATCCTGATGTACAGATATATGTAGGACATTTGGACAGACAACTAAACTCAGATGCCTATATCTGCCCGGGACTTGGAGATGCCGGAGACAGAATATTCGGAACAAAGTAAATATAATATATAAAATAAGGGAGTATAAAAATGAATCATCATTTTTATACTCCCTTTTTACTGTCAATAAAGGGGTGCCTAAGCACCCCCATTGTCTTGAAACCAAAGATTATCTAAATTTATAGATTATCTCCAAGCTCCGTTTTCATTTACAGTATAACCGTCAGGTGTTGTTTCGTTCTGATACATTGAACCATATGGTCTTGAATTAACATGACCGAAATTCCATCTGCCTGTTTCATTATCATAGAACCAAGTCTGCTGCTGTGCTGTAGGATTCAAATAGTAGAACTCATTTCCATCCTTTAACCAGCCTGTATGCATTGAACCGTTGCTTGGGTTAAGATAATACCACTTACTGTCGGCTCCGTCAAAATGCCATCCTCTGATCATTTCTCCGTAGAATCCGTTGTGATCCATTGACAGATAATACCATCTGCCATTCTCTACAAACCATCCTGAATTCATTACACCGTCTTCACCGAAGTGATACCACTCAGACTTTGTCTTGCCTTCGAATGTATAGCTTAAATAAGCCCATCCCTTAGCATTACCGCCGGTCTTTAAGTTAAATTTCCATTTACTCTTATTAAGGTTTCCTGCAGCTTCATCAGGATTTATAAGCTCCCAATTACCGTCCTGACCTACTGTAAGGATCTTGGTATCGTAATTGACTCTCTTACCTGAGCCGCTTGAGCTTCCGCCACCTGAGCCTCCACGACCGCCACGGCTTCCGCCGCCGCCCTTGTTGTTGTCAGGTTCATATGTTTTTCCGCCCGCATCTTTTACTGCCTGATTTAATGCATCAAGTGCAGCTATAAGCTCTGCTGTAGATGACTTTCTGTTCATCTTATCAACAACTGCCTGT
>GL890601.1:31889-49687 GCA_000209465.1 Lachnospiraceae oral taxon 107 str. F0167 | reverse complement strand
GTAGTTTCTTTGTGCAAGCTCTGAATATCCCGGGTTTTCTCCTACCTGTGAGTAGGACATCCACTGATCCGCAAACATTGCACCGTCATCCCCGAAATAGTATACTGCAGACTTAAAAGGACTTTCATCTTCTACCGCATTGCCTTCTGCATCAAAGAATCCCTTACGCATTACTCCGCTCTCATCGAAAAGATATTTCTTTCCTTCGATCTCACGAGCGTATACTCTTCCTTCTTTACCCTTGTATGCCTTTCCGTCAGAACCGAAGTAGAACCAACCTTCGTTGTCATCTTCGTCCTTTGTGAGTATCCAGCTGTTTGCTGCCATAGCACCATCGGCATTCAGGTAATATGTATTATCTCCTATGGTAAGTATTGAATCTTTTACCATATTACCGTCATCGCCAAGATAGTACCATGCATCTCCCGACTTACGCCAAGCCTCAGACACTGCGTTGTTAGCACTATCAAGGTATTTCCACTCCCCGCTTGAGTTATCCCATCCTTCCGCATTCGCAGTAGAAGGGCTTGCCCAGATGAAAAGAGCGGAAGCTGCAAGTAAGCCTGCCTGACCTACTATGCTCCTTTTTCTCATCAAAATACCTCCTTGATTGTTATCTGCCGAATATAAAATCCTATACCATATCTTATATGAATACCCTAATCTTTCGATTTAATATATTACATCAAATCGGTATTCTCATTATACCCGGTCAGTACATATATATAAATTCTTTAAAGCAAACAAAACAACCCACAAAAATATTTGCCCGATATATCTTTGCAAGTTTCTTATCCGCCTCAAAAAATCCATATCAAATTAAATTATTGTAAGAGCCCGTTTTTATTTTATAGTACTTTTCATACCAACTGTTTTAAGTTCATTCCGAAATCTGCCCTTACAATCTGCCCTGAATTAATTATAAATTCTTCTTTAATTTGATTATATCGGCACACAGGGATGCCTGATATAACAAATTATATAAATCCTATCTACAAACATTTCACTCCACACTCTCTATAAATAGTCACAATAATTTCATATGTTATCCATATAATATTATTATTTTCAAGTTTTGTCAAATAATTCAACAGTTTAATTAAGAAAGTATTTTTATTATTTATATATAATTAACAAGAGTTGTCTTTTGTTTTTCATTGTCATATTTAATATATTTTCTCATTATTTCTGTATTTTTTAGTTCTTAAATATGTATTTTAACACTTTAACAATACCATTTGCATATATCTGTATAGTTTTGAGCCTTAAATCC
This sequence comes from Lachnospiraceae oral taxon 107 str. F0167, assembly GCA_000209465.1. Lineage (GTDB taxonomy): Bacteria > Bacillota > Clostridia > Lachnospirales > Lachnospiraceae > Lachnoanaerobaculum. The sequence goes on along the minus strand of GL890601.1, from coordinate 48,414 downwards.
CCTAAATATTTTTTACCTATTTATTAATAAATATATATTCCAAAAAATACTAAAAACCGGCTTCAGGAATACCTAAAACCGGTTTAATTTATTTATCTCTGATTATCTTTTTACATTAAATGCTGCCATACCCGGATAGCAAGCACTCTCTCCAAGCTCCTCTTCGATTCTGAGTAACTGATTATACTTGGCAACTCTCTCAGATCTTGAAGGTGCACCTGTCTTGATCTGACATGTATTAAGAGCTACAGCAAGGTCAGCTATAGTTGTATCCTCCGTCTCACCTGATCTGTGTGAAGAAATTGATGTATATCCTGCCTTATGAGCCATCTTGATAGCCTCAAGTGTTTCAGAAACCGAACCGATCTGATTGAGCTTTATAAGGATTGAGTTTGCACAATCACTGTCGATACCCTTCTTAAGTCTCTCTGTATTTGTAACAAATAAGTCATCACCTACAAGCTGAACCTTTCCGCCAAGTTCCTTTGTAAGTAACTTCCATCCTTCCCAATCTTCCTCATCAAGACCGTCCTCGATAGAGATGATCGGATACTTCTCAACAAGCTTCTTCCAGTGCTCAACAAGTTCTGCAGATGTGAACTCCGTTCCCGCCTTTGGAAGCTTATACTTTCCGATAGTACCTGTCTTCCACTCACTTGCAGCTGCATCCATAGCGATCATAAAATCAACTCCCGGCTTATATCCTGCCTTCTCAACAGCCTTAAGTATAAACTCGATAGCCTCCTCATCACCACCTGTAAGGTTTGGAGCAAAACCTCCCTCATCACCTACACTTGTAGCAAGTCCTTCCGCCTTTAAAAGTGCCGCCAGGTTATGGAATACTTCCGCACACCATCTGAGAGCTTCCTTAAAGTTTGGAGCACCTACAGGCATAACCATGAACTCCTGTACATCCACATTGTTTGATGCATGTGCACCACCGTTTAAGATGTTCATCATAGGTACAGGAAGTCTGTTTGCATTTACACCGCCAAGGAATTTATATAATGGGATATCAAGTGAAATAGCTGCCGCTCTTGCACAAGCTATTGATACTGCAAGGATTGCATTTGCACCGAGCTTTGACTTATCCTTTGTTCCGTCAGCCTCGATCATTGCCTTATCTACAGCATAGATGTCTGATGCATCCATACCCTCAAGTACATCATTGATAGTTGTATTTATATTCTCAACCGCCTTTGAAACACCCTTTCCAAGATAGCGTGACTTATCACCGTCTCTAAGCTCAAGCGCCTCAAACTCACCTGTAGATGCACCTGATGGAGCTGATCCTCTTCCAATTGTTCCGTCTGCAAGATAAACCTCAGCCTCTACTGTAGGATTTCCTCTTGAATCAAGTATTTCTCTTCCGATTACCTTCTCAATTTCTAAATAGTTCATTGGTAAAACCTCCTTTTGGTCTCATATATCGCTTAACCTATATGATAAAATTATAACTCTATGCGACGATAGTATAATAACATAAATCTCAATATAACTCTATATAAAATTATATATTTTTGTTATACTGTTAAATATTAAATTATTGAGATAAAGAATCAGATACAAAAACATAAACCGAAATAAATACTTTATTATTTTAGATATATCAAGGAGAATATATGGCTGATTATAAATATAGCGAACAGGTCGATATAGAAAATATACAAAAGCTCAGATCAATGCTCCACGAACTCCCTCCTTTTTTCAAGGATTTTTTTCGTGGTATCGAGCCTCGTACACAGTCAAGAACACAGATAGCCTATGCCTATGATATAAAAATTTTTTTGCAATTTTTATTAAATGAAAATCCTGATATAAAAAGGAGCTGCAGCAAAATATCGGATATCCCTCTCTCCTCACTTGAGAGCTTAAGTGTAACAGATATTGAGGAATATATGGAATATTTAAAATATCGTGATACTGACGGCAAAAAAATATCAAATAAGGAAAATGCCGTAAAAAGAAAAATATCCACTTTAAAAAGTGTATTTAAGTATTTTTACAGGGTTGAAAAATTAAGTGAGAATATAATGGAAAGAGTGCAGCTTCCAAAGCTTCATTCAAAGGAAATAATAAGACTTGATATTGATGAAGTGGCAATGATGATTGATGAAGCCGAAAACGGCGAGGGCTTAAGTGAAAGACAAAAAGCATATCATAATAAAACCAAAATAAGGGATGTCGCCTTATTATCCTTACTTCTTGGTACCGGTATCAGAGTTTCCGAATGTGTCGGGCTTAATATTTCAGATGTGGACTTTAAACACAATGGAATTTTAATACATAGAAAGGGCGGAAAAGAGGTCACTATCTATTTTTCAGATGAGGTAAAAGAGGCATTGCAAAATTATTTTGATGAAAGGGTGCTTATTCTTGAAGAGAGCGGACATGAGGGTGCATTATTTTTATCTATGCAAAATAAAAGGCTCTCTGTTCGAAGTGTGGAAAAACTTGTAAAAAAATATGCAAAAATAATTAGCCCGCTAAAAAAGATCACTCCTCATAAACTCAGATCCACCTATGGAACCAATTTATATAAAGAAACCGGTGATATATATCTTGTAGCCGATGTACTCGGACATAGCGATGTCAATACTACCAAAAAGCATTATGCCGCTATAGAAGATGACAGACGAAGAAGTGCAAGAAATGTAGTAAAACTTAGGGAGAAACAATAGTATTTCTCCCTAAACCATATATTCCAAAACTATCTGTCAACTCTATAGCTGACCAATATAAAGCACCCCGGATGTATTCTTTTGCTGTCCATTCCGTTCATCTCTAAAACCTGCTCTATATATTCGTCATTTGAAATACCTATATTATTATATTTTTTTGATATACTCTCCAAGCTGTCTCCATATTCTACCTTTACAGAAGTATATCTTATATTTTCTCTATCCAGACTCGCTCTGGTAGTATCAACTTTACCTATTAAAAAACTTATTAAAAACAATGTAAAAATGAAAGTTAAAAATACTTTTCTCATATTCTCCTCCAAACATTTGTTCTATGTAGTAAGTCTACAATAAGAACATATGTTTGTCAAGAGAAAATTCGAACATATGTTTTTCATCTCATTTACATTCATCTATTATTATTGATATTTTGTTTTTCTACCTCATACTCCTCTTCATCGCCTTTTCTATCTCTCTTTGCTGGGTTTTCTTAGCCAAGGTTTCTCTCTTGTCATAGTTTTTCTTTCCCTTTGCCAGCCCTATTTCCACCTTTACAAGGCTGCCCTTTAAATAAACCTTTAAAGGAACTATTGTAAGTCCTTTTTCATTTAATTTACCATCCAGCTTTAAAATCTCTTTTTTATGCATCAAAAGCTTTCTGACTCTTAAAGGATCTTTATTAAAGATATTTCCTTTTTCATAAGGATTGATATGCATTCCCATGATAAAGAGTTCGCCCTTTTCGATTCTTATCCAGGATTCCTTGATAGATACATGTCCCATTCTTACTGATTTTACTTCCGTTCCGGAAAGTTCTATACCTGTTTCGTAGTTCTCCAGAATAAAATAATCAAAATATGCTTTTTTATTATTTGCTATAATCTTAATCCCCTCTGCCATCTCTCTCCTTTACAAGTTTAAAGTCAATTCTTTTTGCAAGTCTGTCTATATCATATACCTTTACTCTTACCTTTTGACCTAAAACAAATTTCTTCTTTGTCACTTCGCCAACAAGCTCATATCCTGCTTCATTGTACACGAAGTAATCACCTTCCAAATCGGCGATTCGAATAAAGCCCTCTACGGTATTTTCAAGTTCCACAAATATACCGAAACCTGTTACACCGCTTATAATACCGTCGAATTCCTCACCGAGATGTCCCAGCATATATTCACATTTTTTATATTTTACAGTCTCTCTTTCGGCTTCTTCAGCTCTTCTTTCTCTCTGTGATGATTGAACTGCAACATGATCCAATATAGCCCTGTAATGTTCTATACGCCTTTCATAAAGTCCGTTTTTTATATTTTCTTTTATTATTCTATGTATTTGCAGATCCGGATATCTTCTGATAGGTGATGTAAAATGAGTATAAAACTTTGCCGCCAGTCCGAAATGTCCTATACATGAGGTATCATATCTTGCCTGCTTCATACTTCTAAGGGCAATCCTTGATATAATAGCCTCCGCATCGCTTCCCTCTATGTTCCCAAGCAGTTTTTGCAACTCCTTTGGGGAGAGTTCATCATTTTTTCTTCTCAGAGTAAATCCGAAATTATTTATAAATATTGCAAGGCTCTTTATTTTCTCAGGATCCGGATTTTCATGCACTCTGTAAAGAAAGGGAATATCCTGCCAGAAAAAATCCTCCGCAACGGTTTCATTGGCTGCCAGCATAAAATCCTCTATAAGCTTTGTAGCGGCATTTCTCTCATAGGGCTTTATATCTACCGCCTTTCCGTTATTATCAAGCATTACCTTGCTTTCCGGTAAATCAAAATCTATAGAGCCTCTCTTTGTCCTTGCACCTCTAAGTAAATCCGATACAGTCTTAAAATTATTGAAAAGCTCAATATAATCATTATATCTTTCCTGCGTATCCTCATTTGACTCTGTAATAATTTCATTTACCGCCGTATAGGTCATTCTCTCATTGACATTTATAACACTCTCACAGATATTATGACCTATTATATTGCCCTTTTTGTCTATCTCCATAATACAGGATAATGTCAGTCTGTCCTCACCTTGATTTAATGAGCATATACCATTGCTTAATTTTCTTGGCAGCATCGGTATCACTCTGTCCACCAAGTACACACTTGTAGCTCTGTTTAAAGCTTCTTTATCAATTGCGGTATTTTCTCTTACATAATGAGTAACATCTGCTATATGCACACCCAAATGCCAGATATCACCGTTTTTTTCAAGAGTTATGGCATCGTCCAAGTCCTTGGCATCCTCACCGTCTATAGTTACAGTTATCAAATCTCTAAAATCCTGTCTGCCCTTTAAATCTTTTTCAAGTACAACATCCGGAATCTTTTTTAACTCATTCTCCACATCATCATTAAATTTTTCAGGAAGTCCGAAAGATCTTATTATAGAAAGTATATCCACTCCTACATCCGTATTTTTACCGAGGATTTCAATGACCTTACCCTCAGGCTTTTTCTTATCCCCTCCAAAGTCGGTGATTTCCACCACAACCTTATCTCCGGTCTTTGCACCCTTATCTCTTGCTGTTGGAATATATATATCCCTTAAAATCTTTGTATCATCAGGCAATACAAAACCGAAATTATTATTCTTTTTATAATAGCCTACAACTTCTGCATTGGCATGTTTTTCAATACCTATAATATGTCCTTCGGCTCTTCTTTCCTTGCTTTCAATATCTATTACCACCTTTACCAAATCACCGTTCATTGCATTGGCAGTACAACCTGCAGGAATAAATATATCGGAATCTCTGCCCTCAACTCTTACAAAACCGAATCCCTTAGGATTTGCCATAAATTCTCCCGATAAAAATTTATTCACAGGTTTATTATATTTTCCTCTTTTGCTTATTTCAAGGCGTCCTTCAAGTACCAGTTCCTTTAAAACCTCATCCAGTTCAGGTCTTCTTTCTTTTTCAATATCAAAAAAAACAGCCAGCTCCTTTGCCTTCATAGGCACATACATCGGACTTTCCACAAAGTCCATTACCACTCTTTTTCTTTTTTCTAAATTCTTATCCATATATTCCTTTTATAAACCGTAAATAAATGTACTTATAATAAAAAGCACTCTTTTGAGTGCTTTTTATTATTTAACAATATTTAAAACTAATGCTAAAACAAGGAACAGTACTGCGGCAACCTTTGTAAGTTTCTCAAGTAAGCCTTCTACCGAACGCCCTCTGTTCTTACCCCAATATGTATCGGCAATACCGCCTATTGAACCGAGTCCCTGCTCATTTCCCTCCTGAAACAACACTACAGCCGTCAGGAAAACACATACAATAACAAATATTATTGAAATTAAAGTATTTAACATATCTACACTCCATTACATAAAAAACTGTGTTTATGATATCACTAAACAGCTACAATTGCAAGACAAGATTTTACCTTTCTATTTTTACCTTGCTGTCACCGCCGCTCTCGCTCCGGTTTTCAGTACTTTCTTTTTTCTCAACCACTTTTACCTTACAGGTATCGCTTATCCATGTATTGGGCAATATTTCATAGGAATATTTTACACTATATTCTCCCTTGGTCTTTGCATCCACATTTCCTTCAACTTTTATTCTGTTTCTGTCAAGCTCTATGATTTCATCACCGTTTTGAAGCTTTGCAAATACAAGATTATCAAATTTATTCCACTCACTGCCCTGTACTATTTCCAAGTCTTTAGTATGAATTACTTTTTGAAATTCCACATATACCTTTGAAAGCATATGTCCATGCTTATCCTTTTTACCAAGATTAAGCTCAAGCCCTCCGTCATATATATGTTTTTTTTCACCTACTGTAAAATGATATTTTTCCTGAAATTCACCGTTTTTTTCAAGAGCATAATAACCGCTGTCCTTTACAAGATTCTGTAAATCCTTTGTATTTATATTTATAAAGGAATAAGCATTGACATAATTATCTTTTTTTTCATCTTTAGTAAACATTGAAGAAAAGGCGGTATTTGCATTTGGAAATTTTTCTATAACATCACTTGACAAAATCTCATAGCTTTCCTCGTCTCTTCTGGCTATTCCAACTATTTTACCATTTGTAAAATCTTCTATTCTTTCACTTCCATGGCATGTGGCAACACTCAGATTTAACTCCTTTTTGATCGGATATCTGTATTCCAGCTTAAAATCAAAGATATTATTTGTGTTTACTTCCTCAATGGTTTTTAAATCATCCACAAAATCATCTTTTTTTTCCACAATCATTTTTTTTCTAAAATTTCCATCGGTAAAAGCCCTTCAAATTTCTGACCTGCCGCTATTTTTCCGTCTATCTTGATTGCTTTTACTTTGTTAAAATCAAGCTGCTTTCCCGATTTTCTTTCCGCTTCCGTTATTACTCTTCCTTCAAGCTCATATTTTATATCTATGCCGTTTAAATTTCCGCTGAATATATCCAAATCGGAGTTTATCAATCTAAGTTCCGATACTATGCCCTCTTTTTTTGTCGGCAACAGTATACTAAGGCTTATATCTCTTTCCACATCCGCACTGTTTTCCACATTTGCACTCAGGCAGAGATTGCTGTATATATCCATATCCAAGATATCGGAAAATTTCTTCATAGTACTTTTTTTATTATCGGTCTCACTTACAGATATAAGTGACATTGCATTGGAGCCATATTCGGTTTCTCCGCTTAGAGTATTAAGTACTCTTATCTTAAATGATGTCTTTACTCCATTGTCATTGCTCTCATAATCCGGATTTATCGGATTTTTAAATATGGCATTTCTTCCTTCACCATAAGCCCTGGTATCATCTCCGACAAGTACAGAACTAAGTAAAATAACAGATAATACCAAAAGACAAAAGTATCTAATAAATGATTTGCTTTTCTTTTTTCTTCTACTTCTACCCATTTTCTTTATACCACTTTTCAAAATTCAAAAATATAGTAACACCTATCAGAGATTCTCCCAAGCTTCTACAATTTAGGATCTGATTCTAATATTCTTATCCTCAAGCTTCTTCAAAATCTTATCCATAACCTCATTCACATCCGCATCCAAAAGTGTTCTTTCTTTGTTTCTGAATGTCAGTGAATAAGCTACAGACTTATATCCTGCATCTATTTGATCTCCTTCATAGATATCAAACAGATTAAATGACTCTAAATTGCTTCCTCCGTTTTCTGAAATAATATCCTCTATTTCACCTACCAGAATGTTCTTCGGCACTACCAATGATATATCTCTTGATATAGCCGGATATTTTGCTATTCCGGTATATTTTATATCAAAGTTTACAAACGGAATCACATTCGGTAAATCAAGTACCGCAATATAGGTCTTCTCACCTATTTTATAATTGTCGCATACAGAAGGATGTACTTCACCCAAATATCCCAGACGAACACCGTCAAGTAATATATCAGCCTTTCTTCCCGGATGTAAAAATTCTTCCTTACAGCCCGGATTATAGTGAAGCTTATCAGTGATTCCCAGAGTATATAAAAATTCTTCCACAACACCCTTCATATCAAAGAAATTTTCTTTTCCGTAGAATCCAAGTACAAACTGCATTCTTTCTTCAGGCAACCCCTTTAAAGGAAGCTCCCTCGGTATGTAAATATTTGCAAGTTCAAATAAATGCACATCCTTATTTCTTCTGTTATAGTTTGTTGAAAGCGAGTTCAATATACCGTTTACAGCCTGAGTTCTCATAATTCTGAAGTCCTCACCCAGTGGATTTGAAATCTCTATAGCTTTTCTGTAATCACTGTCCTTTGAAAAGCCGAGCTTATCAAATACCTTTGCGCTCTCAAAGGAATAGTTCATTGCCTCTGAAAATCCAAGGAATTTTGCCACCTCTCTTGCAAGTTCTTCTACTTCAAGCTTCATATTTATGCCGCCTATTGTCGCACTGCTCTTTGGCAATGTGGTAGGTATCTTGTCATATCCGAAGAACCTTGCCACCTCCTCAGCCAAATCCGCCATAAAATGAATATCCTGTCTAAATGTAGGCGCAACTATTTCATTAGTCGCTTTATCATATTTTAACCCGATTCTGTCAAAAATTTCAAGCATTTCTTGTTTTTGTATGGAAGTTCCCAGCAATTTATTGATTTTTTCAGGCTCAAAAGCCACTCTTGACTCTACCGCCTTTACCGGATAAACATCAACAGTTCCGCCCACAACTTCACCTGCACCAAGCTCTTCCACCAATGAACAGGCTCTCATCATAGCATCATAGGCATTGTTTGGATCCAGTCCTTTTTCAAACTTTCCTGATGAATCCGTACGAAGCCCTATTCTTTTTGATGAAAGTCTGATATTTGTACCGTCAAATGTAGCACATTCAAATATCATAGTGCTTACATCATCAGTAATCTTTGAGTTTTCACCACCCATTATACCTGCAATTGCTACAGCTTTTTTGGCATCATTTATCATCAGTGTATCACTGTCAAGCTTTCTGACTATTCCGTCAAGAGTCTCAAACTCATCTCCGTCCTTTGCCCTGTCTACAACTATTTTCTTTCCTTCAATAAGATTGTAGTCAAAGGCATGCATAGGCTGACCATACTCAGCCATAACATAGTTTGTAATATCCACTATATTGTTTATAGGTCTTATTCCCACCGCACGAAGTCTCTCCTGCATCCATGCAGGTGAAGGTGCAAGCTTTATATTTTTTACAACTCTTGCCACATATCTTTTGCAAAGAGCACTGTCCTTTACTTCCACAGTTAAATAATCATTTACATTTTCATTATTCCCTGTAGCATTCACCTGTGTCAAAACAAGATTTTTCTTAAATGTAGCGGCAGCCTCTCTGGCAATTCCTATTACACCGTAGCAATCCACTCTGTTTGATGTAATTTCATATTCAAAAACAACATCCCTAAGTCCTAGAAGCTCTATAGCATCGCTTCCCACCTTGCTGTCCTTTGGCAAGATATATATTCCGTTTTCAGGTGCATCCGGGAAATAGTTTTTATCCTGTCCGAGCTCATCAATAGAGCACATCATTCCAAATGATTCCACTCCACGAAGTTTACCCTTCTTTATCTTTATTCCGTTTTCAGGCAATGGGCTTCCGTCATGTCCGCCTGCCACCTTTCCACCGTCTAAAACCACAGGAACCTTATCACCTACAGAAACATTGGGTGCTCCCGTAACTATCTGTATTGTTTCATTCCCGATATCTACCTGACAAATAATAAGCTTATCCGCATCCGGATGCTTTTCTATTGAAAGTATCTCACCTACTACTATTTTCTCAAGATTTTTATCTAATTCTTTATAGCCCTCTACCTTTGTTCCGGTAAGAGTCATTGCATCTGTATATTCGCTTGGAGTCACATCCAAGTCAGGCACATATGCCTTTATCCATGATAATGCTGTATCCATTCTTCACCTCTGTTATTTACTGAAAATACAATCTTTGTCTTGACTTTACTTGAATTGCTTTAAGAATCTGATATCGTTTTCATACAGAAGTCTCATATCATCTATTTCGTATTTTAACAGCGCAATTCTCTCAAGTCCGATACCGAAAGCAAAACCGTTATATTCATTCTTATCCACTCCGCACATATCAAATACATGAGGATGTACCATTCCGCAGCCAAGTATCTCTATCCAACCGCTGCCCTTACAAAATCTACAGCCGCTTCCATGACATTTAAAGCAGGTAACATCCATTTCCGCACTCGGCTCTGTAAAAGGGAAATGGTGCGGTCTGAACTTAACCTTTGTATCTTCACCGAACAACTTTTTAGCAAATACCTCAAGAGTACCTTTCAGGTCGGCAAAGGTGATACCCTTGTCCACTATAAGTCCCTCTATCTGGTTAAATGTAGGTGAATGAGTCGCATCCACTTCATCTGAACGATATACTCTTCCGGGGCTTATCATCTTTATAGGAATTTTCCCTGTTTCCATAGTTCTTGCCTGTACAGGTGAGGTCTGAGTACGAAGTACTATATCCTTTGTTATATAAAATGTATCCTGTTCATCCTTTGCCGGATGATCCTCGGGAATATTCAGCTTTGTAAAATTATACTCATCAAATTCTATCTCAGGTCCCTCTACAACCTCATATCCCATATTTGTAAAGATTTTTTCAACCTCATGTAGGGCAATAATATTTGGATGGCTGTGTCCGAACTCTCTTCTGTTTGCCGGAAGAGTCACATCAATTGTCTCTGATTTTAATCTTGCTTCAAGTGCAAGCTTTGCCAGCTCATTTCCTACAGTATTTAAGGTGTTTTCAATAGCCTCTCTTGCCTCATTTACCACCTTGCCAAACTCCGCTCTATCCTCAGGAGCTACATTTTTCATGTTTTTAAGAAGTGCTGTAAGCTCACCCTTCTTTCCAAGATATGCTACCCTTAATTCATTTAATATTTCTTTTGTTTCTGCACTTTTTATCTTTTCTAAAGCTTCTTTTTGAAGTTTTTCTATTATGTCCAGCATTTTTTCTCCTTATACAATGAATAGTCATGCCCCATATCAGTCTAAACTAATATGGGGCATACCAAAAGTCCTATCTATAGATAATATCATCTCTTCCCGGTCCATTACTCAGCAATTTTACAGGTACTTCGAGTTCTTTTTCTATAAACTCAATATATTTCCTACAGTTCTCAGGCAATTCCTCATATTTCTTTATACCCCTGATATCACATTTCCATCCCGGAAGATATTCATATACGGGTTTTGCAAGTTTTAATTTATTTGTTGTAGGGAAATCCTTTGTTATCTCACCATTTATGTCATAGCCCACACATACAGGAATCTCATCCAGGTATCCCAGTACATCAAGTACGGTAAGTGCTACCTCTGTAGTGCCCTGAATTCTTACTCCGTATCTTGATGCTACGGCATCAAACCATCCCATTCTTCTCGGTCTTCCTGTGGTGGCACCGAACTCACCGCCATCTCCGCCTCTTATTCTAAGCTCGTCAGCCGCAGCCTCATCCTCTATCTCACTGACAAACTCTCCTGCACCTACCGCAGATGAATAAGCCTTAACAACTGTTGTAATTTCCTTTATCTCATATGGTGCGATACCTGCACCGATTGCACCGTAGGCTGCCAATGTGGAAGATGATGTAACCATCGGATAAATTCCGTGGTCGGGATCCTTTAGTGAGCCTAGCTGCCCTTCAAGGAGAATGTTTTTTCCTTCTTTTATAGCCTTATAAAGATATGCGCTCACATCACATACAAAAGGTTCTACCATATCTCTGTATTCATGCAGAGTATTCAAAAGCTCATCCTTATCAATCTCAGGCATATTGTAAAGATGTTTGAACATAATATTTTTTAATGTACAGAGCTTTTCAACCTTTTCTTCCAAAATCTCATCATCAAAAAGTTCACTCACCTGTATTCCTATTTTTGCAAATTTATCAGAGTAAAAAGGAGCTATTCCCGACTTTGTAGAGCCATAAGCCTTTCCTGCAAGCCTTGCCTCCTCATAGGTATCCTGTAAAATATGATATGGCATCAAAAGCTGTGCTCTGTCAGATACCAGAACTTTCGGTCTTGGTACACCCTTTTTTACTATCTCATCTATTTCTTTAATAAGATATGGAATATTCAGTGCAACACCGTTTCCTATAATGCTTGTTGTATGATCATAAAATACTCCCGATGGCAATAGATGCAGAGCAAATTTACCATAATTGTTTATTATTGTATGACCTGCATTGCTTCCACCCTGAAAACGAACAATAATATCCGCCTTTGCCGCAAGCATATCTGTGATTTTGCCTTTACCTTCGTCACCCCAGTTAGCACCAACAATAGCTCTTACCATTTTATTCTCCTTATACATTTATATCAGCCTTTAATCCCAGAAGTTCTTTATTTTCCTCCAAGATAGGCTTGATATTTCTTTTTATAAAATCTTCCACCTGAACGGCACTTCTTCCGATATATTTTTCAGGTTTCATAGATTCTTTTAATTCTTCCTTTGAAAGGTTAAACATAGGATCCTTTGCAATCAAATCAAGTAAATTGTTTTCCTCTCCAAATTCCTTTACATTTTTCCCTGCAATCATTGAAAGCTCTCTTATTCTTTCATGCAGTTCCTGTCTGTCCCCTCCGGCTTTCACCGCATCCATCATTATATTCTCTGTAGCCATAAAAGGCAATTCCGCCATCAAATGTTTTTCTATTACTTTGGGATATACCACCAATCCGTCTGCCACATTCAAATATAAATCAAGTATGCCGTCTATGCTCAAAAAACCCTCAGGTATTGAAAGCCTCTTATTTGCAGAATCATCCAAGGTTCTTTCAAACCACTGAGTGGATGCGACCATCATAGGATTCATAACATCACTTATTACATAATTTGCCAGAGAAGCAATTCTCTCACTTCTCATAGGATTTCTTTTATATGCCATAGCAGATGAACCTATCTGTGATTTTTCAAAAGGCTCCTCTATTTCTTTTAAATGCTGCAACAGCCTGATATCATTTGAAAACTTATGTGCCGAAGCCGCAATACCTGCCAGTACATTTAAAACCTTTATATCCACTTTCCTTGAATAAGTCTGACCTGATACAGGATAACATTCCTTAAATCCCATCTTTTTTGCAATCATAGGATCTATCTTATCTATTTTTTCATCATCACCGTCAAAAAGTTCCACAAATGAAGCCTGAGTTCCGGTAGTTCCCTTACAACCCAAAAGCTTCAGATTTTCAAGAGTGTAATTTACATCCTCATAATCAAGTAAGAGTTCATTTATCCAAAGCGTGGCTCTTTTTCCTACTGTAGTCGGCTGTGCCGGCTGGAAATGTGTAAATGCCAATGTGGGCAAATCCTTATATTTTAATGCAAACTTTGACAACTCATCAATTACATTTACAAGCTTTTCTTTTACCAGCTCCAGCGCTTCCTTCATTATGATAATATCCGTATTATCACCGACATAGCAACTGGTTGCTCCAAGATGTATGATTCCCTTTGCCTTAGGGCATTGTACTCCGTAAGCATATACATGACTCATTACATCATGCCTGACTTCTTTTTCTCTTTCCCTTGCCACATCAAAGTTTATATCGTCCTTAAATCTCTTTAATTCCTCTATCTGCTCATCTGTAATATTAAGACCAAGTTCTTTTTCCGTCTCCGCAAGAGCAATCCAAAGCTTTCTCCATGTTTTAAACTTCTTGTCCTGTGAAAAAATATATTGCATCCTTGCACTTGCATATCTTTCAGAGAGGGGACTAATATATCTATCCTTCAAATCTTCCTCCTATTGTATACCAAGCCTTTTAAACAAATCTTCATAAGTGACATCTTCTCCTACAAACTCACTTATAAATTCATATATATCAAAATCCTCACCTGTTTCCTTATAGCAAAGCCCGCAATCATCAAATGAGATTTCACCCGCTAAAACTATATCACCTTTATATCTTCCAAATTCTATTTTAAAATCTTTCAGGTCCATTCCAAGACCTTCAAAATAGTTAATCAATGTCTCATTTATCTTGAAAGCATATGAAACAATCCTGTCTACTTCTTCATTATTTACAATGTCTATCGCCAAGGCATAATAACCGTTTATAAAAGGATTGCCAAGCTCTTCATTCTTATATATAAATTCCAAGGTGGGCGTTTTTAACTTCGCTCCCTCTTTAAGCCCAAGCTTTTTTGCAAAATCACCTGTAGCATAATTTCTGACCACTACCTCAAGAGCCACTTCCTTTGCAGACTTTACCGCTCTCTCTACGGCATTAAGCTCATTTATAAGATATGTAGGAACGCCCTTTTTTTCAAAAAGCTTAAATAAATGATTGCTCATACGATTTTTAACTACATATGTTATATCAAAGTCTGTTTGTTCGGGCTCTTCCTTATAAGAGACTATGAGCACTTCGGGATCTGCAGTTTTGAATATCTTTTTTGCGTCTCCCTCATATAACTGCTCCAACTTCTCCATTGCTTACCTCCATCCGCTTCCAATATCCGTAATATGCCTGTTTTAACAAATAAAAAGGACATACATCACGGTTGTATTATATACCACTATAAAGGATGTGGCAATATATCTTCCTGCTCTTTCTCTATGTCTTTGAAATCCTGTCTTTGAAATCGAGGTTTGTAGTTATAATGGTTGGTCTTGCCTTTAGGTATCTTGCATTGATTACATTGTAGATTTGTTCTAAAGCATATTCTGTATTCCGCTCTATTTCAAAATCATCAAATATTAAGAGTGTGGGGCTTGTTATCTGCTCTATATATTCGTTCCTATCAAGGTTAAAGCTACCTTAAATAAAAAAAGAGAAGTATCAGCATTTTTGTCTTTACTTCTCTAATAATATTTTTGTGACTTTAACTTTTATTTTTCTTGTATTTCTTTACTACTCTTTCAACCTGTTCCTCTAATTGTTCTCTATCAGGAATATATAGTGTGTACTTAGAAGCAAATATTTGGTTAGATAAGCTACCAAGTGCATATTCTGCCTGTATGCTATCCTTGTTCGCACAGAGGATAATCCCGATAGGTTCATTATCAATTTCGTCATTAACTTCAGTTTTATAGTAGTTAAGATACATATTAAGCTGTCCTACTGCTTCCGGCATTAGCTTTCCTGTTTTTAATTCAATCAAAACATAACTTCTGAGTATCTTGTTGTAAAATACCATATCAATATAATAATGGGTATTTCCAAGTGTTACCCTTTGCTGTGAACCTACATACATAAAGCCTTTGCCAAGTTCAAGTAGGAATTTTTCTATATGAGTTATAAGTGCTTTTTCTAAATCACTTTCCATAATCGGTTTTTCTTCAGGTAATCCTAAAAATTCAAATACATAAGGATCTTTTATTATATCATTTGGAGTAGCTATTTCATTTCCCTTTAGAGCTAAATCCAGTACTTTTTCTTTATTTTCATCCCCACTTGATAGCAATAATCTCTCAAATAACGATGTATTTATTTGTCTTTTTAATTCCCTTACAGACCAATTTGCATTGACAGTTTCTTTTTCATAAAAGCTACGCTTATGCTTATCATCAATAGACAATAATTCACAATAATGCGACCAACTCAATTTAACAGACAGTGTCTGTTGAATTTCATATTCTTGATAAAATCTCCTCATAAACTGTAGATTAGAAACCGAAAATCCACGCCCAAATTCTTTAGTCAGCATTTTAGACAAATCTTTCAATAAAGTTTTCCCATACTCAGCTCTATCTGAATGACCTTGCTCATCTTCTACAATAATTCTCCCTATTTCCCAATAGGTTTTTACTAATATATTATTAACTTGCTTCGCTACATCAGCTCGTGCGTTCTCCATTAGTCTTTTAATATTTACATAAACATCGGTATGAAGATTATCAACTAAATTATTCATAGGCTTACTCCTCAATTCATCATACTGTATTGTTAATTATAACATAAATATTGAGTAAACTTAATATTTCATTTCCTTACTTTAAAGTTTTACAATGCTCCGTTGCAAAATCACCTTTTGCTGAAATATATCATTGGATTGAGTAATAACATAAAAAGGATATTTCTAGTTAACAACCCCCATTTCAAATGGGGGTTTAATTTTAACCCCTCCAGGGTATTTCTCCGGTTCCGCCAAGGGCGGGATTTCGCAGTACCATTTTTATCGGTAGCCTCCTAAAGAAGGCTCTTCTACTTTCTTCCGTCCGCTACCTTATCATTTTCTTCTTGTTCCTTAATATATTTCAAGATTGTTTCTTCATTTACATTTCCTACTGTTGATACATAATATCCTCTTGCCCAAAAATGACGATCGCCCCATTTATTTCTATACTCAGGATGTCTATCAAATAGCATTAATGCACTTTTACCTTTTAAATATGACATGAATTCCGAA
>GL890601.1:0-31869 GCA_000209465.1 Lachnospiraceae oral taxon 107 str. F0167 | reverse complement strand
GCATTAATGCACTTTTACCTTTTAAATATGACATGAATTCCGATACACTTATTTTAGGTGGAATTGCTATATACATATGAATATGATCTATACATACTCTTCCATCTATCAACTTTACCTGTTTCATCTCACACAACTTTTTTATATTTCCACCAAATCTTTTTTTGTTTCTCCATACATGATTTTTCTTCTGTATTTTGGTATAAAAACAATATGGTAAGTGCAATTCCAACGTGTATGTGTTATACTTTGATTATCCACTTGGATACCTCCTATGCTTTGATATGGCCTGCGAAACCAATATCATTATAGCATAGGAGTTTTTAATACTCTAAGTAACGCTTCGGCTTTGCCGGTTCCCCCATCTCAGATGGGGGATTAATAGCTTTTTTCATTCACTATATTTATGAATAAAAATATCCTCTAAAATGAAGTATGCTATTTTACTTTAATGAACAGTCCGGACTTTATAAGTACAGGTCTTAATGCTGCATAAAGTATTACAATTAATATTGTACTTACTATTGCATTTATAAGTGTTGTACCTGCTGCCCAAGTCGCCATTATCTTTGCGGCATCCGCCTGAACTCCAAGAATAAATACTTTATAGAGATATCCAACTATTGGATCGAATATAACATTAAATCCCAGACCGCATATTGAAGATATTGCAGTCCATTTCATTATATATTTTGTATCATGGTTTTCTGTAATATGTGCAATCTTATGTGCCACAAATCCCGCAATAAGTCCGATACAAAGCTTTAATACAAATGTCTTCGGAGCGGATGTGATATATACCGGATCTAAAATATCCGCAATTGTCATACCCAGGCTCCCTGCCACACCGCCATAAACTCCTCCGAGCATTAAAGCCGCCAATACGCAGAATGCATTTCCTATATGTAAAGCAGTCATATCTCCCGATATTGTAGGAATCGGAATCTTCAAATATGTGAAACTCACATAACATAATGCTGCCATAAGTGCTGTTGCTACAAGCTTAAAAACTGTACTGTCTTTAGTCCTTTCCATAGAATGTTTCCTCCATCTTTTCAACTGATATAAGTATATAAAAATAGTGGTATGATTGAAATATCCACTTTGGATAGTTTTAATCATACCACTTATGTTTTCATTTTACTTTAATTATTATTCTAAATTCAGTTTGTTTTTGATAATATAATAGCTCACAGTATAGCAAATTACCAATATTATTATATTCAAAGCCATAGTTAAAATCATAAAAATAAGATTAAATGCACTTCCATTATATCTATAAGCTTTATCTACAAGAACTTCTATTATAAATCTTATGATCGCATCAATAGCTGAAAACACTCTGTTCATTACAACAAATGCTATTACACTCATTAAAATTCTGTTTGAATTAAAAAGCTGTCCGACTGAGACTGATAAAAATAAGGTCATTATAATGGATGCCATCTGTATAATTGAACTTATGCCTACAAAAGTCAGCCCTAATGCAATTCCCAAATTTCTTATGCCGGAATCGCTTAGCATTACACCTGTAAGCCTTGCTATATTCAACATCAAATCTTCAAATCCATCTTTGGATACTGTATATCCAAAGAATATAAGCGCACCTGATGCAATAATCATGGTTGTTACAATTGTTTGTATTATTACCGCAGGTATTACTTTTCCTAAAATAAGCTCATGTCTTTTTATAGGCAATGAATTGGTAAAATATCCTATACCCGAATACATCGTCTTATAAAATCTGACTCCAATGTATATGTACATACCTATACCTGCAACAAACAGTATAAAAAGATATATGAGAGCAGATATACCTGTTAAGAAAATTGCTAATGTCTCCGTAATAATATCATTTCTTCCAAAAATCCACATAGGTACTATTCCAAGACATATCACTATTCCCGTAATGATTGCCAGTCCTATTGCAGTAACCAAAAGTACAAATTTCATTTGCTTAAATTCATATTTTATCAATTTACCTAGCATTTAAATACCTCTCTGAAATACTCATCTATAGAGCAACCCTTTTCATTTCTTATATTGTCTGCCATATCATGCAACAGGATCTCTCCATCTCTGATAAATATAGCCTCATCCAGTATCCCCTCTACATCGGCAATAAGATGTGTGGATATCAAAACTGTAGCATTCTTATTATAATTGCTTATAATTGTTTTTAAAATATAATCTCTTGCAGCGGGATCAACACCGGCAATAGGTTCATCCAAAACATAGAGTCTTGCATCTCTGCTCATAACAAGTATCAATTGCAGCTTCTCTCTGTTTCCTTTGGACAGAGTTTTTATTTTTGATTTAAAAGGAACCTTTAGATCCTCCAGCAATTCATAGGCTTTTTTTGATGAAAAGTCATTGTAAAAATCAGCATACATAGATATTGTATCCCCAATGCTCATATTTTCATCCAAAAAATCCTTATCGGGAAGATATGCTACATATGATTTAGTTATATCACCGGGTTCCACCCCATCAATAGTCACCACTCCATCAGTCTGCTTTAATATACCTACAACTATCTTGATCAAAGTGGTTTTCCCACCTCCGTTCGGTCCCAGCAGTCCAACGATTTTACCGCTTTTAATATTTAGATTTACATTATTTAACGCCTGTTTTATTCCGTATTTTTTGCTGACAGCCTTTAAGCTAAGTAGATCAAGCATTTTTTAATTCCTCCATTTTCTGTATGCTCATAAGTATTTCCTCTTTTGTAAATCCCATAGCAAGCATATTTAACAAGTATTCCGATGTATACTCTTTTGCAAGCTCTTCTCTGCTTTTCTTTATTAAATCCATATCACCTGTGACTTCTCTACCTATATTTCTCATGGTGTCCACCAATCCCATCCTCTCAAGCTCCGCATAAGCCCTTTGCACCGTATTGGGATTTACATTTAAAACACCGGATAATTCTCTTACACTCAGAAGTTTATCTCCACTTCCAATCTCACCGGAGACTATTTGTTTTCTGATATAATCGACAATCTGTAAATATACAGCTCTGTCAGTTCTAAGCTTCCACTCCATATTCTTCCCTTTCAGATTATTGTACTATCACTTTAATACACCATAATATTATCTGAATTTTATATCCTTGTAAATGAAGTTTTTATTAAAAATGAATTACATTAATCCCTGCGATAGATTACTCTGTTCTTTATTTCTTTTTTCCAATCCTATTTTGACAATAATATAGCTTAGAATATAATAAATTATTACCAATACGACATTTTTTATTATTGATGCCATTGTTCGTACATGGCAGTGAATTTCAGTCAATCTATTATCCAACAATTCTTTCGGGTAACTGCGAATTACTCTCATAATTATAGTTTCTGTAAACTGTTCAGCAGAAAGCAAAAGGCAAATCCCAAAAAACAGTATTATTCCAAATACACCACATGATTTTTTAAATAATTTTTCGATAGAAACACATAACCATAAAAGTAATGTAGCAGCAAAAATCCCGACAAGTTTAGCCATAAAAATCTCAAATCCAAAAATACCTATAGTCGTACAATGATTGTAAATATCAAAAAAAGCAAACTCTGAATAACTCACTATATCGCCAAAAGAAATTCCGTATCCATAGCCATATCTTAACGCATCAAATCCACCCAGTATTCTTTCTGTCGATAAAAGCAGTGCAACTCTTACTACTATCTGAAATATTACCATAGGAATAAATTTACTTAAAATAAGTTTATTTGCAGATACAGTATTTGTAGAATACATATTTCTATAAAAAATATATCCTCCAAATACATACAGACCGAATGTTAAAACAGGATATAGAAACTGCAAAAACATATTAACAATACCGTAAAGTAAATACCATAATATTATTGCTCCGGTACTCTCTACTCCTAAAATTAAAAATATAAAATGCACAATCAAAAAAATGCTTCCTGTCATTATAGCTATCAATACCAGCGCAAGTTTAAACGGTCCTTGCAATTGCTTAAATTCACTCTTTATCATCTCTATAAACATAGTATTCTCCTGTAAGTATTTATGCTTTACATTTATTATAATATATCTTGTAAAAAATCACAGCAATACAAAAAACAGACTTCCAAATGAAAATCTGTTTTAAATATTAATCTCTGCTCTCCACTACAAGCAAATCCCCGCCAAATACGGCTTCAAGCCTGTCACCATTCATTTCATTACTTATATAAAGGCTTGGAGTAGCTATACTGTCAATCATTCTGTTTTCTATAGGATACTTTACACCGCTAAGCTTTTTCATAAAACTTTTACATTCAAGCGAAAAAAAGCTTATATACTTTCCCCATAGTTTATCCTTTTCAAGAGTGAAGTGATTTGATTTAACATATATCTTATTGTATTTATCATATACAGTTATATCCACTCCAAGCTTCTTATACTTTTGAAGTATCAAAACATTGGCAAAAGCGTGGTCAAATCTCTTTCCCATAGCGCCAAAAACTGCTATATCCTTGATACCTGCTTCAACAGCCCTGTCAACTGCAAGCTCGCTGTCTGAAAAATCCTTTATGGGATCATGCTTTACAATCTCCACATCTAAACTTGCATATTTTTCCAACCTTTCATCATCAGCCAGAGTATCAAAATCTCCAACCATTATATCCGGCAACACATTTATTTTTTCAAGATTTGTAATGGCTGCATCCACACTTATAATAATATTATCTTTACTTTTTTCTATATAATCTGCCAATGAAGATAAATCAATATCTCCGCCTGTCACAATTATTGCTTTCATTTAAACATCTATGCCTCACCCAATGCATCATTTAAAGCCTTTATATTATTTAAAATATCTCCTTTAAACACCGAGGAGCCTGCCACAAACTCATCAACTCCGGCATCTGAGAGAGATTTGATATTATTAACATCTACTCCTCCGTCCACCTGTATCAAAAACTTTTGATTCCTCTCAGCCCTCATCTTTGACAGCTCTTTTATCTTATCAATGCTGTATGGAATAAATTTCTGACCTCCAAAGCCCGGATTCACACTCATTATAAGTACCATATCCACTTCGGATATGATATTTTGTAAAAAAGAAACCGGTGTTGCGGGGTTTATGGATATACCGCTTCTAAGCCCAAAAGATTTTATTTGTGATATAGTTCTGTCTATATGCTTACATGCCTCAAAATGTATTGTTATACCGTTGGCACCGCTTTTATAAAAATCTTCAATATATCTCTCGGGATTTTCCACCATCATATGTACATCAAAGAAAAAATCCACCGACTTTCTTAATGAACTTATCACCGGCATTCCGAATGAAATACTGGGTACAAACATTCCATCCATTACATCCAGATGCAATATTTCTATATTCCCCTCTTTTAAAAGCTTCATCTGTGATGATAAATCAAAAAAGTTTGCTGCAAGCAATGATGGTGCAATATTCTTTTTCAATATTTTCTCCTTTCAGACATTTCCTCATACATTTTTTTATAGCTCTGATATCTGGATTCGCTTATATATTCTTTTTCCAAAGCTTCCTTTACAGCACAGTCAGGTTCATTTATATGCATACAGCCTGCAAATCTGCATTTACCCTCATACTTTGTAAACTCATTAAAATAAAACCTTAGCTCCTCCTTATCAAATGTAGGAGATTCCACGCTTGTAAATCCCGGAGTGTCAAATACAAATGTATCATTATCAATCATAAAGAGTTCTGAATGTCTGGTGGTATGCCTGCCTCTTTCTATCTTCCTGCTTACAGTATTGGTATCCATATTTGCCTTAGGGGCAAGAATATTTGTAATGGATGACTTTCCCACACCTGAAGCACCGGCAAGCACATTCACCTCACCCTTTAATGCTTCTTTTAAAGTTTTAAGTCCGCCGTCTTCCACAGTGGAAGCTATAATATTTTTAAAACCTGCGTCAGTATATATTTTTGCATACTCCAAAGCTTTATCCATATTTAAGTCGGTCTTATTCCAGCATATCTCAACCTTTATACCGGCATTTGACATATTTATTAAATACTTATCCAAATAATAGAATGCAGGCGATGGAGATTCCACCGCCAAAACAAGCATTACCTTGTCTATATTTGCCACCGCAGGTCTTATCAGAGAATTTTTCCTTTGGTGAATCTTTATAATATTACCTTCAAAATCCTTTTCATCGGTTATTTCAAAGTCCACATTGTCACCTACAAGAGGCTTTACACCTATATTTCTAAAAATCCCCTTTGCCTTACATGAAAAGATTTGACCTTTTCTGTTTCCCTCATCAAGAATAATGCAATAATAAAAACCTGCTATTCCCTTTATTATCTTTGCAAAATAAACTTTATTATCTTCTGATTTACTCAACTTTAAAGAACTCCACCGTATAGGATTTTAATACTTCACCACTATCTACATTTACAATCTCAACCTGTCCCTGATCCACTCCGTTGGCTCCGACTATTGTTCTGAATCTTACAGGAAGTATCGTATCTCCTGTTACCGTTCTGGCATCCATCAATGTAGAATATACATCACTTCCGTTTACAGTCTGCCTTAATCTGATCATAACCTTTACACTGGTAAGACCTGAGCTTGGACCTATTACATCCTGCAATGAATAGTTTGTATCTATTGATGCAACATATCTATAGCTTGCCGCAGCAGTTGAAGGTACAACCGTAGCCTTTGTACTTGCCTGCTCCGTACTTGACTGCTGTGAGCTCTCACTTGCGGACTCGCTTGATTCGGATACTCCGGTACTTACGGCATAGTCGATGGCACTTCCGCTATCTATACTTGAACCTGCTTCCACCGACTGACCGACTATAATACCTGCCGCTACATTTTGGCTGTTTTGTTCAGCCTTCTTACCAAGTACAAGTCCGCTTGACTCAAGTAATGCTTTGGCATCCGCCTCATTCATATTTGTAATATTGGGTACAACAACCTTTGTAATCTTTTTGCCGCTGCTGACAGTAAGAGTTACTCTCTCTCCCTTTTTAGGCTTTATAGGACTGTAGGACATCACCATACCTTTTTCAACGGTATCTGAATTTTCTTCTTTGCTGTCCACCGAAAATCCGTTTTCCTTTAACAGGGCTTCAGCCGCTTCTTTGGTTTTTCCCGATAAATTAAGCTTTGAGATATCAAATGTATCGGAGCCTAAGCTTATTACTACACTTACTTTTGAATATTTTGAAACCGCCTCACCTGCCTTTGGTTCCTGTGATATAACATTTCCCTTTTCTACAGTATCCGAATATTCACTTGATTTTACCTGCATTTGAAGATTATTATCGGAGAGTTTCTTATCTGCCATCTTCTCTGAAAGTCCTGTAACCTCAGGCATTATAGTCTGTGTGGAATCAAGTGTGCTCTGTGATATATCGGTCTTTTTGCCGCCGAATACTCCTGTAAATCTGCCCACAAAGAAAACCAAAAGTATGACTATGATTACAGCTATGATAACTCCGACTATGGACAATATCTTATCCATCTTTTCATCTTCCTCATCATAGTCGTCATCGTCTTGTTCGTTATTTTCATAGTCGTCATTTACAGAGCCTGTATCTTCTTCATATTCCATATCATCTATCGGCTCCACCTGATTTAAGATAGCTGTGTCCTTGGCCTTTATCACCTTTGTAGCACCACTTACCTCATACGGCTCTTCAGGATTTAATAATACATTTTCCAGCTCGTCAAGAACCGAAGTTATATTCTGATATCTGTTTGCCGGATCCTTCTTTGTACATTTAAGTATAATCCTTTCAAGATTCGGGGTTATCCGATTATTATATACACTTGGAGGTACAATACTCTGCTCAAGATGTGCAAGAGCTATTGCCACTGTAGAATCACCTGTAAAAGGCACCCTGCCGGCAAACATCTCATACATCGTAATGCCCAGTGAATATATATCACTTCTTGCATCACATCTTCCACCCCTTGCCTGTTCAGGTGAAATATAATGCACCGATCCTATCGCATTTGCATTTACGGTCTGCTCCGATACAGCCCTTGCTATTCCGAAATCCGCCACCTTTATTTTGCTGTCATCGGTTATAAGTATGTTCTGAGGTTTTATATCTCTATGCACTATATGCTGTGCATGAGCTATTTTCAATGCCTTTGCCACCTGTATAGCAATACTTACACCCTCTGTTATATCAAGTTTTCCCTTGATTTTTATATATTCCTTTAAGGTTATACCGTCCACAAGCTCCATTACTATAAAATGGTATCTGCCCTCATCTACAACATCATAGATATTTACTATATTCTCACCTAAAAGCCCTGCCGCAGCCTGAGCCTCTCTTTTAAATCTCTCTACAAAGCTCGCATCTGAACAAAATTCGTCCTTTAAAACCTTTATAGCAACCAATCTGCCAAGTTTCAAATCCTTTGATCTGAATACATTTGACATGCCGCCTGAACCTATTTTTTCTATGATTTCATATCTTCCTTGCAGGACAACTGATTCAAGATTCATAATACTACCTCGCATTCATATCTATAAGCAAAATTGATATATTATCACTTCCGCCCGATAGATTTGCCTCCTCTATTAGTCTTTTTGCACTTGACCTTACACCGGTACCTGAAGATATTATATTAAAGATCTTCCCGTCATCCACCATATTTGTAAGTCCGTCCGAGCATAATAACACATACTCATTTCCCATAAGTTCCACCTCAAAGCTGTCTATAAGTACCTTTTCTTCTGCTCCTACAGCCCTTGTTATCTTACTCTTGTTTTTCTTATATTCATCACTTTCTCTTGTTATCTCACCCTTTGAAACCAGCACTTCTACAAGAGAATGATCCTTTGTTATCTGAGAGATACCATGTTCATCCAAAATATAACACCTGGAATCTCCTACATTAAAAACATGCAAAATATTATCTATAATACTTGCCGCCACTACGGTAGTTCCCATTCCTGTCAAATCAGGGTTTTTCTTTCCCTCCGCAAAAAGATTTTCATTCGCATATTCTATAGCTTCTCTTACTGCCATCACAGGCATTTTCATTGTATTTTCAATATATGTAAGCATATAACCTATCAAGGATTTTGACGCATAATCTCCGGCTTTTTCTCCCCCCATGCCGTCTGCTACAATATATAGATTCGGTAATACGCCTATTTGTACATCACTTATATATACTGTATCCTGATTTACAAGTCTTTTCCTACCTACATCGGTCAATGCAACCGAATACATAATATTACACCTCCAAGTTTTAAGAATTCCTTTCCGATTGAATAAATCTTCTTCTTAACTGTCCACAGGCACCGTCTATATCTCTCCCCATTTCTCTTCTAACTGTAGCATTAACACCTTTTTTCTCTAAAAAATCTTTAAACTCTTTTATTTTAAGTTTATCAGATTGTTTAAAATCCCTCTCTTTTATAGGATTTACCGGTATCAAATTTATATGGATATTTCTTCCATTAACCAGTTTTACAAGATTCATAGCCTCCTTTATATTGTCATTTATACCTGCCACAAGTGAATATTCATATGACACTCTTCTTCCCGTTTTCTTGAAATAATAATCACATGCCGAAATCACATCTTTTAAGGCATATTTATTAGCCACCGGCATTATCGTTTTCCTTATTTCATCATTCGGTGCATGCAAGGAAAGTGCCAATGTAATACTGAGCCCCTCATCTGCCAGTTCTCTTATCTTCGGCACAATACCGCAGGTGGATACAGTAATATTTCTCTGACTTATATTAAGCCCCATATCACTGCTTATAATCTTTACAAACTTAACTATATTATCATAATTGTCCATTGGCTCACCGGAACCCATTACCACAATATTGGATACCCTCTCTCCTAGAAGCTTTTGTATCTTATATACCTGGTCAAGCATCTCTGAGACACTAAGATTTCTCACCAGCCCGTCAAGAGTGGATGCACAGAATTTACATCCCATTCTGCATCCTACCTGTGATGAAATACATACAGAGTTTCCATGTTCATACTTCATTCTTACGCTCTCTATGATATTCCCGTCCTCAAGTGCAAAAAGGTACTTTTTTGTATCATCAATCTTTGACTCAAAGACTTCTATAGCTTCCATTCCTGTAAGGCTTGCAACTTCCTTAAGCTTTTCTCTGAAAGCCTTTGAAAGATTGCTGCACTCATCAAATGAGTCTATCAATGATTTATGCAGCCATTCAAATAATTGTTTTGCTCTAAACTCCGCCTCTCCAAGTTCTTTTACAAAAGTCTTTAATTCTTCCAAATCCATTGACTTTATATCAGTCATTGTTTCTCCTAAATACTGCGATAAAAAATCCGTCACAGTCATCTCTTCCGGGTATCAGTTTCAGATATCCCTTTTTTAATTCACTCTCATTAAGCTTTTCCACTACTCTTTTATCAAGTCTCAGGCTCAAATCCACCGCTTTAAAATCCCTATGCTTTTCCAAAAAATAGAGCATATTTTCTTCATTTTCCTTCCTGTTTAAGGTACAGGTGGAAAAAATAAGCTCACCGTCTTTCTTTACATATCCTACTACATTATCAAGTATTTCTTTTTGTAATGCAGCCAAAGAATTAAAATTATCTTCTTCCAATCTGTATTTTATATCGGGTTTTTTGCCTATTATTCCAATGCCGCTGCATGGCAAATCCGCCAAAACAATGTCCGCATCCAAAAACTTTTCATCAAAGGAGCGTGCATCCGCAATCATCGGAATAATATTTTCAAATCCCTGTATATTCGCATTTTCTTTTATTATATTTACTTTATTATCACTGATATCACAGGAATAAATCTTTGTATCTTTTAGAAGCTTATCTGCCAGTAAAAATGATTTACCGCCCGGAGCCGCACATACATCCACACATTTTTTTATGTTTTTTGTTTCTATCAGCTTTGATATCATAGATGATGAAGCATCCGTAATATATGCTTTACCTGATTTTATAACAGATATCTCATCCACTTTGTCAAATCCTGAAATATATAAAATATCGGTATTTAGATTTGATATATCTACTCTTATATTCTCATCTTCCAATTCTTTTATTATATCTTTTACACTTGACTTTGAGGTGTTTACTCTTATGGAAACCGGCTTTATCTTAAGGAAATAATCAAGTGTTTCCTCAAAATAATCACCGGTATTATCTTTTATTATATTTAATACAGGCTCAGGCATTGAATATTTTATGCTTAAATCATCAAATACTATCTTATCTTTTTCACCTGAAATTTTCCTTAAGATACCGTTTACAAAGCCTGTAAGCCCCGGCAGTCTTCGTAATTTTACCAAATTTACAGCTTCATTTATTACAGCCCTGTCAGGAACTCTGTCCATATAGAGCATTTGATAGATTGACATTCTGAGTATTTCTCTTATTACAGGCTTTATTCTCTTGCCGTTATTATATTTTTTTATAATATAATCCAGTTGCAGCCTGTACTCTATTACCCCATGTACAGCCTTTGAAAAAAATCCTCTGTCGGACTTTGATAAATATGAGTATTTTTCAAGTGCCATATCTATAACCTTATGGCTGTACTCCTTTTCTACATTTATCAAAAGCAATACTTCTAAAACAAGGGCTCTTATATTTGTTTTTTCCATTGTACTTAATTCCTTCTTCTGCCTCTGCCGTTAAACAAAAGCAAAAGTCTCAGCATTTGCAATACTCCGGAAGCGGCTGCAGCCACATATGTCATAGCCGCCGCAAAAAGCACTTTCTTTGCACCTCTATCCTCATTTCCCGGTAAAATATTATTGCTTTTTAACTCTATCATCGCCCTTCTTGAGGCATCAAATTCCACCGGTAATGTGATAATCTGGAAAATAACCGCCAGCATAAACATCAATATTCCTACTTGAATAAGAATATTTGACATATTTCCTGTACCAAGAAATACACCTATTACTATCATAGGCCATGAAAGTCTGCTTCCCCAGTTTGCCACCGGAACAAATGCACTTCTTAAATTCAGCGGTACATAGCCGACATTATCCTGTATTGCATGACCGCATTCATGTGCCGCCACGGCTACAGCCGCCACCGATGTGGAATTATATATCACTTCGCTTAGACTGACCGTCTTATCTCTAGGATCATAATGGTCTGTAAGCCTGCCGGATACAGGTCTTACGGATACATCATATATACCGTTTGCCCTGAGTATCCTCTCAGCCACTTCTCGTCCTGTCATATTGGAGGATGAGGGCACTCTTTCAAATCTTGCAAAAGTTGCTTTCATACTCCATGACGCAATAAGTGTGATCAACATTCCTATAATCACAAAAATATATGTTATATCAAAATGGTAATACATTGTTACCTCCTTTTACAGCTGTCTATTCACCCAGCTTATATCCCTGTTCTATTTCCTTTCCCATCAAAAAGTCCTTTGCGGACATTCTTTTCTTACCCTCTAATTGTAATGACAGTACTTCCAGAACACTTTGATTACATACTATAAAAATTCTACTGTTAAAGCTATATATTTTGCCATAATTTTCATTTAAATTTATATTTTGTATTTCTGATATATCATCCGCCGGTGCCGCATCCCATATCTTTAATACCTTGCCCTGATACTTTGTATAAGCACTCGGCCAAGGGTTCATTCCTCTTATAAGTCTCTCTATCTGAACGGCGGATTTGTTGAAATCTATCTCACCCATACTTTTTGAAATCATTTTGGCATATTCGGTGGTGGTTTCTCCCTGTGGTATCGGCTTAATATTGTCAAAATTTTTAATCGTATCTACAATCGCCTCTCCGCCAAGTATTGCCAATCTCTCAAACAATGAGCCTCCGGTTTCTTTTTTATCTATAATTATTTCATATTGTTTTAAAATATCACCGGTATCAAGTCCCTCATCCATAAGCATGGTGGTAATACCTGTCTTTTCTCTGCCGTCAATTATCGACCATTGTATGGGGGCTGCCCCTCTATACTCAGGCAAAAGTGATGCATGGATATTTATACAGCCAAGCCTTGGAATATCAAGAATCTCCTTCGGCAAAATCTTTCCATATGCCACCACCACAAAAAAATCGGCATTTTCGGCTTTTAATCTCTTTATCAGTTCCTCATCCTTCATTTTTGAGGGTGTCAGCACAGGTATATTAAGACTGTTTGCAAGTTCCTTTACAGGAGTGGGAGTAAGTTCTCCCCTGTTTCTTTTCTTATCTTCTCTTGTAAGTACAAGGCTTACATTATGCCCTGCTTTTACAAGTTCTTTTAAAGGCTCCAGCGAAAAATCCGGAGTTCCCATAAAAACTATTTTCATTTTTATTCCCTTCCTACTCCCAATCAACCGGAGTCGGTCTGTCGGTATCAAATACCTTTTTAACATCTATTATATCGGATAATCTATCCGCTCTTTCGCTATAGGATTCAAACAGGCGATAGCCGTCAAGATTTCTCCTGCCCTGACGCAAATAATTATCTCCATACTGCATCCATGCTCTTTTTGAGTCTACATTACAAAAATATCTGAATCCTACACTTTCCAAATAATCAAATTTACCCTCCTGATGTCCTGCTTGATAAGGATTCCAGTCTCCTATATCGGCTCCGAAAGGATAAATAAGTGTATCACATGGCTCAGGTAAAAGATGACCTACATTTCTGATCCATTTATCGGTATCTCTTTGAATATCCTCCAGTGAGCGACTTTTAAAGCTTATATGTCCCCATGAATGTGAGGCAAATTCATATCCTGCCTGCTTTAATGCCGAGGTCAAGGTTCTTACCCTTTCTATATCTTCTTCTATATTATGATTAGGTGCATTTTTAGAATCAAATGCCGGTGAATTCGGATCAAAGGTTTCATCCGTTCTGTATCCCAGCACTCCGTCATAACCTGTGAGTGCGATAATGGCTTTATGACCATGATAGGAAAAATCCGGATGCTCCTCTACAAATTCATCCAAAATAGGAATCAAATCATAATTCCCCACAGATACATTGCCCTGTGCATCCGTATATCTGGTTTTTAATTTGCCGTTTTCATCCAGCACTATTCTGTCGGCAAAGCCGTGATTTTCCATATAAACATAGTAGTTTACATCATCCTGTGACATTACAAAAGGTATCTTTCCCTCAGGCAGCATTATCTGCTTTTTTACCATTTTAAAAGAGCCGTCATCCTGCTCCTCCATACCGGCTATATCATGCAGATGTACCATCACATATCCTCTCTCATAAAGTTGCTTTATTATTTCTTTAAATTCGGGGATGGTTGTCATCACGGAGTTCCACTGCCTTCCCTGATGTGTGTCTGTTAGAGCTCTCTTTACATCAACCACCAGAGTGTGGAAAAAAACATGTGTAATATCATCCATATTTACAGGTATAAGATTTGCCTTAATCTCTTCATACTCTTTTATCGCAGATACTATATAGGGGCTGTCAGGTATACTTGCTTCATTTAAAGTGGCTATAGCCGCATCATAATCATACTGCATTGCCTGCTTTTTTGCTGTATCAAGTGTTTCTTTTATTTCCTCAGGTATATTATCCGTCTCTTCCACGGCTGATTCCTTATCTGAAGATTTGCCTCCGAACTTTATAGGATTGCCGTCCTTATCCGTTGCATAGGCTGTTTTATTGCCAAAATACATTAATGCAAAACGACCTCCCGCCAAAATCAAACCAAGCAAAACAATCACTGCCAATATATAAAAATTAAAGCCTTTTTTCTTTCTTCCTCTGCTTTTATAGTGATTATTTATTGATTTATTTTCCTCTCTGACATCTTTTTGTTTCATCATCAAATCCCCTCTTTTAAATTCTGTATAATATCAAGCTAAAACATATTAAAAACTATTCTTCCAAACCTTCTTCCTGACCTTCTTCATACATTTTCTCAAGCTCTTCATTGTCAATAAGTTCACCCTCTACAAGGTCTACATATAATTCACCCTCCAAATGTGCACATTCATGACAAATAGCCCTTGCAAGAAGTCCCTCACCTTCCAAAGTATACTCATTCATATCTATATCAAATGCCTTTACTTTGACATGATTCGGTCTTTTTACTATACCGCTTTTTCCCGGTACACTAAGGCAGCCCTCATACCCCTCCTGCTCTCCATACTGTTCCAATATAACAGGATTTATGAGTACATATACATTTTCAGGCTCTATCTCTATAACAACTATTCTTTTTAGGACTCCTATCTGAGGTGCGGCGAGCCCCACACCATTTGCCTCCCTCATAGTGTCAATCATATCTTCTATCAAAACTTTCGTTCTGTCATTAACCGCTTTTACTTCTTTGCATTTTTTATTTAATACACTGTCACCTATTACTCGTATTGCTCTGATTGCCATACTTACATCTCCTTAATTAAAGTCATATATTGCTCCTACATTTTTGTAGGCTGTTAAATTTTCCTCTATTTTTCTTTGTACATCTAAAAGTATATCATAATTAGTATTTTTTATGTACACCAGTTTTCTGTAATAGTCCTTCACCTTACTTACAGCAGGTATTGTCGGCCCTATTATAATAGTTTTTTTGAATTTAATATCAGATTTTATTGATTCTATTATTTTTTTAGCAGATATATCAAGTTCCTCTTCCTTTATACTGCTGAACATAACAGTCATCATATAACATGCAGGCGGATATCCTAAAAGACTCCTGTATGCTATCTCATTTTCAAAATATTTTTTATAATCCTGTGCCGCAGCCGCCACTATTGCATAATTTTCAGGCTTATAGGTCTGTATCAGCGCTTCTCCCTCCTTTGCTCTTCCCGCTCTTCCTGCCGCCTGTGTCAAAAGTTCAAATGTTCTTTGTGCACTTGTATAATTGCTTACATATAAAGATGTATCCGCCGCCATTATACCCACCAATGTCACATTAGAAAAATCATGCCCTTTTACAATCATCTGTGTGCCTATCAAAATATCCGCATCACCCCTTGCAAAATCCCTTATCATATCATTTGCCGCATTCTTTTTTGAAACACTGTCGGTATCCATCCTAAGTACTTTTGCATTCGGGAACTCGGCTCTTGTCATAGCCTCAAGCTTTTGTGTGCCTGTACCGAAATTTGCAATATATTTTGAGCCGCATTCCGGACATATTTTTGGCAGCTCCATGGAATAACCGCAGTAATGGCATACCAGTCTGTTATTATTATGCAAGGTCATTGTTACATCACAGTGCTTGCATTTTATCGCTTCACCACAGGAGCGGCATGATACAAAGCTTGAATAGCCTCTTCTGTTCATAAAAAGCATTATCTGCTCATGCTTTTTTAATCTGTCTTCAATAAGGCTTTTTAATTTCTCACTGAATATACTCCTGTTCCCCCTTTTTAACTCTTCCCTCATATCCACTATACTTACCCTTGGCAGGCTTGTATTTTTTGCCCTTGTATTAAGTTCAAGCAACTTTATCTCACCATTCATTGCCCTGTTATAGGTCTCCGGAGTAGGTGTTGCGGAAGCCAGAAGCAAGGAGGCATTTGTTATCTCAGAGAGTTTTTTTGCAACATCTCTTACATTAAATGTCGGAACATTTTCATTTTTATAAGCGGAATCATGCTCCTCATCTATTACTATCAGACCAAGCTTTTTTACAGGTGCAAATATAGCGGACCTTGGACCTATTATAACATCCGCATCATCATTTTTTATTCTGTCAAACTGATAAAATCTCTCATTTTTTGACAGTTTTGAGTTTATGATTGCCACCCTGTTTCCAAAATGCTCCGCCATCCTAAGTACCGTCTGATAAGTTAATGATATCTCGGGTATCAAAACTATCGCCTTATAGCCCTTTGATATCACATACTTTATCATATTTATAAATACAAGAGTTTTTCCGCTGCCTGTAATACCGTGCAATAAATAAGTATTTTTTCTTCCTTCTTCAAAATCCGACTTAAAAATATTTATTGCTGTTTCCTGCTCTTGATTTAAAGTATAGTCCTTAGCATTTACTATATCGTTAAAATCTTCTATTCCCAGTGTTTTTAGAACAGGCAATAGAGGATTAGAGCTTTTTTTCTCTGTCCCGACAAAAATATAGCCCTCTTCCACCATCCTTTTTATTGATGTAGAGCTTACTTTAAGTTCTTTATTTGCATAGCTTTGCGAAATATTTCTTCTTATTTCAAGTTCTTCAAGGAGTCTTGCCCAGGCTGTTTTTCTCTTTCTTTTAAGTTCTTCTGTTATAGTTTTGATTTTGTCCGCTTCTATATTTAGGTAAATCTCATTATTTGTTTTTTCTTCCACTCCTGATTTTACCGGCATAACTGTAGCTATCGCCTTATCAAAACTTACTCCGTATCTGTGTTTTATCCATATTGCAAGAGTCAACAGGTTTTCATCCGTACTCAATTCCTTTTTAGGTATTGAAAGTATCTGTTTTAACCTTGCAATATCCACATCGGTACTTTCTCTTATTTCTATTACATATCCCTTTTTTATGCTTTTTCCAAATTCAATCAAAACAGGACAGCCCGGAATAATATCATCCCTCAGGTTTTGAGGGATAATATATGTAAATGGTCTGTCCACATTTGTATTTGCTATTATTATATCAGCGAATAAATTTTTCATAATTTTTTATTTTTTCTACCACATCAAAAAGTTTCATACTGTTGGAACCCTTTAAAAGACAGACATCACCGTCTTTTAAATATTCCCGTATAAAGTTTTCCAAAGTCTCATTATCTTCAAAACTCTTTGTAAGTACATTTTCATTGATATTTGATATGATTTCCTTTGCCAATTCCCCCACAGTAAATACAGCATCAACCTTCACATTTTTATTGATAAAATCTCCGATTTCTCTATGAAGATTTTTCTCATCTTCTCCAAGTTCTTTCATATCGGCAAGAATTGCAATTTTTCTTTTTGCATTAAAACCTTTCAGTATTGAAATAGAAGCTTTCATTGAATCCGGAGATGCATTATAGGTATCATCTATAACAGTTAAGCCTCCTCTTATAATAAGCTCCTGCCTATGTGAAAATCCTCTGAAATCTTCCAGATGTTTTGCTGCGGATTCTATAGATAAATTATAATGGTCGGCTACCGCAAGTGCAGCCAAGGCATTTGATATCTGATGTTCTCCAAAAACATTCAAATGCACCCTTAGAGTTTTTCCTTCTATATGAGCATTAAACTCAGGCATGGCATTGTTAAATACAATATCGCTTGCATAATACTCACAATCTTTATTTCCCTTTGCACTGAAAAATTTATATATAATACCCTCTCTTTTTGGAGAATTATTTAGCAAATCATTATCGGCATTTAAAAATACCACACTGTTTTCCTTCATTCCGTCCATTATATGGAATTTCTCGGTACGGATATTTTCTCTTGTGAAAAGATTTTCAATATGTGCGGTACCTATATTGGTTACCAAAGCGCAGTCACAATTTACTATCTTTGCTATTTTTTCCATCTCATCAAACTTGCTCATACCAAGTTCAATAACGCCTATCTCTTCATCCTTTATTCTGCTTAAGGTAATAGGCACACCCACCTGTGAGTTGAAATTATTCGGAGTCTTAAACACCTTTAAATCGGAAAGTGCAAGTGCCACCATTTCTCTTGTAGTGGTCTTTCCCACACTGCCTGTCACACCTACAAGAGGCAGATTAAGCTTTTTTCTGATATATTTCCCAAGGCTTTGCAGCGCTTTTGTGGTATCATCCACCAGTACAATATTAAAATCTTTCTTTAGGAAAATATCCTTTTTTGAGCTTATTGCCACTTTGCAGCCGCTGTTGTATACAGCCTCCAAAAATTTATGGGCATCATTGTTTTCACCTACAATAGGCACAAAGAGGCTGTCTTTATCCACCTGTCTTGAATCAATTACTATATTTGAAAAAACTTCATTCTCATTTCCCGAGATAAGTTCTCCTCCGGTGGCGGCGGCAAGTTCTTTTACTGTAGTCTCATTCATCTGTTTATTTTCTCCAAACATTCATCCACCACTTCTCTGTCTAAGAAATGATGCCTTACTCCGTTTATCTCCTGATAATCCTCATGCCCTTTTCCTATGATTGCAATAAGATCACCCTTTTTTGCATTCTCTATGGAATAAAAAATCGCCTCTTTTCTGTCCGGAATGGTGATATATTCTCCTCCGGTGGGCTTTAATTTTTCTATTATATCGGCAATGATATCCTCAGTCTTTTCAAATCTTGAATTATCCGCTGTAACTATGGAAAAATCAGCCATTTTTCCACAGATTTCACCCATGGAATATCTCCTGTCCTTAGATCTGTTTCCACCGGAGCCGAATACTATAACAAGTCTTTTAGGCTTATAATTTCTTAAGGTATGTATAAGGCTTTCAGTACTTATGGCATTGTGGGCATAGTCAATCACTACATTAAAATCATGTGAAGTATATGCCACCTCCATTCTTCCGTTTACTCTGCTATCCTTTAGTGCATTCTTTAAATCCGCCTCTTTTACTCCGCAAATAATTGCTGCTGAAAGTGCAGAGAGCGCATTATATACATTAAATTCTCCGGGAATACCGACATATATATCCGATATCTCATTATTTACAGAATATTTTTCGGCTATTTCTTCTCTGCATTTTATATCGATTCTTGTACCTAAAAAGTCCTTATTGGAAATATATTCGATATTTTTTATATCGAAATCTCCACCTTTTCCGAATGTGTATTTTTGCTTTGAATCGGAAGTTTTTAATACATAATTCGCATGTTCATCCTCTATATTTACAATTGTATTTTTGCATTGTTTAAAGAAAAGCGATTTATACATAAGATACTCATCAAAATCCTTATGCTCATCAGGTCCTATATGATCATGTGATATATTTGTAAATATTCCTATATCAAAACAGATACCCTCTATTCTCTTTAACATCACAGCCTGTGAGGATACCTCCATAACCACATATTCACAATTTGCGTCCAGACATTCTTTAAAAGTTTTATGCAGTTCATAGGACTCAGGTGTGGTATTTAATGTACTTCTATGTGTATCTCCTATTGTAATTCCGTTTGTTCCTATAAGTCCCACCTTGGCATTTTGTCCCAAAAGCTTTTGTAACATATAAGATGATGTGGTCTTTCCCTTTGTGCCTGTAATGCCTATTATTTTCATTTTTTTTGCCGGATGTGAGAAATAGGCTGCAGACAGTCTTGCCAATGCAACTCTTGTATCTGAAACCTTTATAACACAGATATCATCTCTTTTTATATCCTTTTGTACCACTACAGCCTTCGCACCCTGCTTTACTATTTCGTCAATAGCATCATGTGCATCAAATTTTGCACCTTTTATACATACAAAGAGGCAGTCCTTTACTATATTCTTTGTATTAAATACAAGTTCTGAAAACTCATCCTGCAATTCTCCGGATATTATCTCTATATCAAGCCCTTCGGCATTTTCAATAAGCTTCATTTTGTCTCCCTTTAAAAGCGGTTTTATCCTATATATCAGAATAATCCCACTATATTTCCATTCTCATCCACATCCACAGCTTCTGCTGCCGGAGTCTTAGGAAGTCCCGGCATTGTCATGATATTTCCTGTTATAGCAACTACAAAACCTGCACCGGCATTTACATATATTTCTCTTACATTTATATCAAAGTTTTCAGGTCTTCCAAGCTTCTTAGGATCATCTGAGAGTGAATACTGATTTTTTGCCACACATACCGGGAATTTATCAAATCCCAGTGCCTTTGCCCTTTCAAGAGCCTTCTTTGCGGAGGGTGAATATATTACATCTTTTGCACCATATATCTTTGTTGCAATAGTGTAAAGCTTATCCTCCAAACTCATTTCATCAGGATAGAGATATCTAAATTTACCTTCTTTATTTTCAAGAGTATAAAGAATCTTTTCTGCAAGCTCTATGCCGCCCTTTCCACCTTCTTCCCATACTTTTGAAATTGCAAATTCACAGTTTCTGCTCTCACAAAACTCTCTTATAAAATCAATCTCAGCCTTGGTGTCGCTTACAAAATGATTTAGAGTAACCACTACCGGCACTCCAAAAAGCTTTATATTTTCTATATGCTTTTCAAGATTTGCTATGCCCTTCCCCAGAGCCTCAAGATTTTCTTTAGATAAATCCTCCTTTGCCACTCCGCCATTATATTTAAGGGCTCTTACCGTAGCTACGATTACCACACAGTCAGGAGAAAGCCCCGATTGTCTGCATTTTATATCAAAAAATTTCTCCGCTCCGAGATCCGCTCCAAATCCTGCCTCAGTCAAAGCAATATCAGCCATTCCTATAGCTGTCTTTGTAGCTCTGATTGAATTACATCCATGTGCTATATTGGCAAAAGGTCCTCCATGAACGAGTGCCAAAGAATGGTTTAGAGTCTGCACAATATTAGGCTTTATTGCATCCTTTAAAAGTGCAGCCATAGCCCCCACAGCCTTTAGATCCTTTGCAAAAACCGGCTCACCCCTAAAATTATAAGCCACTATAATATTTGAAAGTCTTTCTTTTAAATCATTCATATCACTTGCAAGACATAGTATTGCCATTATCTCTGAAGCCACAGAGATTACAAAATGATCCTCTCTTACCACTCCGTCGGTTTTGTTTCCAAGACCTACAACTATATTTCTAAGCACTCTGTCATTCATATCAATACATCTTTTATGAATGATTGCACTTGTATCTATCCCAAGTGCATTGCCCTGCTGTATATGATTGTCAAGCATTGCAGCCAAAAGATTATTGGCAGAGGTAATAGCATGAAAATCTCCTGTAAAATGCAGATTCAGCTCATCCATAGGAACTACCTGGGCATAACCTCCTCCGGCAGCTCCTCCCTTTACACCGAAACATGGTCCGAGAGAAGGCTCTCTAAGTGCTATCACCGCATTCTTTCCCATCTCCTTAAATGCCTGCCCAAGACCTACAAGTGTTGTGGTTTTTCCCTCACCGGCAGGTGTAGGATTTATAGCGGTAACAAGTACAAGCTTACCTTTTTTTAAATCCGTATGGGATCTTAAATATTCTTCACTCAGCTTTGCCTTGTACTTACCATACATTTCCAAATCATTTATATCTATTTTATATTCTTTTGCTATATCTGCAATATTTCTTTTTTCTATGCTTCTTGCAATTTCAATATCTGTAAGCATATATCCTCCAAATGATGAATTCTTTTATAATACATTTAAAAATTCATCCATATTCATAAGTATTTCTCTTCTCTTTGTTCCGGCTTCATCACCTACAACCCCCGCATTTGCAAGCTGATCCATTATCCTTGCCGCTCTGTTAAAGCCTATCTTAAAGTTTCTTTGAAGATTACCTATAGATGCCCTGTCTTTTTCTATTATATATCTGCCTGCCGCCTCAAATAATTCATCTCTGTCTGAAATATCATTTCCTCCGGCTGCATTTTTTTCAGTTTCCTCTATCTGCTTGATGGTTTCTTCATCATATCTTGCCTGCATCCCCTGATTTTTTAAGAAATCCACCACTGCAGATACCTCTTCATCCGATACAAATGCACCCTGAACTCTCACAGGATTTGCCGCACCGTATGGGGCAAACAGCATATCGCCCTTTCCAAGAAGCTTCTCGGCACCATTGCTGTCAAGTATAGTCCTTGAATCCGTACCGGATGAAACAGCAAAAGCGATTCTTGAAGGTATATTTGCCTTTATTATACCTGTAATAACATTTACGCTAGGTCTTTGTGTAGCAATAACAAGATGTATTCCACAGGCTCTTGCAAGCTGTGCAAGTCTGACTATGGCATCTTCCACCTCATTGTTTGCAACCATCATAAGATCCGCGAGCTCGTCTATGATTATAACGATCTTTGGCAATTTTTCAGGCAAGCCCTCTATATTACCTCTTCTTTTTGCCTCATCTATTCTCTTATTATAGGCTGTCAAATCTCTTACACCTGTAGCGGCAAACTTCTTATATCTTTCTCCCATTTCAGCTACAGCCCAGTTAAGTGCGGATGCCGCCTTCTTCGGCTCTGTTACCACCGGAATCAAAAGATGAGGTATGCCGTTATATACTGAAAGTTCCACTACCTTCGGGTCCACCATTATAAGTTTTACATCTTCAGGAGAATATTTATATATAATACTCATTATCAAAGTATTGATACATACTGATTTTCCCGAGCCTGTAGCACCTGCTATAAGTACATGGGGCATTTTTGCGATATCCGAAACAATGACCTTGCCGGAAATATCCTTACCTACGGCAAAGCCTATACTTTCATTGCCGTTTTTAAAGGTTCTGCTCTCAAAAAGATCTCTTAAATATACCGTATGCTTTTGTTTGTTCGGAACTTCTATTCCTATAGCGGATTTACCCGGTATAGGCGCTTCTATTCTTATATCGCTTGCAGCCAACGCCAGCTTAATATCATTTGCCAAAGAAAGTACTTTTGATACTTTTACTCCCTGCTCGGGCTTTAACTCATATAGAGTAACTGACGGACCTACACTTATATCCTCCACAGTTACATTTACATCAAAGCTTGCCAATGTCTCCTGCAATGTGATGGCTGTATTTCTATACTCATTATCCGAGAGCGAATCTCCCTCATCCGTATTTTTCTTTAAAAGATATGTTCCCGGGAATGTATAAGGTTTTTTAACATTTTTTGATATTTCATTTCTTATCTTTCCCTGTGGGGAGTTTGCTCTTTGCTCCTCCATCTTTTTTTGTAATGCCGATGTATCGGAAACTATCACCTTTCCCCCTGCTGTAATAAGAGTTCTCTCTCCCTCATTACTTACCAGAGTGTTAGCCGGTCTGCTCTCAGTGAAAGCCTCCTCGCCGGTTTTAACTTCTGCATCATAAGCTTTGGTTTCATAAGCTTTATTATAGCCATCCCCATTTTCCTCAGTATCATAATCATATGCCTTTATAAACTCGATACTGTTATTATTTATCCCGGTTTCTGTATTCTCTCCTATATATCTGAAATCCTCATGAGAGCCCTCTTCGGTTATTCTGACAGTTGAAATCGGCTGCTCATATATATCTATTTCATCTTTTCTTGCCAATATTTCATTAGCTCTTCTAAGAGTATCCTCATCAATATCATTTTCAAACTTTGACTCTTCTTTTCCTCTGTTTATATTGCCATAGAATGTATCAGGTCTTTTATTTACAATGATTGAAGACTGTGAATGTGGCTTTTCAGGTTCAAAACTTGACTGATAATTGCTGTATATACTGCCGTTATCATTACCGTTTCTTTCAAAGTTTTCATCATTTTTACTGTCAAAGAGTCCACCTATAGGTTCATTTTTAATATTCTCTCCCGATACAGGCAAATCCACAACATGCTTTAACTTTTTCTTTGAAAAATCTATTGCACCAAGATTAATATTTCCCTTATTCTGCCTTAAATCATAGCCCATAAGTTCTTCTATATAGCCGTCATTTTTATTGTCAAGGTCCAGTTCTTCAAATTCCTCTACATTGCCTTCATAATATTCATCTTCATCATAGGCAAGCTGCTCTCTTCTTTGCTTTCTTTGTTCCATCACCTTTGCCATATCTGTTTTAGCTTTTGATATGGTCATCTTTCCCCCGGTCTTTACCATGGATACAAATGATTTGCCCGTTAATATAACTATTGATATTATAAACAATGCCACAAAGAATATTATAGCTCCGATTTTACCAAGAACAGAGGACATAAGGAGTCCTAAGCTCCCTCCGATAAATCCGCCATACCATCCTTCAGTATAAAATCTCATAAAACCGAATTCTTTTAAATTTGGAATTCCCACCAATGATATGATTGCATCAATAGCAAGCACCGCCAATACCACACCTGTAAATTTTATCTTGGCAAGGCTTGAACCTACATTGGATAAAAGGAATGCTCCACCTATAAATACAAACATAGGAACTGCATACCCCAGTATGCCGAATGCCCCCATTTGAAATAATTTCAGATATTTTCCCACCACTCCGATAAGTCCGAAATGACTCAAAAAGAGTACCAATGATATGCAAAATAAAGCAATCATCAAAATCTCCGAATTAAGGAAATCAAGTTGCTCATTACTTTCTATTTTCTTACCGGACCTGCTCTGTCTGCCTGTCCTTACTATTTTTTTTGTTGTTTGTTTTCGACCTGCCACATCAATTCCCCACTTCCATAAAGTCTACTCTTAAGTATACCTAATATAGGTGTTATTTGCAATAATACTAAATGCCAACTTGAAAATATTATAAAAAATAAGCTACAGTTCACTGAGAGAGGCTACTTGGTCGGCTTATAGTGGCCTTTTCATAGAAAAAGCCATCAGAAAAGGTATCTTCCTCATCTGATGGCTCAGGTAATTATTGTATTCTTTTATTTTCTTATTTATCTAACGATTCCGGTTCTAATAAAAAATCTTCTATAATAACTTTAATAAGACCATTTTCTCGTTTAGATATAAGTTTATCCAGGTAATGCTTACGTTCAATAATCATCTCGCGCCTCTATACTCATATTTTTTTGCGGCAATACGCATTTTTGTGACGAGTTTATTATACTCCTATTTAAGGATCAAATCAATTATACTCGTAAAATTTTTGCGTATTGCTGCATTTTTATGATTAGCTGTTATCACACTCTTACCTATAGTATCTACAAGTTCAACACTTTTATAACTTCCTCGCTATTTGCGACAGGTCACCAATCATGTCAAGCAGTTTGTTTCTTGCTTCTACACGCTTACGATCATGTCCTAAAAGTAGATAATCAATATCCTCCTGTGTATATCCCTTCACTTTAATTTACTTACGGATTCTTTCTCCGCACTCCTTTGCGTCATAATACATTTTTCGTTTTCCTCCGATCTGAAATTTCAAAATTTGAAATCAGTCGGACCAACGGTATGCGTAGCTACAAAAAGACAAAAAAATAACGTGATTGTCTGGAGAAAACAATGATATTTATTTTGCAAAAAGCATAAATTCTTTATATACCTTATCTGAACAATTTGCTAACAGTCCGGAAAAATTTAAATCCTCCATAATTTTTTTTAGGGTATAGACGGGATCGTCATCGGGTAAACTCAATTCATAAAAGATAAAGTTAATTTTCTGTTGGCCTATTTCAAAAAAGTCGTTATAATAATTAACTGTAAGCATAGTTACATTATAACATGTAACGGAGAAAGATGGTTATCGTTAGCTATCTTTTCTTATGTAAAAACTTAGGGTGGTATGATTCATTTTGAGTCATGCCCCTTTTTACGGCTGTCATTTCCCGACAGTCCCTTTTTATATACTTATTCATATCTTAGTGCAATAATCGGATCTCTTTTTGCCGCCTTAAGTGCCGGATAAATTCCGAAAAATATACCGACCAAAGCAGAAAAGCCTACGGCAAGAATTACTATAATCGGTCTTATAACAACAGATTGCTGCATTATCGCTCCCGCTATCAATATAGCTCCCGAGGCTATGGATGTACCTATAATACCTCCTATAGCCGAAAGCACCGCGGACTCAATTAAAAACTGTGTCAAAATATCCCTCGTTGTTGCCCCGAGCGCCTTTCTTGTACCTATTTCCCTAGTTCTTTCTGTAACCGATACAAGCATAATATTCATGATGCCTATACCTCCTACAATAAGGGAAATAGCCGCTATACCTCCCATAGCTATGGAAATGGCGCTTAAAAATCCGTCTACCTGAGCCATTTCATTACCGGCGGAATAGAGGTAAAAATCTTCTTTGTTTCTGCCCTTGGTTCTTGCCACATATTCAACGAAGTTCTCATTAAATCTTTTAAGCGTTTCACCGCTGAAATTTTTATTTGCAAAAATTCTCAAGCCAGAAAACATATTATATTCCGACTCTATAAATAAACTTGTCGGTACATAGGTCTTCAAATCCTGAGAATTTCCCATAAATACCTTTTGCAACGGTGACATATTTTCATGGTAAACGCCTATTACGGTAAACTCTTGCAAAGCGCCGTTAAATTTTTCTCTGAAGGTTTTACCCACAACATCTTCTTTACCGAAAAGCTTTAGTGCGGCGGTATCCTCCACAACAACCACATATCTTCTTGATTCTATGTCCTTTGAAGTAAGAAAACGTCCGTATTTAATCTCCATAGTAGGCTGAAAATTCAAAAAATTAGAATCCACGCCGGTCAGAGTAACCTTATTTATTCCGAGCTTCGTCTTTACTTCACTTGTCAGACTGCTGTTTGTATCCACATAAGCAAGATCCGTACCGAAAATCTTTTTATATTTTTCTATTTCTTCGTTTGTAAAAAAATCTGTATCCCTTATTCCCGCCTCATCCTGTATATTCAAGTATACTATAGACTGAGTTGCACCTACATTTTGGTATATGGTTGAGACCATCTGCCTTACTGTATCTCCTATAGAGGCTATTCCTATCACTGAGCCTATACCTATTATTATTCCGAGCATGGTAAGAAAAGAACGCATTTTATTTGCAACAAGCGCAGACAAAGCCATTTTTAAGTTTTCAACAAACATTAAGCTTAAACCTCCTAACTTTTTCTGTCACCCAAGCCTACATTTTCCCCGAAAGGAGTAGGTTTTTCATTTATCCTGTCACTTTGCAAAACTCCGTCTTTAAAGGTAAGTATTCTATGTGTATAAGCGGCTATGTTGTCTTCATGCGTTACAACTACAACCGTAGACCCTTCCTTATGAAGCTTTGCAAAAAGCTCCATAATCTCTATTGAAGCCTGAGAGTCAAGGTTTCCCGTAGGCTCATCCGCGAGTATAAGCGGCGGCTTGTTTGCAAGAGCTCTCGCTATTGCCACTCTTTGCCTCTGACCTCCCGAAAGCTCATTGGGCTCATGGTTTATTCTTTCCCCAAGCCCCACCATTTCAAGAAGTTCTATAGCTCTTTTCCTTCTTTTATCGGGCTTTATCTTAGCATAGGTCATAGGCACTTCAACATTTTTTTGTATACTCATTCGACTTATAAGATTAAATGACTGAAATACAAAGCCTATTTTTTGGTTTCTGACACGGCTTAACTCATCTCCGCTCATTTGTGCCACATCTATTCCGTCAAGATAATAATGTCCCAAAGTCGGTCTGTCAAGGCAACCGAGTATGTTGAGCAGAGTAGATTTACCGGAACCGGAATGTCCCATAATAGCAACAAATTCACCGTGCTTAATACTGAGATTTATACGATTCAGCCCTAAAA
The DNA here is from genome assembly GCA_000209465.1 of Lachnospiraceae oral taxon 107 str. F0167. Lineage (GTDB taxonomy): Bacteria > Bacillota > Clostridia > Lachnospirales > Lachnospiraceae > Lachnoanaerobaculum. The sequence goes on along the minus strand of GL890601.1, from coordinate 3,706 downwards.
CCTTGATTGCTCCGGTGTCGTATATCTTGACCATGTCTTCAAGTTTAATTATATCCTTAGTTTCCGCCATCATTTACCTTCTCTTCCGATGTTGCCTGTCCCTCAACACTTTGTCCTTGCTCCGCATTTGTGGCTTTCATGGCATCCATAGTACCGTAATCAACTTCCATTCCTTCTACCAGATTAGGGTCATACTTCGCTACATATCTTATTTCTTTTGAAGTGTCCATATCCTTCAAGGAGCTTTCCAAAAGTTCTATCTGAACCTCGCCTTCAATTCCGGTTTCGACCTTAACTGTTTTTATTATTCCTTTTCCTTCTTCCGTTACCGTAATAAACTGCATAACGCTGTTTCCGTTACCGTCATCGCCTACGGCGGCAATAGGAACAACATAAACATCATCCTTTTCTTCACTTATGATACTTGCCTTTGCACCTATTCCCGAAATAAGTCCACCTCTGTCTTTTATACTGACTTTTACAGGTATAACTCTTTCGGATGAGGATGATGAGCCTTCCTTAGGCTCTCCCGAAGGACTGATTTTCTCGACTCTACCTTCCACTGTATTTCCTTTACCAAGTATATCTGCGGATATAAGCACTTTTTGTCCGACTTTTACTTTTCCTATGCTGTATTCACTTACAGCCAAATTAAGCTCAAGCTTATCAAGCTTTTCTATGGTTATAAGAGTAGGATTGTTATCTACAGCCTGGTCGGCAAAACGTCCGACTTTTGCGTATACTCTTGTTACCGTTCCGCTTATAGGAGCTATTAGAGTGGCATCTTCAAGCTGCTTTTCAAGTCTTTCAAGTTCAAGCTTGGCATTATTTATTTGTATATCGTAGGAGTCTCCCGGTGTAAGCTTTCCGTCTTTAAACTTGTACTGATCCACATCGCTTTGTGCCTGATTAAGTGTGCTTCTTGCCGCATCTAAATCCGACTGAGGTACCACTCCTCCCGCCACAAGTTCGGCTTTTCTGTTGTAATCAAGCTGCGCCTGAGCAAGCGCCTGAGAAGCCTTTGTATAACCTATTTGATCATTTTTCGCTTTTTCTTCCTTCTGTGCAACGGCAAGCTCATACTGACCTTTTGCCGTTTCCACCTTGCTTTGAAGCTCCTCGGTATCAATCTGTGCAAGAATGGTTTGTCCCTCTGCAACCTCATCACCTTCTTTAACTCTTATTTCCGTTATCTTGGCATGTATACCCGAGGTTATGGTTACACTGTCCGTTCCGCCCACAGGCCCTGTTACCGATACCGAATCTTCTATATGTCCCTTTGAAAGAACCTCACTGTCCACCGGTATAAGCATCTTTTTATTTCCGGTAAAAAGCCTTACAATAAATACAATAGCAATGAGTGCAAGTATTATGCCTATTGCTATCTTCGTTTTCTTAGCCAATCTTTTTTTCTTTTTTGAGCCCGTACTGTTTTGGTTTAATATATTTTTAACTTCATCGTCTATGCTGTTAGTAGGCATTTTTGTTCTCCTCCTTCGGTACCACTTGTTTTAAACATTTTAACTTCTATAAAATAAAATCATAAACCGCCCTTGAGAGATGGAAATTTTGCATTACAACCAGTGTCTTTTTCGCATCTGTATAATCCTTTACACTGCTATACTCTGTAGGCGGAGACTGTTCCGAATATCTCGGTGTGTTTATAGGTATAACGACATGTGCTGTTTTCGCAGTATAATCTCCTATTTTAGCTGATGTATTGATTTTAAAGTACTGTAGTTACAGCTTCTTCAGAAGTAGAGCTTTCGCTCTCAGATGTTTCTTTAACATTCTTATTATCTGACGGCATTTCACACGTTGTAAGTGTGGCAATTACCGCAATGGTAATCAACAATATAGTATTATTTTTTTCATATCATTTCACCTTTCAATTAAAACAACTATTGAAATTAGAGTAATTATTTAGTTCTTATTATACTATACTCTTCTCCTCCACCACAATGCCTATATCCATATTCACAAGCCTGCCTATATGTTTTTTTGCCTCCTCTGTTATAAGTCCTTTTTTCAAAAAACCTATACTTACTGTCAGGTCTGAGTTTACACATATATCAGACTCACCGGTATCGCCATTCATTCCTGAATTTATATCTGCACTTACCACCTTTGCTTTTGAGTCATTTGCCGCTTTTATAATAGAATAAACAGGCTCTCTCACCTCTCCCACAAAACCTGTACCATAGATGCAGTCCAGTATATAGTCATAAGAATTAAACTTACTAAGCAATGTATTATAATCCATATTCTCATCCAATACGGAATACTTTATTCCCTTTTGCTTACAAATATTAAAATAATACTTTCCGTCTTCTGAAAATTTTTCCTTTATCAAAAGTATTTCCACATCTATTTCTTCTATATTTAATAAATCAGCCACCACGTATCCGTCTCCCGCATTGTTACCGCTGCCTGCAAGTATAAGCACTTTATCCCCTATATCCCAGTTCGCCACATAGAATATTGCCTCACCTGCCCTGTACATAAGTTCTTTACTATCTATAAAGTTTGCAATTGTATAGCTGTCCGCATCTCTCATCTCCTTTACTGAAAGCACTCTGCCCTGATCAAAGGAATCAAAAAACTTTTTGACCAGTTTTTTATAATCACTTTCCTTAATTTTCATTCCCTTTGCACCCATCAGCTCAAATTCAATACCCATCTCCACAACTTTTGTATCAAGGGTTTCAAATCCGTTCTTTTTATAAAATTCAAGGCGCTTCCTTCTCTGCTTTATATTATCGCTGTTTTCTTCAATAGGCTCTATTGCCAAAGAAAGTCTTGGATGTATTTTCTTATATTCATGCAATATTTTGCTGCCATAACCGCTCTGCCTGAGTCTGTTATCTATTGCAAAATAGAATATATATGAAAGCTCATCCCCTACCAGTGTATGAATAAAACCAAGCCAGGTATCATCATCATAAATGGATAAAAACTCCACACCTTTATCATTTCCTACAAGTACCATAATATAAAAAGGAATTCTTTCTTCAAAAGGAAAGGCATCCAGGTATAATTGTTTTATTTCTTCAAGATTATTTGTATTTTCATCTATCTTCTCAAATCTAATCATTCTTCTCCTATCCTTTGGTACAGCTGTTTTAAAACCGTCACGTGCTATACCAAACTGCATTTTGATACATCAATATATTTTATTTTATAAACCTGTATAAATTTTTCAATATAATGTTTCGAAACTTTTTTTCTTTTTTTTAGATATAAAGCCGTATTCTATTTGACTTTTTTGATAAATAGGTATAAAATCATTGCTTATTAACAGACATAATGTTATGTTTTATTTAAGGGAGGAAAAACAAATGTTAAAATTAAAATTATTTTCAATTGCCGCTGTAGCAATGCTTGCATTTACAGCATGTGGATCAAATGCTTCAAAGGATGTTTCAAGTGCTGCTGAGTCTGCTAATGCTGCCGCTTCAAGTGCTATGGAGTCTGCCGGTGCAGAGGCTTCAAGTGCTGCTGAAACTATGAAGGATGAGGTTTCAAGCGCTGCAGAGTCTGCTGCTGATGCCGCTTCAAGTGCGTTGGAGTCTGCAGGAGAAAAAGCTTCAAGTGCTGCCGAATCTTTAAAGGATGATGTTTCAAGTGCTGCAGAGTCTGCTGCTGATGCCGCTTCAAGTGCATTGGAGTCTGCTACATCAGCTAAATAATAAAAAGGTCAGCCTTA
>GL890600.1:55519-57518 GCA_000209465.1 Lachnospiraceae oral taxon 107 str. F0167 | reverse complement strand
GTCTTCCGTCGAAGTACTATGAAAGTTCCGACGTTTTAAATTTCTAATAAACTATTTGATTTTGTGCAATTCTTTTAAAGCCTTTATTTTAAAGGCTTTTCTGACATAAAAAATATTTTAAAAAATTTGAAAAAATTTTTAGAGTATGTTATAATCATAGTACTTCATAGTACTTTACTTTTAGAGGTGTTTATGGCTTATTTTTTGAGAAAAGAAAAGAAGAAAAAAGGTACTTATCTTCAGATGTATGAATCATTTTGGGATAAGGATAAAAAACAACCAAGAACAAAAAATGTAAAATCTTTTGGTTATGTTGAGGATTTGATTTCATGTGAGATTCCGGATCCTGTTAAATTTTACAGCGACTATGTAAAAGAGCAAAACGAGAATAGAACAAAAGTTCTTTCTGAAGAATACCGTCCTCGTGCATTTTCCACCCCTGTTGAACTTAATATAGGACACTTCTTGCTCTACTCATTAATTGATGAGCTTGATGTTAAAGAAACTATTGATATAATTGCTTCTCAAATGCGTTTTCAGTTCTCTGTATTTGACTTAATTACTCAACTTATTTATGCAAGGGTTATATCACCATGCTCTAAGTCAAAGACAGCCTCTCATGTCTTTCCATACCTTTATGGCAGCTCAACAATCTCTGAAGACCAAGTATATGACGGTTGTTCTTTCATAGGAGAGTCTTATAAAAAGTACATTGATTTATTTAATCACTCTTATGAAAGGTATTCTAAAAGGGATCTAAGCAATGTATTTTTTGATTGCACTAATTATTACTTTGAAATTGATATCCCTAGTGATGACAAACAAAAGGGACCTTCAAAAGAGAATAGGCACTCCCCGATAATAGGGCAAGCTTTACTTTTAGATGCTGATCTAGTACCTGTCTCCATGCAAATGTATCCCGGAAATGAATCGGAAAAGCCATATATTAGAAAAGTTATTGAAGAAATGAAACAACGACACAACGTATCAGGCAAGACGATTCAGGTGGCTGATAAAGGACTTAATTGTGCAAGAAATATTTATGCTGCAGTTAGAGAAGCTAATGATGGCTATATATTTTCAAAATCAATACATGGTAAGAATCTAAGTGAAAAGGAAAAGAAATGGGTTCTACTTGAGAATGATACAAATGTCTTTTCTAATTACACTGATGAAAGAGGTAATATATCTTTTCGTCTTAAATACTGTATTGACAGCTTTGATTACAGTTTTAAAGAGATTGATCCGGAAACAGGAAAAGAGAGTGTTACAAGGTTCGCTGTAAAAGAAAAGCGTATCGTCTCTTATAATCCTAACCTTGCAAAGAAACAAAGGCTTGAAATAATGAAAATGGTCGATAAAGCTTCAAAGTTTTCTACATACAAAAATATCGCTAAAGATGAACTTGGAGATTGTGCTAAATATGTAGACATCATAACTAAAGATAGTACAGGCAAGACAATAAAGCCTATAATAGATTTAAATAAATCTAAGATTGATGAAGATCTTAAATATGCAGGATATAATCTTTTAGTGACATCCGAGATAGATATGGATCCATTACAGGTATATAAAACATACCATAGCCTATGGAAAATCGAGGAATCTTTTAGACTTACAAAATCATACCTTGATGCAAGGCCTGTTTATTTACAGAAAAAAGAAACAATCTATGGGCATTTTTTGATATGCTACCTTAGCTTGTTTCTTTTAAGAGTATTAGAAATCAAGTGCTTCAAAAATAAAATAAACTCTTATGACTTGATTAACTTTATGCGTGATTTTAGGGTAGTAAATAAAGGTGATAATACATATATCAATATATCAAGAGACCAGGCCGTTAACGAAAAGGTTAAAAAATTGGTTGGCTTTAGTAACCTTGATGCCCTCTATTTAACCAAAGCTGAAGTCGACAATTTCTTTCAAAACTGCATGCTCTTGGATACCTAGAGTACTAGGTTTTGAGAGAAACGACGGAAGTCAGGTATTATAGCAAAAA
>GL890600.1:49486-55281 GCA_000209465.1 Lachnospiraceae oral taxon 107 str. F0167 | reverse complement strand
TATAATAGATTTAATAAATCTAAGATTGATGAAGATCTTAAATATGCAGGATATAATCTTTTAGTGACATCCGAGATAGATATGGATCCATTACAGGTATATAAAACATACCATAGCCTATGGAAAATCGAGGAATCTTTTAGACTTACAAAATCATACCTTGATGCAAGGCCTGTTTATTTACAGAAAAAAGAAACAATCTATGGGCATTTTTTGATATGCTACCTTAGCTTGTTTCTTTTAAGAGTATTAGAAATCAAGTGCTTCAAAAATAAAATAAACTCTTATGACTTGATTAACTTTATGCGTGATTTTAGGGTAGTAAATAAAGGTGATAATACATATATCAATATATCAAGAGACCAGGCCGTTAACGAAAAGGTTAAAAAATTGGTTGGCTTTAGTAACCTTGATGCCCTCTATTTAACCAAAGCTGAAGTCGACAATTTCTTTCAAAACTGCATGCTCTTGGATACCTAGAGTACTAGGTTTTGAGAGAAACGACGGAAGTCAGGTACCATATACAACTATAACCGTCAAGATATATATTACCTAAGCTGTAACTATTTTTTCGGACTTTTTTCGGATAAAGTTTTAATCTCCGCCCTCATCCATATTAGAATTGATGTTAAAATTGGATTTAGATTCATACATATTTTTCTTGACAAAATATCTTTTGATTCTACAATTATATTGAAAATAAAATATGTTCTATGGAGGACTTTATGGAAAAGCTAAAATTATTCCTTAAAAGAAAAGATATTGTTATTTCAGCAAAGCGCTATGGGATAGATGCCCTTGGTGCTATGGCTCAGGGACTTTTTTGTTCCCTTCTTATAGGTACTATTATCAATACAATCGGTAAGCAATTTCAAATTGCTTTTCTTACATCCAGTGTAGCTACCATTGCAGGTGTTGAATATACTGTCGGTTCTCTTGCAAGTGCTATGAGCGGACCTGCAATGGCTGTTGCCATAGGATATGCACTTAATACCCCTCCCCTTGTACTGTTCTCCCTTATCACAGTCGGTTTTGCATCAAATGCACTGGGAGGTGCAGGCGGCCCTCTTGCAGTGCTATTTGTAGCTATCATAGCCTCTGAAGTCGGTAAGATGGTTTCAAAAGAGACCAAGGTGGACATCCTTATTACACCTCTTGTAACCATATCTGTGGGAATATTCCTTTCGGCAATACTTGCTCCGACACTGGGTAAGGCAGCCATGAAGCTTGGAACTGTAATTATGTGGGCAACAAGCCTTCAACCGTTCCTTATGGGTATACTTGTATCTCTTTTGGTAGGAGTCGCACTTACCCTTCCCATATCATCTGCCGCTATATGTGCGGCACTGGGACTTACAGGTCTTGCAGGCGGTGCGGCACTTGCGGGATGTTGTGCGCAGATGGTCGGATTTGCCATTATATCATTCCCCGAAAACAAATGGGGTGGCCTTATATCACAGGGAATCGGTACATCCATGCTCCAAATGGGCAATATTGTAAAGAATCCCCGCATTTGGATAGCACCATGTATTACATCCATGATCACAGGACCTGTTGCGACCTGCATATTCAAATTACAAATGAACGGTGCGGCAGTATCATCAGGTATGGGTACCTGCGGACTTGTAGGACAGATCGGAGTATATACAGGTTGGGTAAGCGATATAACAAACGGAAGCAAAGCAGCCATTACATCATTTGATTGGCTTGGGCTTATAATGATATCATTTATTTTGCCGGCAATCATAACACCTGTTATTCATTTGTTTGTAAAAAAACTGGGGCTTGTAAATAGCGGAGATTTAAAGCTTTAATAAAATATAAGGGGTTGTCATTTTAAGAATACAATAATACCGATATGACGGTAAAATCAACCTGTATCGGTACTTATTTTTCTTTATGTATCATCCCCTTATTTAATGTTAAACCTTTGTATTATGGCACGCGGATCGGTAATGTTTTCATATTCCGGCCGTTTAAATAATTATCTTTTTATTTATAATAATCTAAATACCTGCTCCGTCGTATCTGTTAAATTTTGTTTGGCATTATCACTTTGCATAGCCTCTTCAAGTGTAACTATTCTTCTAAGAATCGGGAAGAAGGCATCAATTCCGTGCTCATTGCAAATTCCTGCATCCACTGTAACACTTCCCGAAAATGCTATAACTTTTTTATTATATTTCTTTGCAATACTCGCCACACCTACAGGTGCCTTTCCCATAACAGTCTGATGGTCGAGTCTACCCTCTCCCGTAACTACTATATCAGCATCCTTTACATATTCTTCAAGCTTAGTTTCATCAAGTATTATCTTTATTCCGGACTCGAGCTTTGAGTTTGTAAAATTAAAGAATGCATATCCAAGTCCTCCTGCCGCACCGGTTCCCGGATATTCTCCGTCGGCATTAGGATATTTTTCCTTTACAATTCCCGAAAATCTTAAGAGCCATGAGTCCATATCAGCTACCATTTCCTTTGTAGCTCCCTTTTGAGGTCCGTATATTGCAGAACATCCAAGCTCCCCACATAGTGGATTGTTTACATCACATGCCACTCTGAAATAACATTCGGAAAGTTCTTTTATTACATTCTCATCTCTTATACTGACAACATCTCTTACTCCCATTGCCCCAAATCCCACCTGTTTACCGTCTTTATCAAGGAACTCATATCCAAGCGCCTGCAGCATACCTATCCCACAGTCATTTGTAGCTGAACCTCCTATACCAACCACAAAATGCCTGCATCCGTTTTTGATAGCATCCTTTATAATTTCTCCGACACCGAATGTTGTGGTATGTAGCGGATTTTTTTCATCACCGCTTACCAATGTGATTCCTGCCGCCTGTGACATTTCTATTATAGCCGTCTTTGTAGACTCGACTATTCCATAGACTGCATTTACATTTCTTCCTGCAGGACCTGTCACATCTACATAGACAAGTTTTCCGCCCATTCCTATAGAAAGAGCTTCTACGGTTCCCTCTCCACCATCCGCTAAAGGTCTTATCTCAACCACAGCATCCTTTTTTGCTTTCTTTATCCCCTGCAAAATAGCTTCTCCCGCTTCCAAAGATGACATACTTTCCTTAAATGAATCAATGGCAATTACAACTTTCATATTATTACCGACAGCAAGAATCATCAAAACTTATCTTGATATAACCGATATATCGTTCCAAAATATACGATCTTACCGCTTTTCCTTTCATTTATTCTTATCCTGATTTTATCATATAAAGCTGTCAAAATACACTTAATATTCCATACAATAAAAGGTGGAGTCACCCCCACCTTTAAGCTTCTATTTTAAAAGTTCATCATAGCATGCCGCTACTCCGTCTTTTTCTATTTTTTCAAACCAAGTATTTACTATATCATACAGAAAGCTTATATCCTCTCCCCAGTAATCTTCCCTCTTTAATATATCCGCCACAGAAGCCTCTTTCATAAATTTAATAATTTCTTCACTGTCATTTGCCTCATCTGTTTTATAGAATGCGATAAGTGCCGCCAGTGAGAAACTTAGTATCTGCGGGTATCTCCCTCTTTGTTCTTTAAACTCAAGTAATGTAGGCAACACTCTGGCTCTGAATTTTGAAACGGAGTTAAGCGCAATTGATAAAAGCTGATGCCTTATAAAAGGATTGGCAAATCTCTCAAACACCGCATTACCAAAATTTCTGTTATCCTCAGTATCTCCTATAGCCGGTATAATTTCTTCAAATACCGCCTTTTTAAGAATTGATACCACCTTTTCATCCTTCATACATTCGCCCACAGTTTCAAGGCCGTACATTCTTGCCGCCAAAACCATGGAAGTATGTGCTCCGTTTAGAATACGAACCTTTCTCTTTTTGTACGGATCTACATTATCGGTCCACACTACATTAAATCCCGCTCTTTTAAGAGGCAATTCATCTTCATGATCTCCCTGTATTACCCAAAGGTGGAAAATCTCTGCGGTATCCATCATATTATCCTTTTGCCCTATTCTCTCCTCCAGCGCTTTATGTTCATCTCCAGGGAATCCCGTAACTATCCTGTCCACCAAAGTGGAACAAAAGCTGTTTTCTCTCTCAAGCCATTTTACAAACTCCTCGCCAAGCTCCCATCTGTGGGCATACTGCTTGCAACATTTTAAAAGTTCATCTCCATTGTGGTCTATAAGTTCACATGATAATATAATAAATCCTGACAACTTCTCCTTAAATCTCTCATATAAAAGTGCTGTAAGCTTTGCAGGGAAGCTGTTTGCAGGAGAATCGGTGAGTTTATTATCATCTTCATATACTATTCCCGCCTCAGTGGTATTTGAAACAATAAATCTGAAATCAGGATTTTTTGCCAAATTCAAATAAGATTCATAGTCCTCATAGGGATTTATACATCTGCTGATAATATCTATATGAGTATGCTCATCCACAACTTTTCCATTGTCCACACCTCTAAGGAAAAGATTGTACTCACAATTTTGTTCCTTAAGCATATCACACATTCCGGTTTTTATTGGCTGAACAACCACTACAGAGCCCTCAAACAAACCCTTGTCATTTAATTTCTGAAAAAAATAGTCTACAAATCCCCTCAAAAAACCGCCCTCACCAAATTGGATGATTCTTTCTTTAGCTTTCATATTATACTCCTGTGTTATTATTTTTATCAAAAGCTATACTTCTTTTTATATAAAGTTATACTCAAGATAATAGTTTTTACTGCTAAGTTTTACTTATATTTCACTTATATTTTTAAAAATGTAAGCGTTTACATTTTTGAGTATATATTATTTAGGATTTTTTGTCAATCAGAAAGGCTACCTAAAATACATACAAAAAGACAGCCAAAAAGGCTGCCTGCTTTTTATATACTAAGCCCTGTTCACTTAGCTTTATAAAATATAAATTATCACATTATGTACACTCCGATTAACTATAAAAAATATAATTTACGATAAACAATAATGGTCTTCTATTTAACATAATTATAAATTATTTTAATAGAAGACCATAATATTTAACTATTTAAAGGACAATCTTAATCTAAATTATTCTTTATCCTTCTTTATTACATTCTTGACACCTTCGACCGTTCCTTCTACAGCATCTTTAACATCTTTTGCAACTTCTTTAACCTTAGAAGCGGCTTTTTCAGCAGCTCCTTCAGTCTCTGTTTTTTTATCACCGGTTACTTTACCAATACCCTCTTTTAAAGCACCTTTAGCCTGATCTATCTTCTCTTCCAATGACATAACAATCTCCTTTTTCTAAACTTATTACAATATTTTATATAAATTGATCTATACACTGATATATACAATATATCTTCTTCTATCATGTAAGAATATTGCCTACGCACCATATGCTTAAGATATAAAGAATAATATATTATGTTTTATCTGTTAAAGTATATTATCAATTATTTTCATGGCATATTTCCTGTCAAAAAAAGACTTTTTCTTCTTTTTAACAAAAAATAATGATACAACAACACCGACAACTACTGCAGTTATAACTGAAGAGACTATTGATATTGCTACCGGATTTTTATCACCGGCTAATTTATCCACTCCTTCTTTTACTGCATCTTTAGTTTTTTTAATTTTATCTTTTGCCACATCTTTAACATCTTCGGCAACCTCTTTGGCTTTTTCGGCTGCTTTCTCTACCTTTTTATCATCTGTTACTTTATCTGCAACTTCTTTTACCACATCCTTAGCTTCATCAACCTTTTCTTCTACGGCATCTTTAGCATCTTTTACAACCTCTTTGGTCTTTTCGCTGTTCTTCTCTACC
>GL890600.1:0-49412 GCA_000209465.1 Lachnospiraceae oral taxon 107 str. F0167 | reverse complement strand
GGCTGCTTTCTCTACCTTTTTATCATCTGTTACTTTATCTGCAACTTCTTTTACCACTATCCTTAGCTTCTATCTAACCTTTTCTTTCTACCGGCATCTTTAGCATCTTTACAACCTCTTTGGCTTTTTCGGCTGCTTTCTCTACCTTTTTATCATCTGTTACTTTATCTGCAACTTCTTTTACCGCATCCTTAGCTTCATCAACCTTTTCTTCTACGGCATCTTTAGCATCTTTTACAACCTCTTTTACTTTTGCAGTTGTTTTTTCCGCAGCTCCTTCAGCCTCTATTTTTTTATCACCTGTTACTTTACCGACAGCTTCTTTTGCTGCCCCCTTAGCCTGATCAATTTTTTCTTCTTTTGACATAGAAATACCCCCTTACTTTTAATAATCTTTATACTGTCCTTTTCTATAAATCTGTCCGCCGATTTTTTAAAATTCTACTATTTACCTGAAAAACTTTTTTTCTTTTTTACCGAAAAAGAATGATAGAACAGCAACAACAACCAGTGCAGCTATAACGGAAGATACAATAGATATAAGTACTACATTTTTATTATCGGTTACTTTATCCACTCCTTCTTTTATTATATCTTTAGCCTGATCTATTTTTTCTTCAACTGACATAATATCAAATCCTTTCACTTAAAACTCTTCTTTTATATTAATACCATCTTTATAAAAGATTACCTATTCTCTTCTACCAAAGAAAAACGAAACGACAGCAATGACAATTACCGCACCTAAGATAGAAGGAACTAATGACATTCCGGCCAGAGACGGCCCCCATTTACCGAACAATGCCTGACCGACAGATGATCCCAGTAAACCTGCAATGATATTAGCTATTATACCCATTGCACCGCCTTTGTTAGTAATTGCACCTGCAATGAAACCTATAATCCCACCTACAATAATAGACCAAATCATAAATTCCCCTCCATTCTATAAATATTTATATATTTTTATGATTATCATTTTAATATTTAAATTAAAATATATTCAATATATATATCTAATACTATACACTATAAGTTGACTTTTGTCAAAATAAACTAATAAATATTTTATTTAAAATATTTATTTAAAAGTATTACAATACATTTTTAATATATCATCACTCTTAAGGTATATTGTTTAGTATATACTCGTTATATATCAGTCAATTTCAAAATTTTATTCCTAAAAAAAATTTGTATTGATATATATTTTTAGGAACAAAAAGAGTACCGTCAAAAAACAACGGTACTCCAAAACTCAAATGATATTATTATGCCAACTTTGCTAATGTCTTTACAGCTGATACATAATTTTCACCGACTTTGTTCCAATCAAGCACTTCAAAGAAGGCCTTTACGTAATCGGCTCTTACATTCTTATACTTTAAATAATAGGCATGTTCCCACACATCTATTGCAAGTATAGGAAAAAGCTTCCCCTCACTCTCAAGAATAGGATTATCCTGATTTGGGCTTGAAGAAACACTTAAATTACCGTCTATATCTGTACTTAACCATGCCCAGCCTGAGCCGAACTGACCTGTTGCAAGCTTAGTTAACTGTTCTTTAAGATTATCTAAACTGCCAAAGGTGGAATTAATTTTACCCTCAAGCTCACCTGAAGGTTTATCTGCTGCATTCTTTGAAAGATGTCCAAAGAAAAGATTGTGGTTAAAATAGCCTCCACCATTATTGCGTATACCCATGGCATCTTCTTTGCCCTCACCCTTGCGCTTCCAATGAGCCAGTATAACTTCTATAGGCTTATCATCAATACCTGCCGCTTTAGCTAAATCATTAATATTTTTTGTGTAAGCCGCATGATGCTTTAGGTAATGAGTTTCCATAGTAAGAGTATCAAAGTATGGCTCTAAATCATCAAATCCATAAGGTAATTTAATTTGTTCAAACATATAATTCACCATCTTTCTTAATTTTGTTAAATATTATAAAATACAATATATATCTTTATATTTTGTATCAGGCTACTTCTTATTAAAATATCATAGCAATCAGTATTTCACAATCTGTAAATTTACATAAAGTTTTAAGTGCAAGTTTTTGTATACTAAATAATACTGTTTTAATTATTAAGTAATTCGATTTTATCCCATCAAATCATACACATTCATAAAGCACAAATTATTATGTTTATATACATACTATTTTTCCAGAATCTCTGCTATCTTTTCAAATGTCTTTCCATTTCTTACAGTAACAGATTTATAAAAATCCTGCTTCATAAGCTTTTTATGATAGGTGGACTTCAAATATTCTGCCTCATCATATTTCCCCCAGAATATCGCATTCTCACCTATATAAACTATTTCATTATAAAATTCCGACTCATTTATAAAGTCTGTAATAACTGATTTATCAATTTGTCTTGGTATAAAAATAACATCTCTTCTTGCAAATTCCCCATTCCACCAATCAGGCAGTCCTGCTTTTTCTTTTAAATACTCGTCCTTTTTTAATAAAACAAATGGAATATTGAAGTCATAATTATTCTCCAATAATTGTTCTACCTTTTTTATACAACTCTCATAACTTTCTTCACTGCTGAAAAATAAATTTCCGCTGTTGATATAAGAATCAACATCTATAAAGCCCTCATTTGACAAAGCTTCCTTTAATTCACTCATAGATACTTTATTTTTTCCACCTACATTTATTCCTCTTAATAAAAGTATATATCTCATCTACTCTCCTTTATTAAAATTCATCATACTTAAATTTAATCACTAAAAGTAATCACCTGTTTATCCACATTAACCTGTGTCTCAACTCCAAAAGGAATAATACATCTTGGGGTTGCATGTCCGATATTTATATTATAAACAACGGATAAGTCTTTACCGGAGGTTTCCTCAAGTAAAATTTTCTTATACTCATCATAATACATCTCATCTTGAGGCTTTCCAACCAAAACACCCGAGAGCACATCAAATATTCCATACTCTTTTAATGCTACTATCATCTTTCTATAGAGTTTCGGTTCAGGTCTATTTTCACTTGTCTCCAATAATAAAATTTTATTCTTCCAATCCTCAAGCTTTGGGAACAAATTATATTTTTTATAAATAGATACCGTATCCCCAAATCTTGAATTATCAAATATATCATAGATTGAATCGATGCAACCACCTAAAATCTTACCTTTAAACACCGATTTGCCGCAAAGTAATTCAAATCCGGTATTCTCATACTTTTTCATATCGACTCCGACAGCATTCTCACTGAAATCTTCTCTTTCCTTGTACCAAAAATCACTTGGACGAACCTCTTTTATTTTTCCTGTTGTGATAAGCTCCTCAAAATATCTTTTTGTATATGGCAACATTTCATTTGAGAGCTCACATATATCAGGTAAAAAAGCCTGTCCGTAAAATGTTTTTATACCGACTTTATTCAGCATAAAATGATTTATAGTCCATTACAGCTTTTCTGAGAGTTCCAAGAGTCAGCGACTTTATTCAGCATAAAATGATTTATAGTAGTATTGGAAAATCCTAAGAATATTTTTTGTTTAACAGCCGTTTTAAGCTCATTATTTCCAAACAGATAGGGCAAAAGCCTGTATGTGTCTTCTCCTCCTATTGCACATAAAATCATATCAATAGAATCATCTTTAAAAGCTGTAATTAAATCTTTGGCTCTACTCTCAGGATGTTCTTTTATAAATTCCATACCTTTTAATGCATTAGGCAAAAATTCAACCTCTATACCATATTTATTTAATCTTTCCACGCCTATTTTAAGTTCATGCCTTATAAAGCTCTCCCCTAAAATACCGCTTGACAAACTGACTATTCCTATTTTCTTTACCATAAACACCTCTATATACTTATAATCATATACTAAACTTATATTTGGATTTTATACTTTATATATTCCTCTTTTATAATTCAAATAAGTTCTGCTATCCACATCCCGATATTATCTGAAATATACTCCTCTGCATCTTATCGTTCTTTATATATTCAAGTAAAGCTGCAGTTTTATTTATTATACTACTTATACTGCTATTTATCTCATATAAATTTTACCACTCTCTAATAAAAAATACCCGATATCTCCATTGAATCATCAATTTTGATATCGGGCTCATATTTTAATATTCAGCCTAAATTATTCACAGTCAAGCTATAAAAGTGACTAAAATCCACATAATTACTATATTTCAACTAAATGCTTCCTTTCGCTTATCAAGTGAATAAAAAGGAGCATCCATCTGTGGTAAAATTAAGGTATCAAATCTCAATAAAAATACATGACGGATACTTCTATGAGCATTTTAAACACCTTGTGACTTGAACACAATAGAAAATTAAAATTAATTTCCAATTGATGAGATTTATTCTCCGATGTCGTCTCACTTCTTATAAAAGAACTCGTAAGCAAAGTTGGCATTGGTAAACTTTTCAATCAATCATCTAAGACCAATGATTCTGCATTATTCCTTTATCACACTGATAAAGAAAATCTTCTTCAAATGGTATATATGACTGTTACAGGCTATTTTGGAGATGATGCTTAAGATGAACTTACAAATGATACTGTGTTTAAAAAATACTAAATAAAGATACTTTAATCACAGCCAACCATTTCAAAATTTCATAATCGAATGGATGAGTACTCACTTAATCAGTCCCTTTTGATAAGTCAGATTCTTCGAAAAAATTTTATTGTGTTTAGATACCTAAAGCTATCAATTGGGATTTATACTCAGCACTTATTCAAATAGCTATATATTTGAGTACATCATCCTTTATTATTTACCTGTATTCATTAGCTTTGATTCATCGTTATACCATTCCACCTCATTTTCTTCAATACCTACAATACCCAAAATATTCTTTACGAGTTTTACCTTATCACCAAACCCTGAGCTAAGTCCTAAATATATTGTCGCTGGATAACCATCAACTTTTATTTCTCTCTTATTCCTAAACTTACTTGTATTACGAGATTCATCTATTGTAATGGATCCACTCAATTTATTAATAATATCATTAATACTATTAGGATATTTTTTCAAAATTTTCTCAACCGTTAACATTGTTGCCTCAGTAGCATTATGTACTTCCTCTTTACTACCTAAGACGTAAATACTTGTTACTTTTGTTGGTGTATTTCTGTTTGACTGGATAGTAACTACAGAGGTAATTGCAGAAGTATTCATCTTGTCTTGGAAATCAAAAATAACCTGTTCTCCCTTTTTAGACTTATCAATAACAGAATCCAGTGCCTCAAATATAGGATTTATATATTCTGTCTTATCCTTATCATTCCTAAATTCCTGAAATGACTTTACATCATCGCATGCACTCTCAAGAAATAAGACATATGAATCATAGGCATGCATTTGAAAAATCAAACTAATTAAAAGAAGAGTTGCTTCGTACGGGTCATCACCCTTTTGTTCAACAATCCTTAGTAATTCATAAGAATTAATGATACGCTTAAATGTCCTTGGGTTAGGTCCAAGAGTGTTCTCAATAAGACTTCCTAAAACATCAGTATATCCTTCAAATTGTCGCTTTAAACTACCATTCTCAAGCATATTTTTAATTTGATATTTTTCTATTGGCATACGAAATGGAAGTTGTATGATTTTATCAAAAAAGCTTCTACACTTTACATCATCCATATCAGCTCCATATTTTGCTCGAATACCACGTACCACCACATCATAATCTATTGCAAGCACAAAAACACAGTTCTTTACATCCATAAAAAGTTTAATTGTCTCAAGTAAAGCCACCGCTGTATCAGGATTCAATCTGTCTAAATCGTCAATAAAGATAACAACTCGCCCTTCTTCTCCAGAAGTTTCATTAATAAGTTTCCCATAGTCATCTCTAAGCTTTTCGATGTGCTCCATTTTTTCAATACCAAACTTACTTAATTCTTCACCAATACTATCTAAGCTCAGTCCAGTCTTACTCTCTAAAAACTGTTTACCTATATCAATTGCAACACTTCTCAAGCTCTTCATAAGCTTGTCCTTTGTTAATTGATTAATCTGTTTCTTTCTATTTATACAATTAACAATGCAATGAACAAAAGAATAGTACAAACTATCAGACATATTAAATTATGAATACTGCCAAGTATTAAAATATACCGTGACAATTTTACTGTCCTGACTCTTTTCCAAAGCTCCCCGCATACGATTAATAAATGATGTCTTTCCAGTACCCCAATCCCCCTGCAATGCTATAGACATTGGTGTATAACACTCGCTTACAAATTTAACTAATCCATCAACATACCTTCCCATGTCAAGCCAATCTTCACCGTTTGCCAATACTGGAATATCCGGCATTCCCAAATACCTATTTTCCATTTTCCTTCTCCTTTAACTTTTTCTTCTAAATTTAATACCGTTAATCTAATAAATTCTCAAACTAACTGTATAGATTTTTTAAATAACTTTCTGTTTATTATCTAAACAATTACTACGAATTTGCTTAAAGATTAAAACTATCCATATTACATTCAAAGTTTATAATTTCTATATAACATTAATGTCAATATTTATGTTTTTTAATATTGATATCTACAATCTATATTATTATATTTATATACACTAATATTACTTTTGTGTATAGTTATAGTCAATCATTTTTTGTGCCAATTAAAAAACCGATGTAGGCATTGAAATTCAATACCTACATCGGTCTAAATATATTTTTATTATACAATTTTATTATCCACGGATAAATCTATTTAATGGTCTGATCGCCATCTTTTATAACATAATTTGTTTTTGTACCGATCTCATCCATCCAGGCTCTTACCTCAAGAGTCTTATAGTTTCCTGTATTGTATCCTGAGCCTCCGTCATTGTCCCAGAGCCATCCGGGAGCATTCCACATAGCTACCTTCGGTGCAATAAGCTCATAAACATCTTTGTTTACACCGTACTGACCATGGTGAGCCATCTGAACAATATCAGCTTTTAACTCCGATGCAGGTACTTCAGCTTTTAAAGACTCTCCTGCCTGTGGTCCCATATCTCCTAAGAATAATACTCTGGTACCATTGTCAAAGTCCAATCTGAAAACTACAGATGAATTGTTGATAGAATTTGACTCTATCCAGTAAGGATTATTGAGTACATGTATAGCTATACCGTCCACATAATATACTTCGCCCTTGCTTGTCATATGTGATACGCCTGCCGGTAATTTTGCAATAGCGTTTCTGATGGTATTTACCATACCTGCTCTATGGCTTTCAAACTTATCATACCATGCCTGCTCTCTTATATTGTAATAGAATGCATCTATCTGCAAACCTTCAAATCCATTCTCCGCAATCTTTGCGAAAGCTCCACCATGGTCACTGTGAGGATGAGACAAAATCCATGCACTTACTTCTGTTCCGAAACTCTTTATAGTTTCAACCAAATGTGGTGCATCTTCAGGAAGTCCTCCGTCCACAACTATAAGTTTACCGTTCTTTGTCTTAATGACAAAACTCATCATCTGGCTTCTTGTAGATGAGCTTAACATATGTATTTCCGCACCGTTTAGGTAAGTATCTGCGGCTGTGGTTGCACCCTCAACTACCTTAGGATATCTTGATGAACTTTTACCTACAACACCTGCATACGCAGTTATACTTGTACTTGCTATCATCAGCGAACATAATGATGCCATTAAGATTTTTTTTAGAAGTTTCATTATTCCCCCTTTTTATTTTGTAATTCTAAGTTAGTATCAGTCCCTGCCTTTATAACCTGATTCACAATATACCTGGAGTTTTCCATTATATCATCCTCTCTAAAAAGCTGTATCTCAAGGTCATACTTCTTAAAAAGTCCACCATATGATTTTTCACTTGATTTCTCTATAGAAAAATCCTGGGTAACAGCATAGTCATTTATAGCTCTTATATATTCATTACCATATTCCAATGCCTCATTATCACTTATATCATTTGATAATGACCATATCAGCAGTACCTTATTCTCATCAGACTTAAAAGCCATATCAATATAATCACTCATGGGATAAAGAGTCTTATCATTAAACTGTTCCTCTGCGTCATTTCTTATTTGAGTCCAGTCGAGTGTTATATTTTTCCGTGTTTCAAATACAGGTTCGTCTGCCTCCTTACGAACAATATCCGAATTTCCACAGGCTCCTGCGGATAAGGCAAATATTATAGAAATAAATCCTATAATATGTCTTTTAGTCTTAATCATATGTGAATACCTTTCCCTAGACATTTACTAACTTTCTTATTATATCAAAGGGTTTTGTTTTTTGTAGTCTTTTTTTCATTATTCCTTATTTTTTAAGATTTTTTTTATATCTGGAAATATATATGTTTATATCTTGAAATACTTTTGTAAAGATGTTATTATGTTCAATATTGAAGATATAAATAGATTTTTGAACATAGAGAGGATGGATATTATGAAAAAATCAGGCATTGATTATTTTGTCACTATAGTTCCCTTTTTACTTGTGATGTCATTGGTATTACTTTTTTTTATATTTCCTGTGCAGGCAGGGCATATACTGGGTGTTATCAGAGCTTATCTTAATAACAGCCTTGGGATTTTTTATCTTATATTCGGATTGTTCATTTTTTTATTGTCTTTATATATTGCTTTTTCAAAGTACGGAAATATAAAGCTTGGAAGCGGTAAAAAAGAACATTCCAACTTTGCTTGGGGAACTATGATGTTCACTGCAGGTCTTGCCGCAGATATATTATTTTATTCACTATGCGAATGGATGCTCTATGCAAATGAGGATAGAATAAGTTCTCTTGGTGATGCCACACTCTGGTCAGCCACATATCCTCTGTTTCACTGGGGACCTATTCCATGGGGATTTTATGTGGTATTGGCATCCTGCTTCGGCTTTATGCTTCATGTAAGAAAAAGAAACAGAGCGAAGTATTCCGAAGGTCTTAGAGTGCTTATGGGTTCACATGTTGACGGTTTATTTGGCAAAATAGTTGATTTGATAGCGGTATTTGCACTGATTGCAGGTACAGCCACGACTTTTTCTTTAGCTACACCTCTTTTATCACAGACAGTAGCAAGATTATTTTCTATTCCGAATAATAATATACTTACCATAACTATTTTACTTGTCACCTGCATTATTTATTCGGCATGCGCATATCTCGGTATTGACGGGGTATCAAAGCTGGCATCCTGCTGTACCTATCTGTTCTTTGCACTTTTAATATATGTTTTTTTGGCGGTGGACATGGAAAGTTTATACTTGAACTTGGATTTAGCTCTGTGGGCAATCTTATAAATAATTTCTTCTCTCTTGCCACATATATAGACTCCTCCGGCAAGTCAAGCTTTGCACAGGACTGGACGGTATTTTACTGGGCTTATTGGATGGTATGGTGTGTAGCAACTCCGTTTTTTATAGGCAGTATTTCAAGAGGCAGAACTATAAAAGAGGTCATACTTGGCGGATATATATTCGGGCTTTCGGGAACATTTATATCATTTATAGTACTGGGAAATTACGGGATAGCTTTAAATGTTTTCGGTCAGCTTGATTTGGTTAAAATATATAATGAGAGTCAGAATCTGTATTTTACTATAGGCGAGATAATCTCAACACTTCCACTTCCCTTTATAGCCATGATACTTTTGATACTTACAATGATCACTTTTTATGCCACAACTTTTGACTCTATAACCCTTGTAGCCGCGGCTTATTCATATAAAAGTCTTGACAATAAGGAGCCTTCAAAAAAAATAAAGCTTTACTGGTCAATACTTTTGATACTCCTTCCTATCGGACTTATCTTTTCGGATAATTCCATGTCAAACTTACAGACAGTATCCATTATTGCGGCATTCCCTATAGGTATTATAATGATTCTGCTTATAATATCCTTCTTTAAGGATGCCGATATGTATCTTAGTGGAAATTAAATATCTCATGATTCCAAAACTCGCCCATGGATATGGAAAATCCTGTGGCGAGTTTTTCTATACTTAAAACACCGGGATTTTTACTTCTGCCTGAGATTATATCCTTTATAGTAGTTTTGGGAACTCCTGATTTTTTTGATAATTCATAGACTGTTAAATCCTTTTCATAACATAATAAAATAACTCTTTTAGAAATTGCCTGTGATATATTCATATTTACTCCGTCTTTAGAAATCAGAAAAATAAGTTTAGAAATATATCTATATTCTACCAAAAAAAGAGCCGTATTTACAGCTCTTTTTTATTAAAATTAATCTTCTCTTCAACTATATATATCGGGCGGTCTTTTATCTCCGCCAATATCAGCCCCAGATACTCTCCTATGATTCCTACAATAAAGAAAAGTACCGAAAACATAAAACAAATCAGACATATAATGGTCGCATATCCGCTGGGCGTGCCCACCCTTAAAAATGATATAACCGTATATATCATCATTATTATTGCCAAAAAAGCCGCCATTCCTCCTGCATACATTCCAAGCTTTAAAGGCAGATTTGAAAATGTCATTATAGTGTTTATGGAAAATCTAAACAGCTTTTTTATAGAATACTTACTTTCTCCGGCAAATCTCTTACCCGCTTCATAATCTATATTGGTGGTATTAAAGCCCACATTCTGTACATAACCTCTTAAAAATCTGGTCTTTTCCCTGTAGCTGTTTCTTAAAACATCCGCAACCCTTTTTGAGATTCCGAAAAAATCGGAGGCATTGCTTACAAGCTTCATATCACTCAGCCTGTTTATAATCTTATAAAATGCCGAGGATGTTATATTTTTTATAATTCCGGCTGATTTATTTACAGTTCTCACCATGTTTATTATATCAAAGCCTGCTTCAAACTTCCTGATTATCTCCGGTAATAATGTGGGCGGATGTTGCAAATCCGCATCCATACATACAAGATAATCCCCCTCTGCATGGTCTATACCGGCAACCATAGCTGCTTCATGTCCGAAATTCCTTGAGAAATGTACCACCTTTACATTCTCATCATCTTTTGCAATTTTAAACAATATACTTCTTGAACCGTCCATACTTCCGTCATTTACGAATATTATTTCATACGGATTGTCAATTAAAAGAAGAACCTTTATTGTTTCTCTGTAAAACTCAAATAAAACTTCCTCCTCATTGTATACGGATACGATAATTGAAATCTTTTTACTCATATACTTCTATCTCCGTACTTCCATGCGTAGGTACTCTCTCGGATTTTGGCGGCAATGTCATATAGTCTCCATATACAAGCTGCAATACACTCTCATATTCATCTATAATAGACAGAGTAGTATCTTCAAACTGAATCCTTATATATTTTTCATACCATTTTTTACTTACTTCTATATCAATATAATCAGGCTGATAATTGCTGTAATAGCAGTCATTATTTTTTCTGCCTCTGTAAAATAATTTTGAGATTCTATCCTGTATGCCGAACAGACATTTCATAGGCATTATTTTTCCAAATATTGAAAAAAGCAGTATTACAATTTTCATTGTTCCCTTATACTTTTTAAAATCAAGCTTTTTTCTGTGCCCCATTGAAAAAAGATATACCAGCTTTTGAATAAATAATGTAAACTTCTTTAATGCCCTCGCCCTTGGCAGTTTATCTATAATAAATATGTCCACCCAAAGATGATTCAGTTTGCCCTCATAAGGATCCTTTTTATCTTCTTTTTTATGTCTGCTGCTGGGCTTATATATTATTCTGGGAGTAAAATCATAAAATACCTTTCCGCCTTGAAAATCATCAGGCATAATAAATTCCAGTTTATCCGATAACTCCCTTTTTACAATCTTTTTAAAAGCTTCAAAATTTGCTCTTGTCATTGCAATATCGGCATCATCATCCCAGGGTATAAAACCTCCATGTCTGATGGCACCCAGCAATGTGCCGGAGTCCAATGTGTAATTTATTTTATATTTTGTACATATTCTGTCTATTTCCTGTAAAATATATAGATTTGCTTTTTGCAAAGCCAACATTCCATAAGAATTATCCATTGATAAGCCTCTCTTTACAAATATTTATATTAAATATTAACTGCACTATTTTACACTTTTTACAGTATACAAATCAACAGGATAATAAAATATTCCCATCACTCTGCAAAAATATTTAAATTCTTAGACTTAATAAGGCTAAGTGCTTCCCTTATTTTCTTCGGACTATGATATTGCAAAACGGTTTTTAGAGTTTCATCACTCTCATTTTCAAAGTTCTTTGCAACTTCCATCTTAATTTCAAAGCTCTCAAGACGATACTTTGCCATTCTTACTTCATTTCCCGCTGTGGCTATATTTCCGGCAAAAACCATCAGTACAAAAACGGAAATAGCGACTTTTGAAAATATCGAAATTCTTTCCCCTTGCGGATTTTTTAAATAGGTCTTAGCCCATCCGAAGGTCAATATCACACCTATAAGCCCTGCCCCGAATTGCAGAGCATATCTTGAACTCATCGCATATAAAGGATGTAAAAATATCCAGCGTGTGAGTATAACCATAATATGACTGAAAAGCCCCGATACCAGCAATAATAAAGGAAAAGCGGTCTTTTCATATATCTTATATTTAAAATTAAGATATAGAGCAAATATATAAAATACTATAACTACAACACCGATAATACATGTAATAAAAATATTTATATTAAATTCATTTACTATTTCTATACTTAAAATATCGGAAGCAAAGGTATTTAATCCAAATAAGAGAAAGTACATCGGATCTCTTCCAAAAACCGTCACTATGCTCTCTGTTGTAGCCCCTGCATTTACCTTATCCGAATATATATATGAATACATAAACATTGCGGTGGCAATTATCACAGGTATGGCAAAAAGTGATATTTTGACTCTTTTTTTATATATGGCATAGAAAATATAGGCAACTGTCAAAGTCGCCCCATAAGCAAGTGAATATGAACCTGCCGCAAATAATATTGTAAATACAGGTAATATAATATTCAATATGAGCTTTGTTTTTGTTTCCCTTTGCATATATGAATCCAGTATATAAAAATGCAGTACAAAAAAGAAAAATGCAAAAAAATGTACCCATCCCGTTCCGTTGGTAATCATCTCCCACTGTGAAAGTGAAAATACAATCATCATAACCAGAATAAAATATACAAGCTTAAAATTCTTCTTTGCCATAAATATGCCTATTATAATACCCATCATAGCAAGAAAAATAATACCCAGATGCATATCAAACATAGTGGAATAATTAAAAAATTTTATATTTATCATTCTCTCAAAATATGTTATAGGCAGTCTTGTAAGTGTATCCTTCCTAAAATAAAGAGCAGGTGAAAAAGGATGATAAAGATAGGTGTTTATAATCCTCATATAATCTGTATAAACCACATCCAGTACTGCACTTCTTATATATGCACTCAAATATATCGCCCCTAAAACAGGCAGAAAAAACGCTAAAAATTTCTTCATTTGCTCTCCCGCTACTCTATTTTAATATTTAAAATAAAACTCAATTTCTTTTCGCCTCTTTGCTCCAATGCATCAGGCATATAAAAATTGCTCTTCATATGTATCGGTATCACAGTATTAGGAGTGGTCTCTATATCATAATATGATATATTTGAAACAAGATATAAAGTCTCTTTTTTGCCATTGACCTCAATCTCTATCTGTTCATCTCCCTCAAGCTCTCCCGGATACATAATTTCAAAATGTATCTGACCTTTTTCTCCGGACATTACATTAAATCTTCCCTCTTCATCAGTCCAACCGTCGGTATAATGTCCATATATGTTTTCAACCTTTATATTCCTCAAAAAATCCGTTACATTTATATATTCTTTATTTTTCAGATCTTCGGATAAAACTATCATATCCTCATCTACCTGACCTATCTCTCTGTAATTATCAATAAATGTTACTATATCCTCTCCGATATCAGGCTCCAAGGCTCTAAAAAACTCCCTTGCATCAAATGAACTCAGCTTAAAATCATTTTTTATTATATATATTCTTTTATTGCTTAAATTCCTGCCATATTTATAATAAGTCTCCTGTGCAAGAGAATTTGCCCTGTGCTGTCCTGAAAAAATATGAATTTTATCATAATGCCCTCTATAGTATATATCGGACATTATCATACAAAATGCCCATATCAAAAAAAATACCACGGTCGAAAAAGATATATGGAATATTCTGCTTAAAGATGTTCCTATTTTTTTGTTTTTTGACTTTATCACAAATATTTTTTTATCAACACCATAAATATATGCTGTCAATAAAAGCGTGAATAAATACGGCGCATATATCCATCTCATCTCCACTCTTATAGTAACGGCTGAGGACACAATACTTCCTATAATAAATCCCAAAAACAGTAATATATTTTTTATAAGTCCTGATTCGGTATTTTTTCTGTATTTAATAATATGAAATATAAATTTAAGCAGGAAAGCTATAAATCCAAGTATTCCTATAAAAATAATAAGCTTTATAAAAATATTTACATCCATAAATCTTATTCCATTTAGATAATCCGGTCCTGTATTTATACCGAGAATATATAAAACCTCAGTCTTTAGGGCTGCAAAAAACTCCGTTATTTTAAAAGTTTTACTGACCTTTGAACCTCCCGTGCCCTCCGGTACAAAGGATTTTAAAGCTATAAATCTTATACCTATAGTAAGTATAAAAACTGTGATTGCCAAAAAAGTATTTACTAAAGTTGCTAAAAGACCGCCTTTAAAAAGTCTTTTATATTCTTTTACAAATACTGCAAATAACAACATCGGAAAAAGCACAATAAATCTTTCATGTGTAAAACAGTTTATAAAGAAAAATATACAGGCATAATAATAATATAAATTATTTTTCCCATTGATATAACCATATAAAAAATACAGCATTGAAACGGCAAATATTATTGCCATCGCCTCCATCACACCCAGAAACTGTCCTATATTATAATAAGAAAATCTTGACACCAAAAACATAGCCGACAAAGTAAAGGATATACCCCTTGACTTTGACAGACTTTTTGCAAAAAAATATACTCCTATTGCAATACCTGCACCTATAATAATATTTATCGGAACAATTACTGCAAGATTATTCTTTAAAATTCCCTGATATATCCATGCAACTACCCAGTATACAGGTCTGAACTTTCTCATTTTATCGGGAAATACATATTTTAAAAATCCCACACCTCTTCTTGTGGACCACATCAGCAAATCATCCTGATAAAGCCCCTTTATACTTATACCTGTATTTACTACAAAAGCTATACATATTAAGAGTATTGAGAGTAAAACGTCCTTTAGATAATCGTATTTTTCTTCAATTTTAATCAGTGCCATATATCCCCCTAAAAATAAGATTTATATGAATTTTGATACATCTTTTTATAAATACCTGCAATCGGCTTTGGCAGCAATCTGTCAAACATTATGCTCTCCTCCTTCTGCCTTGAATTATCCATTATACTCTTTTTGGTGGTGGCACCGTCATGTATCCTGTAACATATTCCCGGCTTTTCAGACAGTACAAATCTGCCCTCTGTCTGTGACAACTTTAAAAGGCATTCCCAATCCAGTGCAAACTTAAAATCAGATAAAAAAAGATCCTTTGGACATAATCTTTTATCATATGCACAGCTTGGCGCTATTATCGGGTTACCACAAGTTATTGAGAGTTTTTTTATAAAAGATATATTATTTAGAGCATTACATCTAAGAGGCAGTCTAAGTATCTTTTTTACAATTTCCACCTTACCGAACTTCCTTATCCTGCCGTTTTTTAATGTAATTGATGAAGTGGTAAAAACTGTCATATCAGGATATTTCTTTTTGTACTTCAGTAAATCTGCCGTGTAATTTTTTAAATAAATATCATCCTGATGTGCAATGGTCACGAGAGGCGTATTTGCAATATTATAGGCAAATTGCCAGTCAAATCCGATATTTGACACATTCTCAGGCTTTTTGCCCTCATTTACATAGACCTTTATATTATATTTGTTTGCGAGATTATAGATATACTCATTTGGTGTGGATGTAGCAATCCTTATATCGGATTTTACATTCTGTCCCTTCAAAGATTTTATACAGTTTTCCAGAAATTTCGATTCCTTATATGCACAAATAACAAATGTATGTTTCATAATGACTCCGTCTTTACTGTTTAATTTATAATGAATTCCATTATAACATGAAAAGCATATTATTGCATCAGCACACAGAATAATAAAAAATCTATGAAAGTTAATTTCCCCTTTTCATAGATTTTTTAGATAAAATTATCTTCTGTTTTCCTGTGCGGTCCACTTAAAGTTTGGAACCAGCTCCTGCCACTTGCTTATACCAAGGATACTCTTTGCAAAATCGGTATTTTCAAGAGTGTATTTGGACTTATCAATATATCTGAATACTGTCCACAGCTTTCTTTTGGATACCGCCTGAATATCATCACCGACATTCATGCTGCAGGTCCAAAGTCCGAAAGAAAGTCCATGTCTTACCTCAAGAGGTGCATCCACCTGGCGGCTTAATATATATGCTTCAATATAAGGATTTGAATCCACCAGATAATATGAATATGCAAATGCCGCAGCCTGCTCATTCTCTATATTACCTCTTTCAGGATTTGTAGCTGTAAATCCCTCCTCCGTAAGCATTATATGTCTTACGGAACCGTCATGCTTTTTAAGTGCATCCTGTGCAAAATAATCTGTAAGCTTATTCAGATTTGCAAAATTTATTACAGGAGAATCAAAATTATCCTTTATCCATCCTGTCTTTTCGCCGTCATCCCAGAACTCGGGCTCCGTCATAGGTGCCGGATACGGGTGATATGCAAGTCCCCAGTCAATATCTCCATGCTCAAGCACAAGAGAATTAAAATGGTCTACAATCTGCTTTCCGCCATATTTATTTTTATTGTTTATTTCATTATTCCAGTTATAGTCCAATGAATAAAATACTCTGTCTGTGGAAGAAGTTGATTTGATTGCATTATAGAATATTCTGAATGCCTTCTCATATCTTTTGGTATAACTTCTTACATCCATATCACCAACATAATTCCACTGCTGGTTATTTATCTCATTTCCTATTATCCAATTGGAAACCTTGCCATGCTTATTGTCTTTTCCATTATATCTTTCAGCCAGGAAAGAAGCTATAGCCTCTGTAGTCTCCGCACCCTCTTTTGATGATGCATTAAACATATAGTAGAATATACTGTCTCTTCTTGGCATATTCGGATACATAAGCTCAGGATGTGCCTCATTATATCCGTTTAGAATAATAGCCGTAACAGTCATATCCTTTCCGGAAAATGCACTTATTGTCTTATCATAGCTTTCTACAACAGCCTTATTAAAATGGTATGTTTTGCCATTATAATTATAATCAATACCGTTACCGAGTATTTGATTGAAGGCAATATTTGTAGATGCATGCTTTACTCCAAGATTAAAAGCGTCATCAAGCATTTTCAGCTCGATTTGCAATCCCTTCTTAGATGCCTGTGTCTTATATGCATCGTTATTACCCGCAATCGCCTCAGGATTTGTAATATACTTAGGCGGACTTACTTCAATATATTTTGTTCCGTCAAATACCGCTACCACATAGCTGTTATACAACCTACTGTTTGCACTGCCCTTATTCAACTGATATGATTTTTTAACATTTCCGGCACTTATCTTCTCAAGATAATCGCTTCTGCTTCCTATCCCGTCCTCATACGGCTGTAATTCGAAAAGATAAAAATTGCCGTCGGTTCCTGCCATATCTCCTGAATTGTTCATAGTAATGTCAACTGTTGCCTTATCTGCACCGATTACTACCGATTCAATGCTTGATGTTGCACCGAGGGCATATGCCTTATTATGTATTCCAAATCCCAACATTGTTACAATAGCAAATGCAGACGCCAGTTTTATTAAATTTTTCTTCTTCATCTTGCCTCCTTCTTGATGTATTATAACTTATTTAACAAAATCCTTTGTTAATTTTTTTTACGGTTTTTTTATTTACATAGTAAGTCTCCAATTGGTTTTTATTACAATCTTATACACACCGTACTAAATATTTTCAGTAAGGATACAGTATTTATAAAGATAAACAGCAATATAATATTTCTTCTTATATCATTTTTTATTATTATCTTATTATTTTTTAATATCAACAGTATGGGCAATAATATAGGAATAAAATATCTTCCGCTGACTCCCTTAATAAACTCGGAACTTATCGGAGTCCATGCAATAAGCATAGACAACAGAACAAGAAAAATAACAAAGAGCATACTGATGCTGCTAAGTATCTTTTCTTTGGCTGTAAGAAATATCTCCTCCCCGTCTCCAAAAAGTGAAAGTATCAAACCTATATTGAGTGCCAAAAATCCTATATATGGTATTCCTATTACTTCATCCGCATGCCCCATATAAAACCCAAGCATTGTTTGATGGTAGTATTCAAGCTGCAAAATAATAGTATTATAAAAAAGCTTTACTGCCTTAAATTTATTATGTAATAAATAACTTATTGTATAGCTTTCCTCTCCCGCCCACTCAAGGCTTGAGGTACTTCCGGTTGAATATCCGATTACAGCAGACCTGTTTATCAGATACATTGCAAATACCCATGATAAAAGCACCACAGTCGCACTGAAAAGATAAAATATGGCATTTTCTTTTTTTATTTTGCCGTCAACCTCTCCTCTAAGCTTAAATTTATACATAGGTATTGTAAAAAGCAGCAATAAAACCGGAAAATATACCATCTTACATGGCAGTACAAATCCCGCAATAATTGATACTATAATCAAATCCTTTATATTAAAGCTGCTTTTTTCATGTACAAGATAAAAAACATAGGATACAAAAAAAATCATACTTGAAATCATGACCGCATCATATGAATATGATGATGCCAATTCCAATGTGGTGGGAAGCAGGCTCACCAAAAAAACAAACTCTTTAAATTTTGGAAGAAAATATATTCCCAAAGTTCCAAGTACTATAAATAAAAGCAGATTTGCCATTCTTCCAAACAACACAAGATATAAAGTATTAAGGTTTAAGACTCTGGCTATACTGATGCCCAGAGCCGGCAAAAAATATACACTCGGTATTGTATTTACAGGTGAATGTAATGACTGGGCTTTTTTATAATCTTTCCCGCTAAAACTAATATAATTATTACTGCTGCGGCTATTCCCTTCCCCATAAAAAACTTTATAAGAAGCCTCTTCCAGTTTGCTTGAAATAATTTTCCCATAACTTCCTCCATTCGGTATCAAAACTCCCTCTTCCATACTCTTTTTTTCATCAAAAGTATAATTCCCGTCTACATCTTCAATCCATAAATCTCTTGCTCTTACTATCACATGACCGTCTTTTACCGTTGCCTGCTCTCCCAAAATCTTATTTGAAATTTTATAGGCTGAAATAAAATGTGCTATCTCATCCGGTGCGGACATAACAGGAAATACAAACATATAAGCAAGTCCAAATATAAGCATTACTACAGGATATATTTTTACAAGACTAAGTTTTGTGAAACCCAAATATATACCTGAAAGCAATAAAACAATAAAAAATGTCACCGTTAAAATAAGATATATACTATTTAAAAATGAATCCCCGGTATTTAGCGTCCCCATTTTTACATATAAACTTTGAATATACGCAATTATAATAAATCCCGGTATATAAATCGATAAACATAGTATTTTTTTCATAAACTCTCCAAATAATGCTTGTACTTTTTATAAATAGATATTACACTGTAATTACCAATATTGTAAAGGAGGATATTATGGCAGGTTTAAAAAAATTAATGTTTTTAGCAACTGTTGCAGGTGCTGCGGCAGCCGGAGTGTCATATATGCTAAAGTATAAAGAATATCAGAAAGAATTAGAGGGTGAGTTCAAGGAATTTGAATCAGAGATTCCTGAAAGTAAAAGAAATGATGCCCCTATAAATAGAAAATATACAGCTCTTAAGTCAACTACAGACGAGTTTGTTACAGCTGCAAAGGACACTGCAAACAGCGCAAAGGGTATGGCAAGTGCAGCCAAGGAAATGCTTAAGGATGTGGCAAGCATTATAAGCGACAATGTTTCGGCTGCCGGTGATGTGGCAAAGGACAGCGCAAAGCCTATCTTTAAAAAGGCTAAATCAAGCGTTGAGCCTGTTGTAGATAAGGCTAAAGCTGCCGCTACACCTATTATCGAAAAGGCTAAAGAAAAAATCGAAAAATCGGATAAAAGACCTGATGAAAGGGAAAGTGATATCGATTCGGATGTAGAAGTTGAATTCTATGAGATGGATTCTGATGAAGATAAGAAAGATCTCGCACAGAAAATAGATGATATCCTTGAGAGTGATTCTAAAAATAATTCCAAAAAGAAATAAAGAGGCCACGGGCCTCTTTTTATCTGTCTTTAAATGAGATATATTCGTGTAACTCTCCTACATACTTGGTTGCAGGTCTCATTATTCTACCGTCATATAATTTGTTTTCCACATTATGTGCCACCCAGCCTATATTTCTTGCTATAACAAATAATGGGGTATATAAATCCTCAGGGATTCCAAGCATATCATAGGCAAAACCTGAATACAAATCTACATTTGAAGAAATAGTATTTCCCTTTCTTTCAAACACGACCTTTTTTACAGTCTTTTCAAATTCCTCATAGAAATGATATTCCTCAAGTCTTCCCTTATCCTTTGCCACACTCTCACAGTATTCTCTTAAAAGTTCCGCTCTCGGATCTGTTATAGTATAAACCGCATGTCCGAATCCATATACCAATCCGCTGCAATCAAAGAAATCTTTATCAAGCAGTCTGTTTGCAATATTTCTTATTTTTTTCTCATCTGTGGTTATTCCTATTTCATCCTTAATTGCCTGCATCATCTTTACAACCGAGATATTTGCACCGCCATGCTTTGGTCCTTTTAATGAACCTATGGATGCGGCTATAGTAGAATAAATATCAGTGCCTGTGGATGATACCACCACATTGGTAAATGTTGAGTTGTTTCCGCCACCATGATCCGCATGTAAAACGAGTATTGTATCAAGGAGTGCAGCCTCATTTTTTGAAAATTTCTGATCAACTCTTAGCATTTGCAAGATATTTTCAGCCATTGAAAGCTTGGCATCAGGATAATGTATTATAAGGCTGTCATTATAAAAGCAATGTCTCTTTGCCTGATAAGCATAACACATAATCACAGGTAAAAATGCCGATATTCTAAGCCCCTTAACTAATGTGGAGTATACATCCACATTGTCAGGTTCGTCATCATAATTATAGAGAGTTAACACAGCATTTTGAAGCACATTCATCAAATTTTTGCCCGGATTTCTTAATAAAACACTCTCGAAAAAATCATTCGGCAAAGTATACATACTTCTGAATGCCTTTGAGAAATTATCAAGTTCCATTTTATTTGGCAGGAAACCGAATAAAAGTAAAAACATCACTTCCTCATAGCCCCTGGTGGATTTGGCACTGCCGTTTACCAGATCGTTTAAGCTATATCCTCTATAGTATAATTTACCGTCAACATTTGTTTTTACACCGTCTACTATATCATAGCCAACTACATCGGATACCTTTGTAAGCCCTACTCTTACTCCTGTCCCGTCTTCATTTCTAAGTCCTTTTTTAACATTGTATTCGCTAAAAAGGCTGTTCTTGATTTCATTATAGTTTTGGCTCTTACCGAATTCCTGTGCCAAAAAGCTGTGATTATCTATCATATTATTTTTTACCTCTAATCTTTAAATATTCAAGTACCAGATCCACACCCTGATCAAGTGTTATCTTTGATGTATTAAGCGGAAGATCATAATGTGTCATATCATCCCATTCTTCACCGGTATAATATTTATAATACTCTTTTCTGATCCTGTTATTTCTTTGCACCCTTCTAAGTGCCTCCTTGGCATCCACTCCGTCAACTTCCATAACTCTGTCTACTTTTTTGGAAAGGTCGGCATATACAAAGAGTGATATAAAATCCTCTTCTCCTGCCGAACTCAGTACAAAATTGGAGCATCTTCCTATCAATATACAGGATTCATTTGCCACCAATTCCCTGATAACTTCACTTTCAAATCTGAAAAGATTGTCGGGTGAAACTATATCATCTCCTATGGACGGCTTATTATTTGCATTTTTTATTCCACCGATTATTCTTTGTAATATATTATTGCCGGGCCTTTCATCATTCATTCTGAAGTATTGTTCTCCTACAGCCGAATGTTCGGATGCCATTTTTATTATTTCATCATCATAATATGGTATTCCAAGTTTCTCCGACAGTTTCTGCCCTATTATTCTTCCACCGCTTCCATATTCTCTGTTTATGGTGATAATAAGTTTCTTATCCATAGTCCCCTCCGTTTCGTTGTACTAATTTGCTAACATCATTCTGTCATTGGCAAACTCTCCGCCGCTTGCCTCTTCAAACTTTCTTAAAAGATCCTCCACCTTAAGACTTTTCTTTTCCTCTCCGCTTACATCATAAATAACTCTTCCCGAATGCATCATTATAAGCCTGTTTCCTATACTCAGAGCATCCTTCATATTATGAGTTACCATCATTGCTGTAAGCTTTTGTTCATCCACTATCTGCTTTGTAAGATCTAAAACGGTCTTTGCAGTCTGCGGATCAAGTGCGGCTGTATGCTCATCAAGTAATAAAAGCTTGGGCTTTTTTAATGTTGCCATCAAAAGTGTAAGTGCCTGTCTTTGTCCTCCGGATAAAAGCCCAACCTTTGAGGTCATTCTGGTCTGAAGTCCAAGTCCAAGTTTTGCAAGTATCTCCTTATAAAGCTCTTTTTCTGTCCTTTTAATACCCCAGGACAATCCCCTTGAATCCCCTCTTCTAAAAGCAAGAGCCAAATTTTCATCTATCTGCATTCCTGCACTGGTGCCCATCATAGGATCTTGAAAAACTCTGCCGATATATTTTGCTCTCTTATACTCAGGCATTCTGGAAATATCCACTCCGTCTATTATAATCCTGCCTCCGTCAATAGGATATACTCCGGCAACCATATTCAGCATGGTGGACTTACCCGCACCGTTTCCGCCGATTATTGTTACAAAATCACCCGGATTTAGATGCAGGGATAATTTGTTTAAAGCTTTCTTTTCATTTATAGTACCTTTATTAAAGGTTTTACTGACATTTAAAATCTCTAACATCTTATTCCCCCTTTGGTGAATAGGCTCTGTTTGCCTTTATTTTAGCACTCATTACCGGTACTGCAAGTGCCAATGCAACTATTATTGCCGAAAGCATCTTCATATCATTTGCGTCCATGCCAAGCTGCAATACAATACTCCTTATAACAAAGTAGACAATAGAGCCGACAACAGCTGCCAAAAGTTTCATCCAGAAAGATATTACTTTTCCGATTACCACCTCTCCTATAACTATTGCGGCAAGCCCTATTACAATAGCACCTGTTCCGGCATTGATATCCGCATACTTCTGACTCTGAACTATAAGACCTCCGGAAAGTCCTATAAGTCCGTTACTGATTATCAAAGCAAGCAGTTTTGCATAACCTGTATTTACTCCCAAAGCTCTAATCATTGCTTCATTATTTCCCGTTGCTCTAAGTGATGAACCAAGCTCCGTTCCGAAAAACCAATATAAAATAATTATAATAAATACTATAATAATACCTCCGAGTATAACACCCGATACGGCATTATCGACACCTGTAGCATCTGTGAGCCATGAAAAAATTGTATCTGTCTTTAAAAGAGGTATATTACTCTTTCCCATTACCCTAAGGTTTATAGACCAAAGAGATATCTGTGTAAGAATACCTGCAAGTATTGCGGGTATTTCAAATATTGTATGCAATGCTCCGGTAACAAAACCTGCAAGCATACCCGCAAATGTTGCAAAAACAAGTGCAAGTAAAGGATTCATTTTAAAATTTACAATCATTACCGCACATACACAGCCTCCGAAAGCGAAACTTCCGTCCGCCGTCAAATCGGCTATATTAAGTAATTTATAGGTAATATATACCCCAAGAACCATTGCACCCCAAAGTATGCCTTGAGCAATGGCGCCCACTAATGCTGTAAACATCTATACCTCCGTATTTTATATTCTATATTTAAGCTTTCACTATTTTATAATATATCCAAAATAACTGCAATCTATAATATAGAATAATGATTTAATCAATTTTTTTATATTATCTCTAAAATAACAAATAAAACCGGCATATACCGGTCTTATTTATTATTTAAAAGCCTAGTCCATAGAAATATTTGATACATCTATTCCAAGCTCTTTTGCCACTTCTTCATTTATTGTAAGCTTACATTTATCCTTAGGTAAATAAGCTATAGGAAGCTCCGCCGGAGACTTGCCTTTGAGTATCTCTACAGCCTGCTCTCCTGCAAGTTTTCCAACCTCAAAATAATCGATTCCATATGTTGCCAATGCACCGTTTTCAACATGGGCGGATTCCGCTCCTATTATAGGAATCTGATGTTCCGTGGTGGCAATCATAGCCACTGTTGTCATACCTGCAGCTATAACATTATCGGTAGGTACATATATTGCATCCACCTTTCCAACCATTGACTCCACAACCGTCTGTATTTCATTTGAACTTGACACAGTATATTCCACACCGTTAAGCCCCTTATCTTTTAGTGCACTCAATGCAATATCCGCCTGCAACTTTGAATTTGCCTCGGCTGTGCAATAAAGTATTCCCACATTTTTAGCATCAGGTAAAATCTTTGTCAAAAGATCGATTTGATCAGCCACAGGTGTAAGGTCGGAACTTCCCGTAACATTTCCACCCGGTGCATCATTTTTCTCAACCAGTCCTGATTCGGCAGGATCTGTAACTGCGGTTATAACCACCGGAATATCTGATGTAACTCCTGCTACCGCCTGTGCCGCAGGTGTAGCGATTGCCAAAATCAAATCCTTCTTATCATTTACAAGCTTATTTGCAATAGTTTGTGCCGCTGATTGCTCTCCTCCGGCATTTTGCTGCTCAATACTTACTTCAATTCCCGATTCCTCAAGTGCAGCTACAAAACCTTCATTTGCCTTATCAAGTGCGGGATGCTGTACATATTGTAATACACCTATCTTTTTTGCATTTGCCGATACCTCTGAAGAAGTCTCTCCTGCTTCTGTGTTTACATTATCTGCTTTAGAGCCGCATGCCATAAGGCTAACTCCAAGAAGCATAACCATTGCCATTGCCAAAATATTCTTTTTCATATACTCTCTCCTTCCATATATTACTGATATGCAAAGGATTATACTATATCTGTTTTATTGCGTCAAGACTTTAAACCTTAAAACTTTAAAGCAATAAAGTTTTTTATATTTTCAATATTTTTTAATCCTTCCCTATACCCTTCATTATACAGATTCTCCAGCTTATCGGCACTTCTTTCAAGTCTATGTACCACCACCTTTTTTTGAGGTCTTATTATAAGCAGCTTGCCTGCCTTTTGAAGTTCATCCATCTCTTCCTGCATCAAATTATATCTTTCAGGCACAGTCATAAGTTTTTCCAATAAATTAGGCAGCGGTTTAAAATACATTTTATAAATTGCTTCATCCAACTTATTTACAGGCTTTTTTCTATATCCGTCTTCCCTTGTAAGTATTACTATTGCCTTTTCATATCCCAGGTCAAAGGCTCTTTTATAGGCTATTGATGTAGAAATACCTCCATCCAGATATTTTCTTCCATCCACCTCCACCATCTTTGACATTACCGGCATGGATGCGGAGGCTTTTACAGCCGAGATAATATCACTGCAACTATTTTTTTCAAAAAATTCACTCTCTCCTGTTTTTACATCTGTAGCCACTACTTCAAATTTTTTATTACTGTCAAAAAAAGACTTTTTATCGAACAAATCCAGTTTATTTGAGATCTCATCAAATAAAAAATCAAAATTAAATATCTGCCTTTTTGTAAGCATATTTTTATAGCTTATATATCTTTTATCATGTAAATACTTCAGGTTTATTCTCTTGGATCTTCCCTTCTGTCTTGAAATATAATTCATACCGTTCATTGAACCTGCCGAAACACCGTTGACATATTCAATATATAATTTATTATCTAAAAGCGCATCCAAGACTCCGGCAGTAAAAATTCCTCTCAGAGATCCGCCCTCCAAACATAATGCTCCCTTTAATATTTCCATAATCTTACCTCCATATTTTAATATATTAACACCTTGATTGTAATTACTCAATCTGTTACAATCTATGCTATTGCATAATTAATAGAATATTATATATTCATATAAAAAATTATTTAAAAATGAAAGGTATTTTATGGCGGAAAAATTAGCTAAAACACTTATAGGAATGATGGGCGGACTGCTCTCATTAAGTTTTGGAAAGCAGTTAATAGTATTTATAATATCCATGTTGCCCATCCTTGAACTCAGGGGTGGACTGATTGCGGCATCTCTTTTAGAGCTGCCACCTGTGGAAAGCTATATAATTGCAATTATAGGAAATATCATACCCGTTCCCTTTATACTGCTTTTGATAAATAAAATATTAAAAGCCATGGAAAAATCAAGATTCAAGCTTTTTAATAAAATGCATTCATTCCTTCATAAGAAAATAATGAAAAACAAGGGTTCTATTGAAAAATACGGTTTCTGGGGACTTGTACTTTTTGTGGGTATTCCGCTTCCCGGCACGGGTGCATGGACAGGCTCCATTATAGCGGCATTCCTTGAGATGGACAGAAAAAAAGCATTTCTTGCAATATTTCTCGGAATGATAATGGCAAGTATTATAATGATGATAATATCCTTCGGGTTTTTATCAAAAGTTGTGTAAAATAAAAAACGCCTTTTTCGGCGTTTTTTTATATAGGTCCGTTATTTAAAACCAATGTATCACCCACAAGTAAAGCGGTATCTCCATTTGGAATAATAAATTCATCACCTCTTATTATAAGCATAACAAGACCGTCAAGCTCACCGGAAAGTTCAGAAAGAGTGGAGCCTTTTGAGAGCATCTTTTTGGTCAAAACTATTTCGGTCATATTATAATATTCCTCAAAGTCAATAGACTTTGCCGCAAGTACTATAGTATCACCGCATTCAAGTACAGTCTGACCGTTCGGTACAATATCCTCACCCTCTTTTTTGACCAAAACAATCAAGGTGTTCGGTGGGAGATTTATATCACTGATGCTTTTTTGACACCAGTTTTGATTTTCACCCACTGTAAGTTGTATAAACTCTATCGGAATTTCATCTCCGCTATAGTCGGAGAAGGTTTTCATTACATCATAGCCCTCATCAATCATATCTATCCTTTTGGCAATAAACGGAAGCAGGCTTCCTTGTAATAATATTGAGAAAAGAACAATAAAAAAAACATTATTGAATATATCATAATTTGCTTCTGTATTTAATAATGCCGTTATTGCAAAAACAATGGATGATGCGCCTCTAAATCCTGCCCAGGAAACCAAAAATATCTGATTCCATGTTGCCTTAAAAGGCTTCATAATAAGGCTGATAGCCACAGGTCTTACTATAAATGTTATAAAGCATGCCAGAATAAATCCCGTTCTCGCCACATATAAAAGTCTTGAAGGATATGCTATAAGTCCAAGTAAGAAAAAAATCAGGATTTGCATAATTCCTGTGATTCCGTCAAAGAAAGGAACCAGTTCTTTTTTCCCTCTTATATCCGAATTACCCAGTATAATGCCTGTAATGTACACACTCAGATATCCGTTTCCTCCCAAAGTATTTGAGAGCGAATAAGAAAGAAGTGCTACCGCAATCACCAAAACCATGGTAAATCCCGGAGTATGTATAATAAATCTGTTTATCACATATCTGAAAATATAAGCAATAACTATTCCCGATAATATTCCTACAAAGAGTTGTAAAAACAGCATACTTAAAATACCGGCAGGGGTAATACTTCCCGCTATCATACTTATAGCTATCATCGTAAGCATATATGCAAAAGGATCATTACTTCCGCTTTCCACCTCTAAAATAGATGCGGTATTATACTTAAGATTCAAATGTCTGTCTCTGAGTATTGAAAACACGCTGGCAGCATCTGTTGACGAAATTACCGCTCCTATCAATATACTGTTCATCCATGAGAATTTTAAAATAAAATATGCAAATGCCGCAACAAATATTGATGTAAGTACCACTCCTACACTTGATAAAAGTCCCGCCTTTAAAAGCACCGGTTTCGCTTCTTTTATATTTGTTCCGAAACCTCCGTAAAACATTATAAAAATAAGTGCAAAGGAGCATATAGTTTCCGCCTGTTTAAAATCGTCAAATTTGATTTTAAAAATACCGTCGAAACCGAATACCATTCCAAGTAAAATAAATGCCAAAAGCATGGGTACACCTATTTTACTTGATATAAAATTCAGCATTATGCAGAGCAAAATAATAGCTGAAACAAGAAGAAGTATATGATTCATATCTATATTTCCTCTATCGCTCTAAAAAAGCAGCTTTTTTCACTCTCCGAGCAGGTAGGTCCGACAGCATACACCTTTACCAAAACGGCATTATTTTCAAAATTCAGGAATAATTCCCTTATATATTGAAAATTTCCGCTCTTTTCTCCCTGTACCGATACCCCGCCTTTATCTGTACAGTAGTAGGTTAAAAGCCCGCTTGTCAGAGTTTTATTCCATGCCTCCTCATTCATATAGGTATACATAAGTATGGAACTGTCTACATAATCCTGTACTATAACGGGAAGTAATCCGTCGCTGTTAAGTTTTAAGTCCTTCCACTCAAAATTTGTTTTACCATTATAAATCCTTGCATCATTATGTTTCATTACTGTCTCCTATCATCTAATTTTAATCACTGCTCACTACTAAGATATAAGCTTAGGCATTCCAAATAATGCACTATAATATCTCCTTTTTTTGGTACCAGATATTCCTCATTAAGTTCTTCAAATTTAAAACTCTTTCTACCACCTGCTTTCATTCTTTCAAAAAACACTTTTAAATCTTTTAAAGGCAGATAGATTATCTTATCAAGTGACTTAAAAAATATAATCAAAAAGGCAATACCTCCCTGTTTTTCAAACTCCGTCATAAACCTAAACTGGTGTTCATGAACATTTGAGAGTGAAAAACTTGTACTTGCACATTCTTTTGCATCAAAGCATACAGGTATCCCCTGTACCACACCGATATAGTCAACCGTAGATTTTTTTTCAAAATAAGCAAGTGTAATATGTCTTGTACTTTTGTCTATATCAATGGGAGTAATAGGGGTAGGTATCTTTTGGATAAGTGCAAGCCCGGTTTCTCTGTATTTTTCATTGGAATAGTTTATATACTCTTCCAATGTAGAGCCCCTAAGTCCTCTGGTTTTCCAAGTACCCATCACCTATTACCTTTCTGAAATCATTATTATAATCTGCTTGAAATACTTTTCCTCTAAGTGCCTTAAATGTATCCGTATCGGATATATCTGTATCCGGATAAACCAGTCTGTATGAATGTAGAAGCTGAGATTTTATACCATATCTTTTTTTAAATTCCCCATTCACAGCTTTATCGCCATATTTAAAATCTCCTATTATAGGATGTGATATGGATGATAAATGTGCTCTTATCTGATGAGTCTTACCTGTTATAAGCTTTACCAAAAGCAATGTGTTATTCTCAAAATAATCCAAAACCTCATATTCCGTCTGTATAAAATCCGCGGCTTCAAAAGCCTTGTTTTTTATAATAACCTTATTTGAACTTTCATCCT
This sequence comes from Lachnospiraceae oral taxon 107 str. F0167, assembly GCA_000209465.1. Lineage (GTDB taxonomy): Bacteria > Bacillota > Clostridia > Lachnospirales > Lachnospiraceae > Lachnoanaerobaculum. Next base: position 19,602 of record GL890600.1, on the reverse strand, counting down.
TATAAAGCCAGCCTGATATTAAACATTTCTCTTTTATATATCCCTTTACCAATGCCAAATAAAATTTATCCACGGCTTTTGTTTTTATAAGCTCATTATTTACCCTTAAACCTTCCAGACTTTTGCCGCATACCAATAATCCTGTGGTATTTCTGTCAAGTCTGTTGCAAATAGAGGGTTTAAATGTATTTAAAACAGAATCATCAAAATCAAGATATTCAAGCAACATATCATTAATTGATGCATCCTTTATATTTGATTTTTGTGATAAGATACCTTCCGGTTTATTTAAAATAATGGTGTTATCATCCTCATATACTATATAGGAATTAAACTTTTCTACATTCTTTTTATCTGTACAATTATTTTTTACCTTTGTGTTTTCCACCTTTTTTCCCGATAGTTTCTCAAAACTTTCATCCGAAAACCAAAGCTTGATGCTTGAACCTGCTACCAGTCTTTCCTTACCGTCAGCCTTTTTATCATTCAATGTTATATTCTTTTTTCTAAGCATTTTAAAAATAAAACCGGCATTTGCATTTACAAATATCTTCTCCAGTACTCTCTCAAGTCTCTGTCCGTCTTCATTTTTTCCTACAATTATCTCAATCATTATACCGAAAGGCTTTTAAAGATTGCCCTTATCTCTTCCAAATCTTCATCATTCTCTGTGTTTTTAATAAATTTATTTATTTCATTAAAGTTATCACAGACCTTTACCATTACATTTATACCGCCTATTTTCATCCTTTCTTTGATAAATTCCTCAGTTCTGTTTTTATCCGCCTTATTTGAAAGCAGTGCAAATATCTTTTTGCCGTCGATATATATAATATCCAAAGGCATCACCTGCTCCTTCATAGTAAGGATTATATCAAATAAAAAATGTTTATCTCCCAAAAATTTCTTTATCTTTTCATACTCAAATGATTTATACTTAAAGACTACCAAAAAAGGAGCTAAAAGATTTGCCATAGGAAGTACCGTCAGTATGGAGGATACCAAAAGTATCCTTGAAATATCTTCCTTTGTATTTTTTGAAGCTATAAAAAGCAAGAGGATAATCAAAATAAAAAATCCTATTATTATTGCGTTTTTTATCTTAAAATATTTTCTATACCCGTACTCGCCCTTTTTCTTTATCATAATAATTCCCTGTAGTCATCTATATAGTAATCTGACAATTCCTTCTTTTTATGTCTTACTTCTTTTGAAAAATCATCCTCTATGGCACATACTTTCATACCTGCCGATTTGCCTGCAATTATGCCCGCAACCACATCCTCAAATACCAGACATTTTTCAGGAACAACTCCAAGTAAATCTGCCGTTTTTAAATAAATATCCGGTGCAGGTTTACCCTTTTTTACTTCATCGGAAGTAATAATTACTTCAAAATAATCCTTTATATTCAAAGATTTAAGTACCGCATCCACCATTGTTCTGTTATTGCTGGTTGCAATACCCATTCTTATGCCCTTTGATTTTAAAAATTCCAAAAAGCTTGAACAGCCGGGCTTTTCCTTGACCTCGTATTTATATTTATCAAGTGCCATATCTTCCCAATCCTGACAGATTTTTTCTACACTGTCGACTATATCAAATTTATTTTTAAAATAAACCGCAGTTTCATGGAAGCTTATTCCATCTATTTCATTTTTTAAATTATCATCATATTTAATCCCAAGTCTCCCCAGATATTCTATATCTATCTCCGGCCACATCCACATAGAATCCACCAATGTACCGTCCAAATCAAATATGCATGCTTCAATATTTTTTATCATATACTACCTATATATCTATATTTTCATCAATCAGTTCGGGATGTTCTTTGGAATATTCCGATATAACCCGGTTTACCTTGTTTATCACTTCACTTCCCAATCCCGTATAAAGCTTTCGCTCTCCTATTATATAAAATTCCTTTTTAGCTCTGGTTGCCGCCACATTCATCATATTCGCCTCATTCACTGCCCATGCCGCAGCACCTTTACTGTTATTGTCGGAACCAAGCACCATAAATACAATAGGGGCTTCCTTGCCCTGGAAGGTGTGGATGGTTCCGATATTTGTAGGCTTTGAATTTTCCCTTCTTGTAAAACCTAACTTATCAAGTTTTACTGCCAGTCTATAGGCAACATTTTTAAAAGGAGAAATTATGTAAATAGTGTCGCTCTCATTTCTGTCATTTATTTTAGGATTTAATTCCAGCATTTTCTTTATTTTACTGAGAAGAAAATCCCCCTGCTCCTCCACATACTTGTCTACAGCTTTGCCGCCTATATCATACCATCCGGTCTTTCCATAGCCTTTATTTCCCTGTACCATAAGATTTTGATAAGAGATTTCATTTGATATGCTAAACATAGGATAGAAGCAGCGCCTGTGTACCCAAAGCGGAATGCCTATCCATGAATCCTCTTCACCTTCTGTATAAAAGCCGTATCGGCTCGCAGCATCCACCAATGTCTGTACTGAAGCGGATTCCGAGAGATATTTTTCACTGACATCATAGCTTTTTGAAAGCAGGGCTAAAAGTCCGCCGTCAAGTGTCAGTACAGGCTTTATCTGGAAAGGATCTCCCACCACCATAATATTTCTGCTTCTGAATACAGCACCTATTGCCGCCTGCGGAAGTGCCTGCCCCGCCTCATCCACAAAGGTATGTCCAAGTATATTTTCATCAATATTTTTTAACATCCTTGAAAAACTTGCAAATGTGGAGCTGATAACCGGAATGGTGAAATTTATCCAGTTCCATGCCGCATTTATTACCCTCTTGTTTTCAAGATATTTATTCTGCGTTTTCCATATATTTACGGCAGCTTTTATATTCTTTCTGTTTTCATATAAAAATTGCTTTCTAAGGGCAAGTGAGGATATAAAAAGCCTTGATTGCTCAATTCTATAGTTTTCATCAAACCATGGATTTGACATTTGCAGCTTTTCATATTCAAGATTCATATCAAGAGCCCTGTTACATAAGCTTTTATCCTTTTCAAATGATTCTATAATTGTTTTATTTTGTTCTTTTTTATTTTCAAGATTTCGCTTCCAATTTTGATATTTTTCATTCTCATCTTCAGCCTCTTTTCTCTCAAAGTCTATATAATTTTTCAGTTCATTTATTTTATCCTGCAAATTGTTTTCGGCTTTACGATAAAGCTCATCCTCATCAAATAAGACTTGTAATTTATCCTGCAAAATATTTAATTCATTTGCAATGGCTTTATTCCTGCTTGTATTAAACAGTTTATCAAAAAATCCCGTCTTTTGATTCTGCTTTGCCTCAAAGAGCATTTTTTGATTTGAAATACTTATTGCCAACTCCTGTCTTTGCCCTTTAATGCGGCTAAACTCTCCCGACAGCTCATCTAATTTAATTATTTTTGCCTTTATTGACTCCTCAACTTTATTTTTTACATCCTCTACATCATTTTTTCGCATTTCATCTTCATCTGATAAAATCTTACATACTTTATCAAACTCCGCCTTTGCATTAAAATAAGAGTCAAAATTATCACTGATACTTTCAGCATCATTTCTAAGTTTTAAAAGCTTTCCATATTGGGCTTTATATCTGTCATATACACCGGTATCAGGCTTATATTCATTTTCAAGATATGTACAAATATATTCTATTCTGTTTAGAATATTTGTCATATTATCGGATTTACCGCCCTCAAGTGAAAACAATCCCCAAAACTTTTCTTCTCCGGTTTCTTCTACAATAAGTTCCCTTTTAGCCTTGCCGTCTTTTTTAGTCCAATTTTCCTTTATATTGTTATTTGCCAAAGCCTTAAAATAGTCTATTTGCTCAAGTTCAGGCAATATATCTTTATCAATGCCCTCTATCAAAGGTAATTCATTTACAATATTTTGGACGGCACCGTTATTGGAGCTTGTTACAAGTATATTATTTACCGCAATATTATCCGGAAGCTCGCCTATGGAAGCCTTATCATAATATCTTGTTTTATCATTTCCCTTTATATTTTTGTCCGTCAGATTACATATATCACTTGCCTGCTTTATAAGCAGTTCGGCAAATATATCTTTTAAAAGTGTGGTTTTTCCTGTGCCCGGAGGTCCGTTCACGCTTCTCATTTGATTATTGTCATATCCAATGGTCAGATTGACTGCCACCTGCTGCATAAATGAAAGTGCAAACTCCGTTTTGCTTGGAAATCTTCCCAGAGGATAGTTTAGAGGTCTTAGTATCTTTTTAAATATCTCAGGATTAAAGTTTTGTGAATCTGTTTTACTGTCAAGATTGATTCTATCGTCTATATCCTTGCCGAAAAGATAATCATTAAGATTTTTATTATTCATTCTCTTGGCTTTTATCAGATCATCCACAAAAAATGAATGTAAATTGGTCGCATCAGTATCTGTATTATAAAGTATTTGCATCCTGCAATTTAAAATATCAATACCGTATTTAGTTAAAATACTATCCAACGCCTTATTAAATTTATCCAGATTTTCTTCACTTGTGTCAAACCTTTGATCAAATTCCTCTTTTAAATCCTGTTCAAATTTATGAAACTCCGATTCGGTAGGTACTTTTTTAAAATATCTCATATATGCACTTGCAGTGAAAAAGAAACTGTCACCTATATAGTTCATAGCCTTATCAAAATATAGTGCAAAGCTGAACTTATCACCGTAATTGATATCACTGTCAGTCTTTTCTATGCCATAGGTTTTTCTGAGAAAATCCACCACCTCGCTAAAGGCAAATATATCCAGATAGACAACAAAACCGCCATTCTTATATTTTTTTAAATCAGCCCCTGCTATAATTGAACTAAAAAATCCGTAAAAATCTTTATTCGCCAAATCATCCAATCGCAGATTCTTTTTATCCTTCAGACTTATATCACCTTCTGAAAGATGTTCCACCATAATCCATGCATCTAATATATTATTTGTGTTTTTTCCCATCATCAATCAGCATCTCCATCTCATCTCCGGTTATTTTTCTGCTCTCGCCCTTTTCAAGTTTTAAATCATCAAGCTTTAATCCTCCAAAGGCAACTCTTTTTAAATAAGTCACCTCTCCACCCAAAGCTTTTACCATTCTTTTTACCTGATGAAATTTACCCTCATGTATTGTAAGCAGTATTTCATTTTCAGATAAAATTTTCAGTTCGGCAGGTTTTGAAAACTCTCCCTCACCTATATCAAGTCCCGCCTGTGTCATTTCTATTGCATTGCTGTCAAGCTTTCCGTCAAAAACAGCATAATAGCTTTTATCTACATGTGATGCCGGAGAAACCAGTCTATGATTTAAGTCCCCGTCATTAGTCAGTATCAGTATGCCCTCGGTATCAAGATCAAGTCTGCCTACAGGCACGATATTCTTTCTTTTTGAATCGATAAGTTCCATAACGGTCCTATGCACATTATCCTTTGTGGCACATACATATCCGGCAGGTTTATACAGTATATAGGTTTCAAATTCTTCCACCTCTATCTCTTTGCCGTCAAAATATATAATATCATTTTTGCTGTTTATTTTTTCTTCCGGCTTTTTAACTGTCCTGTCATTTATTTTTATTTTGCCCGCTTTGACATATTTTTTTATTTCCTGTCGACTCCCAAACCCAAGTTCGGAAAGAATTTTATCAACCCTGACAATCATTACATCCATCTCCAGCCTTGATAATACTTATTTTTACAAATTCTTTTATTCTGTTTTACAAAGCCAAGTGAAAATCCGTCCACACATACAAGTCTGATTCCGCTGTATTCATCATCAGCCTCTATAGTTTCTCCCTTTAAATATTTAATCACCCTCTCATCCGTGGCACTTAAGTTTAAAGGATTCTCCCATTCGTCAAACTTTATATTCATGGCAAGCGCCTGAAAAGGCTCAAATCTGTTCTTTTTTATTTCTCCAAGCAAGAGACCTGTTCTTATATAATGCAGGCTCTTATCAATCAAGGCATCCTTTGGCAAATAATATGCATAATCCTTATTGATAAAAATTCTCTCAAAATCCCACTCACGCTTTATTTTACCGAGAAACTCCACAAGTTCATCAGGCAGTTTTATCTTTTTATTTTTCTTCTTATGCTTGTTTTTACTTTCTTCTACAGGTTTTATATCTTTTTTCAGCCTTGCTACAAAATGCCCTTCTCCCTCTATTTTATGTGGGAAAAGCCTTATTGTTCCCGGCAATTCCTTTGACTCTTCAAAACCAAAATCCGTTGCTATTTTATCTATTTTAAATTCCTTATGACTTTCTAAAAACTGTAACAGGCTTCCTTCATCCTCCACTTTTGAATAGGTACAGGTGGAATATATCAAGGTTCCTCCCGGCTTTAACATTTTTGCAGCCTCAGTAAGTATACTCACCTGCAATCCGGTAAAAAATTCAGGACCTCTGCCAAGATATGCCTTAAATACGGCACTGTCACGCCTGAACATCCCCTCACCCGAACATGGTGCATCTACTATTATCTTATCAAAATATTCAATATATACTTTTGATAGATTTTTCGGATCTTCATTTGTTATCAGCACATTGTCGATACCGCTTACTTCTATATTTTTTTGCAATGCCTTAACTCTGGATGCCGAAAAATCATTTGATACCAAAAGTCCCTCTCCCATCAGATATGAAGCTGCCTGTGTAGACTTCCCTCCCGGTGCCGCACAAAGATCAAGTACCTTATCTCCCGACACAATGCCTGCCGCCATTGCCGGTGTCATAGCTGAAGGCTCCTGTATATAATAAAGTCCTGCAAAATAATAGGGATTTTTTGATATGCTTTTTATCTTCGGATTTTCACTAAGCGAAGTGCTACTAAGTACTCCCTTTTCTTCTTCAAAATAAAACCCGTCATTTACCCAAGGCACTTTCTTAAAATCTCTATCAAGAATTTCTTTCAGCCTTTCAGGAGTAAGTTTAAGTAGATTTGTTCTTATACCTGAATAAGGCTTTTTTTCTAAAGACTTTATATATGCATCATAATCTTCTTTTAAAAGATCTTTCATTGCATCTTTATATGCCTGTGGTAAATCTTTTTCCTGTATCATATATACCTCAATCTAAATATGTCTTATTACGCAAAAAAGGGCTTGTTGCATGCAACAGCCCTATAATTATTCCTGTGTATTCGGATCTGCCGGAACAATACTGGTTGCAAGTTCCTGTCTATTCTTATCGATCTCTCCTGTGTAAAATTGCAATGAAGTCAAATACTGATTAAATCTGTTTTGACTGTCCACCATAGTTCCTGAAATTATCTCCTGAATGCTTTGAAGCAATTCGTCAGTATATGTTATGGATGCCTGCCTGATATTGTTTGCCTCATTTCTTGCATCATATACTATATTATTTGCCTCCATTCTGGCAAACTCAATTATCTTATCCGATTCCGCATAAGCGGTCTGCATAATCTGATTTTCATTTACAAGCTGCGACTTAAGCTTGTTCGCCTCAATCATTATAGCATCCGACTCTTTTTTTGCGCTCAAAACAATGGCATCAGCCTTTCTTTTTGCTTCATCCTTTATGGAATTGCTTTGAAAATTCGCATCTAAAATAGTCTTTTCAGCCTTATTCTTGGCATCTGTCAAAATGCTGTCTTTATTGCTGATAATTTTTTGTGACTGTGTAACCTCTTCAGGTATCTCCTGTCTTAATTCATTTAACAATGCTATAAATTCTTCTTTATTTACTTTTATTATTGAATTGGACAGTGCAACCGTCTTACACCTCTCTACGAACTCTTCTATCTCTGTGATTACCTGTTCTATCCTACTCATTATTTCTCCTCAACCCTTTTTCATCCAGCCTTTTTATAACCATTTCTCTAATATCATCTCTTACAAAATGGCTGATATCACCATTGTATATTGCAATTTCTTTTACAATACTTGAACTCAGATATGAGTATTTCAAGCTTGAACTTAAGAAAACGGTCTCTATATCCGGTGAGATTATTTTATTGGTCTGAGCCAATTGTAATTCATATTCAAAATCGGTTATTACTCTAAGTCCTCTAACCAAGATATTACAATTTTGCTCATGTGCAAAATCTACCAATAAACCGCCAAATTCCAAAACCTCCACATTTGGCAAATGACCTACTACACCCTTTATCATCTCCACCCTTTCAGAAGGTGAAAACAGCGGATCCTTTGTATAGTTAACAAGTACTCCCACTATAACCTTGTCAAATATTTTAGCAGATCTCTCAATTATATCAATATGTCCATTAGTAATCGGATCAAAACTTCCCGGGTAAATCGCTTTTGACATAGTCAACCTCGCTTATGCATAAAAATATGTTTGTTAGACTTATACTCTTTTACCTTTTTTATATTCCAATCCTTTGATAAATGTGTCGTATCAGTCTTAAATTCTTCCTCAATTATAACCAATGTATACTCATCAATCAATGCAGAATTTATTAAAATATCTAAACATTTATCCTCAAATCCCTTTTGATATGGTGGGTCAATAAAAACAATATCAAATTTCTTTCCAAGGCTCTTAAGCTTCTCCAAATTCGCTTCAAAACTTCCCTTTAATACAGTAGCCTTATTTGCAAGCTTTGTATGTTCCAGATTTTGCCTTATACATTGTATAGCCTCTCTGTCTATATCACAAAAGTAAGCCTCTCTTGCGCCTCTGCTTAAAGCCTCTATTCCTATTCCGCCGCTCCCGGCAAATAAATCAAGAAAAACACTGTCATATATTTCATTTGAAATCATGTTAAACAATGTCTCCTTGATTTTATCCGTGGTCGGCCTTGTAGAAGTTCCTTTAGGTGTTTTTAAAATCAAGCTTCTTGCAGTTCCTGAAATAACTCTCATTACTCTCCTATTACTGCTCTATTTCTACGTCGGTTCTTGAGTCTCCAGGCTGTGTATCTCCCCCTATAGGCTCTACTGTTTCCTCGGTAGCTGCGCTTGTTGTTTCAGCAGCTGAGGTGCTCTCCTCAGGCGGTGGAGTAACAGCTGCACTAAGATTATAGCATAGTACCGGGAATCCCGAATCAATATATTCGTATAATTGTTTTGCTACGGCAGGCGGAAGATTTATACAGCCATGTGAGCCTGCCGTTTTATATATCTGTCCTCCAAAAGCCGCTCTCCATGGTGCATCATGAAAACCGATACCTCCGTTAAAAGGCATCCAGTAATCTACCGGTGTTGAATATCCCTCACCCTTTAGAGTTGCATTCCTTGTTTTATATGTAAGCGGAAACACTCCTGCCGGAGTAGTCCAGTTTCTTGCGACATTTCCTGATACAAAATCACTCTCAAGTACCTTTGAGCCGTTTTTAATCAAAATCATATGCTGTGTGGATAAATTTACCTCCACATATGAATTTCCATAATCATTTTCTCCATGTGAAGCCGCTTTTCTTGAAAACTCAGGCTCTCTCTTTGTGGTCTCGCCCGCTTCTATAAGTGATTTAATGGTTGCTTTCTCTTTTTCAGCATCGACTTTCCATCCGTATGAACCTCCGCTGATTGTTACTGTCGGACCATATGAGGTCTTTAGAGTCTTTGCTTTTCCTACTGTATTGTAGGCATTTGATATCGTTTTTACAAATGATGCGACCCCCTCATCAGATATACTTACAGAACCGTCGGCATTTACAGTGAGCCATTTATGTATGGTATCACCATTTAATACATTCAGTTTTTCATAGGTAATCCTTGCGGATATATATTTATTCAGATTTGATAATGTAAGATTAAGTGTAGGATCATCAGCTCTTTTTTCAGGTCTTAAATATAAATCATTATCCTGATAATCAAGATTTATCTCACTATTTAAAACAACGAGCTGATTCTTTATATACTCCTTTGCCTTACCGATATCAATAGCATTTCCTTCCACCTCAGGTATAATGGAATACCCTGAGCCCTGTACAAAATCGGAAATCTTGGCATCTACGGGCTGAATAAACTTGGACTCATCCAATGCTTTCAGTTTTGAAACAGCCTCATCAAATTTTTCGGGATCCACAGTGAATGATGAATTTATCTTTAAATCCTTTATTTCATTCATATTTGTGATCCATGCCATACTGTTTTGCTCATGCAATAAATCTTCAAGGGAACTGTCCTGTATAAAGGCAAGTCCTACATCACTTCCCTTTATTATCTCCGAATTATTATCTCTTGACTGTATGGTACTCTCAAAATTATCTATCTGGTCGGACATTACCTGTCTAACCTCTTCAACGGTTTTCTCAGAGGCATCTATACCGTTTATTACCGTGTTTGGAAAAAATTTTGTTCTGTAAGTATTTGCCTTTACCGTATATGCACCTGCCAATACTGCTAATGTTATTACTGCAAAACCCAGAGTAAACTTACTTCTTTTCTTTTCCTTCTTGCCTCTTTTTTTTGGTTGTTGCTTATTCTCAGACATACTACTCCTATCAAAGTGCTAACTTTTTATAATGTAAATCCATGTAGTTATTTATTTCCCTCTCAAGCTTTTCATTCTCTTCATACCCTATATCTTCACATTGTATCATATCTACAGCTTCTTTTGCCATCTCAAATATATCATTATCATTATATATATCCGCAATTCCAAAATCAGGCTCACCGCTTTGTGCCAAACCGAAGAGTTCTCCGGGACCTCGTAAAACCAAATCTCTTGATGCGATGTAAAATCCGTCATTTGAATTTCCGATTATTTCCAATCTTTTTTTTGCTATATTTGAACTTGATGTCCTGACAAAGATGGCATATGATTGAAGTTCGCTTCTGCCTACACGCCCTCTAAGCTGATGCAAAGTTGCAAGTCCGAATCTCTCTGCATTTTCAACCATGATTACAGTCGCATTCGGTACATCCACACCTACTTCAATCACTGTTGTAGATACTAAAATATCTATCTCTTTATTTACATACCGAGACATTATATCATCTTTTTCTTTCTGTTGCATTCGTCCATGCAACACTTCCACCTTACAATTTTGTGAAAATTTATCTGCTATTTTCTTACCGTAGTCCAGTACATTTTCAGCCTCTATATTTTCACTCTCTTCCACCATTGGACATATTATATAAGCCTGATGACCTTTTTTTATTTCCAGTAAAATATGTCTATAGGCTTTTTCTCTGTCATTTTCTGTAATTACCGCATTTTTTACAGGCAATCTTCCCACAGGCTTTGACTCTATAGTTGAGATATCCAAATCTCCGTACAATATAATTGCAAGTGTCCTTGGAATCGGTGTGGCTGACATAACAAGCACATGTACATTCTCTCCCTTATCGGAAAGAGTAGTTCTTTGCCTTACACCGAAGCGATGCTGCTCATCCGTTACCACAAGCCCAAGATTTTTAAACTTTACATTTTCTACCAACAGGGCATGTGTACCTATAAGAATATCTATTTCTCCGCTTTCTATTTTTTCATACATCAGCAAATGCTCTTTTTTTGTCATAGAGCCTGTCAAAATGCCGATTCTTGGAGGAGATTTCAATCTGTTTAAAAATCCCGACATTGATTTAAAATGCTGCTTTGCCAAAACCTCGGTAGGCACCATAACAACACCCTGAAAACCGGATTTTACAGCCATATAAAGACTTATCAAAGCTATTACAGTCTTTCCCGAGCCTACATCTCCCTGCACGAGTCTGTTTGTCACTATACCGCTTGACATATCATCTAATATTTCATCTACTACTCTATCCTGGGAGCTTGTCAATTTGAAAGGAAGAACAGATTTTATTTCCTCTAAATACTCTGTACTTTTTGCTACTATATTTTTTGATTTTACTTTAAGTCTTTTATTTTTAAGAAGCTTAACTCCATATAGAAATCTGAAAAAATCGTCAAATGCCAATCTTTTTTTTGATTCAAAAAGACAGGAAGTATTTAACGGATTATGAATATTTTTTATTGAATTTAATCTACTCTCTAAAGAAAACTTTTCTAATACAAACGCAGGTAAATACTCGGCAAAATCATCCTCATCTATATATTCAAGGCCTGATTTTATAAGCTTTTCCATTGCATTATTATTTATACCGGCTGTAAGTGCATATACCGGTTTAAAGCTTCCAATCTTTTTTTCATATTCATCCAATGTATAAATAATCGGATGTTCCAAGGTGCTTTTACTTCTTTTTGAAAACTTCCCCACAAAAACATAACTTTCTCCCTGTTTTATTGTTGCCCTCAAATAGGGGGAGTTATACCATATAACATCTATTACATCTATATAATCTGTAATCTTTGTTGTAGATATTTTTCTGTTTTGACCTGTAAACGATATATTTTTTACAATGGTCGCCTTTATAACAGCCTCTTCATCTTTATTTACTTCAGAAATCTTTGTAGGAGCTTTATATTCCAGATATCTTACAGGATAGTGTTTTAACAGCCCCTTTATGGTTCTTATATCTAATTTTTCCAAATATTGTGCTGTTTTTTCTCCTACACCTTTTATATTTTTTACAGATATCTCCGTCAAATCTACCTCCTGACAAAGTTTTAACTAGGTCATCAAATCAATGATTTGATGACCTAGTTATAAAATTACTTATTCTACAGATATGAAATAATAATATACCGGCTGTCCGCCGTTATGCAGCTCAAATTCTACATTCTTATATTTAGCTGATAATTCATCACATAATCTTGTGGCATCGTCTTCATTTACTTCATCACCATAGTAAAGGCATACAAGCTCACTTGTATCGTCAATCATACTGTTTAATGCCTTCTCTACAGCCGAGTCGATGCTCTTATCCACTCCTATTATTCCATTGTCTCCCAATGCCATAACATCATTTTCATGTATCTCCACATCATCAATAGTTGTATTTCTTACAGCATAGGTAATCTGTGCAGTTTTTACATTTGCTATCTCTTCTATGGCATTTTCCACATTTTCTTCTGCACTTCTCTCCTCAGAAAGGCTTATCATTGCGGTAATTCCCTGAGGGATGGTCTTTGTAGGTATTACTACCACTTTTTTATTCTCTACAATCTTTGATGCCTGTTCCGCTGCCAGTATAATATTTTTATTATTCGGCAGGATATATATGGTCTCGGCATTTAAGTGCTCAACAGCATTTAATATATCCTCGGTACTCGGATTCATGGTCTGACCGCCTTCCACCACTACATCCACACCGATATCTTTAAAAATGGAGGTAAGTCCGCTTCCCGCACTCACACTTATAACTCCCATTTTCTTTTTCTGATTTTGGGATTCAAGGATTTGGTCCACACCCTTTATAACTCTTTCTCTATGCTCTTCACGCATATTGTCAATCTTTAGATTTGTAAGCTCTCCAAAGCTTAATCCTCTTTGTATTGCAAGCCCGGGATCATTTGTATGTACATGAATCTTTACAACTTCATCATCGGCTACACATACAAGTGAATCGCCTATTGAAGTTAAAAACTCTTTAAACTCTTCCTCATCCTTATCTGTAAACTCCTTATTAAGGTTTACAATAAATTCAGTACAATACCCGAACTTGATATCCGCTGTATCAATATCCTCCCTTGCGGCACCGTTTGCAGAGGATGACTTGGTGGAGAGTACCACATCTCCAAGTTCTATCACATTGCCCTTAAGTCCTTCAAGAATACCATGCAAAATAACCATAAGTCCCTGACCGCCCGAGTCTACAACCCCGGCTTTCTTAAGTACAGGCAACATTTCAGGTGTTTTTTGTAATGTCTCATCACCATATGCAAGTACAGCCTCTAAAAATGAAATGATATCATCATATTCATCATGTATTTCCAGAGCCTTTTCTCCCATTGCTCTTGCTACTGTAAGTATTGTACCTTCTTTAGGTTTCATTACAGCCTTATATGCCGTCTCACTTGCATTATCAAAAGCTAGGGCAATCTCAAAAACATCTATAACCGCCGCTTCTTTTAAAATCTTTGCAGCTCCTCTAAAAAGCTGTGACAATATAACACCCGAGTTTCCTCTGGCACCTCGAAGTGAGCCCTGTGCTATAGCCTTACATAAAGTTGCAATATCATCACTTTCCTCAGCTGCCAGACTCTTGGCTGCCGACATTATAGTCATTGTCATATTTGTACCGGTGTCACCGTCAGGAACAGGGAATACATTAAGTTCATTTATCCATTCCTTTTTAGCTTCCAAACTTTTGGCTCCGGTTATAAAAGCACTCTTTAGTGATTGTGCATCAATCTGCTCTAGATTCACAAAAAATCCTCCTTAGTCTATTATTCGTACACCTTCTACGAATATATTTATTTTCTTTACTTCCATTCCGGTAAAATTCTCCGCCTTGTATTTAATAGTATCTATCAAATTTTGAGTTACCGCACTGATACTCAGTCCATACGCAACTATGATATGGAAATCCAATAGCAACTTATTATCCTCTATTTTTACACTGATACCCTTTGTCAGACTTTCTCTCTTCAAAAGCCTTGAGATTCCATCTGTCACAGAAACTGCCGCCATACCCACTATACCGAAACATTCAACTGCCTGCATTCCGACATAGAATGCTATCACATCCGGATTTATACTTATTTGACCGAGATTTGTATTGATTTGACCTTTGTTCATATGACCCTCCAATCATTTTTATCGTCCGCAGACTTTATATGTGGCTTAGCCACCCTAACTATGAAAGAATACATATTTTTCGTAGTTTTATAAAATTCTAATACTTCCTAAATCTGCCATATTTTATTCATAACATATCTAAGATACTTAATAATAACACTTTTTTGATATAAAGACAATGCAAGCTTTTAGCCTTGATAAACTGTTATAGGATAATTTGACAGTTTTTCAAGGTATTACCTCTTTATGTTTTTAAATTTATATTTCTTACCTGTTTAAAATTTTTGTCCAACAATTTATTTTTTGTAGTACAATAGAAACATCATTTTTTAGAAGGTTGTTTATGGAATACAAGTTTAGCAAAAATAAAAATATTTTCTTTCTTGGAATAACAGACGGAATACCTATTGCAATGGGGTATTTTGCAGTATCTTTTTCACTTGGTATAATGGCTACAAAATCAGGATTATCACCGTTTCAAGGTCTTGTTGCAAGTTTTTTAAACAATGCATCAGCAGGAGAATACGCCGGCTTTTCAATGATTGCCATATCTTCATCATATATAGAGATAGCCGTTATTACATTTATAGCCAATGCGAGATATCTTTTAATGAGCATTGCAATGAGTCAGAGAATAAAAAAAGACACCCCGCTTCACCATATATTTATCATTGCACATATGCTGACTGACGAGGTTTTTGCCGTATCCATTGCAAGACCGGGCGATATAAATCCATACTACACATTCGGAGTAATGCTTGTTGCCTCACCTGCATGGTCTTTTGGTACCTTCTTTGGCGCCATAGCAGGTAATGTATTGCCGATTCGATTGGTCTCGGCATTCAGTGTGGCACTTTACGGTATGTTTATTGCTATAATAGTTCCTGCCGCAAAATCAGATAGGATAATACTTTCGCTTGTCATTATAAGCTTTGCACTCAGCTATATATTCTCCTTTGATTTTTTCCATATATCGGAGGGAATAAAGACAATACTTTTAACTGTTATAATATCTGCTTTGGGAGCAATATTCTTTCCTTTAAAGAACGGAGTAGCCGATGAATAAATGGATTTATATTTTTATAATGTTTACAGTAACCTATATGATAAGAGTCTTACCTCTTACAATTATAAGAAAAAGGATAAAAAACATTTTTATAAGATCATTTTTATATTATGTTCCATATGTGACTCTATCTGTAATGACCTTCCCTGCTATATTAAATGCCACAATGTCAAAGACAGCCGCAATGATAAGCTTTATTGCAGGTATAGTTGCCGCATGGTGTGGCGCAAATCTTTTTAAAGTCGCTCTTTTATGCTGTATCCTTGTGTTTGTTATTGAATATTTTATTGCATAAAAACAGGGCTCAATAAGCCCTGTTTCTTAGCCTCTTAACCTATATCCTACACCCCAGATAGTTTCTATAAATTGAGGTTTTGAACTGTCAAGTTCTATTTTTTCTCTTATATTTTTGATATGTACGGTAACTGTTGAGATATCTCCCATTGATTCCAGCCCCCATACCTCCTTAAATAAATCTTCCTTTGAATATACCTTGTTTGGATGTTTTGCAAGAAAATACAGTATATCAAATTCCTTTGCAGTCAATGTCTTTTCATTGCCGTATCCCCATACTCTTCTGGAACCGGCATCTATCTTTAAATCCCTTATTTCAATAATATCCTTGTCTGATGCCGCAACTCCGGCAAGCCTGTCATATCTTCCGATATGAGCCTTTACTCTGGCTACAAGCTCACTTGGTGAAAACGGCTTGGTCATATAATCATCCGCACCCAACCCCAGACCTCTTATCTTATCGATATCATTCTTTTTTGCACTGACCATAATGATAGGAATTTCTTTTACAGCTCTTACCTGCTTGCATATCTCATATCCATCCATTCCGGGCAACATTAAATCCAATAGTAAAAGCTCATAATCTTCACTCAATGCTCTTTCAAGTCCTTCTTTACCATTAGTTGAAATATCAACCTCAAAGCCGGATATCTCCAAATAATCTCTTTCCAGCTCGGCTATGCTTACTTCATCTTCTATTATAAGAACTTTGCCCATTTTATATCTCCTACTTCTTTAACTCTATGCATATATCGGTTCCAATGCCGGGCTTTGACATGGCAACAATGTTTCCTTCATGATTTTCTATCACCTTTTTTACAATCGAGAGACCTATTCCGCTGCCTCCGGGCTTACTGTTTCTTGATACATCACTTCTATAAAATCTCTCAAAAATATGTGGCAGGTCTTTTTCTTCTATACCTCTGCCATTGTCCGAGATTTCTATATCTATAGCATCAACCCTCTCTCTGATTCTAAAATGTATTTCCGGATTCGCCTTATCCATATATTTTACCGCATTTGCAATTATATTATTCAAGGCACGCTTTATCTGTTCCCTGTCAATATCTATCATTGTATAAGAACCCACATTGACTATATATACTAATTTTATCTTTATTGTTTCAAGTTCCGAACACAAATCCTTTACATACTCATCAAAGAAATTTTTAACATTGATTTTTTCAAAATTATAGCTGACCCCCCTTTCAGCCACCTGTGAATAGTAAAGTAATTCATCAATCAATGCTGTCATATCATTAGTCTTATTATATATTGTATTCAAATACTCATGTACCTTTTGCGGTGATGCGGCAACTCCGTCAAGTATTCCTTCCACATAACCTCTTATAGCTGTCAGCGGTGTCTTTAAATCATGCGAAATATTACTTACCATCTCTCTGGTTGAGTCCTCAGAAAGTCTTTTTTCTTCTTCATCTTCCTTTAATTTTATTCTCATTCTTTCAAAATCGGTATATAAAAAAGGAATTTCCGAAAAATCTTTTTCGTCCAGTTTATAGTCCAAATCTCCATCGGCAATCTTTTTTGTGGCAATTTGTAACTTATCCAGCGGAATAAGTATTCTTTTATAAATCCAAATCCACATCACAATTGCCACTATATCTATAATTGCTACCAAAATGGTAAGCCATATACCTATATTGCCGGTGGTATCATAATTCATACTGTATATAAGGAGTATCGAAGGTATAATTATTATCAGGCAAAATATCGAAAATAAACCTGAGCCTATTTTCATCAGATAGCCTTCTTAAGTTCTTCCACCTTGTCAAGTTTTTCCCATGGAAGATTCAAATCATCTCTTCCGAAATGACCGTATGCGGCTGTCTGCTTGAATATAGGTTTTCTAAGATCAAGCATTTTTATAATTGCAGTAGGTCTGAGATCAAAATGCTTTCTTATAAGCTCAACTATTTCACCATCACTTATCTTGCCTGTTCCGAATGTATCAACTGCAATAGAAGTAGGATGTGCTACACCTATAGCATAGGAAAGCTGTATCTCACATTTTTTTGCAAGTCCCGCAGCCACAATATTTTTTGCAACATATCTGGCTGCATATGCTGCCGACCTGTCAACCTTAGTGCTGTCCTTACCTGAAAAAGCTCCACCGCCATGTCTTGCATAGCCGCCATAAGTGTCAACTATTATTTTTCTTCCTGTAAGTCCTGCATCTCCATGAGGTCCGCCTATAACAAATCTGCCTGTAGGATTTATAAAATACTTTGTATTCTCATCCACCATATCCTGAGGAATAATTTCATCAAATACATATTTCTTTATATCTGTATGTATCTGCTGCTGCTCCACATCCTCATCATGCTGTGTGGAAAGTACCACTGTATCTATTCTTACAGGTTTGCCCTCCTCATCATACTCTACAGTAACCTGAGTTTTTCCGTCAGGTCTCAGATAATTTAAGGTTCCATCCTTTCTTACCTGTGTAAGTCTTTTTGCCAGATTATGTGCAAGATATATCGGATATGGCATAAATTCCTCTGTTTCATCGGTAGCATACCCGAACATAAGTCCCTGGTCTCCCGCACCATTGTCCTCATCATCCTTATCAATATGCTCTCTTGATTCAAGAGCCTTATCAACACCCATTGCAATATCGCTTGACTGTTCATCCAGTGCTACAAGCACACTGCAAGTATCACAGTCAAAGCCGTATTTTGCTCTGTCATATCCGATTTCTCTGACCGTTTCTCTGACAATTTTTTGTATATCCACAGTTGCCTTTGATGAAATCTCTCCCATTACAATCACCATTCCTGTAGTTGTCGCTGTCTCACAAGCCACTCTGGAATTCGGGTCCTTGCTTAAATAAGCATCCAATATTGCATCTGATATCTGATCGCACATCTTATCAGGATGTCCCTCAGTAACAGACTCTGAAGTAAAAAGTCTTCTCTCTTTCATTTCTCTCCTATCTTTTACACTTATATCTAAAAAAGTCCACCAAATGGTGGACTAAGGCTTCCACTCATTGCTCGATTTCTCGCTCAGGTTGGCACCTTCCTAAAAGGGGTTGCCGTGACATCACAGATCCTTAACTCTCCGTCACTCTTAATAAGTGTATATATAATACCCATATGGGCAAATTTATTATGTTGCAATCATATTATACCATTTTCATATAGTTATGTAAATACATAATTTGATATCATAAAATGTAATTTAATACGTAAGCGCACAATAACATGATGCCTTGTATTCCATCAAAATCCATATGATAATAATATAAAATAAAAGTGCTCAAAATTAAAAGAGCACTTTAAGTTATAGTTTACACTCTTCCTGCACATCCATTGACCAGGGCATTAAATCTTCCAAAAGATCAGTATCAGACTGCCACTCAGTATCAGGCATGTACATGAGGAGATATTCCAGATATGTGTAGGCATTCAATCCATTTGCCTTTGCTGTTTCTACAATACTATAAACAATAGCACTTGCAGACGCGCCTTTTGAGGTGTCTGAAAATAGCCAATTCTTACGACCTACCGTAAATGGACGAATTGCATTTTCAGCAGTATTATTTGAAATAGCACATCTTCCATCAAGTAAATAATTCTCAAGATATGGGCGTTGATTCTTTGCATAGATGATTGCTTTTCCAAGGGCTGAACCTTTCAAAGCTGTTATAGAATCAAT
>GL890599.1 GCA_000209465.1 Lachnospiraceae oral taxon 107 str. F0167 | reverse complement strand
ACTATAAAAATATTTTGAAAGGAGATTATAAGTGATTTTAGAGGGGAATGTAATCTTGGGAGTCTTAGTAAAAGATTTTCCTAATTTAGAACCGGAAACATGTAGAAGTATTTATTATATTGGGAAGATAGATGTATAAATTATTATGAAAAGGATGGTAACGCTGATTGAAAAGAATAGCTTTCTTCTGTATTCCTGCACATGGTCACACAAATCCGATGCTTCCTGTTGCAGCAAAGCTTGTTGATCGAGGAAATACAGTCAGGTTTTATTCATTTAATGAATTTAAGAGTAAGATAGAGGCAACAGGAGCTGAGTTTATATCCTGTGATTCTTATATTGCAAAGCTTACAAAAAGAGAAGAGGCAGAGCTTAAAAATGTATCCATAACTGAAATGACAATACAGGGTATTCGTACTACGCTTGCAATGGATGAGTTTTTGCATAATGAATTTTTGTCATTTAAGCCTGAGGTTATATATACGGACTCTATCTGCTTTTGGGGAAAACTTAATGCATGGAAGCATGGTGTGCCTATGGTGGTGTCCACAAGTACATTTGCTTTTAATCAAATGTCTTCGCAGTATATGAAAAATTCGCTAAAAGAACTGGCGGATATGATTTTTGGACTGCCGAAAATATCTAAGGAACTAAGAAAATTAAAGCCGTATGGCTATCATGTGCACAGTGCCTTATCTTTGGTTCAAAGCGATAATAATACAGATTCAATTGTTTATACTTCAAGAAATTTCCAGCCCTATGCAGAGAGCTTCTCCAAGCATTATGCTTTTGTCGGTCCGTCAGTTTTTTCAAAAGACGAGCCTGAGAAGGAAAAACCAAGACCACTTGTTTACATTTCTCTGGGAACAGTTATAAATAACAGGCCGGATTTTTATAGTAGATGTATTGAGGCTCTAAAAGGTCAGGATATAGACATAGTCATATCATGTGGTAATGTTGTGGATCGAGAGGCATTGGGAATACTGCCTGAAAATGTTAAAGTATACCCATATGTTGACCAGCTCGGTATTCTTTCAAAGGCAGATGTATTTATCACTCACTGCGGTATGAACAGTGTTTCCGAGAGTCTGTATATGGCTACTCCGCCGGTTCTTTATCCACAGACAAGCGAACAAAGGGCCGTGGCAAAAAGAACTGAAGAAATAGGAGCAGGTGTTATGCTTAATAATGATTCTGTGCAGGGGATTCGTTTTGCCGTACAGGAAGTGCTGAATAATACAGGTTATAGTATAGCGGCAAAAAATTGCAGTACAGATTTTCGTTCCTGTATAGGAACAACAGGAGCTGCGGAATTTATAGAAAACGCTCCCCATCCATCTGAGGGTGTTGATGTATTGAGTGAATTAAATAAAGAAAATGGAAAGTTTCAACTTATATATTGGCTAAGTATTATAATACTGATTGCCTTTTTTGGAATGTTCATAAGCCGGAAATATATGTGGATTGTTAGTATTGTTGGTGTTATGCTGTCTTTACCGATAGGTAGGAGCGTACAGAAAAAACGGTACAACGCTATTATCAAAAAAATTAATGGAAAGAAAAATTATTGCTAAAAAGATTATGAGTAGGGTAGTACATATATTTTTAAAAATAAATACAGATTATATGTGAATGTAAAATGCTGAAATTAAAAATGTTCTGTCCCTATAATTTTAAAAAGAATATATAATCGCAATGTATTGCAAGTTTTTAATATGTAATATTTATTAACGAAAGATATAAAACATTGAGAGAGCTATAGAAATAGATAAATTTTGGAATTAAAGTTTTAATTTTTTTTACAGAGAGGTGTAAGAATATGAGTAACATTATTAGGGATATTAAGGAAAATTATTTAAAAATGGAAAGAGAGTTGGTAACTCAATTAAATTATGATGTGACCAATCATCAATTAACTGCCGGTTCATATCGTGAAGAAATTTGGGTAAATTTTTTTACAAGAATAGTCCCTAAAAAATTCAATATTGCCCGATCGGTATTTATAATAGATTCAAATCAAAATGTTTCGAAGGAAGTAGATATAGCTATATATGATGAGCAATATACACCGTATATATTTAATTACGGGCTAATAAAGTTCATACCTGTAGAAGCAGTGGCAGCAGTAGTACAATGTAAAAGTAGAAATTTAAATCCTGAAGATCTGAAAGAATGGGCAGATTCTATTGATGTTCTAAAAACTTCAAATGATTCAATCGTTAGATTGGCTACATATATTCATATAGGGAAACTAAAGGAAGACGGTAGTGAAAATAATACTATTCAAACAGCGACAAGACCTATTAAGATATTATGTCATATACCTGTTGATGAAACAAATACGGATGATTCTAAAGGTAGAAATAAATTTGATATTGTTATTGAAGCATATCAAAATAGTAAATCGGATAAAAATAAAGACAAAAATACTTCTAAAGAAGTATCACATGAGGGGAATCTAAAAATTACTTTTGCAGATAAGGACTTACTGGAGGTACTACAAAAATATAATCAGGCAGATATGAAACTTAATTCAAAGACAATTATTAAAAATTCTGAAAAATTAAAAGAAAGAAAAATAGGTGATTATAAGGTAAGTGATAAAACAAAGAAGTACACGCTACTTTCATTTATTTTTCAATTCAATCAAATATTGATGATGATAAATAATCCTATGTTTTTCCCGCATAAGACTTATGTAGATATGTTTAATAATGATATACAGGAGGAATAGGTTATGTATACTGCTATAGCGATAGCTGTTGAAAAAGTTCAAAGATATATTTTTCAGGTGATTGATAAAAATCAAGCAGATGAAAAAACACTTAGAAATATTATTTCGGCTTCAAATGATGTTGCAAGGCGTATTTTAAAAGAAATAGAGATTGAATTTAATCTTGATGATCAACAAGCGGGAGATAAAAATAAGATTCTTTGGATTTCCGGAAAAGTTGTTTTTCTAAGTGAACAACCAAAAGAGGAAATTAAAATCAAGTTAAAAAAATTGTATCAGAAGATTTATGCGGATTATCAAGGTGATATTTTTTTGAATTATGTAGCTTTTGCCATTCCTGATGATAAAAAGGATAATATGCAAATTTTAAGGAAAGCTGAATATTTACTTAAAGAAAGTGCAACCAAATCGCAGGTTATAAAAGATAATAGTGAAGTATTATTTAGCTTTAAAGAGATGGATAGCAAATGCCCAAATCATCTGTTTGAAAATAAAAGAAAAGAAAATGTATTCTTGACTAATATGGATGATTTGGTTGTACCGGAGGAAAATCATGAGACAGATAGTAGTGATGGAAAGATTGCTGTTGTAAAGGCAGATATCAACAATCTTGGAAGTATTATGAAAGAAATCAATGATGATTATAATAAATATTTACAAGTAAGTAAGTTATTATCTGAGAAAATTTCAATAGATAATTTTAGAGGAATGGTTATAAAGAGTAAAAAAATCAGAAAGTATTCAGTAGAAGAAGAGAGTGAAAAATCAGAGTCAGGAGAAATACTGAAAAAGGCAATACTTCCATTTTATGTTGCAGGTGATGATATTTTTTATGCAGTGCGTATTAACGCTTTATTTGAGTCTATAAAAGTATTGCATAATACGATTAAAGATATTAACCAAGAACTGAAGAAGATACAGGGTGAATCCGGGAAAATAGAACTGTCCATAGCTATAGGAGTGGTTTTTGTTAATAATCATCAGCCTGTTAGATACTATAATCAGATGGTGGAAAAAGAATTATCAGTTGCCAAGAAAAATATGAAAGAACAAAAATCTTTAAATTCAGTGGTTGGAATCAGTATGGCAGGGAATCTCTTTTATATTTATAAAGAAGGTTTAGGTCATGGTGAAAATGACGGTTTCTTTCGTTTTTGTAACGAAGTTGGAGAACTCGAAGAAATAATGGAGGAAAAAATATTTACAAGAACATCATTACATAATCTACTGATGAATTTGGAAACAGAAAAGGATAAGGACAAGCAGATGCTTTATGCCTTATACTATTTAAAGCCAAATCTTCGTACAGGGGATATCGGTAACACTCAAGAAAATAAAGATCTGTATTTTAAATATTATCTATTATGTCATTTGGTAGAAGATAAAAGAGACAGGAAGAATGGAGATGAAAGATACTTTGTGCCTGAGAAAATTGATGATATTTTAATTCCGAAGTTAAAGCTGATATTGTTATTTTTAAAAGAAAAATATTCAGATAAATTTGGGAAGGCTAAAATAAAAAAGTATATTGTTTTACAAAATGAAGCGGATGTTGCTGTTCAAAAAAGAATTAGTCACGTTATGTTCGATGAGCCTATAAACCATATATTGGAAGTAATAGAAAAAAATAATATTGAAAGTATGATTTTTAAAAAGTATATTAAAGGAAAGGTGTTTTGTAAAAATGCAAATTTTGATATATCCATATTTTTTAGAGCAAAAAAACTTATTGAATCTGATAGAAAAGAGCAGGTGAAAATTATTTTTAGCCGTTATAATTCAATTATAAATTATCAAGAAGGTAGTGAAGCCGGTAAAGATAATCAAGAAAAGGAAAATGTTCATAGACTTTCTTTTGATGATATTGATTTTGCTGAAAGAATTGAAAAAATTTCAGGTACAGAATGGTTGGATCGTTTAATCTTGCTTTGTCAATATAATCAACAAAAAATATTGTTAAAAACCTCAGAAAAAGAAAGAAAGGCTACTCAACAATTAAATTCAGGGAATAGAGAGAGAAAGTATAACAAGAAAAAACATTAATTTATATAGTAGTATTTGGAAGTTAAGGAGATGTAAATGTTCGAAATAAAAATAAAATTAACCACAAAATCCTGTTGCTTAATTGGCAACCAAACTGAGAGTTTTTCTGTCGGTGGAGTAGACCAGTCTACTACTATAGATGAAAACGGAAGACCTATTATACATGGTTCAGCCTTCAAGGGTGCCTTACGAAATATAGTAAGAGAACTGGAGAAAAAAAGAAGGACAAGATGGAAGAAACTAAAGAATATGTAAAACGGCTCATAGAGAAAATATTAGAAAACTATAAGAGCGAAGATATCTTTAAGACGGAGAAAATCAAAAAAATGATTTTAAATCTTGAGAAAAAACTTGGTAGCAAAGAGCTAAAGGCGGAATATATTTTCGGAATGGAAGGGGTTAACGGCTTGCCAAGGATATTCTGCTCCGATTTTCGTGTTATAGAATCTAAAGATAAGAAGATTGATGATTATTTTTTGATAGATACAAAAACCTGTATAGAAGAGGTAAATGGAAATATAATTAGTAATCCAAGGACTTATAAAGTTATAAAACCGGGTGTGGAATTTGAAGGTATTATCAGGTTCTATAATCCCTTTTTTATAGAAAATGAAGATGAGATTAAGAAAATAGAAGCTCCTATAGAAAAAGAGCTTAAAGATGCATTGAGAATGTTTAATGAGGGAATTTATGGAATAGGTAACTCCAAGTCAAGAGGATATGGACAGATAAGAGTAGATTTTGACAATGATTAAAAAGAGGGGAAATGTGATGATAAGGTATGAAGTAAAACTTAATAAAATAGGTGAGATGACCACTTTGCCCGATTCTCAAAGGCTTTTCGGTTTCCTAATTAACAATTCCAAAAAGTATTGTAGTGAAGAGGATATAAGTTCCTTTGTGCGAGGTGTAAGAGAGCAAGAGCAAAAATGCATGATATCAAATTTGATTCCAAGCGGATATTATCCTACACCTAAAGAATTTATTATGCAAAAGCTGCAAGGCAGATTGAATAAAAATCAGGAAGAGATTAAAAATCTTGAGGAAGTACAAAGGAAATTAAGGCAGGAAAGTGAAGAACTTGTACAGAAACTAAAAGAAAAAAATAAAGCAAAAAAGCCGGATAAATATAATAAGAAAGAATCAGATAAAGAAGTACAGGGTTGTAAATCACGATTGGAAGAATTAAAAGCGAACTTTAATAACAACTCTAAACTTATAAACAGTTTATGTTCAAAAAATATATACGAAACTGTTAAGAAAATGGATTTTATTGAGCAAAATCAGTTAAAGGATCTATTAAAACTTGTAGAAAGCAAAGATAAAATCAGAGTTGATGATTTGCTAAAATTCAAATATATAAAGAAAAACCGGACTTTTATTCAAAAGTTTCGCTTGGAAGATCAGATTAAAGGTCTTCCGGGGATACCAAATGTGGCATATTCACTGCCTATTATTTCCTTTGAGAATCAAAAAGGGGAAATTCAAAGGCAGTTCAGCTTTTTTGTAGAAGTTAGGGAAGAAACTTGTATCTCAAGGGCATTGGAAGCAATGAATGAAAGATTTGATTCCGCTAAGAAAGGAAAGGATATATTTGAGCATGGGATTCCATGTTTTCTGGGTGGGAAAGCAAGCTCGGGCTACAATGAATATAGAATTTACAGCATTGAAAAGTCAAAAGATGCTGAAGGTTTGCGACAGGTATTTGCTGATGACAGATATCTCAATATAGGAATGTTATTACCGAATTTTGATAAGATTGATGCACAAATGTCTGTATTGGATATATATACATCTGACAGGAAACCTTTTGAGATTGAATATGAAATACCTAAGGTAATAAGTTTCATAACCACAGGAAGTGTTATCAAACTAAAACAAGATAAAACAGATTTATATGAGGTGGGAAAAAGTATTGATAACAGTAGATACAACCCTATGTATAAGAAAAATGCAATTATTTTCGGTAACTCCTATCTTGTGAAATTGGAGGTGAATTG
This sequence comes from Lachnospiraceae oral taxon 107 str. F0167, assembly GCA_000209465.1. GTDB lineage: Bacteria > Bacillota > Clostridia > Lachnospirales > Lachnospiraceae > Lachnoanaerobaculum. The sequence goes on along the minus strand of GL890599.1, from coordinate 58,556 downwards.
ATGAAACTTGAATTTACAACTATCTCTCCTGTTATTTTGTCACCAAGAATGGAAAAGGCATTGTACAAAGGTGTTGACTTTAAAGAAATTGATAAGAACACCAAGAATCTAAAGGTAGAAAAATCGGATAATATTAATATTATCTATCCTCTTTATAGTTATGAAGATAGAGACTTATTATCAGAAAAAAGTTTTTCCTATGCAAAGGAGTACCATATTCCTGCATCTTCACTAAAAGGAGCATTATTAGTCGGTAAAAGAGGCGAAAATGAAGATGTACTTAGGAGTAAAATCTTATTAAAAGATATAAATATCGGCAAAGAAGATGTGGAATTAAAAAATTTATATAAGTTTCAATATTTATATCAAGAAGCTAAAGGAGAAAATAATAATGGAGAAGCTCAGCCTAATGACAAACAAAATTTGACATATAAAACTCCTAAGTTTGAGCCTTTTTTCCCGGGTGTAGCAATAGAAATGATAGGAATAGAGAAGAAATTTGAAAGCGAAATTTTACTTAAAGCAGATATATCAGAAGAATTATTAGATAATAAGCTGGAGGAAAGCTATTCTATAACTAAAAGGAAATTGGATAATTATATTGATGAAATTAAACAAAGGGTAGAAAATATTAATTCGTGGATAAAAGATGGAAAACTAAAAAAAGCTGAGGAAAAAGAAGACTATGTAAATTCGCTTAAGTGTATAGAGAATAATATTGAGTCTTTGATTAAAGATGGGGAAAAAATACTTTTTTTAGGAGGCTATAAAGGGATTTTAGGTAGCCTAACAAATAAAGTGGATGAAAATCAAAAAGTTAAAAACGGCTTTTATATTGATGAAGAATCTATGTTGCCATATGGTTTAGTAGAAGTAAAAAGATTTAGAAAGTAGGGATGGATTAAATAGGATGGACAATTGCACATCTCTACAATGACTTTAACGAAGTAAAAAGAAGTGCAGAAAAATAAAATCACTTGGAAAAAGAATCTTATATTATAGTCATGGGAAGCCTACTGACAGCAGCTTTTTATAGTTTTGCATTGATAAAAAACTTTGTTTGTATTCCGGAATATGCTAATATATCATAGAATAAATTTTATAAGAAATAAATATACTAAGATTTTTATAATACGGATGGAGTATTAATATAAATTGTCTTGGTATATGGGAGATATTATGTACAAAATATTTGTATACGGAACATTAAAATCTAAATACCTTCAAAACAAGCTTTTGGGGCATACTTTGGAGTCTTATGATGCCAAACTTGTAGGGTATTCTATAAATACGGCAGAGGAGTTTTATAATGTAGTGCCTAATGAAGGTGGATGTGTCAATGGGAAGGTATTGCTTGTAAGTAAAGAGGACTTTGCATATATAGACCAATGGGAAGTTATTCCGATGTATTTGAAAGCCGAGGTCAGTGTGGAATCGGAGTATGGAACAGAGAATGTTTACATCTATATAAAGAAAGAAAAAGATAAAAAAATAAAATTACAGGATAATACCGAGGGTATGTCCAATATCGAAAATCTGGAAGCAAGGGTAGATGATTTTGCAAAGCATAGGGATACAGAGTTTCCTGTTTGTGATATATATTTAAATTATCCTGTTGAAGCAGATTCGGATGCTTTAAGAAAATATGCAAATAATCAAGATTTTTTTACTGAGGAGTTTAAAAATCTTATTAAAGATAAGGGCGGGGCAAAAATAGATTGCGGTTTTATCGGATATGAGTATTTAGGATATGGTGATATATCAATAAGAGTATCATTGTACTACAGTATTAATAAGGATAAGAGTTATACTTTGACAGTAATGCTGCCTGTATGTACCTGTAATCCTTTGGATTTATGGAAGGATGCACTTGAAAATAAGCTTGTGATTGGGGATTGTGAGTTTTCGGAGTATTTATATAAAAAATATGGAATCAAGATACTGCAAAGCCCAAAGCTTTTTATGTTTTCCTCCGGTGAAATCAGCGAAGATAAAAGATTTGAAATTTTTAAAACCGGAGAAATTAAAGATTTACAAAACAGTGGTGTAGATTCTGCAAAAACAATTAATACGGATATATCAAAAAATACCGATAAAAAGTTATATTCTTCAAAGAATGCAGTAATTGAAATACCTAAAGAATTTAAATTTTGTTATGAGGAGAGGGTTAAAGCGCATATAATAACCATGTTTACTATGTAAAATTACAATTTATTTAATATAAAGGAGAATTCTATGTTGGAAGTAGGAATAAGGGGACAAAAAGAGACCATTGTAACAAAGCAAAATACTGCGGCAGGTATAGGAAGTGGAAGTTTAGAGGTATTTTCCACTCCTGTAATGATACTTTTGATGGAGGAGTCCTGCTTTATGAGTGTATCGGATAAGCTGGATGAGGGCTTTACCACTGTAGGTATTTCTGTGGATGTAAGGCATTTATCGGCTACACCGCTTGGAATGAAGGTGGAGATAAAGTCGGAACTTATTAAAATAGACGGAAGAGCTCTTACTTTTAAGGTTGAGGCATATGATGAAAAGGGGCTTATAGGTGAGGGAATTCATGAAAGATTTATTGTAAATAATGAAAAGTTTCAGGCAAAGACTGACAGTAAGTCAGACAAATAATAATTAGTGCAGGAGGGAGACCGAATGCACTTTTTTTAATACTATATTTATTGGTAGAGTCGTTATTTTGTGATAGTATAGTCTAAAAGGAGGATTATATGAAAAAGAGATTTATATATTTGATGTTGGCTGCTTTTTTGTTGGTGGGATGTGGAAAGAGTACTTCAATAACAGTAAGTACAAATGAAAGTGCCGCTAAGGAGAGTGTGGCACTGGAAAGTAAGGCTGAGGAAGTTGCAAAAGGAATTATAAAAAATGATGTGCAAATGCTGGATGTTCATATTTTTTATAAGATCAGGGAAGGACTTTCCTTACTTGAGGGAATGATGCCGCAGGTGGAAGTTAAAGGAAATGATAATCTGAAAAATATTATTGAAAGAATCAATAAGCAATGGACGGATGAACATTCAAGTATTGAATTGACTCGTGCCGATTCCAATATTTTCAGTCTTTTTATAAAGACAATGGTATACAGTGATTATGATAAAACCGGTGAGGAAATCAGAGGTATAAATATAGACTCAAATACAGGTAAGGAACTGAAAATATCCGATGTTTTAAAAAATCCTGTCGGATTATATGATAAGCTCACAGAGAGTGAAGAATTTATGGAAGAATATGGTGCCGATATAGCTTATTTTAGCGAAAAGTTAGAAAGTGTTTTGACTAAACCTCAGGAATTTTCAGACGGCACCAATAATGACTCTGATATTTCTTGGGCATTAAATAATGGCGGAATGATGATTTACATGATTAAGGAAAATGATTATGGTAAAGAGATTGTAAGTATTCCGCTTGAATACGCAAGATACAGTGAGTTTTTTAAGGATGATATATTAAAATTGCCTGATGATTATGCTTTTAAAATTTTGCCGGACAGGGAGATAAGGTTTAATATTGACGGAAAAGAAAGAACTTTGGAGTTAACACAGGAAATCAATGAATATGATATTGCACAGGAAATAAGAGTAAAAATAGACGGGGAGAAGAGGACTTATCAGGACGGCTCAAGCTATGGTATTTCAAAGAGCTATGTTTTGAAAAAGGGAGATCATGTCTATCTTTATGTAGAATTAACATATGATAATGATTATAAAAGTATGATGATCATTGATTTAAATAAGAAGTCTGAAACAATAAGTATCGGAGACAGTTTTGCACATACGGCTTTGTTAAATCCGAATGATTTTTATCTTGGGGATAATATATTTACTATCAGCTCTGTTTGGGTGGAGAGAAAATATGAGTTGGTGGATGATGGCAGACCGAAGGCTTTAACGGATTATTTCACTATTACAACGCCTGTTCAACTTGCAGCTAAGATAGAGCTGAACGGAGAGATGCTTGACGGTGTGAACGGAAATTCATTAGGAAGTATAAATCTTCCTGTTGGAATTTTACTTACACCTGTAGGCACCGATAAGGAAAGTTTTACAGATTATACAATGTCTGACGGAAGTGTTGTCCGTATACCTATGGAAAAGATATCGGATTATGAGATAAAGATAGATGGCAAGCCTGTTGATGAGGTCTTTGACGGTACTTTTTTTGCAGGATAGAGTATATGTTTGAAAATCAAATAATTATTCATGTAGATATGGATGCCTTTTATGCTTCAGTGGAGATGAGGGATGATAAAACTCTGGTAGGAAAGCCGCTTATTATCGGTTCTATGCCAAATGAAAGAGGTGTTGTGTCTACCTGCAATTATGAAGCCAGAAAATACGGCATTCATTCAGGAATGAATATAAAAGAGGCTTTTAATCTTTGCACAAAGGGAATATTTATGCATCCGAATTTTGATAAATACAGAAAAGTATCAAATCAATTGCATAAGATACTGGAAAGTTATACCGATATTACAGAATATATAGCTTTGGATGAGGGGTATCTTGACCTTACAAAAAAGGTAAATTCATGGGAAGATGCAGGCAGGATTGGTCTTGAAATCAAAAAGAGGGTAAGGGAAGAACTTTCTCTTACCTGCTCTGTAGGTTTGGCGTATTCAAAGACTGCGGCAAAGATGGCAAGTGAGGAGAAAAAGCCTGACGGATATTTTGAAATACCAAATAGAGATGAATTTATAAAGCTGGTACTTGACAGAAATGTGCGTGCTCTTTATACAGTGGGAGAAAAGACTGCAAAAAAACTTCATTTATATGGTGTTGATACTGTAAGAGATTTACAGGATAAAAAGAATGAAGTAAAAAGATTCATGGGAAAACAGGGGGAATATCTTGTAGATTTGGCATTCGGATTTGATGACAGGAAAGTGGTACCTTATAAGGAAGAGGAGACAAAGTCAATCAGTAAGGAGTTTACATTTCAAAAGGATGTATCAAGTTTCAGACTTTTAGATGATGTACTTTTTATACTGGCTTTTTTCATAGAGCAGAGGGCAAAAAGGCTGGGGCTTTATGGAGAGGGGGTATCTCTGAAGATAACATATTCCAATATGAAGACTATTACAAGGTCAACACTTATAAGTGCAAATACAAATGATGCCTATACCATTTATGAAAATGCAAGTAAGCTTTTAAAAAATGTACCAAAAGCCGAGATAAGACTTGTAGGAACCGGTATTTACCATCTGAGGGAAGAAGATGGCAGACAACTGAGCTTTTTTGATGTGTTTTCTAAGGAAAGCGATATTGTAAAAGAAAAAGCGGAGGCTAAATGGCAGGAGATGAAGGCTTATTATAAGATTGATTTTGATAAAATAAAAGATATTTCAAATAGGATGAATATATATGAGTATATAGAGAGAATGAGAGAAGTGATGGAGTCAATGCAAAAATATAATATTTAAAAATAACGATATTATTTTATGGTATAATACTACAAAAATATATCGGAAAGGATCAAATATGAGAACTTTTGATGAGCAGGCTATAGTTTCTATAGCACCGAATGCGAATGCAGTTACAAATGGCAGAAAGCTGTCATCCGGAAACAGTTTTGTAAAAAGGATGAAATCCGAAGATGACAGCCTTTACTTTGGAGAGTGCAAGGGAAGCGGAAAGAGCAATTATATCGTTTCCATAGACTTTGAAAAAGAGGGAGAGCCTGTATTTAGATGTACCTGTCCCAGCAGACAATTTCCATGTAAACATGCAATCGGATTGATGTTTGAAATGAAGGAGGGAAAGGACTTTGAAACAGCTGATATTCCACAGGATATTATAGATAAAAGAAATAAGATAGAGGCTAAGGAGAAGAAAAAGGCAGAGAAAGAAAAAAATTCCGATAAACCCAAAAAGACAAGCACAGTTTCAAAGGCTGCAAAAACAAAGAAGATAAAAAAGCAAATCGAAGGTCTGGATTTATTAAAGGATTTGATGAATCAGATAACAAATGCGGGTGTAGCTTCCTGTGTGGATGCGGCATTTGATAAAAAATATGATGAGCTTGCAAAGCAACTTGGAGATTTTTATCTACCGGGAGTACAGATTTATTTTAAAAGGTTTTTGAAATATCTGAGAACAATAAAAAACTCGCAATTTATAGAAGATATAAAAAATAATTATCCTAAGAGTTATGTAGACGAGATAAGAAAAGATTATCCAAATGATCATATTGAGGAACATTTATTTGACTTGGCTGTAAAAGAACTTGCAAAGCTTAGATATATTGAAAAAAGAGCAAGGGATTATCTTTTGAAAAAGCTTGAAAGTGATGATACAAATCCTGATGACAATATACTTTATGAGGCACTTGGAGGAGTATGGAAGCTTGAAGAACTTGGTGAGATCGGGCTTAAAAAGGATAATGCAGTGCTTGTAGAATTAAGCTTCTTATCGGAGTTTGACAGTGTAAAGGAAGAGTATACGGATAAGGGGTATTGGATTGATATTGACAGCGGTGAAATAAACTATACCGCCAATTACTGCCCTGTAAAGGCAAAAAAATATATTCAAAGAGATGACAGCTTTTTTGGTAAAAAATGCATTGATAAGCTTTATTTTTATCCTGCAAATGACGGAGAGAATACAAGGATTCGTTTTGAAAGTTCTAAAGATGAAGATTTGGATATTTCAGATATTAAAAAGATAAAGGGTTTTGCTAAGAAGAGTATATCTGAATTTATAAAGCCCGCTAAAAATATATTAAAGGCGACTTTGTCTGATAATGCCTATGCTGTATTGTTTGAGTTTAAAAAGATAGGACAGTATGAAGGGGAAACAGTGTTGGAAGATACTGAGGGCAAGCAGATTTTATTAAAACCGGACAGTCATGACAGTACGGTAATTGATTCTTTATTATCACTTCCCGGTAAAAATTACCTTAGTAATCAGGTATTATTCGGTCTGGCATATTATGATGGAAGACTTCGTCAAATCTGTATAGAGCCAAGAAGCATAATTACAGATGATGAAATACTTAGACTGGCATATTAGGGGAGGATATAATGAATTTAGATATTTTATATAAATTAAGAGAGCAATTAAAAAACAGTATAATCACAGGCAGTTCTCTTATAAAAGAAGATTTCAGATTAAAAAAGGCGACAGAGGATATGGCAGCTTTATCAAAGCTTGCCCCGGTATTTGCACAGATAGAAAAGCAGGCTTTAGATTTGCCTATATGTGATAATCCCGGAGAGAAGGCTCTGGATTTACTTGCATTAATAGATGCAGTGCTTGAAACTCAGGCAGGTATATATGAAAATAGAGAGCTTTTAGATATTGAAGGGGGAAGCGACAAGCTGTTAAAAAACTATTCTTATAAAATGCTTGAGCCTGTTATTACGGCACTTACCACTACGGGAAGCGGTAGATATGATATTTTGGTGAATGCCAGAAAGGATACTCCGGAGATATTTTTAGATTACAGAGTGTTTCCAAAGTATATCGAAGGACTTGGTGACAGCTATAGCGAACTTGCATATCTAATCAGCAGATGGATGGTGGAAGACGGTAAGATGATGATTGAACCACTAAAAAGAGGTTTTGATCCTATGGGCAAAAATGATATGTATTTAAGACTTGAAGTTATTTCAAAGCTTGCAAGGGGCAAGGAAAATGATTTTTACTTATCAATTGTAAATAATCCGGACAGCAAAAAGGATATTAAAAGGAAGGCTATAGAGTCTTTAAAGTATTGTAAAGAAAATATAGATATTTTGCTTGAGATTGCAAAGACTGCAGATAAGGCAAGCAAGGCAGAGGCAATGAATGTTTTAAAGACATTCAGCGATACAAGAATTGATGATTTTTTTGAAGATTTGGCTAAAAAGAAAAAATAAAAGGTGGTAGATATGAGCGAAGAATTACAAAGACTTCCTGCGGAGGTCATGTTTCAAAAGGAAATAGATGCACTTATAGCGGCTGAAAAAAATCCTGTTCCGGCAGGCTGGAAGATGTCTCCAAAGTCGGTTCTTACATATATTATGGGCGGTGAGTGCAATGGTGTAAAGATAATGCCAAAGTATATCGGAAATAAAAGAATCGTTGAGATTGCCATAGCCACATTGGTAACCGACAGAGCACTTCTTTTGATAGGTGAGCCGGGTACTGCAAAGTCATGGCTTTCAGAACATCTATGTGCGGCGATAAACGGCAATTCCACCTGTGTTATACAGGGAACCGCCGGTACAACAGAGGAGCAGATAAGATATTCATGGAATTATGCAATTCTTATAGCGGAGGGACCAAGTGATAAGGCAATTATAAAAAGTCCTATTTTTGAGGCTATGGAAGAAGGAAAGATAGCAAGATTTGAGGAAATTTCCCGTTGTGCCTCCGAAGTACAGGATGCTCTTATTTCCATTCTTTCAGAAAAAAGAATTTCAATTCCCGAACTATCCAAAGACAGTGCGGCTAAAAAAGGTTTTTCAGTGATCGCTACTGCAAATACCAGAGACCGTGGGGTAAATGAAATGAGTGCCGCTCTAAAGAGAAGATTTAATATTGTGGTGCTGCCAAGTCCGAATACTCTTGAAGAAGAGATGGATATTGTAAAGAGCAGAATTGAAAAACTTTCAGAGGGCATGGCATTGCTTTCAAAGGTACCCGAGGCAGAGGTAATAAAGAAAGTCTGTACAATATTTAGAGAACTTAGGCAGGGCGAGACTTTGGACGGTAAGCAGAAAATAAAATCCACTGCAAATGTTTTATCCACAGCCGAGGCTATTTCATTACTTACAAACAGTATGTCACTTGCAGGAAGTTTTGGAGATGGTAAGATAAGTGATGCGGATCTTGCGGCAGGACTTCAAGGGGCAATAGTAAAGGAGGATTCGAAAGATTCAAAAGTCTGGGAAGAGTATCTTGAAAATATAATGAAAAAGCGTGGTAAAGAGTGGATTGGGCTTTACAATGAGTGTAGGGCACTCAATGGCTAGGAGGTAGCCATGAAAACTTTTGGAATTAGACATTTTTCACCTGCGGGAGCTTATTTTTTAAGACGGTTTTTAGATGAAAACAAGCCTGATTTAGTGCTTATAGAGGGGCCTGCGGATTTTGATTTTTTGATAGATGATATCGTATCCAAAAATCTGATACCGCCATTTGCCATTATGGCATATACAAAGGAAGCACCTATAGATACCATTCTTTATCCGTTTGCAAATTATTCACCTGAGTATCAGGCAATCCTTTGGGCAAGGGAAAACGACAAGGAATGTCATTTCTTTGATTTGGAGTCAAATATAATTTTGGGACTTGAAAGCATAGAAGCTAATAATCAGGATACGGATTCTGAAAACATTTCTACAAAATCCCCTTCTAAAACTTTGGAAACAGATATGGAAGGATTCTGGGAAAGAAACTTAGAGCAGAGTGAGAGTATGACCGCATATAAGGCTGGCAGTGCATTATTTGGAGAAAGCCTCAGGAAAGACTCCGAAGTTCTTAATAAAACTTTTGTCAGAGATATAATTCGTGAAAGCTTTATGAAAAGAAAGGCAAAAGAGTTTATTAAAAAAGGTATTGATCCGGAGAAAATAGTGGCTGTAACAGGTGCTTTTCATACATCAGCTATAGAAAGTCTTGACGGTGCAATGACTGATGAAGAGTATATGGCATTAGAAAAGAAAGACTCAAATATTACATTGATGCCTTATTCATACTACAGACTAAGTAAAAGAACAGGTTATGGCGCAGGAAATGCGGCACCTGCATATTATGAACTTATCTGGCAGGGACTTTTAAATGAGGATATCACCTTTCATGAGAGAAAGTATCTAAGCACTTTGGCAAAATATATGAGAGAGCATGGCGGTATAGTTTCATCCGCACAGGTAATAGAGGCTACAAGACTTGCAAGATCACTGGCGGCTCTTCGTGGAGGCTCCATACCTACACTTTGTGATTTAAAGGATGCAAGTATCACCTGTATGGGCGGCGGAAGTTTCGGTGAGCTTGCTATGGGATTTGCCGAAAGCGATATTGGTAAAAAGATAGGCCATGTGCCGCAGGATGCTATGCAGACATCTATACAGAGTGATTTTATTTCACAGCTTAATGAACTGAAGCTTGAAAAATATAAAGAACTTGTAGCAAAGCCCTTGCAACTGGATCTTAGGGAAAATTTGAGAGTAAAATCAAGAGAAAGTGCATTTCTTGATTTGAACAGATCTTTTTTCCTTTATCGTTTGCTTATACTTGGAATTGATTTTGCAAAAATCGAAAGAAACAGGCAGGACAATGCCACATGGGCAGAGAACTGGGTTTTACAATGGACTCCTGAGGCGGAGATTCAGATAGTGGAAACCCTATTAAAGGGCGATACGATATCGGAGGCTGTAGCTTTTGTACTTGGGGAGAGATTGTCACAGGCAACAAAGATATCTGAAATAGCGGATATTATTGAAGATGCATTTAATTGCGGAATGCCAAGAGTAGTGGAGGGTGCAAAAAGAAGCCTGGATGAGATGACAAACGGTGCAATATCAATGCATGATATTGCTTTGACAGTCAGCAAGCTTTCAATCATGATTTCCTTTGGTGATATACGAAAACTTGACAGAAAACCTCTTGAGCCTATTGTTAAAAGGCTTTGTATCAGAGCTTCACTTATGCTTACGGATGAATCCGCCTGCGATGATATGGCGGCGATTACTTTATCCGAGGATATTCAAAGTATACATAATGTGTTTTTGGTACAAGACTTTCTGGATGAGAGTTTTTGGTTTGACAAGCTTATGGAGGTAGCAAAAAGAGATGATTTAAATACAAAAATCTCAGGGATGTCAACCGCCATACTGCTTGATGCAGGCAAAATAGATGAACTTACTCTTAGAAGAGAGGTTTCAAGGAGACTGTCTATGGGAATGCCGGCAGAACTTGGCGCCAACTGGTTTGCAGGATTGTCAATCAGAAATCATTATGCACTTATCGGCAGGCTTACATTATGGGAAAGCCTGAGTGAATATCTGGACACTTTGGATGAAGAGGAGTTCAGGCGTTCTGTTGTATTTTTAAGGAGAGCCTTTGTAGAATACAGTGCAAAGGAAAAGGATATGATTGCTGAAAATCTTGGAGAGATCTGGGGACTTAATGCACAGGTAGTAAGCGAAATAATCAATGAGGAAGTAAAGGAAGTGGATACCGAAATACTTGAAGACTTTGATTTTGGAGACTTTTAGGAGATATAAATGGATACAAAAGACAGACTGAGGCGTTGGAGGCTGATACTTGGAGCCGAGGCTGACGGCAGAATGGAAGATATGGGTGAGGGTGTACGCCTGAGTGATGAAGATCTTATGATGGATATGGCTCTGGATGCAATCTATAACAGAAATATGAAATTTTGCTTTGGCAGCGGTGGAGGAAAGGGGGCTTCAAGCCCGCAAATCAGCAGATGGCTTGGGGATGTGAGAACACTTTTTGATAAGGATCTTGTAAAGATTATTCAGGCGGATGCTATGGAAAGATGCGGTCTAAAGCAGCTTATATTTGAACCCGAACTTTTGGAAAATATAGAACCTGATATGCAAATGGCGAGTATGATACTTACATTAAAGGATCAGATACCTAAAAAGAGTAAGGAAGGTGCCAGAGAATTTATTAAAAAGATAGTGGAACAGATAAATGCATTACTTGAAAGTGATTTAAAAAGAGCGGTAACGGCAAGCCTAAACCGTCGTATGCATTCACCTATTCCATCCGCATCCGCACTGGATTTTCAAACTACTATAAGAAAAGGTATCAAGGATTATAATATCAAGCTAAAAAAGATCATTCCGCAAAAGTATTATTTCTTTGAAAGAAGTGCAACAACCGCAGCTAATAAATATACTGTAATATTGGATATTGACCAAAGCGGTTCAATGGGAGAGTCTGTAATATATTCATCCATTATGAGCTGTATTCTGGCAAGTATGAGTGCTATAAAGACTAAGGTAGTGGCATTTGATACCAATATTGTGGATTTGAGTGAAAAATGTGATGATCCTATTGATTTACTTTTCGGCTTTACTCTTGGTGGGGGAACGGATATTGAAAAATCAATAAAGTATTGCAGTAAATATATTGAGAATCCTAAAAAAACTATTTTCTTTTTGATTTCAGACCTTGAAGAGGGTGGAAACCGTGCAGGACTTCTTAGAAGATTGACACAGATGAAAGAAGACGGTGTAATTGTGATTTGCCTGCTTGCAATATCCGATGACGGCAAGCCCTATTATGACAGCAATATGGCACAAAGGATTGCAAGTCAAGGCATACCATGTTTTGCGGCTGCTCCACAGATGTTACCACAGCTCCTTGAAAAAGCAATGAAAAATGAGGATCTTAGTGAGTTTGCAAACAGCAAAGGCGGGGCAGGGAAATAAAATTTTAAAAACTTATATTGTGACCTTATGACTTTATTTTCCGTCTATATAATTGAGTGAGGTAATCACAGAAAAATATTTAAGGAGACAGAAAATGAGAAAATTGTTTACTATAACGTTGGGACTTTTTTGTGCTGTTTTATTTATGGGATGCGGAATAAAAACAAATAAGATGATAAGACAACTACAGTATCACAGGAGACTAAAGGAACAGAGAAATCTGAAGAAACGGGCGAGCCTGCGCCGATTACAGGTGGCTGGGCAATAAATGAAAATATGGATCCGGCAAATAACAAAGAAGCTATGGAGGCTTTTAATAAGGCAACAGACAGCTTGGATGGCTATAGATATGAGGTGGTTGCAGTACTTGGTTCACAGGTGGTAGCCGGTATGAATTATTCATACCTTTGCAAAGGGGAAATGGTGATACCTGATGCCAAACCGGATTATAATATAGTAAATGTATATGAGGATTTAAAAGGTGATGCACAGATCACAGAAACTGTGAGAATACCTGAAGGAAAGACCGATTGGGAGTATAATAGCAAAAATGCCTCATTGAAGGAAAATCCTGATGTAGATATCATATTTAACAAGGCGCTGGAAGAATATGTGGGTGTGGTTTATGATCCCATAGCATATATAGGTAAAAAAAATAATACATACGCTATAATTGCAAAGACAACCACAGTTACTGTGAATCCTCAAACAAATATTTCAATTGTTTATATAACAGGAACAGATTCCTCAGCAAGAATTGATGATATAAAAGAGATTGATATAGCGTTGGAATAATTAGGCGCATAAGAGGACATTATGGAAGATGTACAGATAATAGATATGTATTTTCAAAGATTGGAGGATGCATGAAATTTAGATTTGCAAAAAAAGATGATACAGCTTTGATACTTCATTTGATAAAGGAATTAGCATCTTATGAGAATATGCTTGATGAAGTTATATCTGATGAAGATACTTTAAAAGAGTGGATTTTTGACAAGCAAAAGGCGGAAGTTATATTTGTTATGGAAGATGAAAAAGAGGTAGGCTTTGCACTGTTTTTTCATAATTTTTCTACATTCCTTGGAAGAGCCGGTATATATCTTGAGGACCTCTTTGTATTGCCTGAGTTTAGGGGCAGGGGATATGGCAAGGCTTTATTAAAGAAACTGGCATCCATTGCATTAGATAGAGATTGTGGCAGACTTGAGTGGTGGTGCCTTGACTGGAATAAGCCGAGCATTGACTTCTACCTATCTCTTGGTGCCGTTCCTATGTCAGACTGGACAACATATAGGATAACCGGGGATACATTAAAGAGGATGGCGGAAATGTAAAAGATATAATTGATACAGTATGATAAGTTAAATAGATTGGTACACCTTGTGTAGCAGTCTATTTTTTATATATTTTAATTCATAATATTTTATAATATATTATTGAGTTTTGGTAATATATAGGATAGAATATAATCTATCTTAGATAATTTGAATTTCTAAATTTTCTTAAAATTCTAAAATCAAACAATATTAATCCCAATGGAATAGATAGTAATTTTAATTTTTGGTATAATAGGGAGGAGACATGAGAGAAAAAGATGTAACTCAAAAAATGTTGGAAAGCTATAATGATGTATTCGCAGATGTTTTAAATGTACTTTTATTTAACGGTGAGATTATAGTTGATGAGAATAACCTTACTGATGCTTTGCCAATGAGTGTGCTGAAAGTTGACGGAAGAGTTAGAACTCAGGACAGAGATGTTGCAAAATACTGGAATAACAGTAAAATAAATATGGCATTTTTGGGATTGGAAAATCAAACCAGCCCTGATAAGCTAATGCCATTTAGAGTCTTTGGATATGATGGTGCAGAGTATGTAAAACAAAGTAGGAGGGAAAACAGGAATGAAATAAAATATCCTGTAATCACTTTAGTATTATATCTTGGATTTGACAGAAAGTGGGAATATCCCAAAACACTTTTTGAAATACTTGACATAGAAGAAAATATAAAACCTTATGTTAATGATTTCAAAATAAATCTTTTCGAGATAGCATATTTAGCTAGAGAAAAGATAGACTTATTTAAAAGTGATTTTAAAATACTGGCTGACTACCTATACCAAATGAGAGTGAATAGGGACTATATACCTGATAAAACTGTAATTGATCATGTAGAAGAATTGTTAATGTTGATGGCTGCAATGACCGGAGACGGAAGATTTGAGGAAACTATAAATGATTTGAACGGAAAGGAGAGAGTGACTATGTGTGAAGTACTTGACAGAGTAGAGGCAAAAGGCATTGAAAAAGGCATTGAGCAAGGACTGGAGATAGGCATTGAAAAGGGGGCGAATATAATAAGCAAGCTGAATGAAATATTGGTAAAGGAAGGGGATTTGGAAAAGATCCTTAAAGCTAATACTAATAAGGAATACAGAAATGAATTACTCAAAAAGTATAATTTGATGGATGCTTTTAAAAACTGAGTTTAGAATAGAACTTAAAACAGTGTACTGTAAAATCTGATTTATAATGATTTTACAGTACACTGTTTTATTTTAAATTAAAATTATATAGGCAAAAAATCAGTGGTACCGGCGCTAATAGGCTACTTTTACATATTATTTATATTTTTAATACTATAGCCTTTTGTTTATGCTATTATTTCAGCCCTGCTTCCGCCGGTCTTGTCCTTTTTGACAATGATTTGTTTGTCTATTTTTTGCTTTAACTCGCCTACATGTGAGATAATTCCGATAAGCTTATTGCTGCTTGCAAGTGATGCAAGGGCATTCATTGCCTGAGAAAGTGAGTCCTCATCTAAAGAGCCGAATCCCTCATCAATAAACATGGTATCCAGTTGAATGCCGCCGGCTGAGGATTGAATCTCATCGGAGAGTCCAAGAGCCAGAGCCAAAGAAGCCTTAAATGATTCACCACCTGAGAGTGATTTTACACTTCTTGTAGTACCGTTGTAGTGGTCTATGACATCAAGGTCGAGTCCGCTCTGTCCGACCTTACTAAGAGATTCTTCTCTTCGGATGAGGTCATATTGCCCGCCGGTCATTATCATAAGCCTTGTATTTGCTCTTGCAATAATTCTGTCAAAATAATGCATTTGAATGTAGGTTTCAAGCATAATCTTATCTTTCCCTGTGATAGTACCGTTTGCGGTATCTGATAATGCCTTTACCCAGGTGTATTTTTTTTCGATATCTATAAGTTCAGAGGATTTTTGCTTTATATTATCGTAGTTTGAACGGTTGTTTATAATTCGGCTGTGAATAGATTCTTTGTCCTTTCTAAGCTGAATTTTGTTTAAATCAAGCTCATTCAACTTGATTTTTTCGGACTCAAGGTCAATTTCCTGTTTTCCTTCCATTTGCTTTAAAAGTACATCATTTCTTGCATTGACAGAGACAAGATTTTCACTACATTCACCTAAATTCTTTGTGGCAATCTCTATACCTTTTTTGATTTTTAAAATTATATCTTCATTCTTTTGAATTTCTTTGGAGGCTTCAAGTTTTGAAGAGAATACCAGCTTTTCTTTTAAATCACTGATTCTTGAATTAAGTGATTTATTCTCTGATTCCAAAGTACTTATAGTATTGTTTATATCAACAATACTATTTTGTAATTCATCACTCCTTTTACGCAACTGAGGAAGTTTAATGTCAATGTCATCTTTTCTGACTATATGTTTCTTTTCGGCTTCGATATTTTCTTCAAGTATCTTTATTTTACTCTTAAGCTCACTTATTTTAGCCTTTGTAATATCGGTAGCATTGTTCATATCAATATCGCCAAGTAATTCCTTAATAGATTTCACTGTAGTATCTGTCTTTTCATCAAGCACACCTTTTAAGTTTGCTACTTTCTGACTGGCATCATTTGCCTCATCATTTGCCTTTGAAACTTTGGATTGAAGAATATCAAGTTCATCTTTTTTTGGCACTTGTGTAGGTTTAATTGCCTTTTTAGGATGTGATAGCGAGCCACATACAGGACATGGCATATTATCTTCAAGGTTTTCTGCCAAAAGACCTGCTTGAGAATCAAGGTAAAGATTGTATTTTACTCTAAATGATGAGTCGAGTTCACTTGCCATGAGCTTTTTTTCTTCAAATATTTTTTTTGCTTCTTTATAATTTGCAGAAATATTTTTCAAGTCTTCCATGCTATTTAATAGAGCCTGAAGCTTTGAAAGACTTTCCACATGAACCGACTTTTGATTTTCAAATAAAATTTTTTGTTCACCACATTTTTGCAGATCTTTAGATTCCTCGGTTAATTTCTCTATTTCAGCTTTTAAATCTTCAATATCTGTAAGAGTTTTTGTAAGTGATGTTTTACTTTTTTCAATATTTATAGCATTGTTTTTCAGGTTAGATTCTTTTTGATCCAACTCATCATATTCAGATAGTTGTGCCTGTATGGTAGCAGATGATTTGGTAAGTTCCTCCTGAATAGATGTTTTTTTCTGTTCTTCTTCCAATGCCTCAGTGAGAGAAGCTTTATCTTCATTCAATTTTAAAATTTTGGCTTTATTTTGTTCAAATTCCTGTTTGATTTTTACAAACTCTTCACCATGCTGAATATTTATCTTTAACACATCAAGTTGTTTTTCTATTTCAGTTATAGCATTGTCAACCTTTTCTTCAGTGGTGCTATCTTCATTTATAAGTTTTTCAATAAGTGTAATACATTCATCTGTAGGAAGTTCGCCGGTTTTTGCCTTAGTAACATCTATTGAAAGTAATGAAGAGTCATCACAGCTTATTCCACCTATATACTGTGATATACTTTGTTTGATTTTTGAACAATCGTTATTAAGTACAGATAATTCGGACTTTAATCTATCCTGCAAATCTGAATAAAGTTTTGTTTTAAATATATGCCTGAATATTTCAATTCGCTCTTTAGTAGGTGAAATCAAAAGTTTTAAAAAATCCCCCTGTGCAATCATTGCGATTTGACAAAACTGATCTCTGTTAATGCCTATAATATTATTTATAGCATTTTCAACTTCCTTAGTCTTTGTAAGAGGCTTTCCGTCAGGTAGAGTAAGCTTTACACCTGCTGTTTGCTTGGTAAATCCACTTCCTCGCTGTGCAGCTCTTTCGTATTCCGGATTTCTTTCTATAGTGTATTCTTTTCCTTTATAGTTAAAAATGAGTCGAACAAATGTCGGTGTTGTAATATCGGCATACTTTGAGCGAAACATGGAAACTTCTCTGTTATTTCCGCTGGGATCTCCATAGAGTGCGTAGGTAATAGCATCAAATATAGTTGTTTTTCCGGCTCCCGTATCTCCGGTTATAAGGTAGAGTCCGCCTGTACCCAGCTTATCAAAATCAAACTCAGTCTTTCCTGCATAAGGTCCAAATGCTGAAACAGTTAGTTTTATCGGTCTCATTATTTATTCCTCCATATATCCTCAATAATACTTTCCATAAATTCTCTTTGTTCATTATTTAAAGGTTGACCGTTTCTTGAATCGTAGAAAATGTCAAATAATTCCAGAGGTGACTTTGATTCCATATCATTTATAAGATTAATCTCAGAGTTACTTCTGGTTCTTTGATTATCATAATCAAGCTTCATAATATTTTTGTATACAACACGAAGCTCTGTTATAACATCAGGTATATCTTCTTCGTCTGTCAATGTTATATGCACATAATCATTAGGGTATGTGGTATTTTCATAAAAGCTTTTGAGCATAAGATCATCATAAGTTCCCTTTATCTCCACCATATCACGAAGAGGCGTAAGAGGGATAAAGTCAAGCTTTATAGTACCTTTTTCTTTTATATCAATAACAGTTATACTCTTTGTATCCTTTGATTCTGAAAAGGAATATTTTAGCGGAGTACCGCTATATCTTATATATTCACTGCCACAGCTTTGAGAGCGGTGAATATGTCCAAGTGCCACATAATCAAAGTCACGAAAAACATCTGCATTCACATTATCACTACCGCCGACAGATATATCCTCAGACTCCGTACGGGAAGCTCCTGTAACAAACTGATGTGTTACAAGTATATTTCTGATACCTGTATCTAAATGCATATTTTCAATTACCGTAGAAACTGCATCTGTGTAAGAAGAGATTTCTGTATCAGGGAAGTATCTTCGTACATGTATAGGTTTGATAAACGGCAGCATATAGATATTTATTTTCCCAAATTCATCACTCATTTCTATAGGGCTGATATTGCCGGTATATACAGGTGACATATAAATACCTGTTTTATCAAAAAGTCTGGCACCAAAGGCAATACGCTCGGCGGAATCATGGTTTCCGCTTATTATAAATACTTTCAGATTTCTCTGTGAAAGTTTATAGAGAAAATCATCAAAAAGCTCCACAGCCTCCGCAGGGGGGATGGGCTTATCATAAATATCACCGGCAAGTATTATAGCTGCAGGTTTTTCTTCGTCTATAATATTTACTATTTTGTTTAGTATATAGACCTGGTCTTCCAACATTGAAAACTCATTTACACGCTTTCCAAGGTGTAAATCTGACAGATGCATAAATTTCATATAGGAGTCCTTTCAAATATATTAAATTAAACTCTAAAAGCTTTTATCTGTGAAAGCTTTTTAAGAGTTATATTTTATACTCTTTAAATCCTTTTAAAATAAGGCTGTTGGCACTTTAAGTATAAAAATATATATGCTAATATTATAGCATAAGAAGAGTCGTCGGTGAAAAGATTCGAATTGTGGATTTCACCTAAAATGTGCGGCTGTTACAAAGGGGAATTATGAATTTTTGGATTTTTACTTTGATTATGAATTTGCTTATCCCGATTATAATGATTGTTTACGGTATTATATTTGAGAAGAAGACTCCTCCTATAGCAAAGAGCAGATTTGCTTTTGGATATAGAACCTCAATGTCAATGAAAAGTAAGGATACTTGGGATTATGCGCATAAATTTTTTGGTAAACTTTGGTTCAGATATGGAATTATTATTTGTGCATTAAGTATTATAGCATTATTATTTGTTTTGGGAAATGATGAGAAGACGGTAGGCATTACGGGAATAGTGATATGTTATGTACAATTGCTTGTAATGATTTTACCTATTATTCCGACTGAAATATCACTTAGAAAAAATTTTGATAGAAATGGAAATAAGAGAGGAAAAACTGAGAAAAAATGAGAAAAATGAAGCTTTGCACTCTATGCTATATTGAAAGAGATGATAAATATCTTATGCTGCACAGGGTGAGCAAAAAAAATGATATAAATAAGGATAAATGGATAGGAGTAGGAGGACATTTTGAGGATTTGGAGAGTCCGGATGAATGTCTTATCCGTGAAGTAAGAGAAGAGACAGGATATGAACTGAAAGATTTTGATTTTCGTGGCATAGTTACCTTTGTCTATGGAAAGAAAAATGAAGAGTTTATTGAATATATGCATCTTTTTGTAGGTCGAAATGTGGTAGGAGAACCTATAGAATGTAATGAAGGAGTTTTAAGATGGGTGGATAAAAAAGAAGTGCTTAATCTCAACCTTTGGGAAGGTGACAGAATTTTTTTGAGACTGTTGGAAGAAAGAAAGGACTTTTTTTCACTA
Source organism: Lachnospiraceae oral taxon 107 str. F0167 (assembly GCA_000209465.1). GTDB lineage: Bacteria > Bacillota > Clostridia > Lachnospirales > Lachnospiraceae > Lachnoanaerobaculum. The sequence continues at coordinate 38,552 of GL890599.1, read as the reverse complement.
AAGCTGGTTTATGGTGAGGATGAAAGTCTTAAGGAAGCTGTTTTGGATGGAAAATCACTTGATATATAAAAATAGATGAACTTTATGTATTAGTATTATATAATGGAGATATAATATTGACTTTTAGGGGGAATTATGGAAAAGAAAATTCGCATAAGAGGCGAGATATATTTGCTCCTGTCCGGCTTTTTCTTCGGATTGCAGCCTTTTTTTGCAAAGATTATTTATGCTCATGGCGGAGATGCATACAGCCTGTTGGTTCTGAGGTTTTTGATAAGCGGAGCGGTATTTGCCGCCATTTATATGATGCTTGGACAAAGTATATGGCTGACTAAGGATGAATTTATATCAATACTTATTTTATCCATTCCGGAAGCGATTATGTGTATACTGTTATTTTTATCATATAGTTATATTTCATCAGGTTTGGCTTCAACATTGCATTTTTCATATCCGGCAGCGGTTATTTTGCTTGAGCTATTGATTTTTAGAAAAAAAATAAGTAAGATAAAGCTGTTATGTTTGTTGTTTTGTGCAATAGGTATAGCTGTGTTCTATCAGCCTGACGGAAATATAAATATCTTGGGAATGGTTATGGCACTTGCCTCAGGTGTAGGTTATGCTATATATATTATAGTGTTGACACATGGAAAAGCAGGTAAGATACCTGTAATTAAAATGTCTGCATGGCTTTCGTTTTTACTTGCAATAGAGATTGCTATAGTTATGCTTGTATCCGGTAAGTTCAGATTTCAAATGGATGCCACAGCTATAGGAATGAGTGTATTTATGGCGGCTGTTATATCTACATTGGCACTTGCAACATTTCAAATCGGAGCACCTATGTGTGGCGCTCAGACAGCGGCACTTCTTAGTACTATAGAGCCGGTGAGCAGTATTTTACTTGGAGTAATATTCCTTGGAGAACATATGAGTCTGAGAATTTTTGTCGGTATATGCTTTATACTGATGTCAATAGTGATTCAAATTAAAGAAAAGAAAGAATAGATATTGGAAGGAGTTATATGAAATTAGCGGTAGCATTACAGGAAAGAGCCGATCTTAATATTAAAATAGGAGATTTAAAAGCCAGAATAAACAGAAATGTATTGGTGCAGGAAGGTGAAAAGCCTACAGAGGATCCTAAAGATTTAAAAAAGGAGCTTGATGCCTGCATTAACAGACTTGAATATTTGATAGCGGCAATCAATAAGACCAATTGTGAAACAAAAGTTGACGGAAAGTCTATCACTGAATTACTGGCAAGAAAGGATGCATTGGAAGTAAAATCAGCAGCCTACAGAGATATTGTGTATGTTGGCAGCAGCAATACAGACAGAGCCAGAAATACTGAGATAAAGATTGTTTCTGTAATAAATGTTAAATCATGGCAAAAAGAGGCTGATGAGACAGCAAAAGAAATCAGACTTATAGATAATAAAATCCAGGAAACAAACTGGACTACTGAACTTATAGAATAATATTTTTAGATGGTAGCATATTCAGGGCGAGTAAAAAATTGTGTTTGTACAAATACCGGAGCCTTGGGCAAGCATATGTTCATAGTTATGCCCCGACAGTGTACAAGTGTATTGTTATAGATAACTGTTATTACCGATTACTGACTGTTTGTGTGAGGGAGGGAAGTGGGATTATGATAAAAACTATATCAGATTATTGTAAAGAAAAATTTGGAACAAAAGTGTACAGATTGGCACTGACTACAGGAGCCACCTGCCCCAACCGTGACGGAAAGGTTGGGGTGGGTGGCTGTAGTTTTTGCTCGGAAAAAGGCTCGGGAGAGTTTGCTATAAATGCTGAGAATATAGCAGAGCAAATAGAAAAAGCAAAGGCACTTGTTTGTGCTAAAATGCCAAGCTCCGTAAAGGAAAGCGAGAGAAAGTATATCGCTTATTTTCAATCATTTTCAAATACTTACGGAGATACAAAGAGACTTATCAGTTTGTTTAAAGAAGCTATACAAGGAGATGAGATTGTAGCACTTTCAATTGCTACAAGACCTGACTGTTTTAGTGAAGAGATGTTTGACTCTCTTGAAAGCCTCAATAAGATTAAGCCCGTTTGGATAGAACTTGGATTACAGACTGTAAATGAAAACACGGCAAGGGCATTTAACAGAGGTTATACACTGGATGATTTTGAAAAAACATATGATGAGTTAAAGAAAAGAAAAATTGAGGTAATTGTTCATATGATTTTGGGATTACCCGGTGAAACTAAAGAGGATATGTATGCCACATCTAAGTATCTTTCTAAAAAGAAAATAGACGGTATTAAGATACATGGACTGCATATACTAAAGGGAACAAGACTGGCAAAGGAATACGAAAAGCATCCGTTTAAAATAATGAGTTTGGTGGAGTACACCGAGGTACTTATAAATTGTCTGAAAATACTGCCTGAGAGTACAATAATACACAGAATGACAGGAGACGGAGATAAGAAGCTGCTTATTGAACCGAGGTGGAGTGCTGATAAGAAAAGAGTACTAAATTATATAAATAAAAGGATAAGGGAAGAGTTTTTATAAGACTTGCAAGAACATATGTTTTGGTCTACAATAAAGTGAAGAAAAAAGTATAAGAGGTTTTATGTCCGGTATATATGATAAATTAAATGATAAACAAAAACAGGCGGTTTTTACTACAGAAGGACCTGTTTTACTTTTGGCAGGAGCAGGCTCGGGAAAGACCGGTGTGCTGATGCATAGAATTGCATATTTAATAGAGGAAAAGCATATAGATCCATACAATATCATGGCAATTACCTTTACAAATAAAGCTGCCAAAGAGATGAAAGAAAGAATTGGAAAACTTATAGGTGAAGAGGGCAACTTTGTTTGGGTAATGACCTTTCACTCAAGCTGTGTAAGATTTCTTAGAAGATTTATAGACAGAATAGGCTTTGACAACAGCTTTACAATATATGACAGTGATGATCAAAGAACTCTTATGAAAAAAATCTTCAAAGAGTATGATATAAATTCAAAAGTCTATAAGGAAAGAGCTGTACTTAATGCAATATCAAATTGTAAAAATGAACTGATGTCGCCTTCAGAATATATGAAGTCAGCTATAGATTCCTATGAAAAGGGATTGGCAAGGCTTTATGAACTCTATCAAAGTGCACTTAAAAAAAATAATGCTCTGGACTTTGATGATTTGATATGTAGAAGTGTGGAACTTTTTGAAAAATGCCCTGAAGTGCTTGATTATTATCAGAACAGATTCAGATATATTATGGTGGATGAGTATCAGGATACAAATACTGCACAATTTAGACTGATTTATCTTTTAGCACAGAAGTATAAAAATATCTGTGTGGTAGGTGATGATGACCAGAGTATATATAAGTTTAGAGGTGCAAACATAGAAAATATCCTAAGCTTTGAAGAAAGGTTTGAAAATGTAAAGGTAATAAAGCTTGAACAAAATTATCGCTCCACAGGAAATATACTTGATGCAGCCAATGCGGTTATAAAAAACAACAGAGGCAGAAAGGATAAAAGACTTTGGACTGAGGGGGAAAGCGGAGAGAATATAGAACTTCGACAGTTTCAGACTGCGAATGAAGAGGCTGACAATATAATAAAGGATATAAAGAATAGGGCAAGGCAGAATTTCAGAGATTTTGCGGTACTATACAGAACCAATGCACAGTCAAGACTTTTGGAGGAGAGATGTGTAACTTTGGGTGTTCCCTATCAGCTGATAGGTGGTGTAAACTTTTATCAGAGAAAAGAGATAAAGGATGTACTTGCGTATTTAAAGACCATTGCAAATGGAAATGATGATATTGCTTTGCTTAGAATTATTAATGTTCCTAAAAGAGGTATTGGAGCGACCACCATTGCAAAGGTGGTGGATTATGCCAATGCAAATGATATAAGCCTGTATGATGCGATGAGTATCAGTGAAAATGCCGGAGTAGGAAAGGCTAGTGAGAAAATCAAAAGTTTTATTGATATGATTGAGTATTTCAGAGAGAAAATAGATAAAAAAGCAAATATATCAAGTATTATAGATGAACTTTTAGATAAAACAGGATATATCGAAAGTCTTTATGATGAAGGTGAAATCGAGGGTGAGAGCAGAAAAGAGAATATAGAAGAACTTATAAATAAGTCAACGGAATATGAGGATGGTGAGCTTTCACTATTTTTGGAAGAGGTATCCTTGGTTGCAGATATTGACAGAATGGATGAAAACGCGGATAGAATCACATTGATGACCTTACATGGCGCTAAGGGATTGGAGTTTGATACGGTATACCTTGCAGGTATGGAGGAAGGGCTTTTTCCCAGTGCTATGAGTGCCAATTCCAAAGAGGATTTGGAAGAGGAGAGAAGACTTGCCTATGTAGGCATAACAAGAGCTAAGAAAAACCTTATTTTGACCTCTGCAAAGCAAAGAATGATAAACGGAGAAACTAGATATTCTCTGATGTCAAGATTTATAAATGAGATTCCAAAGGAACTTTTAAACAAGCATATTTTGGATACTGAAAAAAGGTATACTGAGAGAAGCAGCAGCTTTGGAGAGGGATTGCCATGGGAGACAAAAACTCCGATAAATAATAATAACTTTGAGAAAACACTTAGCTTTGGAAAACAGTTTAAGGTGGAAAAGGCAAAAAGTCTGGATTATAATATAGGTGACACGGTAAAACATATAAAATTCGGTACCGGTAAAGTGCTGGAAATAGTGGATGGCGAAAAAGATTTTGAGGTTAAGGTGAATTTTGATAAGTTTGGAATAAAAAAGATGTATGCAGGATTTGCCAAGCTGGTCAAAATATGATAAAATCATTTAACTGAATGGTTAAGCATTTATGCCTGACTTGGTATACAAAATATATCTTTAAAGAGAGGTATGGTTATGGATAAATTTAATAATTTAAGTTCCAGAATGGAAGAATTGGTGAATGCATCAAGGTTAAACAGTTTGTTAACAAAGAGAGAAGATGATGAGAAGAAGAAAAATACTATTATATGGGTATTGGCTATTATAGGAGCTATTGCAGCTGTAGCAGGTATTGCTTTTGCAGTATATAAATTCTTCACACCTGATTATCTTGAAGACTTCGAAGAAGATTTCGATGATGATTTTGACTATGATTTTGATGATGAAACTGAAGAATAAATTTTACTACAATTTTAGATTGGATTTACATGAATGGCGACCGTTGTGGTCGCCTTATCTTTTGTGAGGTGATAATGAAAAAAGGTGATATCGGCAAGGGTATTATAGGGGAGAGTTATTTTCCTGATAGTGCATATATAGAATATGATGGCGAAAAGGTATTGATAAAAAAAGGTATTCCCGGTCAGATGGTGGAGTTTGTAATTACAAAAAAGAAAAAGGGCAAACTTGAAGGAAGAGTTTTAAATATAATTGAAAAATCAGAACTGGAAGATAATGAAGAGCCATGTGTACATTATGAGATATGCGGTGGTTGTACATATCAGACTTTAAGCTATGAAAACCAGCTAAAGCTGAAGGATAATCAGCTGAGAGTACTGATTGAAGGCGCTACCGACAAAGATTTTGTGTGGGAAGGTGTTATACCTTCACCAAAATACCTTGCATATAGAAATAAGATGGAGTTTTCCTTCGGTGATGAAAGAAAAGACGGTGAGTTGGCACTTGGGATGCATAAAAAGGGCAGCCATTATGATATAGTCAATGTATTCGGATGTAAAATAGTGGACAGCGATTTTACAAAAATACTTGAGCTTACTTTAAATTTCTTTAGCAAAAGAAAAGTATCTTATTTTCATAAAAATACTCACACAGGCTTTTTAAGACATTTACTTATCAGAAGGAGTGAATACAGCGGTGAAATATTGGTGTCTTTGGTGACTACAAGCAGTTTCGGATTTGTAGAGGATCCTAATACATTATTAGAGCCGTCAGTTCTTGGTGTAGATGAAGAGATACTTATAAAAGAGTGGGCTGATTATATAAAGGAGGAAACTGACAGGGGAATCTTAAACGGCAGTATAGGCGGTATTTTGCATACTAAAAATGACTCATATGCAGATGCCGTACTAAATCAAGGCACGACTCTTTTGCATGGTAGGGACTATATTATAGAGAGATTAAACAGACTTGATTTTAAAATAACTCCTTTTTCTTTCTTCCAGACAAATTCTAAGGGCGCAGAAGTTTTGTATAATGTTGCCGGTAAGTATCTGGGAGATACAGCAGGCAAGTCGGTATTTGATCTGTACTCAGGTACAGGTACTATAGCACAGCTTTTGGCATCGGAGTCTGAAAAGGTATATGGAGTGGAGATTGTAGAGGAAGCTGTAGAAGCTGCTATAGAAAATGCCAAGAATAACGGACTTAATAATTGTGAATTTATAGCAGGGGATGTATTAAAGGTTGTGGACACCTTAGGTTTCAGTCCGGATATTATAATATTGGATCCTCCAAGGGATGGAATTCATCCGAAAGCATTGCCGAAGATACTGGAATTCGGTGCCAAGAGGATAGTATATATATCCTGTAAGCCGACATCATTTGTCCGTGATCTGAAAGTGATGGAAGCCGCCGGATATAGAATGGAAAAATGCGTAGGCGTAGACATGTTCCCCAACACAGTTAACTGTGAGTGCGTAGTTCTCCTGTCGCGACCGTAGGGAGTGAGAGGAGATTACGGAGCACCATGCGATAGCCGTCCGTGATTGCCAAGTGCGCAGCACGCAGACAGAACGGAAACGGCGAACCGCTGAGTAAGTAGTTCTCCTGTCGCGACCGTAAGGAGCGAGAGGAGATTACGGAGCACTATGCGATAGCCGTCTGTGATTGCCAAGTGCGAAGCACGCAGACAGAACGGAAACGGCGAACCGCTGAGGCGGTAGTACTTTTGTGCAGGAAATATATCAACAATCATATCGAAGTGAAATTGGAACTTGACGAGGAAGATGTTGTAAACAAGTGCAGAAGCTTTTTAGAGAATATTTTTCTCAAAGGGCTTCTGTATTTTTGCTCTATACTTTACAAATACTCTTTAATAATCTATAATAAAAGTGTAAACGTAAAGGATATGATGGAATGAATACTTTAGAAAAATACTTTTTGGAAAATAATGTTATTACAAATAAACAGGCAGAAGAGATAGGTATCAAAAGACATATCTTAGCTTCACTCGCCCAAAAAGGTGAGCTTGAGAGGGTTAAAAATGGTGTTTATAAGAAAAAAGATGCCGTAGATGATGATTTTGCCGTTATATCACTCAACAATGAACAAGTGGTCTTTTCTTTCCATACAGCTTTGTATCTTCTTGGATTCAGCGACAGAACACCTAATGTTTTTCATATCAGTGTTCCACAAGGGTATAATGCCGGACATATTAAGCGGAAATTTACAAAAATCAAAGTGCATTATGTAAAGAAAGACTTTTTCTATTTAGGCATTATTAAGATAAAAACACCACTTGGCTCTTCTGTTAAATGCTATAACATGGAAAGATGTATCTGTGATATTGTTTCGGAAAGAAAAACAATTGACAAGCAGATATTTGTAGGTGCAATGACCGGATACTTTAACAGCAAAGATAAGAATATCAGAATTCTTATTAAATACAGCAGGATCCTTGGCATTGAAGATGAAATCAGAAAATATATGGAGGTTTTATAAATGATAAGTTCGGAAAGTTTGAAAGGTAAAATAAGAAACATTGCAAATTCTAAAAACCTCAGTTCACAGGAAGTTCTGCAAATGTTTTTTTTTGAGAGATTCTTGGAAAGACTGTCAAAATCTAAGTATAAATTTAATTTTGTCATAAAAGGCGGACTTCTTATATCTTCTATGATTGGGATTGATAACCGTACCACGATGGATATGGATACCACTATCAAAGGTGTGCCATTGAAGGAAGAAGTCATACGAAATATTGTTTCGGAAATCATAAATGTAGAGGTAGATGACGGCATAGAATTTGAAATAACGGATATAAGCCATATACGAGAAGAAGATGAATATGAAAACTTCAGAGTACATTTAATAGCTAACTTTGACAAGATTAAAAATGATATGAAGATTGATATTACAACAGGAGATGCCATAACACCGAAGGAGATAGAATACCTATATCCTTGTATGTTCCAAGAGGAAAGTCTTAGGGTTTTGGCGTATCCGCTTGAGACAATATTGGCTGAAAAATATGAGAGCGTTATTAAAAGAAATATCTCAACAACAAGGATGAGAGATTTTTATGATCTATATAATTTATACAACCTAAGAAAAGAGGATATTAACTTTGATATTCTAAAACAGGCGATTATTTCAACCGCAAACAGAAGAGAAAGTTTGTCGCTTATGAAACAGGCAATAGGGATTATTGATGATATAAAAGAGGATGATTACCTTAAAAAATTATGGAAGGTATATTTAGCAGACAATCTTTATGTAGGTGATTTGAATTTTTTAGAAACCATAAAAGTAGTTGAACTTATCGTAGAGAAGATTGCTTTGTAGAGGCAAAATTATAACATTTACATTACAAATACTCTTTAACTTTTATCAAAAAGGTATATATGCCACCAATGGGCAAAGAGGCATATCTTGACATTTATTAAATCTATGTAATACACTATAGTTGAACAAAAAAGGATATATCCCACAAGCTATAACTTGATTTTAGGATGTCTAAATTACAGCTTTATCGGCATGATTTCAATATACTAAAACTTATAAATGATTGAATAATATTGTAAAAATATTCACTAAAGCTATCTTACATCAGAAAGGAGAAAACCTATTCTTCTACAATAGAAGATATGGGATTGCGTGTTTATATGAAAATAATAGAAAATAAAATGGTATTTGCATTTGATGGTGGAAATAAATGTGTGGCGGAGGTTGAGGATGGAGAAACCTTGATTTTCCGTACACATGACTGTTTTGATAATCAGTTGAGTGAAGAAGGCTCCTCTATCGGCAGTTTGAACTGGAATTGTATCAATCCGGCTACAGGACCTGTATATGTAAAGAATGCAGTTGCAGGAGATGTGCTGAAGGTTGAGATTTTGGATATTGCATTGGAAAAGCAGGGCGTAATGTGTGCAGTGCCTGAGAATGGAGTACTGGGCTCTTTGGTTAAAGAGGAGTCGGTAAAACGTTTAAAAGTGGAAAACGGTAAGGTTCACTTTAATGATAAGATTGTATTTGATGTAAATCCGATGATTGGGGTAATAGGTGTAGCACCAAAGACCGGAGCTATAAATTGCGGTACACCGGGCAATCATGGTGGAAATATGGACAATAAGCGAATTGCAAAGGGGGCAACTCTTTACTTCCAGGTATTTCATGACGGAGCAATTTTTTCTTTGGGTGATGTACATGCGGCTATGGGAGACGGTGAAGTAATGGTCAGCGGTGTGGAAATTTCAGCTGATGTTACAGTAAGGTTATCTGTAATAAAAGGGGAAAGTATTGAAACACCTATGCTTGAAAATGATGATATCTGCGGTGTGATTTATTCACATGAAGAGATTGAAAAAGCCGTATTTCATGCAGTAAGAATAACAAATGAAATTCTTCAAAAGAAGCTTGGACTTTCATTTAATGATGCAGGTATGCTTATAAGTGCGGTGGGAAATCTGAGATTTTGTCAGGTGGTGGATCCGGAGCGTACAGTTATGATGTGTATACCAAAAACTATACTTAAGGATTTATTTTAGATAGAATATGGTATAGAGACTTTGTCACTTTTATATCTTATAAATCCGGAGGTAGATTTTAGAAATGGAATATTTTGAGCCTATTAATGAAACATCTTATTTATCCGTACCTAATGCACCGGTATATCGAAAGATTATGCGGTGCTTTTATCGTGAATATGAGAAGATGCATTTCCAAATATATAAAGAAGATATTTTTACATTGTTAAAACAGGATGAGGCATTTAGGGATTATACAATCGAGCAGCTTATGGCAGATCTTGAAGCTTTGGTTAAGTGGAAAAATCTTACACCCATACAGGATCCTGGGAGAGTCTATACAATTGCGGACTATAAAAATAAGCAGTACAGATATACAATGTCCGAGTATGCTGTTGAGATTGAGCGTCTTACAGTGCGTTTGGAAAATATCTTTTTAGAATCGGGCAGTCTGTCTACAAACTTTTTTGTGCGTCTGGAAAAAAGTCTTCAAAATGTAGGAGATATAAAGGATAGTAGTTTAAAGGAAATTAATGAATGGTGGAGTTTACTTCAGGAGGACTTTAAGAGACTGAACCGGAATTATCAGGACTATCTTAGGGATTTTTACTCGGGAAAAACACAGCAGCTTATGAAATCTGTGGAATTTGTTCTTCATAAGGACAAATTTATTAAGTATTTAAATGAGTTTGTGCAGGAATTGCAGAGGCATTCAAAAAGAATTGAGCAAATACTTACGGAAAATATCCCGCTTATCGAGGAATATATTGTTGAGAGGGTGATTGAGAGTGAACTTGATATTCCACATGCGATATTGCAGATGAACGGGAATATAGAGCCGAGTATAAGAGAGAATGTACTTGGAAAATGGAGCTCTTTAAAAAATTGGTTTATAGATAATGCCGGAAATGAATGTGAATGTAAGAAAGTCCTTAAAATCACAAATGATGTAATAAGAAATATTATTCAAAATGCGGCTTTGATTGTTCAACTCCAAAATGGAGGGATAAGCAGGAAGGATGATTATCGCAAGTTTTTGGAATTGTTTTTAAAATGTGAAAATTTGGAAGAGGCACATAAATTGTCGGCTCATGTTTTTGGTGTGCAAAAAATACAGCATTTTAAAGTATTGGAGCCTCGTGAAAAAAACAGCATAAATGACAGTATTTATAGTGAAGAGCCGGCAACCTTTCTTTTAAAGCCTCATACAAGGACTTACAGGGAGAAAAAGGACAGGAGAGGGTTCAGTGATAAGTCTTTGGAAAAATACATGCAAAGGGAAAAATATCTGCAAAAGATTAAAAGACAAAAAGATATTGTGATGTATTATATCAAAGATAATAAGATTAAATTTTCAGAAATAGAAGAGATTATTTCCGAAGAAACAAGGATGATATTTTTACAGTGGATTATTGCAGCCAATATGAATTCTATGAAAGTCGGAAGGACTGAATACGGGCAGGAGTATCATTTAAAAAAAGAAAAAGGAAATTGTGTTTTAAAATGTGAGGACGGAGATTTACATATGCCGGCATTTGTATTGGAGTTTAAATCTTTATGAATGAATTCAGGACATTGTTGGAAAATTTTTGGATTTGTAAGGATGCGGATAAGGAATTATATTATAAAGTAAAGAGAGATATTCCGAATTTTCAAAAGTTTGTAAGAGAACAGCTTGGATGGAAGCTGGTTCATACCGAAAATTTGTTAAAACTTGAAAAACGACCTGCCCGTGGTGAGGCGTTTATGGGTATCGGAGAGTTTTTAGATATTAGGGATTACTGTATTTTATGTGCGGTACTTATGTATCTTGAGGACAAAGAGGAGCATGAGCAGTTTTTATTATCTGAACTTATAGATTATGTTGAGACCGGATTAAAACCCTATATAGCTATTGACTGGACTTTATTTACTCAAAGAAAATCTCTGGTTCGTGTTTTACAATATATGGAGAAACTTCAGATGCTTCGTGTATATGAGGGACGAAGTGAGGGATTTGGATTGGAGTCCGGGCAGGAGGTTTTGTATGAAAATACCGGATATTCAAAGTATTTTGCCACCAGTTTTTCTGTAGATATTTCAGGCTTTGAATCCTTTGAGGATTTTGAAAAGGCTGAATTTGAAGAAATTGAACAAAACAGAGGTAGTCTGCGTATTAATCGTGTATACAGACAGCTGGCAATATGTCCCTGTATGTACTGGGAAAGTGTGGAGGATGCGGATTCACTGTATTTAAAAAATCAGCGTCAGTGGGTTGCAAAACATATCAGTGAAAATATGGGAGGAAATCTTGACCTTTACAAAAATATGGCATGTATATCACTGGATGCGGATGATTGTTACGGACTTGTACATCCAAGAGATGCTATGTTGCCGGAGATCGTTTTGCTGGTATGTAATGGTATACAAAAAGAGATCTTAAATGGACATCTGTTAAAAGGGGATAATGAACTTATTTTTACTACATCCGGGCAAATGTCCGATATAATATTACAATGCAGAAAAAATCACAGCGCAGGATGGAGCAAGGAATATCGTGAAATGAATGAAGAACTGCTTGTAGAAAATGTGCTTGAATATATGAAAAATTGGATGATGATTCGATTTTTGGATGAGCAAATTATAATACTTCCTGCTGTAGGAAGAACGGCAGGAGTTTATCCTGAAGATTTTAACGGAGGTGAAGAAAATTGAAAGACCGCTTTAAAATGAATCGCATAGGTTTTGTGAATTTCTGGTTATATGATGAAGAATATTTTGAATTTGTAGACGGTAAATTATTGCTTAGAGGGCAGAATGCTTCAGGTAAATCCATTACAACCCAGAGCATTATACCTTTTATTTTGGATGGTGATCGCACTCCGAGCAGACTTGATCCCTTCGGCTCAAGCGATAGAAGAATGGAATATTACTTCCTTGGAGAAGAGGGAAGGGAAGAATCCACAGGATATTTATTTTTGGAATTTAAAAAAGAGGAAGATAAATATTGCACAATCGGAATCGGACAAAGAGCCAAAAAAGGTAAGCCGATGGAGTTTTGGGGCTTTGTTGTTTTGGACGGAAGAAGAATCGGATATGATTTTAAACTTTACAAGGAGATCGGCTCAAGTAAAATTCCGCTTGATAAAAGGGAAATAAAAACAGTACTTGGAGAGGACAATTTTTTTACCGCAAATCAGAGCGAATATAAAAAGGCGGTTAATCAGTATATTTTCGGATTTAGAAAAACTGAGCAGTATGAGCAGTTTATAAAGCTGCTTGTAAAGGTTCGTGCGCCAAAGCTTTCAAAGGAATTTAAACCTACAAAGGTATATGATATTTTGAATGATTCATTGCAGACATTGACTGATGAAGACCTCAGAGCAATGGTGGATGCCATGGAGAAAATGGATGAGATTCAGGACAGTCTGGAACTTTTAAAGAGTGCCTTTGATGATGTTAAGATTATAAGAAACGAATATAACAGATATAATCAATATATGCTTGCTAAAAAGGCAAATGCATATATCGAAATAAAGAAAAATGTAGAAAGTGAACAGACAAGGCTTAATATACAGGAAGAGAATAAAAGAGAAATAGAAGAAGACAGTAAAAATAAGAGTAAACGTCTGGAAGAACTGGAAGAATCAAAAAAATTAAAAGAAGCGGAAAGATCGGGACTGTTAGATACAAATCTTGAAGAGATTGACAGAAAGCTTGAAAAAGCTAAGAATGATAAAAATGAAGCCGGAGGAAAGGTATCATATTGGGACAGTAAGATACTTGATTATAAGGAATTACTTTTATCAGGGGATAATAAAATAAAGCATATTAAAGGAAATCTTTGGAAAGTACAGGAGGAGATAAAAGAGAGAAAGTTTGAACTTGATGAATATCAGGAAAGCATTGACTGGGATGGACATGCAGAGGCTATTTTAATAATAGAGAAAGAAGAATATGATAAAACCGGAGATATTGTAAAAAAGCTTGATTTATTAAAAAAATTATTATCGGAATGTACAAGAGAAATATATGAGTATGAAAAGATAACCGGGCAGTATGATGAAGTGGCGGCGGAACTTGAAAAGCTTAAAATTGAAAAGGCAAAAAATCATCAAGAACTGGAAGCGGCAGTTGAAGAGGTAATAAAAAGAACGGATCAGTGGATTGAAAGTATCTACGGACTAAAATATGAAGCTATGTATTGGAAGCCTGATGGCGATATACTTCCAAAGCTTGAGGAGAAAATCAGAGAATATAAGTCGGCATTCGATGCAGAGGGTATACAAGAAATTTTGCGTAAAGATTATGAGCATCAGCGACTTAATATACTTGATATAAAAAGCGGATTGGAATATCAACAAAAACTCAAAAATAAAGAACTTGACCGGGAAAAAGAAGAACTTATATATTTACAAAACTTAGAAGATCTGGAGCCTTTGCGTGATGAGAATACAAAAAATTCAAGAGATGAGTTGGAAAAGTTAGGGATTAAGGCATTACCTTTTTATAAAACAGTAGAATTTTCAAAAGATCTGGATGAAACAGCTTGTGCAAGACTTGAAGCACAGCTTGAAAAGATGGGGATTTTGGATGCACTTGTGGTATCAAAAGATGATTTTGATACTGTAACAAAGAAATGTCAAAGCTTTTTAGATACTATATTGTATGTGAAAGAGGACGGAAACTCGAATTTTTCAGATCTTAGAGTCAGTGAAGATTTAGAGCCGGGTTTAAAAGAAAGTGTAGAAAAAATCCTTGGAAATATTTATGAAGACAGAGAATATGACAGTGGAATCTATATAGGAAAAGATGGCAGTTTTACACAGGGAATTCTTTTAGGAAAGACAAAAAAAAGCGGGGATGCGGAATATGTCGGAATTTTGGCAAGAAAAAGGCGTAAGGAACAAAGAATTTGTGAGATTAAAAAATATATTTCAGATATTAAAGAAGATATTTCAAACTTAGAAAAAGAGATAGATTCCTTGGATGAAAATTTGAAAAAATTAGAGGAAGAATATAAGCAAATTCCCGGGTTTTTAGAAATCAATCAGGCTTTGGAGTTTGAAAAAAATTGTGAGTACAAGCTTCAAAAAATATCGGAGGAATGTGATAAAAAGGAAATTCAGGAGAATTCATTAAAATCAAGAAAGAATTTACAATATCAGACGGTAATTCAAAAGTGTAAACCTTTCCCATATAAGAGAACACAGGAGGCTTATAATGAGGTAATGGATGCATTGGAAGAATACAGCACTATCTGGCAGGAAGTCAGGCAGTTATTACTGAGATTTTGCACGGAAAAGGAAAATCTTATATCTGAAAAGGAAAGACTGAGTGTAAATGAAGGTTTGATGGATGAGGCTTTTGTTGAAAAAAGAGGATGGAGCACAAAGGAAAAGGAATGTGATATTCAGATAAAACAGCTTGAAGAGTTTCTTAATCTCCCTGAGATAGTGGAGAAAGCGGACAGATTGAGGCGAATAAACAAGGAACTTGGAGAGATTGGAAGAGAAAATGACAGATTAAAAACGGATCTGGCAACTTTAAATGAAAGATTTCGTGTTATTTTGGAAGCGGAGCCGGGATTAAGAGAAAGCTTACAGAAAAAAATAACGGAAGAAACCTGCTTGAGGAAATATTTTGAGGAGGAACTGGCATTAAAGTTGGTATTTTCAGCAGAAAATCAGAGTCTTTTTGAATGTGCAAAGAGGGCAGTTTCATTACTTAGAGAGGGTGATAAAAACAGAGAACCTACAGATCTTTTGCAGTCACTTCATCAGGTATACCAAAGACATAATGCAAGTCTGGTTAATTACGGTACATCACTGGAGGAATGCTTTGAGAGCGAAGAAGCGGTTAAAATAGAGGAAGTACCCGGAGCAATACGAAAGAGGGTTCGTGTAGTTTCTTCATGGAACGGTAAAAAAGTATATTTGGAAGAGTTTTACGGTATTTTAAAGCAGGGTATTGAAGAAACACAGCTTCTTATCAGAAAGAAAGACAGGGAATTATTTGAGGATATTTTATCTCAGACCATCAGCAGACAACTTACGGACAGAATTGCGGAAAGCAGGAAATGGGTTCTTGATATGTCAAAGCTTATGAAGGAGATGGAGACTTCAATGGGGTTAAGTTTTTCATTGGACTGGAAACCTTGCAAGGCTGAAAATGATATGGAACTTGATACGGCACAGCTTGAACAGATTTTGCTTAGAGATCATGCACTTTTGACCATGGAAGATATTGAGAAGGTTGCTGAGCATTTTAGAAGCAGAATACGAATGGAAAAGCTAAGGATTGAAGAAAAGAATGATATAATTAATTATATGGATCTTGTCAGGGATGCACTGGATTATCGTAAGTGGTTTGAATTTCACATGTTTTTTAGGCGTGGAGAAGGTGAGAGAAAGCTTTTAACAAATGGTGCATTTAATCGTTTCAGCGGCGGCGAAAAGGCAATGGCAATGTATGTTCCGCTTTTTGCGGCAGTCAATGCACAGTATAAGAAAGCGGGTGGGAAGGATTATCCGAGAATTATTGCATTGGATGAGGCATTTGCCGGAGTGGATGATAAAAATATCAGCAGTATGTTTGAACTTGTACATAAGCTGGATTTTGATTATATTATGAATTCACAGTCATTGTGGGGCTGTTTTGAAACTGTAAAGGGACTTAGAATTGCCGATCTTTCAAGACCTCAGGATTCACAGATCGTTTCGGTAATTCGCTATACATGGAATGGAAGTGAGAGGATACTTGATGTGCAATAACAAGGAATGTGCCGATTACTTTAAAAGCCGACATGAATACAAAAGATGCTTTGAAGAATTTAGAAAAAAGTGGAAATCTTATGGGAAACCGGGCGGTTTTATTACTCTTATAAAAACCTCAAAGGAAGAAAGACAGGCGATAGGCGGAATAATCGGTAAAGTTTTTTTTGAAGAAACTCTCAGATTTTCATTTTCTGAATTTGAACAGGGGCTTCAAAAGACAAGATTTGCACCTGTTGAAATAAAGGAGCTGCTTGAGGAATATTTTGGTGAAACTCTTATAAGTACTAAAGAGCAAAAGAAAGAGGATGATGATAGAAGGAGAGAATTTTTTGACGGAATCTGTCAATATTTTGAAAAAAATCATGGCAAAGGCTCAGATGCATTTACATGGATAAATAAAATGATTTCCTCAAAAAAGTATGGATACCGTATACTTATAAGAGAGTTTGAAAAGCAGGAAAATGATGCAAGGCTGTTGGCAAAAAATATAGGGAATGCATTGATTAAGCTAAATAAAATGAGTGAGGACGAAGAAGATTACCCTTTAGCCGTATTTGCCGCATATATAACGGATAATCCGCATTATTTTGATAGGGGTACCACAGCCGGATTACTTTTTATACATGCAATTTGTGCGGTAAAAGAGAAAGAGTTGCCTGAAAGTGCACATCAGTGGAGAAAGCTTTTGATGCAGGTTTTGATAGTTCCCGACAATATATCATCCATAGTTCACGGATACGGTCTACAACTTTTAACAAAGGAGGGAAGACATCCGGCATATGAAGCATTTTGTAAAAGAGATGAAGCCTATGTGATTACTATGGAGAATATGAAGGGGATTACCGGGGTAGAGACAACGGGGGAAAGGGTATATGTTGTTGAGAATGAAATGGTATTCGGCTATTTGATTCAAAATCTAAAGGAAGTGAATTGTACAATTTTATGTACTTCAGGTCAACCACGCTCTGTAGCACAGATATTGTTTTCTTATATTTTGGAAGGCGGATTTAAAATTTATTATAATGGTGATATTGATCCTGACGGAGTTTGTATTGCCGACAGGCTTTGGAAAAAATTCGGTGAAAATTTCTATATATGGAGAATGGAACCAAAAGACTATGAAAAGAGTATATCAAAAGAAAAAATAGGAGCAATAGGAAGAGCAAAGCTTGAAAATATAAGCAATCCATTATTAAGAGAAACAGCAAAATGTATAAGGAAGAGGGGATTGTCGGCGTATCAGGAGAATATGTTAAAAGAACTGCTTTTTGATATAGGGAGTAAAACTTAAATTTTGTAAGTAAGTCTGCATATGTCGGGCTTAGGCACAATACTAAGAATAAAAACAGGGGTGCATTTGTCGGCTGAACTTAACGACTCTTGTAAAGGATTTTAAAGTAAAAGCAGAGAAAATATTGATAAAGAGTAAAGACTATGTTATTTTAAGTACGGAAAAATCATAAAATAGAACAAGTATTTTGGTAGATAAGGAGAAATATGAGTAGGACAATGATGATTATCACCGTTGTTGTGGTGATATGGGCAGTACTTTTTGCTATTTTTATGCTCTTGGACAAGAAGAGAAAGGATGCACAAAATAGCTTCAGTGAAGAAAATCGAGATAAGGCATTAGTACATTTATATTGTAAAAATATAAAGATTGATAATAAGCCTTTGTCGGAAGCAGATTATACTATAGGAGAATATTTACAAAAAATTGTGGCATTGACTTCAGGATTACACACAATTGAGGGAATATTTGAGTCCACAGACACTGTGATGGGGAAAACACGTAATGTAAAATCGGAAAAAGTAAGTTTTGAATTAGACTTGGAAGCAGGTAATAAGTATACAGTAGGGATGTATTTTAATTCTGCACAGGAAAACAAAGATGCCGATAAGGCTATACTTGAAATTCCTTTATCATTATATAGGGAAAGTGACAATATTAAAGCATATATAATTGCTTACAGGGAAACTTGATAAGATAGGAAATTACATGCTGCCGGCAAGATTCTTTAATAAAGAATTTTGCCGGCTATTTCTTTGGAAATTTATAAATTTACATAATGGTACTTTGTATTCACTGTTTACTGCTAAATATAATTTTTAATTAATAACTTGATAGTTTATCAACATTTTCAATTATTACTATTTTTGTATTTGAATCAACAGTTTGTACAAGCTTTTTCATATACTCTTCAGGTATTCTGATACAGCCGGCTGAAGAAGTATCATTATCGGTCTTTGTACAGTGGATAAATATTGCAGAGCCTTTTCCGGGGACGGCTTCGGTATTATAATTTAGAGCTAAAGCATAATTGTAAAAAGGAGATGCGGATTTTAAGTTCTCTGCTGAATTCCAGTCCTTATTTACATTTGAAATATTTACCCATTTATTATAGTAGGCACTGTTTGAATCATCCACCCAATAATCACCGTCACCTATTTTTCGATAATCTAAAATGCTGCCGGGATTATCCTTTAATCCGAAGGCAAACATAGCATTAAAAACACCTTCAGGAGTTTTTTTATCTCCCTCACTCTTTTGAGTGGAGATACCGTTGGTTCCTGCAATACCGCCGACATACCAGTTTTTTGTCCATGTACCGTCAGAAGATTTTGTATAATCATTTACAGTGACCTTGTTTTTATTATTTTTATGGCCAACAATTAAAATAATATGGTTTGCAGTCTTAGATACTGCCAATTGTTCTACAGGCAATGCGGCATAAGTATTTACATAAGTACTTGCCAATAGTGTAGAAAGTAATGCAAAAGTTGCACAGATTTTTTTAAATAATTTCATATATTATCCCATTCTATTTCCGGGATGAAAAGCACCCCGATGTTAAATATTTTATATATTTGATTTTATAATGAGAAATATACTTAAGTCAATGAAAAAAATATTAAGAAATTAAAACTATACCTAACTTTCGGAATAAAAAACAGATGCATATAACAGTGTATTATGGTAACATATTAAAGTGCAAATAAGGAGAGCTAATATATGTTAAGTAAGATAACAGACTTTTTGAAAATGGTAGATGATTTCGTTTGGGGTTTACCGCTTATTATTTTGATTTTGGCAACAGGATTATTTTTATCTATCAGACTTAGGGGATTGCAGATAAAGAGATTACCTCTTGCAATTAAGTATATGTTTTCATCGGATGAAAAAGATGGAAGCGGAGAAGTGTCAAGCTTTGCGGCACTTTGTACCGCACTTTCCGCCACCATAGGAACCGGTAATATCGTAGGTGTTGCTACAGCAATAGTATCGGGTGGACCGGGCGCTTTGTTTTGGATGTGGATGGCGGCAATTGTCGGAACCGCAACCAAGTATGCAGAATGTCTTTTGGCGGTAAAATACAGAGTGGTCGAAGAGGACGGTCATGTTATCGGTGGACCGTTCTATTATATTGAAAGGGGAATGGGTAAGCAATTTAGATGGCTTGCAAAGATTTTTGCGGTTTTTGGTATAATGGTAGGACTCTTTGGAATAGGTACTTTTACTCAAATCAATGGTATTACAAGTGCTATAGGAAATTTCTTTGACAATGAAAAGGCACAATATTTGAATCTTTTTGGAAGAGATTACTCTATTACAATAATTATATCAGGAATAATATTGACATTTTTTGTGGCATTGGTCTTGATAGGGGGATTGAAGAGAATATCAAATGTAGCACAGGTAGTTGTTCCTTTTATGGCTATTATTTATGTAGCTGTGGTAGTTATAATACTTGGATTAAACATTGGGAAGATACCGGCTGCACTGGCTGAGATAGCGGAGGGAGCCTTCGGTCTTAGAGCCTTTGGAGGAGGTATGTTCGGAGCTATGATTTTGGCTATGCAAAAAGGAATCGCCAGAGGCATATTTTCTAACGAGGCAGGACTTGGAAGTGCGCCTATTGCAGCAGCTGCAGCACAGTCAAAGGAAGAAGTAAGACAGGGGCTTATCTCAATGACGGGTACCTTTATAGATACTATTGTTATTTGTACTATGACGGGACTTTCCATAGTTATTACAGGTAGCTGGAATATGGGGCTGGAAGGTGTAGCGGTTACTACCAAAGCTTTTCAAATGGGACTGCCTTTTCCGGAAAGAGCGGCTGCATTTATACTGGTGATTTGTCTGGTGTTCTTCGCATTTACAACCATACTGGGATGGGATTATTATTCGGAAAAATGTCTTGAATATATAATAGGTAATAAGCCAAAGGCAATAATGATCTATAGATGGATATATATCGGCTGCATTTTTATAGGACCTTATATGACTGTACAGGCTGTATGGACTATAGCGGATATTTGTAACGGACTGATGGCAATACCGAATTTAATAGCGCTTATAGCATTAAACGGAGTGGTCGTAAATGAAACTAATTCATTCTTTGAAAGAGGAGTTCATAAGCAAAAATAATATATAAGAAAAGGTCTTAGGTTCAGCTTTTTTGCAAGAATCTAAGACCTTTTAAATTATTGGTTTTTAATAATTTATTGCTCGGCATACTCAGGGAAAACTATGCTGTTTTCTTTAAATACATGTACAAAAATGTCTTCCGTAAAATCTTTTAACAGGCGATAAGTCTGCATATAGGTAGGGCAGGCATCTTCAGGTACTTGATAGTCATTGGTAAGTTTTTGCATTTCCTTTAACATATCGCCGACACCCACATGTTCGCCTTCAAGTTCTTGTATAAACGCAAGTGTTTTTTTATCAGGATGTGGATTTGAACGCATTAGAGGAAAAACAAGTCGCTCTTCCTTGGCAAAATGCTCTTCAAGTTCAGCTTTCATTCTTGCAAAGAGATTGTGAATCTTTGCAAGTTCCTCGCCATGATGAGGATAATGCACTATCAAAATTTTATTTAAAAGCTGCTCAAGCTGTGCCATCATATCACGCTCTTGTACATGATGTGTCGTTTCCAAATCATTGAGCATTTCATTTATACTGAGCTTTCCGAAATCCTCAATAGTTGCAGAACTTCCACCGCTTTCCGACACTTTTTCTTCCACAATGCGGTTTAAATCTTTCAGTATTGTGGGGAGATCAACACTGCCGTCGGTAAGTGACTCATCCATAGGTAAATGTCCTCCACAGCAATAGTCCAAATGCAAATCATTTAAGTATGGAATAGTTTGCGGATATTGTTTAACAACTTCTGCCAATGTCATTTTTGATGTAATCATATATACCTCCTTATTGATAATGTTTTACACATATTGTTATTAAAATAATTACTTATAAATAAGAATATACCGGAGAATATAAATTGTTTTCGCCATATATATCTTTATGTAAATTATACATTTATTATATTTTAAAATCCGTATCCTAGGATACAGATTCTGTAAAAAACTTTGTGGAAAAACTTAAAATCAATAGAAAAGTCAGGGTTTAAAAACACAGATATTGTATATTCGCATCAAGACCTAAAAACAGCTTGAAAGAAGAAAGTATTTGTTGTATACTCCTTTTGTTATAATCAACACAAGTTCTCTTAGTTAAATGGATATAACGATAGCCTCCTAAGCTGTAATTGTGGGTTCGATTCCCGCAGAGAACATTTATTCCCGAATCAGATCATAGGATATACATATAGGTTTTTTACTCGTGGAATCTTTTATAATATCAGCATTTATATTAAATGTCTTTTTTAACACATCTTCGCATATAACCTCATCAGGAGTACCGTATTCAATGATTTTCCCCGAACGCATTGCAATAATATAGTCTGAAAACCTTGATGCCAGATTTAGATCATGTAGTACCATTGCAATTGTACAGCCCTGTTCTTTATTAAGACGATAGAGAAGTTCCAAGATTTCAAGCTGATATGCAAGATCCAGATAGGTTGTGGGTTCATCTAATAATATAATATCTGTTTGCTGTGCAAGTGCCATAGCTATCCATACACGTTGTCTTTGCCCGCCTGAAAGATTGTCAACCAAAGTAACTTCATATTCTGAAAGCTTTGTAATATCCATTGCCCACTGTATTATTTTTTTATCTTCAACTGTAAGTTTTTTTAAACCGTGCTGATGAGGGAAACGCCCATAGGAAACCAATTCACCTACAGTTATACCTGAAGGAGCCTTTGGGGATTGCGGTAAAATGGACATCTTTTTGGCTACTTCTTTTGTATTTAAAGTATAAATATCTATTCCATCCAGATAGACAGATCCTCTTTCCGGTTTAAGGATTCTACCGACAGCCTTTAAAAGAGTTGATTTTCCACAACCGTTTGGACCTATAATGGATGTAATTTTTCCTTCGGGAATATCTATCTCCAAATTATTAATTATTATATTTTTGTCATAGGCAATGGTAAGATTGTTTGCTGATAATCTATTCATTTTAATCTCCTATGACGAAATATTTTTTCTTGTTAATAAGTAGATAAAATATGGAGCACCTATAATTGCAACCATGATTCCTGTAGGTATTGATGAAGGCTGTATAACAGTTCTACCTATTGTATCTGCCATACAAACCAAAACAGCTCCGATAAGCACAGAGACAGGTAATAATATATGATTTTTTGAACCTACCAATCTTCTTGACAAATGTGGTGAAATCAAACCTACAAAACTTATATTTCCACCCACAGCCACACAGCAGGCAGAAAGCATGACAGAAACTGCAAGTAATTTACGTCTTTCTTTTTCTACATTTACACCCAAGGAAGTTGCAATTTCATCACCTATAATTAATATATCCAGGGTTTTAGATTTTAATATAACAAATGGTATAAGTATAGACATCCATAACAGAAGTACCAAAACATAACTCCAATTTGCACCCCAAATTTGCCCGGCCTGCCATCCTGCAACAATACTGAACTTCATATCATCTAAAGTTACTATTAATAATACTGTCAAGGCAAAAAGTCCTGATTGAACGGCTATACCCGTTAAAATTAATCTTGAATTTGATATTCCTTCATGCTTTTTATATGCCAACAAGTATACTGTAATTGCAGCAACTCCGGCACCGACCAGTGCTAAAAATGGAAGTAGGAAAATAGAGAAAGTTCCACTTACACCTGACAATAAAGCATATAATATAACCATAAGTCCTGCACCGGAGTTTATTCCTAAAAGCCCGGGATCGGATAATGGATTTCCGGATATTCCCTGAATAATACATCCTGAAAGAGAAAGTCCTGCTCCTATAAGAGCAGATATAATGATTCGTGGTAGTCTGTATTGAAACAGTATAAGTTTTTGATTTTGGCTTCCTTTGCCAAGCATTATATAAAATATTTCCCTTACTGAAAGTTTTGAATAACCTGTGTTTAAACTGATTAAAAAGCAAATAATCATTAAAGCGGATGTGACAATAATTATAGATATATTTCTATAATAAATATATTTTTTATATTTAATTATTATTTCAGATGTCATTACTACCTTCTTTCCTGTTTGCGTGATAAGTACAAAAATATTGGAACACCTATTACTGCTATCAATGCGCCTATAGGTGTTTCGGCAGGCGGTTTTATAGTGCGAGCCATTAAATCTGCAATAACCATCAAGAGGCTTCCAAGCAAAGCCCCGATAGGTATAATCCATTTGTAATCAGCCCCTACAAAAAACATGGCAATATGAGGGATTATTAAGCCGATAAATCCTACATTTCCTACAACCGATACTGAAATTCCGGCAAGTACTACCACGGTAACAGAGCTCAAAATATGGATAAGATTTGTATTTGCACCCAAACCTTTAGCAGCCTCTTCTCCAAGACTTAATATGGAAATATGTTTTGATAAAAGCATGGCAAGCATTGTTGCAGGCAGTATAAAAGGTAACATAATAAGAACCTGCTCATTTGAAGCGGCACAAACTCCTCCAACAGCCCAAAACATAATATCTTTTGAAATATCAAAATAAAGTGAAAGTCCCTGGCTTAATGCTGTAAGAAGCATACTTACGGCAGCTCCTGCCAATACAAGGTGAGTAGAAGAATTACCACCAAATTGAAGTGAAGAAATACCCATAACCATAAATGCCCCCATTGTTGCACCGATAAAACAAATAAGAACAGTCTGAAGATATGAGATTGAAGGAAAAAAAACAAAGCAAAGTGCCAAAGCAAACCCTGCACCTGAATTTATCCCCATAAGTCCGGAGTCTGCCAGAGAATTCCTTGTAATACCCTGCATTATTGCACCTGATATAGCAAGAGATGAACCGATAAGTATAGCTGCAATAACACGTGGCAGTCGAATACTTAAAATTATCAAATGATCCTTATTGGAAGGATTAAAATTAAAAAAAGCATCAAGTGTAGTTGAAAAAGATATTTCAGAAACACCGCAGCTTATAGAAAATACAGAAATAAAAAGTAATAGTACAAAAACAATAAAAATTAAGTATATCCTGTAGGATTGTACTTTTATATGGTCTTTTTTATAATTCTTAAACATGTGGGCTCCAATTTCCTGATGTAAAATATAAATACAAATTGCAAGAAGGGCAGGTGTATCTGCCCTTCCCACAATATTGATTAAAGCTATTATTGCTTATTATATATTTCTGTCAGCTTTTGTGCCGCAAGGCTCATTGTTAACGGTCCGAAAGTATTCATATTTTCATCAAAATAATATACACGATTATTTTGTACAGCATCGAGTGAATTCCATACCGGTGATGATTGCATACTCTCTACAAAAGCGGAAGCGGATTTTTGATTATGCTGAAATACTATATAATAGGGATTCATATCTGCAACGGCCTCAAGAGACATACTTTCAGCCGGGAAATTTTCGGGTTTTGTAAGTTTGAATGTATTATAATAAGCTGCTCCTCCAAGAGCAATAAAACTTTTTCCGTCTGTACGGAATATAGCAAAAGTTCTTTCCGGATTTTTTTCAATAACTTTATTAGCATCAGCTATCTTACCTTCAACCTCTGATACGATATTGTCTACCTCATTTTCCTTACCTAAGAATTCCGCTATAAACTTTAGTTGATCCTGCCAGCTTGCTTTATAGTCAATAAGTATTACCGGAGCAATTTCGACCAGTTGGTCATATATAGTATCAATTCCTTTCTGTCCTGCAAAAGTTACTATCAGGTCAGGCTTAGATTCAAGAACAGCCTCCAAATTAATCTCCAATGCACTACCAAGGTCAATCATATCAAGATCTTTTGCATAAGGACTGTACAGCTCGGATTCGCTTAAAGCAGAAGCTTCTCCCAATTGATTGAAATGTGCTGTTGCAGTAGGTTTTACACCTAGGGCAAGAAAATATTCTAAAGGATATGTATGCAGCATAGAAATTCGTTTGGGTTCAGCTTCTAAAATAACCTCATGTCCGGTGGCATCTGTTATAGTTCTTGGCCATGATGTGTTAGCTTTAGATTCGGCAATAGAAGCAGAAGTACCGGCTTCACTTGTTTGTGTAGTTACACTTTCTGTAGTATCATTAACACTTTCTTTAGTAGAATTACTTGCACAGGCGTATAAAAGTGTTGTGATTAATATAAATGAAAACAAAAAACATAAAACTTTCTTCATAGTTCCTCCAATCCAAAGTAAAATAATCATCTATATCATTTTTTAAATAAAAATATATCAAAAAAAACAATATAATAAATCGCATATTTCCTAAAAATAATATGGAGGATTTCCTGTTACATAATTATTATAGATTTTTGTCGGAATTTACTTGGAGAAATACCATAATGTCTGCTAAACTGTCTGCTGAAATAAAGAGGATCTTCATAGCCGACGCTTTTTCCTATTTCCTTTATACTGCATTCTGTGTTTTCAAGTAATCTCCTGGATTGTTTTAATCTACAGGAAATCAAATAGTCGATTGGAGCAATTCCTGTATATTTTTTAAATATTTCGGAAAAATATTTTCCGCTCATATTGTATTTATGCCCAAGATCGGATAATGTTTGGGGTTGCATATAATGATGTTCAATATATTTTTTTGCATCCTCTATGACACTATGATTATCAATTTTTTCCATACTCTTTGCACATAAAAATATTTCCGAAAGTGCCGAATAGGACAGGGTCTTCATTTCCAATGACAATTTTGTATCAGGTGTTTTCCAGAAATTTGCTAATTGTTGTAATAGAGAAAAAAGTTTAGGTGTAAAATTAATTTTAAGTTCGTAAGGACAGTGCATATAGCTTGAATCATGTCCACCATATTTATAGTAAAGTGTAAAGAATTTAAAAGGTGAATTTTCTTTGTTTTTGGCGGTCAGCCACTTACCCGGACACCCGTGAATAACCTTTCCCGATTGAAGTTCATAACTGTTTTCACTCATACACAATTGGGCATTTCCCTGAAAAGGAATAATAAACGCTGACAGATAAGTACGATAACCATCAACAATATGGCCCGGTGGTGTACAAATACAGCGAACCGGGCCTAAGGAAAAGGGCAACTGTGCATATTCATCCATAATTTGTTTTAAATCCATGCTCATAGACAAATCTCCGTTCAAAAGTAATATAGCTTGAAGCTATAATGGTTAGCATAAACTAACTAGGATTTTATCATTTTTTATTGTCTATTTCAATGCATGAGAATTTATATTTACTTCGCAGCACTTTCCATTGTAAAGTTATAATAAAAATCATTTCCGGTGTAAGTGATTATAAATTGGTCGTCCTTGTATTCACCATAAAGGCTTGCACCGTCGGCAACATCACCTTCAAATAAAACAGTCTCGGAAATATAGCTCCACTGAGGTGTTGCAATTTCTGTGCCGTCAAAGCTTATAATAGAGCTGTGATCCGGATTTAGAGTGGCTGTAATTGCACTTGGAGATACCTCACTTGAAGCATCATCACCCATTACATCGGTTACTGAGGCACCAACCCAGTCACCGAGCAATGCCTTTTCTTCTTCAGGAAGGAAATTTTCAGGTTTTGCAGCATCTGTTCCTTCCTTGGCAAAGGTTATATCCAATGAAACTCCGACTTCCTCCTTTAAAAAATCTTTGAAAATTATGGTATCTTCCCCCAGTTCTCCTACGATATCTGTTTTTTCAACTGTAATTGTGACAGTATCGTCATCATTAACCCACTTTCCATTAATGGTTTCGTCATCTATGGTTATTGTTGCCTTACCTTTACTTTTTAGTTCCAGTGTAAAGCCTTCCATTTCGCTGCCTGAGAGTGTTGTTCCAAAGGAAGTACCTGTTACCGCGATATACTTTCCTGATAGGGCATCATCCGCTCTGCCGGATCCGCCACATGCTATAATTGATAAAGACAGCATCATAACAATAAGAATCGAAATAATTTTTTTCATTTTACTTTCTCCTTAATATAATAAATTTTTAAGTTCTAAAATAGTGTTCCGGTTTTTAACAATATCTCCTTTCTTTTATTTATTGCCGGATAACAATCTATTTATTTACCCATATACTACAGCATGTGATTTTTAAAATATATTATCAATTGAATACTTTTCCGTGGAGAAAGCAAAAAGTATTCAATAGATAAGAAGATAATATACAAAAATATAATAAATAAACTTTAGAATATATGCACTATTTAGATAATACCTTATGGTATAATAAATTTATATACCATAAATCATCAGCTACAAAATATTCACCGAAAAGTGATTACTAAAAAATCCTTATAAGCTTGAAGAATTTAATTGTCATAAATATTGAGCTGTAAGCAGAGCTATGTAATATAACATTCCCGCCAAATTTTAAAGACTTTAAAGATTATGAAAACTGTATTAAAATATCATCAGATAATAAATGTATATTTAAAGAAAGGGGTATTCATATGTATGAAAGGGAAACAGATGAACTACAAAAAATTATAGATGACAGCAAAAATATTGTGTTTTTTGGCGGTGCAGGAGTGTCTACAGAAAGCGGTATACCTGATTTTAGAAGTGCAGACGGACTTTATCATCAAGAATATAAGTATTCACCTGAGCAGATAGTAAGTCACAGCTTTTTTATGAGATACCCCGAAGTTTTCTATGAATTTTATAAGGAGAAAATGATCTGTCTTGATGCGAAACCGAATGCGGCTCATATTAAGCTTGCAGAACTTGAAAAGGCGGGAAGATTAAAAGCGGTGGTGACTCAGAATATAGACGGACTTCATCAGGCTGCCGGCAGTAAAACGGTATATGAACTGCATGGAAGCATACATAGAAACTATTGTATGAAATGTCATAAGTTCTATGATGCGAAATTTGTGAAAGAAAGCGTGGGAATTCCCATTTGTGAATGTGGAGGAAAAATAAAACCCGATGTGGTACTTTATGAGGAGGGACTTGATTCATTTACTATTGAAGGGGCTGTAAAAGCTATATCATCAGCAGATACGCTTATTATTGGAGGAACATCTTTGGTGGTATATCCGGCAGCAGGTTTTATAGATTATTTTAGGGGAAAACATCTTGTAGTAATCAACAAGTCCGATACGGGAAGAGCTGTAAATGCCGAGCTGTTTATAAATGCTCCTATTGGGGAGATTATGGATAAAATAATTGTAAATGCATAAAAAAAAGGAGTGTTATGCCAAGAGGGAGCAATCAAAAGTTTAAATTTACATATCTTATGAAAATAATGTCTGAAAAAACAGATGATGAGCATAGCCTGACCATGCCTCAGATAATTGAGGAATTGGAAAAATACGGAGTGAGCGCTGAAAGAAAAAGTATCTATGAAGATTTTAAGGATATGGCAAATTTCGGCATGGAGGTGATAAAAGAGCAAAGGGGTAGGGAAACCTTTTATAATATAGCGAGTAGAGAGTTTGAGCTGGCTGAGGTCAAGCTTTTGATTGATGCGGTGCAGTCTGCAAAATTTATAACACAGAAAAAGTCAAAAAAATTGATATCAAAGGTAAAGAACTTTGTAAGCGAACATCAGGCAAAACAGCTACAAAGACAGGTGGTTATAAATGATCGTGTAAAGACGATGAACGAGAGTGTATATTATAATGTGGACGATATACATACTGCAATCAATCAAAATAAAAAGATAAAGTTTAAATATTATAAATGGGATATAAATAAAAAACTGGTGGAAAGACATGGAGGAATTTATTTTGTAGTAAGTCCATGGGCATTACTTTGGGATGATGAAAACTACTATATGATTGCATTTGATGATTGGGACCACAGGATAAAGCATTACAGAGTGGACAAGATGATGTATATTGAGGTGGAGAATGAGGATAGAGCCGGAAAGGATGAGTTTAAAAACTTCGATATGGCAAAATATTCCAAGGCGACCTTCGGTATGTATCATGGAGATAAGTCAAAGGTATGTATAAGATTTGCAAATCATATGTGTGGAGTATTTATAGACAGATTCGGGAAAGATACACTTTTTAGGAAGGTGGATGAAACTCATAGTGAGCTTATGGTGGATATAAATGTCAGTCTGCAGTTTTTTGGATGGATTTTCAGCCTTGGAAAAGATGTGGAAATAGTTTCGCCAAAGGAAGTCGTACAGGAGATGAGAGACTATGCAAAGAGCTTTTTGGGAAAATACGAATAATAATAGCTTAAAATCCGAAAAAACTTGTTAGATAATCTAAAATAGGCTATTATGATATAAGTATTTAAAGGGGTTAAAAGATGGTTTAATCCGGAAATGAGGAGTTGACTTATGAGTCTTTTAGGGAACATATTGTGGCTGATTTTTGGAGGTTTTATCTGTGGATTGGCATGGCTGTTGGCAGGAGTGATATTATGCATAACCGTTATAGGAATACCTTTCGGGCTTCAATGCTTTAAAATCGCAGGTCTGGCATTTTGTCCGTTTGGGAGGGATGTTGTCTATGGTGGAGGAGCCGGAAGCTTTATTGTAAATATCATCTGGCTGATTTTCTTTGGGGTATGGATGGCAATAGGAGATTTGATTGCCGGATTAATACTTTGCGTTACAATAATAGGTATTCCTTTCGGATTGCAGTTTTTTAAGCTTGCAAAACTTTCACTTATGCCTTTCGGTGCAAGAATAGTATAATAAAATATTAAATTATATAGCAGCTGATTGAAAAATTAGATTAATTGATATATTATTGAAATAAATAAGTTTGGTAAATAATTTATCAATATATTAGGAGGATAATATGCCGATTAGTTTAAAAAAGGGACAGAAAGTCAGCCTTACAAAGGGTAACCCGGGATTAAAGAATGTAGTGGTAGGACTTGGATGGGATACAAATGCCTATGATACAGGTTCTGATTTTGACCTTGATGCTGCTGCATTTTGCCTTACAGACTCAGGTAAGGTATCAAGCCAGAATGATTTCGTATTTTTTGGAAATTTAAACCATCAATCAGGTGCTGTATCTCATCTTGGAGATAATCTTACAGGTGCAGGAGACGGAGATGATGAGCAGATTAAAATAGACTTATCAAAAATTCCTGCAGAGATTACAAAGATTGCATTTACAGTTACTATTTATGAAGCTGAAGCAAGAAGACAGAATTTCGGTCAGGTTTCAAATGCCTTTGTTAGAATATTTGACGAAAACACGGGTGAGGAGCTGCTAAGATATGATCTTGGTGAGGATTTCTCTATTGAAACAGCAGTTGTTTTCGGTGAATTATATAAAAATGCGGATGAGTGGAAATTCAATGCAATAGGCAGCGGATATCAGGGTGGATTGGCTGCGCTTTGCAATATGTACGGTATAGATGCGGAATAATTATCAGAGGACTTGGCAATTTTGCCGGTCCTTTTTTATGTGATGAAAAAATATTTTGTTTGTAACAAATGCTACTGAAAAAGTGTTTGGGGAATATTATAATTAGGATGTACTAACTTAGATGGGGAAAAAAGGAGAAGAATATGAGTAAGATACTTGATTTAAATAAACCGGTTTATGAGTTGGCAAAGGAATATCCGGACTTTATTGAAATATTTGCAGGACTTGGCTTTGCGGATATAAAAAATCCCGCTATGTTAAATTCAATGGGTAGAATTATTACAATAAATAAAGGCTCTGAAATGAAGAAGATACCACTTGATAAAATCAAGGAAGTTTTCAAAGAGCATGGATATGAGATAGCTGAAGATAAAAAAAAATAACTGATATCTCTGAGGATATAAAAAATACTGATACCGGTGAGGAAAATACCGAATTATTAAAGCAGTATTTGATAAGATTATCAAAGGGTGAGGCATTGGAGTCGGTTCAAAAAGACTTTAGAGAAAAGTTTGAGTCTGTAGATGCGAGTGAGATTATGAAGGCGGAGCAATCATTGATGGAATCAGGAGTTCCCTATCAAGAAGTACAAAGATTATGTGATATCCATTCAGCTCTCTTTCATGGTGCAACAAGCAATGAAACAGAAATAAATAATACTGTAAGTATGGCAGATTCCGCCGATTCGGAAGATACTAAGAAACTTGTGGAAACAAAGGGACATCCTCTATATACCTTTACCAAGGAGAATAAAAATCTCGACAGATATGTGAGTGAGTTTTTGGAAAAACTTGAAAATAATGAGGTGGACAGAAAATTGCTTTTAAAAATAAGAGAGGTTTCCACACATTATGCAAAAAAGGGAGATCTTTTATATCCTCTTTTAAAGACAAAATATAATGTTTCAGGTCCGTCTACAGTTATGTGGTCTGTAGATGATGAAATAAGAGATGAACTTGGCAGATTGGCGGGAATAGAAAAAGAAGATGAACAGTGGACAGTTGATATAAAGGCTGTACTAAGTCGTATGCAGGAGATGATTTATAAAGAGGAAAATATTTTATTTCCGATATGTACTGTGAATTTTTCTGATGAAGACTGGATAAATATCTACATTGACAGCAAGGGCTATGAAAATTGCCTGGATGTAATACCTGAAAGCTTTGATAAGGCTGAAAGTGTAAAAAGAGTATTTGATGATATTGACGGAGAGATAGTACTTCCCGGTGGTCATTTCACAAAGGAGCAGCTTATAGCTGTATTGGATACAATGCCTATGGAAATCACATTTGTGGATGAGAATGATATCAATCGTTTCTTTAATGATAATGATTCTCCAAA
Source organism: Lachnospiraceae oral taxon 107 str. F0167 (assembly GCA_000209465.1). Classification (GTDB taxonomy): domain Bacteria; phylum Bacillota; class Clostridia; order Lachnospirales; family Lachnospiraceae; genus Lachnoanaerobaculum. The sequence continues at coordinate 6,088 of GL890599.1, read as the reverse complement.
GGCATTTAAAAGACCTCTTATGGCAATTGACAGAGATGTTTTCTCCTGTCATCCTCCGAAGATAGAGCCTATGGTTAGAGAAATTATCTCAGGATTTAAAAACGGAAGCAGAGATGAAGTCTCTATATGGGTAAAGAAAAACAATAAGGATATGCTGGTAAAATATATGGCTGTCAGAGATAAAAACAAAAAATATCTTGGAATAATGGAAATAGTGCAGGATATGGATTTTGCAAGAAAGCATTTTGAAGAAGAAGTTTAATATAAAAAGGGGCTATGCACATAAGTTCATAGTCCCCTTTTACCGGTATTATTCTATTATATTTGTAAGTCCCGATTTGATAAATGAGATTGTGAGAAGAGAAAGCTCATGAGGTGACATTTCAAATTCACTGTTTACCCATCTTACCAAAAGTCCGAGAGTTCCTGAAAGTATAAAATCATAGTATAATTCAAAATAAGGCATATTTTTTTGCTTTATAAATGTCTTATATTTATTGAATACACATTCTCTCAATTTATTTCTGATTTCGGTTGAAAAGCCGGCATCCAAATCATCATGTAAAAATATCTTAGACATATCTCTGTTTTGGTATATAAAATCAAACAGAGCTTCAACGAATGGAAGCAAATTGTCAGTTTCAGGAGCTATATTTGTAAGTATGGCTTCAAAATCAGTCAAAAGATCTTTTTGAATATGTTCAAGTAAGTCATACACATCTTTATAATGCAGGTAAAAGGTTCCACGATTTATATCAGCCATCTGTGCCAACTCTTTTACAGTGATATTTTGGATTTTTTTTGTTTCAAGCAGAATGCTCAGACAACTTCTAAGTTGAGATTTTGTTTTCCTTACACGTCTGTCTACAGTTTGTTCCTTCATAATTCCTCCAAGTAATATAATAAAATTCTGTTTTTAAACATAACAGTTTAGGATGATGCTTAAAAAGCTAATGTTATCTAATTAACCAATGTATATAAATATATCTAAAATTATAATCATTTCCATATAAAAAAGCAATACAATTATGTGAAAACAGGTAACAAGTATTGCTAAAAAGCAAGACAAGATAAATATCCGATAAATACCGACAGCAGCGACTTTATAGTATATGTTGATGTTAAGCATAAAAATATAGTATAATACAATGTTGTAGTCAAAAGAATATAGTAAAGACTATAAAGGATATGTGAAAATAAGGATTATTTATGAGAGCTAAAAAGTTTAGATATATTATATTTGTGTTTGTATTCCTATTGGCGGTAATAGGCTTTTTGTTGTATTCATTTTTGGGTAAAGAAAAAAATGAAACCATAGGCGGTGATATAGAAGGAAGTGATTTAAATATACCTAAGTTGTATAATGTACTTGATGATTACTATATCAACAAAATGTATGGCTACAGCAATGAGATGGATGCGGCGGTATCTGATAATATACTCTCACTTGTACTTGATGATTTCAGTATGAAGTTTCGTATCGTGGACGCAGATATCTCGGAGATAGAAGATTTTGATTATAGTATAAGAAAATTTGATACCAATGAGCTTGTGGAAAGTGGAGAAAGAACAAAGGTGGAAAGTGATATAATAGACCTTCACCTCTCAAGCTTGATGGAAGAAAATAAAGAATACTCTCTGGAGTTGAAATTATATACAAATGGAAAGACATATCATTATTACAGCAGAATAATCAGGAGTAATACGGAGTTTTTAAAGAAGCTGATAGATATGGCAAATACCTTTTCAAATAATAATTTTGACAGCAATACCGCAAGGGATAATTCTGTGTATTTGGAGAGTGACGGAACGGGTAATTCCAGAGGGCTTGAATATGTTACATTAAAATCAGATTTTGAAATGATAAGTTACAATGGTATGAGCCTTACACCGGCTGAGAAGGAAGTAACACTGGTAAATTATAACGGTAAAGTCGGAGAGATACATTTCAGCTTTACAGCGGATGCATACGGAAAAACCTATAATATAGAAGAAAACTTTATTTGCAAATCGGGTGCACAAAGACTTTATATGCTTGACTATACCAGAACTATGAATCAAAAGATTTTAAATAAGCTTACGGTAGATAAAAAAATTGATTTGGGTATGGGCAATAGAGGAAGCAGGATAATAACAAATGCCAAAGTTGATAAAATAGCATTTCTTGCAGATAATAAACTGTTTTTATCGGATGGCAAGAAAGAAAATGTGGATGTGATATATTCCTGTGGAAAAAATAATTATATTATGCCTCTAAAATTCGGAGACGGACTATACTTTATCAATTATGGATATAATTTAGATGATTCTCATATAGGAGAGGTAGGAGTCTGCCTGTTAAAATATATGGAAGATACTAAAAAGGTATCAAAACTGGCATTTATAAAAACCGATGTTGATGTTGCCAGTTTGAAAGAATCCATAGATGAACTGGCATATATGGGTGATGGCGGTATGTTATATATAAAGCTCCTTGACAAGGTGGTAGGTCTTGATATCACATCAGGAAGCTATGTAACGGTTGCTGAAAATCTTGAAACCGGAAAATACTCTATAAGTCAGGATAAAAGCTTGCTTTCATGGAATGTCGGAGACGGGCTTAATATCTATAATTTTGCTGTCGGAGAGAATAAGCAGCTTGATAATGCAAATGAAGTGATGTTGCCTATAGGATATATAGGAAGTGATTTGGTTGTGGCAATACAGTCACAGGATATTTCAAATACAGTAAACGGCAAGTCGGTAGGCAGTATTTTTGAAAAAATATGTATATATAATAATCTTTTGGAATTACAAAAGGAATATACTTATGATGGCAGATATATTGACAATATCAATGTAAGCGGAAATCGTGTGCATATAGAACTTTATCAATATGACGGTGAGAATTTTACAAGACTTGGTGAGGACACTATCATAAGCAGTAAATCGGTGGCAAGTGAAAGCAGACTTTCTTCATATGCAGACAGTTACAGAGGCAAAAATTATGTTATTGATTATACAAAGAAAATAGATAGGGAGATTTCATACTCTAAAACCCTTGAAATAGAAGCAAGTGATCTGGAGTATGATATAGAATTAAACACATCATATTTGAAAAATATGTACTATGTTTATATCAATTCAAAACTGAAGGGTATTTATGACGATCCTGTGCGTGCAGTTGAGGATGCATACACAGATATGGGATTTGTCAGAAGAAATGGAATAATGATATATGTAAGAGCTATGGTGGATACAGCATCAAATATAAATTTTGAGGCTTCGGCTGCAGGAGAATATGTAAATTATTGGGAAAATAATGAGCTGACAAGATTCCGTGGTATAACATTGAAAGAAGCGATGTATTTTCTGACAATAAAAAAACCTGTATTTACATTTACAGCAATAAATAATCCGGTAATTCTTACAGGCTATGATTCTAAAACTGTCACGATATACGATATAAATACCTCAAGTATACAGAAAATAGATATAAATGAAGCTCAAAGTATATTCAATAGTACTCAAAATGACTTTTCTTGTTTCTTTACCTTTGGAATGTAATGTGATAAAATTATAATCGTAATAAAAAAGAAAGAAATAACTTAAGATTTTAGTAACCTAACATAAAGTTAAAAAAATATATTTTTATATAGAGGAGAAAAATGGCTCAATATATAATGAATGGTGGAAGTCCATTGGTGGGAGAGGTTGCCATTGGTGGAGCAAAGAATGCGGCACTTGGTATTTTGGCGGCAGCTATAATGACAGATGAAGATGTTTATATAGAGAATTTACCTGATGTAAAAGATATTAATGTAATGCTTGAGGCAATCAAGGCAATAGGTGCAAGTGTTGAAAGACTTGACAGACATAGTGTAAAAATAAATGCATCTTCAGTAAAAGATGTTTTGGTGGATGATGAGTTTATAAGAAGAATCAGAGCGTCATACTATTTTATAGGGGCACTTTTGGGCAAATATAAGAGTGCGGAGGTAGCATTACCCGGAGGCTGTAATATAGGTTCAAGACCTATAGACTTACATTTAAAAGGCTTTAAAGCGTTGGGGGCTGAAATTGAAATTGAATCAGGCAGAGTAAAGACTCATGCTATAGATTTGGTTGCGGCGGATATCTATCTTGATACCGTATCGGTAGGAGCTACTATAAATATTATGATGGCGGCGTCATTGGCGGAGGGTAGAACTCTTATTGAAAATGCCGCTAAAGAACCGCATATAGTAGATGTGGCTAATTTCTTAAACAGTATGGGAGCTGATATAAAGGGTGCAGGAACGGATGTTATAAGAATAAACGGAGTAAAGACTTTGCATGGAAGCCAGTACTCTATAATTCCCGATCAAATAGAAGCGGGAACATTTATGTGTGCTGCGGCTATAACAAAGGGAGATATTACTGTTAAAAATATTATACCGAAACATATGGAGGCTATAAGTGCAAAGCTTATGGAAATGGGATGTGAGGTGGTAGAGTTTGATGATGCAATAAGAGTTATTGCAAAAAACAATCAAAAGGCTACAAATATAAAGACATTGCCATATCCGGGCTTCCCTACAGATATGCAGCCACAGATAACTACAGCATTGGCGCTTGCCGGTGGAAGCAGTCTTGTGGTAGAGAGTATATTTGAAAACAGATTTAAATATGTGGATGAACTTGCAAGAATGGGCACCAATATAAAAGTAGAGGGTAATACCGCTATGGTTATCGGTGTGGAAAAACTCAGAGGGGCGGCATTGAAAGCACCGGATCTTAGGGCAGGTGCAGCATTGGTATTGGCAGGTCTTGCTGCCGAAGGTCAGACCACTGTGGATGATATTAAATATATAAAAAGAGGATATGAGGACTTTGAGGGAAAACTGATTTCACTTGGAGCCGATATAAAGGAAATAGACAGCGAAGTTGAGGCAAAGAAGTTCAATATCAAAGTTGTATAAAGATATTTGCGGGTGGATTTGCCATCCGCAATTTTTTTAATAGCCGCAAATATAATAGTAAAAGCTTGTAAATACAAGGCTTTTTCGAGTTTAAATTTTTCTTTAAAAAAATGCTAAAAAAATAAAAATAAATGCTTGACATTAATCCCTTGGTGCGATATTATAATTAGGCAGTTACGGAGAGGTATCGAAGTGGTCATAACGAGGCGGTCTTGAAAACCGTTTGTCCGCAAGGGCGCGTGGGTTCGAATCCCACCCTCTCCGCTTACTTTTTGCCCAAAAGCAGGAAGTAATATCAGAAGAAGGATAACTCGTAACCAAGCAGAAGTACCCAAGTGGTTGAAGGGGCTCCCCTGGAAAGGGAGTAGGCTGTTAATAGCGGTGCGAGGGTTCAAATCCCTCCTTCTGCGTTGAACCTTGATAATTTAAGATTAAACAGTACACACAACCCTGAAAATTCTGCATATTTCGCATATTTTTCTTAGTGAAAGTGAGCGTAAGCGAAACTTGAATTTAGAAAAATAGCGCACCTCGTCGAGCGTAGCGAGACGATGGTGTTACATATAAATATGATGAAGTTTCAGATGCATTTTTCACTTGATGAAAACGAGCGAAAGCTTGTTTAATATCTTAGTGAAAAGAGAGTTCTTCGTACGAGTGAAACGAGTGCGATAGAACAACCTTAAAAAAAACAGTAGATCTGTGAAAACAGATGCAAGCTAGCGAGAAGGCTAGATTAAACTTTTATATGAGAGTTTGATCCTGGCTCAGGATGAACGCTGGCGGCGTGCTTAACACATGCAAGTCGAACGAAGCTGCCTAAAGGAAGTTTTCGGATGGAATTTAGGTAGACTTAGTGGCGGACGGGTGAGTAACGCGTGGATAACCTGCCTTATACAGGGGGATAACGGAGAGAAATTTCCGCTAACACCGCATAAGACCACAGCACCGCATGGTGCAGGGGTAAAATATTTATAGGTATAAGATGGATCCGCGTCCGATTAGCTAGTTGGTGAGGTAGAGGTTCACCAAGGCGACGATCGGTAGCCGGCCTGAGAGGGTGAACGGCCACATTGGGACTGAGACACGGCCCAAACTCCTACGGGAGGCAGCAGTGGGGAATATTGGACAATGGGGGAAACCCTGAT
>GL890598.1:9114-77286 GCA_000209465.1 Lachnospiraceae oral taxon 107 str. F0167 | reverse complement strand
CAATAACACGAGGATTCTTTTCTGTCATTTTTAGATGGACTATTGTCATCTAATTCTTTGGTCTTATGCACATGGTGCGGATTTACCATCACAAACTTTATGTTCTTTTCACCCATGAACTGCCCAAGATCAAACCAGTAGTGACCGGTTGGCTCTATTCCTACCAGTGCCTCTTTAAGTTCATTTTTCTGCATCAGTTCCACAACCGAATTGTAAAAGCTGTTGAATCCCTCCATAGAGTTTGAAAACGCTACAGGCTTTCCGGTAAGTTCGATGCCTCTCCAGCTAAAAGCTCTGAAATAATGCTTTTCACTGCCAACATCAATGCCGACAATCATTGTTGTTTCTTTTACTTGTTCAATCTTCTTATTTTGTGTAGAATTCATTTGTAGATACCTTCCTTATTCTGCTCATTTGCTAACTGGCCGGTCAGCAATGACAGTTTAACTTAGGTATCTATTTTTGTAAAATCATTTACTTTCTACACTTTGAATTATACAGGAAGCTATTCCAATACTTTATCCTGAAACTTAGACATCTCTTCCAGATATTTTTTGCCAAGTTCGCTGATGGAAATATCCTTTCGCATTATATAACCTATGGTCATTTTCTCATCCGAATCAAGCTTTATTGCCATATACTCATCACCGTTTAATTCTTCACATATTATACCCGAACAAAGTGTGTATCCGTTTAAGCCCACCATCAGATTTAACAAGGTGGCTCTGTCATTTGCCTTAATAAGCTTATGATAATCATAAGTAGACAATACCTCTTCCGCAAAATAAAAGGAATTGTACTCTCCCTGTTCAAATGACAGGCATGGATAGTCCATAAGTTCCTCCATTTTTATCTTTCCCTTGCCTGCTAATGGATGATTTTTATATAAGTAAACATAAATACTGCACTCCATCAGAGGCTTAAATATCAGATTTGATTCCTTAAAAAGCTTGGTTAAAATATTTTTATTAAAATCATTTATATATAATATTCCTATTTCACTTTTAAAGGTCTTTACATCATTGATAACATCATAGGTTTTAGTTTCATGCACTGCAAACTCATATTCATCCATACCGAACTGCTTTACAAGATTTACAAAGGCACTGACTGCAAAGGTATAATGCTGCATTGATACACTGAATTTCTTTTTCAGCTTGGGCCTTGAAATATATTTTGCCTCAATCAAATCAAACTGCTCCACCACCTGTCTTGCATATCCTACAAACTCACTGCCCTCGGGTGTAAGGAATATTCCTCTGTTATTTCTTGAAAAAAGTTTTACACCTATTTCCGTTTCCAACTCCGCAATGGCGGATGAAAGACTTGGCTGCGTAATAAAAAGATTTCCCGCCGCCTTATTTATAGAGCCTGCATTTGCCACCTCTATAATATATTTTAATTGGGTTAAAGTCATACTATGCCTTCAATTCTTTACTTTCCAAACTGTTCTTTATAATTTCACTCACTTCCTTTGCCAGTGCTATATGTGAGTCCGCTGTCAGATGCATAAAGTCGATATCATTCATAACCACATATTTATCCGAGTCAAAAAATCCTACTCCAAGTTCTTCTGCCACAAGCTTGTATTCTTTTGCTATCTCATATGATTTATCTGAGCAAATACCCATATTTTTACCTACAGGCGACAGTTCACATTCCTTTAATATCGGTCCCGGAGCTATTATAAGTATATTCGGTTTATCTCTCCAAACCTCGGCTTCAAGAGCCTTTTTTACAAGTCTTCTCATACCCAGTGCAATATTGGCGGCTGTAAGTGAAAATCTCTCTTTACAATCATTTGTACCGAGCATTATCACAAGCATATCAAGAGGAGAATGACTCTGTAAACATGGCAAAATATATGACAGGCCCGACAACCCCTCATTAAAAGGATCGTCAAGACAGGTGGTCCTTCCGCAAAGCCCCTCTTCCATTATTCTATATTCATTACCAAGCAGCTTTGCCGCCACCATAGGCCATCTTATCTCTTCATTAAATCTCCCACCTGTAGCAGCATCATACCCCCAGGTATTTGAATCTCCAAAAATAACTACTCTCTTTTTCATATTTCTTCCTATCTGATATATTTTATATTTATATTATACTAAAATATTGCGGGATTTTTCAACACCGGTATATTCACTTCCGCCTCAATTCCATTTAATGTACTATATTTTTAATAAAAAAATATCGGGACCGGTAGAAACCGATCCCGATATGTAAAAGTCATTTATCTTTTCTTTTTATTTGTATAGAATGTGTCATCCATAGGTAATTTCGGTCTTAATTTACCGTCTCTCTTATAGTACGCATTCTGTACGGCAGGAGCGGTAGGAATTGTTGCAATCTCACCGATACCCTTTGATCCGTAAGCTACTCCGAGTAACTCATCTTTTTCAACATATATTGCATGAATCTCAGGTATATCTGTAGCTCTCATAAGTCCAAGAGTACCATACTTTGATTTAACCACACAATCCTGAAGCTTAAAGTCCTCGGTAAGAGCGTATCCGAGTGACATAAGCACTCCACCCTCTATCTGACCTTGTATTGCAATAGGGTTAACAACCTTACCTGAGTCATGAGCGGCATAAACTGTCTTAACCTTGCCGTCATCATCAAGAATTACAAGATGTGTCGCATAGCCGTATGCAATATGTGACTTAGGGAACGGAACATCTGCACCGAGCTTATCTGTAGGCTCAAAGTACTCGGCAAAGTAACTTCTGCCGTTAAGCTTATTCAAATCTCCTCCCACTTCATCAAGCTCCTTCTTAAGCTCAAGTGAAACAAGTCTGATAGCCTCACCACTTATAAGTGTCTGTCTTGAACCTGAAGTTGTTCCTGAATCCGGAGCAAGCTCTGAGTTACAACCCATATTTACGAACTTTGACTTAGGAAGGTTCAAAGTCTCAGCTGCCATCTGCACAAATACTGTAGCACAACCCTGACCTATATCTGAAGCACCGCAATATATTTCTATAATTCCGTTATTTACAACAAGCTTTGCACGTCCTTTATCAGGAAGACCTACACCTACACCGGCATTCTTCATAGCACAAGCCAAACCTACATTTGGATAGTTTGCATCATAAGCTTCCTTTACAGCCTCCAAAGTCTCTTTAAGAGCTGTTGAACAGTCTGCAATCTGACCGTTAGGCAATACCTTGCCAGGCTCTATAGCATTTCTGTATCTGATTTCCCAAGGTGATATGCCTACCTTCTCTGCAAGCAAATCAATGATTGATTCAAGCGCAAACTCACTTTGACATACACCGAATCCTCTAAATGCACCTGCAGGTGGATTGTTGGTATAATATCCATATCCTCTTATATCGGTATTTTGATAGCAGTATGGTCCTACAGAGTGAGTACAAGCACGCTCAAGTACAGGTCCGCAAAGAGATGCATATGCACCTGTATCAAAATAGATATCACAATCAAGTCCTGTAAATATACCGTTTTCATCACATCCGAGAGTAAATGTACCATGCATTGCATGACGCTTTGGATGGAATGCAAGTGATTCATCTCTTGAGAACTTAGCCTTTACAGTTCTACCAAGCTTATATGCACATAGTGCGGCTATGTGCTGAGTTGAAACATCTTCTTTTCCACCGAATCCGCCACCTACATACTTATTTTCTACAACTACCTTCTCAAGATCCCAACCGAACATTATAGCAACTTCTTTTCTGGTATCATATATACTCTGGTCTGTACTGAAAATTTTTACACCATCCTTATAAGGCATTGCTATTGCACACTCAGGCTCAAGGAATGCATGCTCCGTGAAAGGTGTATCAAAAGTCTCTGTAACTGTATATTTTGAACTGGCAATAGCAGTCTTTGCATCACCTCTTGTAACATGACGTGATTGACACAGATTGCCGTTTGGATGAACCTTAGGTGCATCCTCAGCCATTGCTTCCTGTATATTTCTTACAGGCTCTAAAACTTCATATTCAACCTTTACGAGAGTCTTTGCTTTTTTAAGTATTTCCTCGCTCTCAGCTACTACCAGGCAAATAGCATCACCCATACATCTTGTTATATCACCTTTGGCAATCATTACATCCCAGTCCTGCTGAATATGTCCTACCTTATTGTTTGGAACATCTTCTGCTGTCAATACCGCAACGACACCTTCAAGCGCCAGTGCCTCTGAAGCATCAATATCAAGTACTCTTGCTCTTGGATATTTTGTTCTTACTGCTGAAACATGGAGCATATTCTCAAGTTCCATATCATCAACATACTCACCTATACCAAGAACCTTGTCTCTTACATCAATTCTGAAAGCATTTGAACCTACACCGAAGTCATCACCTTTTTCAAGTTCTTCATCGATCTTCTTATCGCCCCTCATTATCTGAGCCACAAGTTCAATCGCCTCAATGATCTTTTTGTATCCTGTACATCTACAGATATTTCCCTTTATAGCTTCTTTGATATCATCCTCTGTAGGATTCGGGTTTCTGTCAATAAGAGCTTTACCTGACATTACCATACCCGGAATACAGAATCCACACTGTACAGCACCCTTTGAACCGAATGCATATACAAATGCCTCTTTTTCAAAATCACTTAATCCTTCAACTGAAACTATATTCATACCTTCAGCTCTTTTGGTGGTCATAACACATGCTCTTGTTGCCTTGCCGTCGATTATAATCGTACAAGTACCGCATGCACCCTGACTACATCCGTCCTTTATAGATTTGAGCTTTAAATCGTCACGCAAAAATCTTAACAGTGACACTTCTTTTTCAGTTTCAACCACTTTCCCGTTTACTGTAAAACTGTACATCAAAATTCCTCCATGATATTTTTATATGCCGATAAATACGTTCTGATTCTCTATTAGCAGAATCAAGGCATACATAATAATTAGTAAGTCTTATTTAGGCTTAATAAAACTTACCGTATTAACTTGTTTTAAAATTTTTGTGAATACCGTTTTAACTAAAAAAATTTTTAGTTATATACTTTTTCTTAAGAACAAATCCCTTGATTTTATTCACATTTTCAACAATGTATTGTAGAGATTATATCATAAAACCTAAAATAAATAAATGTCTTTATTATTTATGTATTCGATAATAGAGTATTTTCTTTACTATTTTTTAAGGTTTGACTTGGTGGAATACCAAAATATTTTTTATATAATCTGCTGAAATATAATGGATCCTGATACCCTACACTGATAGCGGTATCCGTAACCGACATTCCTGTCAGCAAAAGATTTACAGCCTTTCTAAGACGCAACCCGATCAAATAGTCAATAGGCCTTATATTATATATCTTGTTAAAAGTATATGAAAAATGTGATTTATTCATCTTTGCTACACCTTCCAAATCTTCAAGCTTTAAGCTGTGATTATAGTTTTTTTCCATAAGTTCTACAGCATTTTCAATCTGTAAAATCTCTCTGTTTATCATAGAATACCCAAAAGAGCTGAGTATAAGTTGTTTAGCTATTATATTATTATGCAATTGATCATCAAAACTTGATCTTTCCACACTTGCTTTCAGCTTAGACAACAGTTGTTCCGAAATATCCTGCCCGAAATTTGAAATTTTATATACCGAATTCATAATATCACTGTATCCATACCAGGGAACTTCGGGATCATAGTATACATTTAAATGTATAAAGGATTCTTTGGAAATTACATCAAAGGAAACTTTCTGATTTTTTGCCCCATGAATCACCACATCCGCTGTAGCATGAAATATTTGGTCATTGAAATGTATCAGTGCTTCTCCTCCGATTGTGTATATAAAAGCACTATGGGTGGTGTCATATGAAATATGCTTCCCCTTTTGTTTTTCTTGCATTGAAATTCCTGTAATAAGATATTTCCTGCTGCTATACTCCCTTTGGCAATCCACTAAAAAATCTTTATCCTTCACAACAGTCTCCTTTCTTATGGATTATATTTTTAATAATAGTCCATATCTTTATATTATTCTATATTCAAATCTCACAAAATTTAATTATAATCTATGTATTAGGTCTTGCTAACCTGATAGCTGTGTTGGCAATTATATTATATGAAAGGTCTAAACAAATGTATTTATGTTAAAAACTAAAAACAATTTTAAATTTGCCGTATTACTTACGGCACTGAGTGTATCCCTTATATTCTCAGCGTTTATATCTGTATCCCTCGGGGCTGTACAAATAAGCTTAAAGGATACCTTTAATATATTAATTTCAAATATATCAGGCAATGTAAATATAAGCAATTTATCCGGCTCAATTATTGCAATTGTTTGGAATATGAGAGTCCCAAGGGTGATTATGGGCATTATAGTAGGCGCCGGATTGGCAATTTGCGGCTCTGTAATGCAAACTACTGTAAACAATCCTATTTCAGAGCCGTATATACTCGGTATTTCTGCAGGTGCAACTTTCGGTGCAACTTTTTTTATTATACTTGGCTTAAAGTCTTTGACAGGTATAGGTGCTTTTTTCGGTTCTGTTATTTCAACTGTTGTAGTTCTTTTTATTGCCTCTATCGGAAAAAAGTTCACAACTACAAGTTTGATATTATCAGGTGCCGTTGTCAATGCCCTGTTCAGTGCATTTTCCAATTTTATTATTTCAATAGGTGCCAATTCTGACAGTATGATGACTATTAAATTCTGGACTATGGGCTCCCTTGCAAGTGCTTCATGGTCAGATATAGCCTTGCCTATGTTTATTATATTCGGTTCATTTATATTTTTCTTATCCCAACATCGCATACTCAATACAATGCTTATGGGAGATGATGTTGCCATTACTCTGGGGATAAATTTATATATCTACAGATTTATCTATATGATATTTATATCTATGATAACAGGAATACTGGTAGCAAAATGTGGAATAATAGGCTTTGTAGGATTAATTACACCGCATATTTCACGTATTCTTGTAGGCACAGAGCATAAAAAAATAATTACAATCTCTTCAATTCTCGGAAGCTTATTTATACTATGGTCGGATATCCTTGCAAGATGCTTAATAGATAAGGCAGAGCTTCCTATAGGAATCTTTACATCACTGGTAGGTGGACCTTTCTTTATTTATATAGTAATAAAAAATCAGAAAGGCGGTCAGAAATAAATGGATTTAACTTGCAACAATATATGCTATTCAATCAAGAATAAGCTGATACTCAGTAACGCCTCTGTAAATATCAGAGGAAATAAATTTTTTACAATACTCGGACCGAACGGATGTGGGAAAACTACTTTATTAAAAACAATATACAGAGTTTTAAAACCTTCATCCGGTACAATTTTATTAAACGGAAATAATATAGAACATATCAGTCTTAAGGCATCTGCCAAAGAATTGGCGGTAGTTGCACAGTTTAATGAAATAAATTTTGATTGTAATGTAAAAGATATGGTTATGCTTGGCAGGACACCGCACCTTAGCTTTATGCGCTCTGAAAAACAATCCGATTATGATATTGTGGAAGATGCATTACAAAAGGTTGGAATGATTAATAAAGCGGAGCGTTCCTATCTTTCATTATCAGGAGGCGAAAAACAGCGTGTTGCACTTGCCCGTGCTATTGCACAAAAACCTTCTTTACTTCTTCTTGATGAGCCTACCAACCACCTGGATATCAGGTATAAAATTGAAATTCTTCAAATTATAAAAAATTTAAATATAAATGTACTTGCAGTACTGCATGATATTCAATTAGCAGGTAAATTTTCAGACTATATATATCTTATGAAAGGAGGTGAGGTCAAATACGAGGGTGAACCAAGAACAACAATTACAGAAAAATCTATGAAAGATATATACGACATTAATTGCAAAATATCATGGTCGAATGATAATCAAGCTATGATAGAATATATTTAATATGAAAGGAAAAATATGAATAAGATTTTAAATTATACTATAACCGCATGTATTTCACTTACACTGGCAGGATGTGCCGCAGGAAATAACTCTACAAGCAGCACTGCAATAGAAACAACAGTGGCAGTAGCAGAAACTACCGCTACTGTTGCAAATGACAGCAAAAATACTGCCAATGCCGCAGAAACTGTTTATCCGGTAAGTATTCAGACCTATGATGCAGACGGAAATGAAATTACTCAGGTATTTGAGAAAGCTCCTGAACACATAATAACAAATAATCTTTCATCCACAGAGCTTCTTATTGACTTAGGTTTACAGGATAAGATAGTAGGCATGCTGGATCCTGATAATGAAGTTACCGGTGAATATGCCTTGGCAATATCAAAAATACCGCATATCGGAGATAAGAAAAGTGTATCCAAGGAAGTGGTTCTTTCAAATAATCCTGATATCATTATAGGAAGAAATATGATGTTTTCAGACAAATCCCTTGGCAGTATTGATTCCTGGAATCAAAATTCCATACCTGTATATACTCAAAAAGCTTCTGTATCCACTATGAAACAAAGTCTTGAAAATGTTATAGAGGATGTAAGAAATATCGGAATAATTTTTAATATTCAGGATAAAGCAAATAAATATGCCGATGAATTAAAAGGCAAAGTTGACAGTATTATTTCAAGCAATTCAAATAACGGCAATGATTTAAAAAATGCACTTATTATGTGTGAATATAATGATGAAACTTTCGGTGCCTACAAATCCGCACTACAGGAAAGCATACTTAATACCTTAGGTTATACAAATATTGCTACAGGTACTTCCGATTTAACACTTGAAAATCTTGTCACAATGGAACCTGAGTTAATCATTTATGTTACCAGCGACCGTAATAAGGATCTTGATACAAATGCTGTCGAGTTAATGAAAAATAATACCGTACCGGCTGATGTTCCTGCAATATCCAATAATAAAATCATGACTATTTCATATGATGAATTTATGGACTACGGCACCTCAACAATCAATGCATTGGCGGATATCAATACATTTTTGAATAAATAAAATGTTTATAACCAAAGTATCTCTACCAAAAGAATATAAACCAAATAAAAAATATCCTCTTATACTTTTAAATGACGGAGAAATTTATTATTTGGATTTATTAAAAGAAAAAGCAATAATTATCGGATTAATCCCCGATAAGAGAATCGATGATTTTACCCCTTGGAAAGCCGAAAATATAAAACCCGGTATGCCTGATTTTGGTGGAATGGCAGATGAATATCATAAAATATTATTTAATTCCACTCTACCTGAACTTTTATCAAAGTATAATATTGATACTGATAAAATAGCATATGGAGGATATTCTCTTGGCGGCCTGGCAGCTATCTACAGTATGTCTACCACCTTGGTTCCGAATATAATTTTTTCTATCTGCGGTTCTTTCTGGTATCCCGGCTTTGTACAGTTTTGCCTTGATACAAGTTTTAAAAACATGGATGCATCAGTATATTTGAAAAACGGAAAAACTGAAGGGAGTAAACATAATAATATTTTGTCAGATTCTCCTGTGCTCTGTGAAAAGGTTCATTCTATACTAAGTAAAAAACTGAATGATGTAACATCTATATTTGATGATTATGCACACCACGAGCATCTAAAAACAAGATATGAAGAATTGTCCAAATGGTTGATAGAGCGGTTATGCATATAGTATGAATTCTATCTCTCATGTAAAAAACTCCCGGATCTTTTGTGATCCGGGAGCCTTTTTATATATTAATTTATCCCAACTGATTTAATCTGCCGATAAGCTCGTTTACATCAAGTCCGTGAACCATAGCTGCCTCTGCAAGTGACTCCATCTGTGATGATGGGCATCCGAGGCAGTGCATACCGATATCCATAAGCACATTTGCAGCTGCAGGATTCTCTGAAAGCACTTCTCCGATAAGCATATCAGGGCTGTACTTGCCATCTGTAGCCTCCTTCTCAACCTTTCCGAAGAAAAGCTCGATATCATCTTCAACTGTTCCGATACCTGCGATACCGAAGTTATCTACCAATACCTTAGCTACATTTGGTGAAAGGAATCCCGGAAGTGTAGGTCCGAGGTGAATATTCTTTACACCTAAGTATAATAATGCAAGTAAAACGATAACAGCCTTTTGCTCATACCATGCAATATTAAACTCAAGAGGAAGATCGTTGATATCATCAAGACCGAATACCTCCTTAAGCTTAAGTGCGATAACAGCTAATGAATATGAGTCATTACACTGACCTGCATCAAGAACTCTTGGAATACCGCCGATATCTCCAAGGTCAAGCTTATTGTACTTATATTTAGCACATCCTGCTGTAAGGATAACAGCATCCTTTGGAAGTGCCTTGGCAAAATCTGTATAGTAATTTCTTGCTTTTGAACGTCCGTCACAACCTGCCATTACAACAAACTTTGAGATAGCACCTGACTTAACAGCATCTACAACCTTATCTGCAAGTGCAAGTACCTGAGCATGTGCAAAACCGCCCACGATATTTCCGCTCTCAATTTCTGTAGGAGGAGCACATTTCTTAGCCTGCTCGATGATCTCTGAGAAATCCTTCTCCTGACCGATATCTCCTGCTATATGCTTACATCCCGGATAACCTGCAGAACCTGTTGTATAAAGTCTGTCGATATAGCTTGCCTTAGGTGGTACGATACAGTTTGTAGTCATAAGGATCGGTCCGTTAAAGCTCTCAAACTCTTCTTTCTGCTTCCACCATGCATTACCGTAATTACCCTTAAGGTTTGAATACTTCTTAAGCTCAGGATAATATTGTCCTGCAAGCATCTCTGAGTGAGTATAAACATCCACTCCTGTTCCCTGTGTCTGCTTTAAGAGCATCTCAAGGTCTCTTAAATCATGTCCTGAAATAAGGATTCCCGGATTTGTACCTACACCGATATCAACTGTTGTAATCTCAGGATTTCCGTAAGCTGTTGTATTAGCCTTATCAAGTAAAGCCATTCCGTTTACACCATACTTACCTGTCTCAAGTGTAAGTGCTACCAAATCATCCACACTTAAGCTGTCATCAAGTGTTGCAGCCAATGCTCTTTGTAAGAATGCATCCACTTCACCGTCATCCTGTAAAAGTGCATTTGCATGCTTTGAATATGCTGACAATCCCTTAAGACCGTATATAATAAGCTCTCTAAGGCTTCTGACATCCTCATCAACTGTTGCAAGAACACCTACTGTTGCAGCCTTTGCAGGATACTCGCTCTCATCATATGATTCCCAACGAGCCGCCTCAGGTAAAAACTCAGGCTGTGAAACTTCAGCTAAAAGTCTCTTCTTAACATCCAATGTAGACTTGATTTTTGCGATAATAGCATCATTGTCAAAGTTTGCATTTGTGATTGTGATGAATAAGTTTAAAGTAATAAGATGATTTACTTCCTTACTTACTTCCTTACCCTCTTCACGAAGTCTGGTTGTAACTGCTGATATACCCTTACTTACATAAATAAGCAAGTCCTGCATATTTGCAACTTCAGGCTTCTTTCCGCAAACACCTACCTGTGTACAGCCTGTATTGCCGGCTGTCTCCTGACATTGATAACAAAACATCTTGTTTTCCATTTTATACCTCCTCTTACTATGACTGTTTTACAGTCTATGAGCAATCTGTATCTACAGATTTAATTTCTTGTTCCTTGCATCCTGTGCATGAGTGTATAATAACAGAAAGGAAATCCAAAAACTGTAACTTTGGTTACTGAGCAATGTTTTTTTTTAAAGACTTTTAAGTCCTTCAAGATTTTTTACAATCAAGTCCTTTCTTACTACCTTTATAAAGCCGTCTTCCTGCATTTTCATAAGCTCCCTTGAGAGCGAAGGTCTGGCTGCATTCAAAAAATCGGCAAACTCTTCTCTGCTCATTTTCAAAGTAACTCTGTCTCTGTCATTCATATTCTGCAAAATAAATCTTGCGATTTTTTGCTTTAATGTTGAACATGAGAGCACCTGTAATCTGTTATTCAAATAATATGTTCTTTCCGCAAAAATAGTGAGCAAATTGGAAAGCATTTTATTTTGCAGAGGTGAAGGCTTATCTCCAAGTCTTGTAAGATATTCCTTAGGTATCTCCAATATCTTACTCGGTTCACTCGCACATGCATAATTTGCATATTCCTCATAATTTAAAAATAAGAAAACCTCGCCGAATAATTCTCCCGGAGTTGAAAACATTCCAAGTATGCTTCTTTTTCCGTTTACCGAATCATTGCCTACCGCAATACTACCCTCAACCAGCATTGTAATATATCTCGGTCTGTCTCCTTGATTAAAAATCATCTCACCTTTTCTAAAGCCTAAAATATCAGCCTTTGCTTCTTTTAGGCAAAGCTCTATCTCTTCTTCGGTCATTCCCCTAAAGAGTGGGGATTCTGTATAACTTCCTGGCATATATCTCCTTCAAGCGTCATACCCGCACGCAGTCTTTTTCTTGATTCTTGCATAATTCCGTCAATATAATTCAGCCGCACCAAAACTTCTTTTTCTTCTGATGTTGTTTCTATTATCTTGTCTATTCCGCCATTTTTGATAACTATCCTTTTATCCGCCATCAATGCCAACAGAGGATCATGAGTAGCCATAAGTACTATCTTGTCCTGTGAGATCAGAAGATCGAGAGCTTTTTTTCTGTCTATTCCGGCATTTTCTATTTCATCTATCAAAACTATGGGGGACGAACTTAGCACCGCCGTATCTGCAATCATAAGTGCTCTGGACTGTCCGCCACTTAGAGCCGTAACCGCAGTTTCGGGTGAAAAATTCTCTCCTGCAAGCTTATTCGCTTCATATAATATTTTTTCAACTACTGACTCTATATTCTCAACCATTCTGCTTTCCGCATGCATGGTTATAAATTCACGAGCCGTAAGATCCATAACGAAGTTCATATTCTGTGAAAGCTGTGCAACTAATTTATTATTTGTTGAATATCGCCATTTCGGATCCGGTTTTCTTCCATTAATATATATGGTTCGACCGGTAGGGGTATCATTTTGTGCTGCCCATTCTATATCAGCCAATAATCTACTCTTTCCGGATCCCGTTGGTCCCACTATAGACACAATTTGTGAAGAAAATATGTCAAATTTATCAAATTTTTCTTTTTCTCCACTTTTATTGTGACCTGGAAAAATAGTTAAACTCTCTATATTTTCCTTGCTATCACCAAGGAATTGTAGCATTTGCTTGATGAACGTGTCAAGCTGGATTTTGATTTCTTCCTTGTCTATTGCCTTTTCTTCCAATTCTTCCTCAGAAAAACCGTCTAAAATTTCCACAAATGTAGAATCTAAGTTTTCACTGATATCAAATCCTGTGCTTTCAAAGAAGTCAACAACAAAAGGATACTGATCAAGCAGCTCTTTTAACTTCATCTCACTCATTTGTTTGCCTCCCATTGCATCTTCTTTGTATTTCCAAGTTGATAATCCTCACCTATTCTGGTCTCTCCCAGACAATAGGAGCACATAGCGGAAGGCATTGCAAATCTAAGCTTCATTCCCTGCACCGTTTCAATATTTACTTCACTGTCATATATTAATGTGGAAAGTTCAAATGCTCCCTGTCCGCTAAGTCCGTTTACATTCATTACCATAGCTCTCGGGTTCACCGCACTTACTCTGCCGCTAAAGACCTCTCTTTCAGCTTGACTCACTATATCGCCCTTTGTGATAACCACGATATCTGCCGCCTTAAGCATAGGTCCGATTTTTTTAGGGGTGTTTATACCTGAAAGATTATCAATCACACATACACCTTTGATATCGGTAATATAGGGTGAACAACGGTTACAAAGTCCTGCCGACTCTGTTATAAGTAAATCAAGTTCTTGTGCCCTTCCCCATTTGACCACATCCTCAATATTTGAAGCAAAAAAGTGATCCGGGCAAAGACCTCCCGAAAGCCCTTTTTTTACAGGAATATTTGCCTTCTCATATATTGCATCATCATCTGTATACAAACAGTCAAACTTTACAACTCCCGCTTTTATTCCTCTGTCCTTCATAGCTTCAATGGTCTTTAAAATAACAGATGTCTTCCCTGACGAAGGAGGACCTGAAAATATAACTAAATTCATATATTGATCTCTCCTTATTCAGCCTGATTATAAAACCATTTTTCAGTGTTTCTTAATATTTCACCGATATCATTTGAATGTATAAAATCCCATCCTGCCCATAGGAATGTTTTATTATCGTCTAATTTATTGTCATATTCCGGATTTGTCTGTGGGAACATTCCTTCGGCTCCCAAAACATCCGCCACCTCTTTTGAAAATAAGAAATCAATAAGTTTCTTACTGTTTTCATAGTTTTGCTTTTTGGTCAAAAGGAATACAGGGCTTATAATAGCTCCATCCTTTGGCCAAACCACTGTCAGATTTGAATTTTCCTTAATTGTTTTTGAAAAGAAATAAGGCATGATACTTATAACAGGTGTAGCCATATCTTTTCTTGCCCCTGTTTTTACCATCTGTGCAGGATGCATGGACTTTAAAAGTCCTCTTCCAAGTGCCTCAACCGCCTCTTTACCGTAATTTGAATATATACCGAGCATGATAGCATTAAACATATCCAGATCTGCTGTCGGCAATGCAATTGAGTTTTCAAACTCCGGCTTAAATAAATCCTTCCAGGAAGTCGGCATTTCTCTCTCACCCAATACATCAGTATTTACAATAAATATAGCAGGTACAATACCTATTATAGAATATTCTCCTTTCGGATCCTTTAAGGAAATCCTCTCGTTATCTAGAGATTTATTTAATTTTCCCTGTCTATAGTCTACAAAGACTCCGCTTTCTCTAAATCTCCCCATCATATTCTTATCAAAAAACAGATTAAATCCTGCAGACATATAGATATCCGATAAATCATCCCCTGTCTTAGCGTTCCTTATCTCTTCCTCAATAGCTTCCATTCCCATACTTGCAGCATTCAGATTATAGTTGATCTCATAGTCCTGACTCTCTACAAACTGTTCAAACTTTTCAATAAACTGCATTCTTACAGGGCAGGGTAAGATTCCCTTTATGGAGGTTTTGGCATTTTCATCCATATTTCTTATAATGCCGTTATTATCAGTCATTATTGTCTTTCTTTCGATAGCCTCTACTAACTGCTTCTCAAAAACTTCCACATTTATATTCTTACTCTTTAAAGCCATTTCAAGACTTAAAAGCTTGCCCATTGATTTTCTCATCATATCATTTCTCAGATTTTCAAATCCGGCATTTGCCAATACCTCTATAAGCTCCGGATACTTCTCTGTGATATCATATACCTTATCTTTTATATCAAAATATTTATTCATATAAACTCCTTTTATTATAAACATAGAGCCCGGCATACAGTTCAGGCTTCTAATATAATTTTTCTTTATTCTAGTTTGTATATAAATAAAAAGCTGTAACAATAGTTAAAAGTAACCTGTATTTCTTTTGTTTTAGGTATACAGTTTTTCAAAAGCTGTTTATCAAAATTTCTTTTTAATATATATTTGCATCAAAATATAGGCTATAATATTTTTATATATTTTTTAATGGGGGAATAGAATGAATAAAGAAAAGTTTAAAGCATTTTTTGCATTATTTATTGCAACATTCTTTTGGGGCTCGGCATATATTTTTGTTAAGCAGCTCCTTAATAATGTATCTCCATATATGATACTTGCTTTGCGATTTTGTTTTGCCGCAATCATACTTATAATTATTTATAATAAAAGGCTTCTAAAAATCAATCTTAAAACATTAAAAGCCGGCATTATAATGGGTATATTTTTATTTGGTGAGTTTTTTACCTTTACTGTGGGCTTGCAATACACCACCACTTCCAGATCATCACTGCTTATTGCTTCATATATTATATTATTGCCATTTGCCTATCTGATAATAAAAAAGAAGATCCCTTCCGTATCTGATATCATTGTTTCAATACTTTGTATGATCGGAGTATTTATTATCCTCGGTAATGATCTTGGAAGCTTTCATTTGGGCGATATATATTGTGTTCTCTGTGCTGTAATATATGCTTTTTATATTGTTATATCCTCAAAATATTCAAAACGATATGATTCCGGTATTTTAAATGTATTACAGGTATCCACTACTGCCATTCTCTCCATTTTAGTATTATTTTTATTTAAGGATAACAGATTTATTTTTACAATATCTGACAGTTTACAGCTTATATATTTAATTGTGTTTTGTACAACATTACCATTCTTTTTAATACTCTATGGTATGAAATATGTATCCGCTACTACAAGCGGTATATTGCTTTCTTTTGAAAGTGTTTTGGCTGCCGTTATGGGAATAATAGTATTGCATGAGGCATTTACATTAAATCTGTTTATAGGTGGTGTTATTATAATATTTTCATTTATATTATCCGAGTTATTACCGAAAATATCAAAAAAGTGATATTCTTTTAAATTATATATAAAATAGGCTGTATCACTAACAAATGTATTACAGTCTATTTAATAAGTGAAATATTTCATTCTGTAATAAAATGTACTTAATATAATATTTCTACCTTATATTCTTGCCAATGTCTGTATTTGTTCCCATATTTTCTCATCTACATTTATCCCTTCTTGCATACTAATCTTCCTTCTTTGCAATGTACTTTCACCGGGACATTTTACCGGATGACTTGAATCAATCGGATGTGACAAATCTGCTCTTTTTACTCTATCATCCCATTTCCTTTGAACAATATCTTTATTACCAAATAAATATGGATCAATTGCTATAAACACTTGACAACAGCCTGTGCAACTTCCTCTTTTTTCATCATCAAGTTCTGAACCTGTTTTCCCATTTGCCAATGCAGATGCAACCAAATCCAGTACTAATGCAAATGAGGAACCTTTCCAATATCCCGTCGGTAAAATTCTTCTTGATTTCTCTATTTCACCGGGATCAGAAGTCAGATTTCCATTTTCATCAAAACCTCCCGGATATGGTAACTGCTTTCCCGCCAGTCTATAGACTCCAAGCTTTCCATAAGCATACTGGCTCATTGCCATATCAAGAACTATTTCTCCATTTTCTCTCGGTACCGCCATGCAGAAAGGATTATTTCCTACACTCGGCTCATCACTACCCCACATAGGCATACAGCTTTCCGTTGCAATCCAACTTATTCCTATTTTACCACTTTCAGCCATTTTCCAAGCATAAGTGCCACCACGCATCCAGTGTGTCGTATTTTTAAGTGTAACCAAGCCTATACCATGTTCATTAGCAAGTTTAATTGCTCTGTCTGTACAAAAAATCGCATTAGTTATTCCCGGTCCCAGATTTCCATCATAATTTTCTGCCAGTCCCTTTTTGCTGACTAACTCCGGCTCTCCATTTGGATTGACCCAGCCCCTTTTAACATATTTAACAAACCGTGGTACTCTGTTTGCACCATGACTTTCTACTCCATCGGCACTTGACTCAGTATGAATCCTGGCACAAATACTTGCCTTCTCATCATTTAATCCGGCATTTAAAAATGCTTGTTTTATTGTATTCTCTAATATCTCAAAATTTACTTTAACACTCATTCATTTCCTTCCATTTTATCATGCCTAACAGTTTACAGGTATTTACATTTGCTTTAACATTTTTTAGAGCATATAAAACACCTACAAAAAGTTGTCACCTTAAAGTAACAGCCCATTTACTATTTATTATTTTTATCTTTTATTTCTTTTATATTATTATTTTGTCCTACAGTCTTAAAGTCTAAAGCCATTCTCATTCTGAAATTTATATGTTGGCGAAGTACAAGTGAAATCACCTTTGCCGTAAAAAGCAGTGCCACAATAAAAGCTGCAAAGATCATAAAATAATCTATTTTTTCATTTAATTTTTCCATTAACCTACTCCTATCTGATACTTTTTATAAGGTCATTTCTCACACATCCTTATGAATACGGACCTTAATACAATAGTATCACAGAGTAAAAAATCCCTCAACCTTTATACGATTGAGGGAGTCTTTTTATTAAGCCGCTTCTGCACTGCCTTCTTTTGATGTGACTGTTTTAATTATAAAGAGTACGGCAATCATTAAAACTACCGCTATTATAAGTGATAAAACAGCATTTTTTATAAATGCCGCTATTATATAACTTACAAATGACACTGCAGCAACGAGCATTGCATATGGCAACTGTGTATTTACATGGTTGATATGGTTTGACTGTGCACCGGCACTTGCCATTATGGTAGTATCCGATATAGGTGAGCAGTGGTCACCGCAAACAGCACCTGCCATACATGCTGAGATTGAAATTATCATCATCTGTGAATCTTTTCCCGCAAATACGGCAACAACTATAGGAATAAGGATACCGAATGTTCCCCATGATGTTCCTGTTGAGAAAGCCAGACAAACCGCTACTACGAATATGATTGCCGGAAGCAAAAGCTGCATTCCGCTTGCTGAATGTTCCATCATTGTAGCAACAAATTCCTTTGCTCCAAGCACATCTGTGATGGACTTAAGTGACCATGCAAATGTAAGGATAAGTATTGCCGGTACCATTGCCTTAAATCCTGCCGGCAGACAATCCATACATTCCGTAAACTTAAGAGATCCTCTTACAATATAGAATATCAATGTGATTATAAGTGATACAAAGCTTCCCATTGAAAGACCGACTGAAGCGTCACAGTTTGAAAAAGCTTCTATTATACCTGCACCGCTGAATATTCCACCGGTGTAGAGCATTCCGATAACACAGCAAATAATCAATGAAACTATAGGAAAGAGCATATCAATGAGCTTACCGTCTTTATGTGAGCCTCTGTCAAGCTCGTCAAACTTTTCTTCTCCGGTTGTGAAAAGATCTCCCTTTTTTGCATTCTCCTCATGAAGCTTCATAGGTCCGAAGTCAAACTTCCATACAGTGATAACAATCATCATCACTATTGTAAGGAGTGCATAATAGTTAAAAGGAATAGCCTTTATAAAAAGAGCGAATCCGTCTTCACCGTCAACAAATCCCGTAACAGCCGCAGCCCAGGACGAAATTGGTGAAATAATACATACCGGAGCCGCCGTTGCATCTATTAAATATGCCAGCTTTGCTCTTGAAACCTGATGTTTATCCGTAACAGGTCTCATAACACTACCTACTGTGAGGCAGTTGAAATAATCGTCAATAAATATAAGACAGCCAAGAAGTACAGACATAAGCTGTGCCCCTACTCTTGTCTTGATTCTTTTTGATGCCCATTTACCGAAGGCATCGGAACCGCCCGTCTTATTCATAAGTGCAACGACCATTCCAAGGATAACAAGGAAAATCAAAATACCTACATTATAGGCACTTGATAATACTGATACAAAACCTTTTTCAAATATGGCCTTCATTGTGCCTTCAAAATTAAATCCTGAAGCCAACATACCGCCGAAAATAAGTCCGATTGCAAGTGAGCTATATACTTCCTTACTTATAAGTGCAAGTACAATAGCTACAAGCGGAGGTACAAGTGACCAGAATGTTGCGTACAGGGCAGGCTTGGGTGCCTCTGCTTCCGCACCGTAAACTATCATTGGACACAAAACTACGATTAAGATTGCTATACATAGCAAGTATGATTTTTTATTTCTAAAAAACCCGGAATTATAAGTGCCATTACCACTATTCATACCTTTTCCTCTCTTTTACATTTCTATACCGACACGGGCTCTTATGCCTTTGTCAAACGGATGCTTAACCTTTTCAAAATGTGTCAGATAATCAGCAAGCTCTGCTATTTCATCCTTAGGATTTCTTCCGGTCATAACCACTTCCAGATTTTTTGGGCGGGATTCTAAAAAATCTGTCAATACATCATGCTCCACCATGTTAAGATTATAAGCATCTATTATCTCATCCATTACCAATAAGTCTATATCTTTCTCAATGGCAAGATGAATAATTTCTTTTAGATGATTTGTGAAAAACTCCTTTGCAAGGACTTTTTCCTCATCAGTCATATTAAATGTAAATCCAAATTTATTTTTTTTGTATATACCTCTATATTTGCTATATTTCTTAATACCTTCAGTTCATTTGAAGTATCGCTTTTTAAAAATTGTGAAAACAGGACTTTTCTTCCACTACCTGCACATCTTACAGCCAAGCCGACTGCAGCCGTGGTCTTTCCCTTACCGTCACCTTCGTACACATGAATAAGTCCTGTCATATTATCTCCTTTACTTGCCTAAGCCTCTTCTTAACATTTCGGTTACTGCAAATGTAGCTACATCATCCGCAAATTTTCCGGTACCGAATCCTGCATCATAACCCAGCTCCTTAGCCAGCTCATGTGTGATTCTTGCTCCACCGCAGATAAGCACATATTTATCTCTGAGTTCCTCCGCTTCCAAAAGTTCCACAAGATTTGTCAGATTTTTTATATGTATATCCTTTTGTGTAACCGTCTGTGAAACCAGGAGCACATCTGCATTTAATTCTCTTGCCTTTTCAATGAATTCCTCATTTGAAACCTGTGAGCCCAGATTATAAGCATCTATCATCTCATATCTCTCAAGCCCGTAATGTCCGGCAAAACCTTTTCTGTTCATTATAGCGTCTATACCTACAGTATGTGCATCCGTTCCTGTAGAAGCTCCTACCACAACTATATTTCTATGGAAGTTTTCCCTGATAAACTCATTTACATCTTCCATACTCATGGTTTCTTCTTCAACTGTCTGTATGTGAATATTGGTATAATCAACACTATGTACTAAGCTACCATAAACCACATAAAATGTAAACTCCGAATCCAATGACATTCTATGTGCAATATTTACATCTGAAAGTCCCATTTTTTTTGCAAGAATTCTGGCAGCTTCCTCACCTCTTTCATCATTTTTTACAGGAAGTGTAAAACTGACCTGAACCTTGCCGTCATTCATGGTATCGCCATAGGCTTTAAGCTTTGTAAGATCAAGTGTTTTATCAAATTCGACTTTATTCAGATTATATAAACCGCTACTCATCCTTCACCTCCTTTTTCATAAGAGGAATAAACGGATTAAAATACACACTATCCTTGATTACAACTCCGTCAAGTCCCTTTCCACCGTCAAAAGGTCTCTTTATATCCGCAAAAGTTCCCTTTTCAAGTGTGGCAAAAAGTCCCTGTGTCTCTATATCCGAAAGAAGCGAAGCCGCTTTGTTTAAAACCTCATTTGCCCTGTTTCTTATGATACCGTCCTCTTTAAATTCTATTTCATCCCCAAGATCCTTCATTGTTCTGAATATATACTGTGCATTTTCTATCGCCAGTGCTCTGTCGGACATAAACGGAGTATGTATAGCCTCAGTCATCATTCCGAGAAGATGTATCTTCTGACTTGTAAGAATGGTAACCATATTAAAAAGTGCATCCTGTACATGCCCACGGAAAATATTTCCTGTCATAAACTTTGTAGGTGGCATATATTTTAGCGGTGCCTCAGGGAAAATTTCCCTTGCCATCTGAGCCTGTGCAAGCTCAAATAAAAATCCGTTTTCCGCATCAGGCGATATTTCAAATGCATGTCCAAGTCCCTGCTGCTTTGGTGGAAGCCCTGCCTCTATAGCAAACTGTTCATTTAAAAACTGTGATGCAAGTACGGTATGTGCCTCTTCTATAGCATCTGCCGTAGTCAGATAATTGTCCTCACCGGTATTTATAATAACTCCGGCAAAGCCGTTTATAACTCTTGAAAAATACTGATCCACCAAAGTTCTTTGCATATTTATATCTCTAAACAGTATGCCATAGAGTGCATCATTTAACATTACATCCAGTCTTTCCATGGCTCCCATGGCTGCTATCTCGGGCATACAAAGTCCGGAACAGTAGTTACAAAGTCTTATATATCTGTTTTCCTTCTCACCTACCTCATCCAAAGCCTTTCTCATCAGCTTAAAGTTTTCCTGTGTGGCATATGTTCCGCCAAATCCTTCCGTGGTGGCACCGTATGGAACATAGTCAAGAAGGCTCTGTCCGGTAGTCCTTATAACGGCAATTATATCGGCTCCCTGCTTTGCTGCGGCTACAGCCTGTGTTATATCCTCATATATATTTCCGGTTGCAACAATCAAATATATATATGGTCCCTTTGTATCTCCGTATTTATCCAGATATTCATTTCTCTTATCCACATTCAGCTGTATTCTCTCCGCCATGGACTTTGCTACAGGAGCTATTATCTCCTCTATTTCCTTTGAAGAATGAATCTTCAGCTTGGATAAATCTATTTCACCATTATCAATGCCTTTTGCTATTTCAAGCGGTGAAAGTGATAATTCAAGCATTGCATTTCCCAGCATAAATGCCGCTCCCATCGGTAGAAGTTTATTTTCCACCAGATGGTCCACCACCACATTCGGCAGCGGTACCTCTACACTGTTTACACCGTCAATACCCAAAAGTCTGCATACCGTTCTTTCTACAGCAACTGTAGTATGATCATCAATAAAGGCTTGGACATCCAGAGCGACATTCCTTGCACTGTTTCTGGCTTTAGATATTAAATTTTTATCAAGTCCAAGTTTACTCATGTATCTCTCTCCTATTTCTTATCATGTGATCTTCTGTATCTCGCCAAATCAGCCGGCTCAATTGTCATATCAAATCCCTGCTCCAAAGCGGCTACACCTCCAAGATGTCTTTCCTTCTTGCCCTTACAAATATCACAATTACATTTATTTTCATAATGCTCAGGCTCTGTATATGTTGTGATAACACCCTCATAATTTCTAAGTATCACCTTGCCCGGACTTTGTGAAATAACATAATTCGGCATAACCGGAGTCTTTCCTCCACCTCCCGGTGCATCCACTACAAATGTAGGAACACAGTATCCTGAGGTATGTCCTCTAAGTCCCTCTATTATTTCTATTCCCTTTGAAACCGGAGTTCTGAAATGCTCAAGCCCCTGAGAAAGATCGCATTGATATATATAATAAGGTCTTACTCTTATCTTAACAAGCTCATGTACAAGATCCGTCATTATATGTACACAATCATTTACACCTGCCAAAAGCACAGTCTGATTTCCAAGAGGAATGCCTGCATCCGCAAGTCTTGCACAGGCTTCTGCCGATTCCTTTGTAATCTCACTTGGATGATTAAAATGTGTATTAAGCCATACCGGATGGTATTTTTTAAGCATATTTACAAGTTCCGGTGTGATTCTTTGCGGCATAACAACAGGTGTTCTTGAGCCTATTCTTACTATCTCCACATGCTCTATTTTTCTAAGCTCGGATATAATATACTCAAGCTTTTCATTGCTTATAAGAAGTGCATCTCCGCCTGAGAGCAATACATCTCTTACCTCAGGATGTCTTCTTATATAGTCAATACAAGCATCCACCTGTGATGTAGGCACACTTGTATCATTTTGTCCGGCAAATCTTCTTCTTGTACAATGTCTGCAATACATTGAGCATTGATCTGTTACCAAAAATAAAACTCTGTCCGGATATCTATGTGTAAGACCATGTACCGGTGAATCGGTATCTTCATGCAGTGGATCCGCAAGATCCGCATCCGCTATATGAAGCTCCGAAACTGTAGGTATTGCCTGTTTTCTTACAGGATCGTCTTCATCTTCCAAATCAATAAGCGAAAGATAATACGGTGTAATAGCCATTCTGAGATTTTCCAGACATCTTTTTACGCCCTCTTCCTCTTTTTCTGTAAGTTTTATATATTTTTTCAGACTCTCTACATTTGTTATTCTATTTCTAAGCTGCCATTTCCAGTCATTCCATTCATGATCAGGAACATCAGCAAATAAACCGTTTTCTCTACTGTTTCTCATCTTTTTCCCCTTACATTTCTAAAGTATAAGTCAATAGCACACCTTTTTCATATCAAGCTTTTATACTGTCTGCCCGACATTACACATACTTTTTCTCAAACACTTCTCTGATAGCAGGATTTTCACGAATTTCCTGTAATGTTATTTTGTCATGTCCCTTGGTATAGCCATTTCCTATGATCATATCTATATCTTTTCCTACACCCTCAGCTCCGAGTGCCGCTTTTGTAAAGCTTGTAGCCATTGAGAAGAAATATACACAGCCTCCGTCATGTACAGGCAAAATAGCACTCATCTCACAATTATTTACATTTACACAGCATATGGAAACATCATATTCTTTTCCGTCATTAAGCTCGATGGCTTTTTCAAGTACTTCTACAGGAAGTGCCGCACTTGCCTGAAATGCTTCATGGCAAAGTCCCATTCTTTTAAGTTCCTCAATGCCTTCCTTGCTGTAATCCATGGCAACTACTTTTCCTTTAGGTCCTACTCTCTTCATAGCCTCATAGCAAACAAGCATTCCGCTCTTTCCCGCACCTCCAAGTACCAGTACACTCTGTCCTGATTGAACAAGTTTTGCCGTCTGTGCAGGTGCACCTGCCACATCAAGTGCCGCCAATGCAAGTGCCTCCGGTAAATCCTCAGGAAGCTTTGCATATAATGCGCTTTCAAATAAAACAGCCTGACCTTCTATATCCACTCTGTCTATTTCAGGATGAATAGCCTTTATCTTATCTATTTTTAAAGGTGTCATTGAAAGAGAAACCAAAGATGCTATCTTATCTCCGACCTTGATATCCGTATCCAGTTCTTCTCCTATATAGCTGACCGTTCCTATAAACATTCCGCCAGAACCTGTCACAGGATTTTGCATCTTTCCTCTTTCATTTACGATATCAAGAATCATCTGTCCGATTTTTTCAACATCCTTATTACATGCCTCTTCTATCTGTGTAAATGAAGCCGAGTCGATATTTAATGAAATAACATCACAGATAATCTCATTTGAATATCTTTTTGTCATATCATTATCTATCTTTTTTGCAGCCTGTGTTAATACTCCTTGAGGCTCAATAACTCTGTGAATACCATACTTATTTCCCTTTAGCATAATTCCTCCAATCTATTTTAAGCCCAATATCTCTCTCGCCTCATCAGGTGATGCTATCTCTCTGCCAAGCTCTTTTGCCAGTCTCACGACCTTTTCCACCAGCTCTCCGTTTGACTTTGCCATAACGCCCTTACTGAGATATATATTATCCTCAAATCCTACTCTTGCATGTCCTCCCATAAGGATTGCCATGGTCACCATAGGAAATTCCGCTCTTCCCACTCCCGAAGCTGTCCAAGTTGAACCTGCCGGTATACTCTCTACCATAAAGTTAAGATCTCTTGCCGTTCCCGAAATACCGCCATTTACTCCCATCACAAAATCAAAATGCATAGGTGATTTTATAATGCCCTTTTTGTTAAGGCGAATAGCCATATCTATCATGCCCTTGTCAAACACTTCCACTTCCGGCTTAATACCCAGCTCATTCATTCTGTTTGCAAATTCTATAATAGTGTTTTCGGTATTGACAAAGATATCATCACCGCCAAAATTGCAGGTACCGCAATCAAGTGTTGCCATCTCAGGCTTAAGCACGGTAGGCGCAAGTCTTTCCTCATTACTCATACCTACCGCACCGCCTGTAGAAGGTTGTATGATTACATCAGGTATTTCTTTTTTTATGGCATCAATACATTCTTTAAATCTTTTCTCACTCTGTGTCGGTGTGCCGTCATCTTCTCTTACATGCAGATGTATGATGGCGGCTCCCGCATCATATGCAGACTTTGCTTCTCTTACAATCTCCTCCACTGTATACGGAATATTGGGATTTTGCTCCTTTGTGACCTCTGCACCGCATATACATGCTGTAATAATAAGTTTATCCATATTTATCTTCTTTATTTATTATTTCTCTGTCTGTCTTTTAATACTACACAGGTTCCGCTGGCTCTGCATACCACTATAGGCTCCTTTAAAACATCACATGCCGAATCATTGATATCGGTTCTTGGAGTAATTACCTTTCTTGCCTCAAATACCATCTTTCTTGAAGTATTTCCTACAGAAACTATCTCGCCTGTAGCCTCTATAAAATCTCCGGCATGAACAGGTGCCAAAAACTCCACACTGTCATAAGCTTTAAACAGTCCCTCGTCACCGTCATTGATAATCAAAAGCTCGGTTGCCACATCACCGAATAAACCAAGCATTCTTGCTCCGTCTACAAGTTCACCTCCATAATGTGCATCATGAGCACTCATACGCAGTCTTATTGTTGATTTAACCATCTTTTCCTCCTCACGCTGATAAATTTCTTTATCCCTTTTTATTTACATATTACAATAAACTTAATGTTTTTATTACTGACTAAATGTATATAAAAAAATACAATTTGATGGACAAAGTGTATATAGCCTCTTTTTAGCATTGTTAATAATATCACTATGCTACATATATTCATATAAATAACTATCTAATTTTATTTTAAAGATGATATATCAAGAGGAGTTACCTTGGTAAATTTTACTTACAAAAAAAGATACGGATCAAAAATACTTTTTAATCCATATCCTCCTATAAAATTGATTTTAAAAATTTAATCAAAAAAATCATTTAATATTAAAGCCAATGACAAATCCAGTCTTTCATAAAAATCATCAAATTTAAAACCTGTCAAATCTTTTATGCTCTCCATTCTGTTTAATAAAGTATGTCTGTGAATAAAGAGTCTTTTGGCGGCTCTGGTAATATTTCCGTTTTCCTCCAAATAAAACTTCATTGTCTTTATATAATCGCTGTCGGATTCCCTATCTTTATCCAGTAAAAGCCTTAATACCTTATTTTCCTTTGAATAGAGTGTATTAGTCCTGTATATTGAATATAATTTTTTTAAAAAAGGCATATGTTCATATATACAAGTACCTCTTATCGCCCTGATACTGTGTAGAGTTTGGAAAGCCTCCATACAATGCTTTATTGCCTGCTCCAAGTTGTTATTTTCTACAAGCATATCCGCAGCGGCAAAAAGATTTAATCCTATCTTTTTTGACAGTTTTATAAGCACCACCTGTATTTCATCCATCAAATCCTTAAGCTTTGCAGCGTTTTCAACACCTATACAAAAGGTCATTTGAAGCCCCTTTTCAAAATGGCATATATAAGTATCACAGCTGAATACAACCAGTGAATTTATAGTTTCAAATGCTTCATTTATATCGGAGCCTGCCTCATTATATATATTTACAGACGAAACCGCCAAAAATGCAATTTCCCTTTCATTTCCTATGCCTCTTGAAAGGCTCTCCGTTAACTTCTTTTTTAATTTAGGATAAAAATAATTAAAATCCAGATAGCTTTGATTACCCAGTATCGATTCCCTGTTTATCTCACTTATCAAGGTCTTTAAAACCTCTGAGAAAGAAAAACTTGCCGGCAGTTCAAGTACCGGAAATTTATATTTTCTGGCTGATTCCAGTATGTAAACAGGTATGCTCTCCACATAATATCCTGTCTGCACCATAAGTCCTACCACACCCTTTGCCTTTAATCTTTTTATCAAATTAAAATATCTGTTATGATCTGCCAGATCAAAACCCGTAGTTATAAGGAGCTCTCCGCTTCCGACCATATCAACGGCATCCAGTATCTCCTGTACATTTACCCAGCTTATTATATTTCCGGCACTTTCTCTTCCTGTTATAAGCTCCGTACCGGGAAAAAAATTATTTTCTATGATGTCCCTAATAGTAAGCGGCATATCCCTGCCTTTCTAATTTATTTCATTTAATATATCCAAAAGTTCTTCCTGCAAGCCTAAAAGTCTGCAAATCATCAATGCTTCCTTTGGAGGTTTCTTTTCTTTTTCCACCTTAAAAATACCATAGTTCATAAATTCCGATATTGCGCCAATCTTTGCATCATCATTTGATTTTGTAAGTAATGCCTTTGATATTCTCTCCTCCAAAACTCCCTGCAAGCCTTTTACCTGATAATGGCAGCCTGAGAGTTCCGCTATATGATCAAAATGTGTCACAAGCAGACTTAGAGCCCTTTTTTTATTTAAAAGGGCTACAAGAGCTCTTACAATGCCCTCTCCCTCTTTTGGATTTGTGCCTCTTGCAAACTCATCAAATATAGCAAACACAAATTTATTTTCTATAATATTCAACAGATTTTTCAGCTCCACTATCTGTGCACCGAAACTTGAAAGACCTCTGTTTACAGACTGTGCTTCTTCAAAAATCATTATTATATCATCAAAGAGAGGTATGCTTGCAACATTTGCATATACAAAAAATCCGCATAATGCCAGATATGTATTTAGGGCTACGGTCTTTAATGTAACACTTTTCCCCCCCATATTGGCTCCTGTAAGCACTGTGGTACCGATAGACATATCAATACTTATTGCTGTAAACTCAAGCCCCTTTTCCTTTAATATATCACAGATATAGGGGTTTCTTGTATCTTTAAGTATAAGCACATCCTCTGTGATTTGCGGCATACAGGATGGGTAAAGCTTTGATACACGATATTTTTCAAGCAACAGATCAAATCTTGCCACAGCCTCTATATTACTTAGCAAGATACCAAAATAAGGTCTGATTTTAACAGACAACTCTTCCCTTATCTTTCTCTCTTCCTTTTCCTCTTCCACAGCTATCAAAAGTCTTTTATCCTTCAGCCCTTCAAATGCCTCTTCGCTCTCTTGCATCTTTATTTCTATTTCACGCTTTTTCTTTCTGAGGGCTTTTAAAGTATCCGAATAATCGTCATATATCGCAAATGCAGGTATTCTTCTGCCGTCAGGATCAAGTATATCCACCGCATCCTTTAGAGCTTCTATTTTAAAACCTGTAAGGGTAAGATTTTGTGTCAGCTTTTCGATAAGAGGCTTTAGCTTTTCCATATGCATCAAAATTATTTTTATCTCAAAAAGCTCTATATCGGACAGTATATTTTCTGTACCGAATTTTATAGAACCTCTTACATCCTTCATCTGCATAAATATTCTTCTTACAGCATTGATATCCGCCTTTACGATATCATATTTTTTTGATAATTTATTCAGATTGTTAAGTTCTTCCTTAAGTATATCTTCTTCCTCTTTTTTAAAGGGACTTATGTTTTTTATAAGTTCCATACCGAAAGGTGTGGCGGGAAGCATCTTACTTTTTATAAATTCAAAACCTATATTTTCTCTTTGCCGAAAGTCCATACTAGCTCCTATACTTATTTGCAATATCTATAACAGGCAAATCTGTCCTTTTTTGCATTTTTTCTAAAAAGATACCACTGTCATAATGATTACCATAGGCTGAGAAAGGATTTATCGTTATTGCCAAAATATTTATTGTATCAATACATGAAAATACCAAACCTCTTTGTTTCAATTTTTCAAAGTTTTCGTATTTTATCAGTATTCTTGAACCGTCAAAAAACACCAGTCGCTTTCCCTCAAGCTTTGCATTGGATAAAAGCAGTGGATTTATCATGGCATCAGTCAAGCCTCCGTTTACAAAAATATTATCTATATCACTTTCCTTTGCCCAGATTTCTTTTAAATCTATATTTTCCTCTGATTTTTTTAAACTGCCGTCTTCTATTATATAATATTTTTTTGCATAGTTTTCCCTGTTAAAATCCTCCGGTAATCCAATTTCAAACTTTGGAAGTGAAAAAAGCTTTGATGTATATATCGTATCTCTTATAGTTTTTTCCATATCAAGACTGTAGGAAGCTCCACTTGAAAGTATGGCTACATTGCTCACCTTTCCCGTGGCAATACTCTTTCTCTCCAATGCACCGTCTATTAATATCTTTCCTTTACTGTGCTTTTTAAAACTCTCACAAACTCTTGACATCTGAGTTGATATTGAAGGACCTGCTATCTGCACAAAGCCGTCACTCAATGCCCTTATTATTATTATTTCTCCCAGAGGTGTATATATACCGGTGCTCTCCACTATCTCCTTTGTAATATCACAATACTTTATCAAATCAGCCGCAGTGGCAATATAATCATCCTTATAGATATATACCTCAGGCTTTTTTGTATTTGTAACGAGATCAAGCTCTTCCCCGTCTCTTCCTATTGATGTTAGCAGTATATTTTTTTGTTTCTTATGTAATTTTTTTATTACTTCATTTAATACTGTAGTCTTTCCGGCATTTTTACACATTCCGATAAAAGAAATTCTTTCTTCATCCTTTATCAAATCATAGATATCCATTATTCTTTCCTTTTTACAGGCAGCTGTGCAATCATTATAGCAACAAACATAAGCACAGCCCCTGCCAACTCACGATTTCTTAAAACTTCTCCAAGTATTATCCATGCAAATATTGCACTGAATACACTCTCAAGGCTCATCAAAAGGCCGGCAACGCTAGCTCTTACATATTGCTGCCCTATATTTTGCAATGTATAACCGCATGCACCGCTGAAAATTCCTACAAACAGTAAAGAAGGCATTGCTTTTATTATCATTTCTACAGTCGGCTTTTCAAATAAAATCATTACAATGCTTGAAAAAACCGCCACTACCAAGAATTGAAAAATTGAAAGATCAAGCACTTCAACCTTTTTTACAAAATGCCCTACCGTAATTATCTGTAATGCAAATAATAATGCACTAAATAATAATATTACATCACCATATTCTAAATTAAATCCGGTATGTATGCAGAGTAAAAAAAGCCCCACAACACTTAATACCACACTTATCCAAAGCCTGATTCCCTCTTTTATTTTAAAAAATATCATTGAAATAATGGGCACAAAAATAACATATAATGCGGTAATAAATCCCGCCTTTGACGCGTTTGATTCTTGTATTCCGATTTGTTGCATCGCACTTGCAAAAAATAAAAAAATCCCGAACATAAACTTGCAATAAATAAGGTCTTTTTATACGCTCTTTTGTCTGTATGCTTGTTTGAGTTTCCGGTATTTTTTTTCTTAAAAAAATACACAACAGGAATCATTGCAATAAATGATATCCAGCTTCTTATTGCTAAGAATGTATAGGCGTTTACATATCTTGCCCCTATACTCTGCGCCGAAAAAGCCAAACCCCAAATCAAGGCGGCAAGAAACAGCATTACGACTCCCAATGCATTTTTATTTTTTGACATATTCCCCCCTGTTATCAGAATATTAAATATATATCATATAGGCTATTATAGCCCAATACTCTTATAAAAAAAAGATAAGATAATAATAAATGAATTTTACGCAGTTTATACCTAAAATAATGCAATTTATACCTTTTAAGATTTTTCTAATAATTATATTGTATAATACAGACATATTAAAGAGTTCAAATAAACAGGAGGAAATTATGAAATCAAAATTAAAACAAAAAGCTTTTGCGCTGATTCTTACATTAGTTTTAGCCGTTCCTTTTATACCTTCATACAACTTCCATATATTAAATGTTTATGCAGGAGTTTCTTCCACAAATTATACATCAATGCAATACAGTGAAAATCTTTTTACAGATTCTAAAGAGTCTGCTTCCTCTTTAAAATTTACAAGACAGACAAATGGAAGATTTTCCGTTACACAGACAAATGATGATCCTGATACAACCGGAAGTGTGATGATGCTTTTTGCTTTGCTTATCGCTATGGGAGTAATAGCAGAGGCGGCAAAACCGAAAGAAAACTAAAAATCCTTTTAAATCCTATACAGCAATATATATCTAAAATATAAGATATATATTGCCTTTTATTTTTTCTGATATTATAATTCATTTGTGTTTTACGATGGAGATATATATGAGACGAAAAAATACTACACATGAAATGATGATGGGCTATATGGCTTCATCTCTCTTAGAATTGATGCTTGAAAAAGATTATTCCAAAATTTCAATAGGTGAAATTGCAAAAAATGCCGGTGTTGACCGTT
The DNA here is from genome assembly GCA_000209465.1 of Lachnospiraceae oral taxon 107 str. F0167. Classification (GTDB taxonomy): domain Bacteria; phylum Bacillota; class Clostridia; order Lachnospirales; family Lachnospiraceae; genus Lachnoanaerobaculum. The sequence goes on along the minus strand of GL890598.1, from coordinate 45,545 downwards.
CATCCTACTATAGACATTTTAAATCCAAGGAAGATATTATATCTTTCTTTTTTGATATGGTTTTAAAGGAATCCCTTGACGGTTTTACCAATATGTCAAGCATTGATTTTACAATATATATACATTCGATATATATGGCTTTTTTTAATTATAAAAAAGAGATATTGCTTATTCACTCCGCAAAACTCTCATCTTTGCTTTTAGATGTGATTTCAAAAAGATTTCATTTTAATGAATATGCAGCCAATGCATCTTTAATAAAGCAATATGAACTTTCATATATTATCGGCGGAATTTATAATAATCTTATATTTTGGATGAGCAGAGATATGAAGGAAACACCTGATGAAATGACTGCCATTTCTCTACAATTCAGAGATGAAGATTCCATTTCATTACTTAGCCTAAGATAAAACTAATTGTATAAGAATCCTACAAAAAAGCAGCAAACCCTGTACCTTTTGGATTTGCTGCTTTACTATTTAGAATTTACCCTCCAATGCTTTCATTGCCCTTGTCAAAATTCCATTCATATAGGCTATTGAAATGCCGTAATTTGTCATAGGTATGGTCGCATCATTTGCATATTTCATCCTTGACTTCATCTGATTTTCATTTAACATACAGGCTCCGCAGTGAATTATCAGTTTATATACCGACAAATCTTTGGGGAATTCTCCCCCGCTTGAAAGTTCAAACTTTAAATCATTTTCACCCTGAAGTCCGGTAAATTTTCTGACAAGCCTCGGAATCTTCACACTTCCTATATCCTCACATTGGCGATGATGAGTACAGCCCTCACTTATAAGGATTTTATCTCCCGCCTCCAGGCTGTCAATTACCCTTGCCGCATTATAAAGGCTGTTTAAAGCCCCCTTATAATTTGCAAATATTATTGAAAAGGAGGTAAGAGGTATATCCTTGGGAACCAGCTCATCCGCTTCCTTAAAAACTTGAGAATCACATACTACCAGCGCTACATCCTTGATTTTTTCAAGAGTGGCTTTAAGTTGCCCAACCTGTACCACAACAGCTATACCATGTCTGTCGATTATTTCCCTTATAACCTGCTGCTGTGGAAGTATAAGCCTGCCCTTAGGCGCCGAATCATCTATAGGAGTTACCAAAATCACCGTATCTCCCTCACTCATCATATCCCCAAGTATAGTCTTTTCTTTTTTCCCCTTATTTAATATCTCAGCCATCAAAGCTTTTAATTTATCTATATTGATATTTTGAGTGGCGGAGACATATATATCAGCTTTGCACTCTTTTTTATTATCTTCAATGCTGTCACATTTATTCCCTACAATAATATGCTTTTTTTCTTTTATCTTTTCTATAAACTCGAGCTCTTCTTTTGATATTTCACTGCCGCCATCCACCACAAAGAGTATCAAATCAGCCTGATCTATGTATTCCATACTCTTTTGTACTCTTAATTCTCCAAGACTGCTCTCATCATCAATTCCCGGAGTATCCACAAGTACTACAGGTCCGAACGGCAGAAGTTCCATACTTTTTTTGACAGGATCCGTGGTAGTACCTCTAATTTCCGATACAATTGCAATATTCTGTGAAGTTATGGCATTTATTAAGCTTGATTTCCCTACATTACAGCGACCGAACAGGCAAATGGTCGCTCTCTCTCCCATCGGTGTACTATTCATATCAGAACCTGAAATCCCTTGCATTTGTAGTCTCTATTTGATTGATATAATCAGTAGCTCTCTCCTTTACCTTCGGATTGCTTATCTTTTCAAGCTCATGTTTTATCATCTCCATACCGTCACTTTTGGTCTGCTCGGATGCATAGTCGGTCATATATTCGCTAAGTGTCATAAGTGCATTCGGATGACAGCAGTTTATAATCTGTCCGCTCTTGCAAAGGCTCATAAATCTGTCACCTGTTCTGCCCTCTCTGTAGCAGGCGGTACAAAATGAAGGTATATGTCCCATATGCATAAGCCAGTCCACCACCTCGTCAAGACTTCTTTGATCCGATACATCAAACTGTTCCGAGTCGGTAGGTCTTATCTCCTCCGTATATCCGCCCACAGAAGTTCTTGAAGCTCCGCTTATCTGTGATATACCAACCTTTAGAGCCCTCTCTCTTACTTCCTGACTCTCTCTTGTAGAAATAATCATACCTGTATATGGCACCGATATCCTGATACATGCAATTATCTTTTCAAAGGTATCATCATCCAGTCCGTTATCAAAGGCATCCGGATCTATATCATCCGCCTTCTTTATTCTTGGCACACTTATAGTATGAGGTCCTACACCGAAGGCACTTTCTAAATGCTCCGCATGCATCAAAAGTCCTGCAAACTCATATCTATAGGACTCAAGACCGAATAATACTCCAAGTCCGACATCATCAATTCCACCCTCCATTGCTCTGTCCATAGCCTCCGTATGATATATATAATTATGCTTTGGACCTGTAGGATGCAGACTCTCATAGGATTCCTTATTATAAGTTTCCTGGAAAAGTATATAAGTTCCAATTCCTGCATCATGAAGCTTTTTATAGTTTTCCACCGTAGTAGCCGCAATATTTACATTGGCTCTTCTTATAGCACCGTTTTTATGCTTTATACTGTAGATAGTCTTTAATGATTCAAGTATATATTCTATAGGACTGTTTATAGGATCCTCTCCCGACTCAATGGCAAGTCTTTTATGTCCCATATCCTGAAGTGCAATAACCTCATTTTTTATTTCTTCCTGAGTAAGTTTTTTTCTTGCAATACGCTTGTTTTTTGCATGGTATGGACAGTAAACACAGCCGTTTACACAATAATTTGAAAGATATAGCGGTGCGAACATTACTATTCTGTTACCGTAGAATGTCTGCTTTATCTCAGCTGCCAAATCATATATTTTTTTAATTACTTCCTTATCCTCACATGCCAAAAGCACTGCCGCCTCTCTGTGATTCAATCCCTCTGCAAAAATTCCTTTATCAGTTTTTTTCGGTCTTGCTTTTTCCAAATACTCTTCTATCAATGGAATATTATTTTTATTTTCATCCGCAAACTTTAATGTAGCCAATATTTCTTCATGGTTTATAAATTCCTGTGCGTTTTTTGAATTTACATCATATTTAAACATTTATAATCTCCTCTTACTTTTGCAACTCCATAACCTATATTATTGATTCTGTTAGTAATACATCCGATGCAATGAGCAGCTTCATCTCCCGTACATACTTTTCCGTCATATAGCTCATATTTTTTTCTGTTCTTTACAGGTGAAAGATTCGGCATCACAACATTTGCACCTGCAAGTATCCCCTTTTCTCTCCCGAGATTATCAAGAGTACTCAGAGATGTGGTGGCGGGAATAAGCATATTAGGTCTCATTATTCTAAGTATCGCTATCAGAAAAAGAGTCATCTGAATACTTCCGCTTTTTTCATCCTTAAAAACAGTGTCATGATGCGGTATAAAAGGCCCTATACCACACATTTCCGGCGCAAATTCCTCTATAAATTTTAAATCCTTAGCCAATGTGGCAGAGCTTTGATATGGTGAACCTACCATAAAGCCGCAGCCCACCTGAAAACCTATATCTTTTAAGTCTTTCAAACAATTCATTCTGTTTTCAAATGACATTGTCTTTGGATGCAGCTTTTCATAATGCTCTTTATCCGCTGTCTCATGTCTTAAAAGATATCTGTCAGCACCTGCATCATACATCTTTTGATAAGATTCCTTATCATATTCTCCAAGTGATAAGGTCACTGCAACGTCCTTGTATTTAGCTTTTATTTTCCTTACAATGCCGCATATATATTCCGGCTCGAATTTTCCGTCTTCACCCCCCTGCATTACAAATGTTCTGTATCCCAGAGCATATCCTTCATCTGCACATTCAAGTATCTCTTCCTCAGAAAGCCTGTATCGCTCACAGTTTCTGTTTGAATGTCTTATTCCACAGTAATAACAATCATTTTTACAAATATTGCTTATCTCAATCAGACCTCTCAGATATACATCCTTTCCATAGTTTTCATCGCCTATAATTCTTGCCTTTTTGCTGATATAATCAAATACCTCTTTGTTCAGATTTTCCACAAGATACTTGTATTCTTCAAGGCTTAAACTTCTTTCTTTCTCGAGTTTATCTATCAGAGAGATACTTTTATCAATTTCTAAATTTCTGTCATACACCGTGTTTTCAAAGCTTATCCTGTATTTGTCTTTAACCATTATTACTACCTACATTTGAATAAGCGATTTTTATACTTACTCCGCTTAATTTTCCTATCTTACCGGACAGACTTGAAATCACATTATTCGGTGCATCAAGAGCCACCGACAATATACTTATACCTCTCTTATGATAGGGTATACCCATTCGTCCTACAACATAATCCCCGTACTCATGCAATAAATCGTTTAATTCCTTTACAGAACCCCTTTCTTCCACTATTATTGCCATCAATGCCACTCTGTTATCCATATTTTTCCCCTTAAATTTTATAATAAAAAAACCCAAAGCCGGTGGCTTTGGGTACTAAAACAAATGTGCAAGGGCACATATCTATCCGTTCACAAACCACCTTTCAAGTCAGATTAAGCACTGTCTTCCCTGTTAGGAGTATCTGTATACAGATTAAATCCTTTTTTGCTTTTTGTCAATATTTATAATCAGTAATTTCTATATATTTATTTAATATTTTTAGATATTATATGTATTGTTAAACAATTATCTATCAATCATCAATCTCTGAACTGCTTGAAACTATTGCACCTGTCGCCACATTGATATCATAATCATATTCTACATTTCCGACCTTAAATTCTATCTCATATACTCTGATACCGTCCTCTGTATCAAGCTCCACCTTTGTAAAATGCGCGCTTCCTACTCCTGCATGTGAAAGTGCAATCTGCTTTGCTCTTTCCGCTGATATACCTGAACTTGCAGCCTTTGTCGGTGCAGGGGCAGGTGCTGCTGTGGGTGCGGGTACAGGTGCCTCTGTAGGAGCCGGTTCCGGAGCAGGTATTGAGTAGTCTTCAATATCCCAGTCAACAGATAATATACTGCCGGTTGCCGCATTGATTTCATAGTCATATTCTACATTTCCGCTGTGAAAATCTATATCATAAACCTTTATTCCATCCTCATAGTCGATTTCAGCCTTTACAAATGACACCTTGTCAATAGAATGTCCTGCATGTGAGAGTGCAATCTCTTTTGCCTTTTCTACGCCTATATCCACCGTATCCGCATTTGTCTGCTGTACCTCTGTAGGCTGTACCGGAATATTGTAGTTTTCAATATCATAATCATATGATACTATATCACCGCTTACAGCATCTATATCATAATCATATTCCACATTTCCGCTGTAAAATTCTATATCATAAACCAATCTGCCATTTTCTGTCTCAAGTTCAGCCTTAATAAATGTAACATCCTTCTGAGCCACCTTTGCATGTGCAAGTGCTATCTGCTTTGCCCCCTCAACACCGATTTGCTTCTTTGTACTTGATATAGCAACGGTATTTATACCTGCCGCTTTATTTGCATTCTCATCTATATCTTCGATAGCGTCCGCAGTATTCTCCCAGATGCTGTCATCATAGTCATAATCCACTATATCCCTTATATCTATACCCTTCTTAACAACCAAATCGGCAATATCGCTAACTCTCATCTTAGCCAGCTCTCTTGCATCCAGAGTACTGTCCTTAGCTGCCAGATTCAGTACGAATACGGACTTACCTATAGATACATTGTTTTCTCTTGCAAATTTATCCGCATTCTTAGTGTTTTTTAAGGTCTGATTTATAACAGCCGCCTGCACATCATTCTTATACAGTGCAAAGTTTATATCATCCAATACCTCTGCTTTTACCTTATCCGCCCTGTCCTGATTATTATTTCTTACAGTAACCAGTATTCCGGTATTGTCATTTTCTATATATCCCTTTTGAACCATTGAGCCGATAAGTGCATTTACCGCCACCTTAAGCTCGGAATTTTTCAGATTCATTCCGTCAATAACTGTCTTTCCGTCATTATTTGTTGATAATATCTCTATAACCTTGTTATTTTTATTTGTTACTATCTCTACTCCCGGGTTTATATCTATATCCACATGTGAGTCCGGAACAAAGTTATTTCCATAATACGGTATTCCGAAAATTCCTGCTCCCAATAATACACAAGCTACTGTTGCCGCTCCTATAAATCCTTTACTAAATATATTCTTCTTCATTGTGCTTCCATCCTTTCCATATTCACAATTCTCTATGTACACCATCCATCATCGACGATCATTTTGGTATATTTATATAAGATTGCTTTATTTTAAAACCTCTTATTTACCCTTTCATTATATTAATGCACGAGGATAGCATTTTATTGCAAACTATTTTAAATTTTTTATTTTTATTTTTTTATATGGAAAGACTTTTTAAGAAGATAAAAAGTACCCCAAACAAGCCACAAATCTGTACTTATCGGGATACTTATTTATACTGTAGATATTAAATTCAGTTATTTTTTATTTGTACTTTAATTGTATTTACAAAAAACTTTAATACTTATTTCAATATAATATCCTGAAAGGTATAATTTCCCTTACCTCCGATTTTAATAGTTATATTATCCTTCTTTCCAAATTCTTTCCCCGGATAAATAAGAATCATACCCTCATCGGTAAGCACTACATTAGGTGCCATTTCATTTTCCATATCATTATCTACAAGAAGAAAAGCTTCATGAAAAGCCTTTTTATCATTTGGATTTGATAAATATAAAACTATAGAATTTGGGTAAATCTCACCTTTATCAATTGTAGCAGTATAATTACCATAGCTGATATCTTGATTTAAAATCAGAGTTTTGGGGGAAACCTCAGGTGGTGAGTATGAATATTTGCAGCCGTCAAGAGTCATATTTATAGGTGAACTTTCTCCCAAAGTATTTAACTCAATTACAAGATTTCCTACATCATCAATGCTATATGAAACTACATTTTGAGCTGAAATATCAAACTGAAAATTATCATTCTCAAGCTTAATTATTTTATCATTTACAGTATCCCTTTTTCTCAAGGTTAGGTAATGTATCGGTGTCATATCTATATCTGAAACAAGTTCAAGACAGACTCCATCCTTAATTTCTCCTTGAGATATACTATTATCTGCATTAACAGTTGATGTATTTGCAGATGTCTCCTCGGTACTTTCATTTCCCTCTGCAACCTTAACATCTGCAACTGCATTCTCACTGCCTATGTCCGCTTTTGAATTTACATTGCAACCGGCAAGTATAGCCGCTATTACTACTATCCATATATTTTTCTTCATTAATATTTAAGACCTCCTTCCCATTCTTGTTTCTTGTACTTTTCAAGCATTACAAAACCCTAAATTTATATTATATGATTCGAAAACTCTGCCCGGTTGGATATAATGCTACCTTTGATATAATATAAATATGTATATATCTACAGTATGGGCTTAATATATAAACAGCATAGCATATGTGGGTTACAAATCAACATCCTTATGATTTTCTTTTTAAAAATGTAAGCTCTTTATTTATAAAAACTTTTGTATGGAAATCATTTTAGGCAAAGACTTTCCATATGTTGCTATTTTCAACCATCAACATCGCAAGTATAAAAGCAGCTATATCTGATAACGGCTGTATCAGATAAATCCCCCACTGTCCGAAAACCAAAGGAAGTAAAAATAATAATGGAATATAAAATATACCCTGTCTTGAAATCGAAATAATAAGTGACAAATAATACCTTCCGGTATTTTGCATAAGCATGCTGCTTGTCGCAAAATACCCCATCAATGGAAGACTCAGGCATTGAAGTCTAAGTATTATTACACTTATTTCTATAATCTCATTGTTTCTTGATAAAGCCATAGTAGGAAATTTTGCAAATATATATAGGCATATCGAAGAAATAATCAAAAAAATCGTACCTGCTTTCACAGTATATTTAAAAGCTTTTTTTACTCTGTCATACTGCTTTGCTCCATAGTTCATTGCACAAACAGGCTGAAACCCCTGCCCCCAGCCTATTACAATCATATAGGCGATTGCAGATATCTTGGAACTTACCGTAATTGCCGCCACCACATCCTCACCAAATCCTGAGGCAGCTATATTTAATAAAACCATTGAGAGGCTTGTAATTCCCTGCCTTGCAAAATTTGGAAGTCCGCCTATTAAAATATGGTAAATATTGTCTTTTGTAAATTTCACTTTTTTAAAACTTATAGGAATATTTCCGTTCTTTCTTATAAGCCGAAACAAAACAAGACTTCCTATTATCTGCCCTGTTAAGGTGGCATAAGCCGCTCCTATAAAGCCCATTTTAAGACCGAACATAAATACAGGATCTAAAACTATATTTACAATCATGCCCGATAAAAGGCCTTTCATGCCGTCACCTACATTGCCGCAAAGCCTCAGCTGATTATATATAACAAGTGAAAACAGCATAAAGGGTATGCTTATTACTATTACTTTCAGATATTCCTTTGTAAATATATAGAGATTATCAGATGCCGCCCCACCTATAAATAAACTGAGCGGACTTAAAAATATACTTGATATTACAGCTAAAATCACTCCGATAAAAACAGCCGTTACAGCCGCCATAGAAGCAAAACTCTCCGCCTCATTATACTTTCCCTCTCCAAGACTTCTTGACATGGCATTACCGCTTCCATATCCAAGCCAAAAGCCTATGGCCTGAATTACACTTATAAAGCTGAAGGCTATCCCTATAGCTGCAGTCATTGACTTATTGCCAAGCATTGCTATAAAAAATGTATCTGTAAGATTATATAAGATCATCACAAGCATACCTATTACCGTAGGTACAGCCATTTTTACAAGCAGAGGCATTAAAGGAGCAGTCAGTATATATTGCCTTCTTTGTTCTTTTTTATCTTTTACATCATTATCCATCTATAACTCCGATTTTACTTTATTTGCCGTTCCGCTGTTTCCGTCAACTTTTATTATATCTCCGTCTTTAAATTTTGAAGTTGCAAAGCCTACTCCAAGCACTGAAGGTATTTGATACTCCCTTGCCACTATTGCTGCATGACTTAGTGAAGAACCTGTATCTGCCACTACTCCCCCTGCAAGTTTAAAAAGCGGAGTCCATTCAGGATCTGTAAGATGACAAACAAGTATATCCCCTCTTTTCATCTTATAAAATTCTTTTGGACTTTTTATTAGACATGCCTTACCTATTGCCACTCCTCCGCTTCCGCTGACTCCTTTTAATACCTCTCCCGCCTTATCAAATACAAGACTTTTTGAAGCTTCCCATACCTTTAAAGCCAGAGGATATTTTTGATTTCTTCTTTTGATTTTTTCAAAATCACTTTCACTTAAATATCCCCTCTCCATAGCCTCTGTAAGTTCTTTATGAAAAAGATTTGCCACCTCTTCTTTATAATTTTCTTTACCGGTCAGTAAAAAGTTTGTTCTTTTAAGACATTGCCTTACATAGTAAAATAAACTCTCCCAAAGATATTGACTCTCCTCACGCACAATATGAAAATATCTGAAATACTCTATTCTTTTTTTGATTTCATTGTATTTTTTTCCGCCAACTTCCCTTATCTCATCCATTAAATTATTAAAATCATTATTCTCATCTTTTTTAATGTCTTTTTGTAAAAGTAAGGGCTTGATCAAATTTATAATTCTGTCAGGATCTTCGATAAGGGTCTTTGCATCAATACAATAACAATTATAATCCGACTTAAAACCGTTTTTATAAAGAAAATCTTTGGATAACTGCTTAAACTCGGGAAACTCCCTGCAAATATTCTCAAAGTTTTCTCCCGAAACTATAGCGGCTTTTATTTTATCATTACTTTTTATTTTTTCTGCCAGCTTTTCTATATCTCTTGATACCATGGCAGTCTTATTGTCAAGGTTTTTATAAAGATCAAATATCGTATAATTTTTATTTATTCTTTTTAAAACTTTTTCCAAATCCTTATTTAATGCCGAAGGGAATAATGCATATTTAAAGCGATCATAGCTAAGACTTTTTAACAGTTCAAGGCTGTAGATTAAAAATTTTCGGCATTCATCCATTCCCATGTTTTCAAAATCAATTTCTTTTAATTCACTTATTTTATTCTCATAGTCAATCATAAATGCTTCGCATTTTTTTGCACAGTATTTATAGTCTTTAAGCATTTTTATGGTTTTAAAAAGCTTAAAAATATTTCTGTTAATTCCCTTAGAATCCTTTGGCATGGTCTGTATTCCGTCATCATCTATTTGAGGATTTGAATTCAAATTTATGCCGGCCTCATTAAATATTATCGCCTTTTGATTATTTATGCCCATCATATAATCATAATCCAGTACTCTATAAGCAAATGGCATCTTTTCAAGTTGAAATACCATTTGTTTTCTTAACATCTTTGACATAACGATGTCTTTTATGTAAGGCTTTACTAACTCGCTGTCATTATTTTTCTTTATTGTTGTAACAGCCCTTGCCTGTAATATATACACTTCACTTTCTTTTATAGCCCACTCGATATCCATATCCTGTCTATAATGCTCTTTTAAAGCCTTAGCCACCTTTACAAGTTTAAGTACCTCATTCTCATTAAGTGAAGCCTTCTCCCTTAATTCCTTACTTACTTCCACTTCCCTATTGGCATTTTTATCATAAATTATCTTTGTCTGCTTTGAACCTATATTTATATATTTTATCTTCCCGAATTTGTCCACAATATAGCTGTCCGCATTAACTCTGCCGCTTACCACACTTTCCCCAAGTCCATAGCTTGAATTTATCTGCATTTCATCAGTATTATTGTTTATAGGATTTAAAGTAAACAACACCCCTGCCTTTTCACTTTCAACCATTTCCTGAATAACTACAGCTATTTCAACAAAAAGCTGATTATAGTTTTGATTGGCTCTATAGATTACAGCTCTGTTTCCCCAAAGTGAAGCATAACAATCTCTGATTTTATCAAGTACATCATCAATTCCTCTTATATTTAAATAGCTTTCCTGCTGACCTGCAAAACTTGCATCTGATAAATCCTCTGCCGTAGCAGATGAACGCACTGCCACCAAGATATTCTCTCCAAGATTTTGATAAGCAGACTTCACTTCATTTACAGTATTTTCAGGAAGCCTTCCCATTTTTATTGATTTTCTGAATTTCTCTGCGGCTTTTAAAAGCTTTGCATGATCTCTACCTGCCTTTGTAAGTTCATCTTTAAGCAGCTCATTTAAAGAATTAATACGCAGAAATTCTTTATAGGCATCTGCTGTTATAACAAAGCCCTTTGGCACATTTATCCCTGCCGAAAGCATTTCTCCAAGATTTGCTCCCTTGCCCCCGACTTTTATTACATCTTCTTTACATATTTCATTAAATCCAAGTATCATATAACCCCCTTTGATATTTTTAAACCTTTAAATCCATATATTAACTACAATTCTTTATATCAGAGTTCTATATATCTTTTTACCACAGCTGATATAAATACTTTCAAAATATCATTAAAGTACTCCTCTTCAAATTTATAATAATTTGAAAACAATAAAAAGCTTCCTGTAAATGCATTTATAAGCCCTTTCTCATCCACATCCTTTACTGCATTCTGTTCCTTCCAATATTCTGCCAATTTATTTATAAAGTCTGTATATAAACTGTTCGCCTCATATACCCTATTCTCGGTTTTTTTAGAAAGCATATTTAAAGCCTGTGCATATATAGGCTTTTTCTTATACTTTTCTTTTAGATCAATTGAATGTTCATAAATAATGTCCACAAGAAATTTTACCGGATTTTCTAATGACTCATCAAAACTTTGCTTTGCAATTTCCAACTTCTGAGACAGTCTATACTGCATTACATCCATAATAAGGGCATCTTTATCCTTCCAAAAATTATAAAAACTTCCCTGTGCAATACCTGCCCTCTTTGTAAGTTCCTTTATACTGAGCCCCTTTGTACCGCTTTCATGAAAAATCTCAATTGCGACTTCCATCATTTTTTGCTTTATATTAAGCTTCTCATCCTCACTGAATGCCTTTGACATAATTACCTCTATGAATATTTTATATTTTATTCATAGATAGAATAATTCTTTAATCAAAAAAAGTCAATGAATATTCCATAAAATATTCACTGACTTTTAAATTCCGGTTACAGTTCAGGTAGTATTTTTATACCTTACCCAAACTGTAATCAATTCAATTAATTATTAAAATAAATCTTCAATACACTATAATTTATCAATCATCAACTTCAGATTTACTTGAAATTATTGCACCGCTTACGGCATTAATCTCGTAATCATATTCTACATTATCGACCTTAAACTCTATCTCATATACAGCTACTCCGTCATCCGTATCAAGCTCCACCTTGGTAAAGCTTGCTCCTCCGACTCCGGCATGAGAAAGCGCTATCTGCTTCGCCCTATCTGCTGAAATGGTGGAAGGAGCGGCAGGCTGTGTAGGTGCAGGCGCTGCTGTAGGTGTGGGCGTCGGAGCTGCTGTGGGGGCAGGTGTTGGCGCAGGTGCAGGTGCCGCCGTCGGTATTGAATAGTTTTCAATATCTCTGTCAACAGATATTATAGCTCCTGTTGCAGCATTGATTTCATAATCATACTCCACATTTCCGCTGTAAAACTCTATATCATATACCTTCACTCCGTCTTCATGGTCAAGCTCCGCCTTTACAAAGGATACACTTCCCTGTGAAAGACCTGCATGAGAAAGTGCTATCTGTTTTGCCCTTTCTATGCCTATATCTCTGGAAGGAGTATTGGCAGCAGGTGCTGTAGGTGCAGGTGCCGCCGCAGTTTGCTGTGAAACCTCAGTTTGCTGTGGGGCGGCTGCACTTTGTGCAGGTATACTGTAGTCTTCAATATCAAAGTCATTTGATATTATTTCTCCGCTTAGTGCATCTATATCATAATCATATTCGACATTTCCGCTGTAAAATTCTACCTCATAAACGGCTCTGCCATCCTCAGTATCAAGTTCTGCCTTGATAAAGGTAACATCCTTTAAAGCCACCTTGGCATGTGCAAATGCAATCTGCTTTGCCGCCTCAACACCTATCTGCTTTTTATCACCCGGCCTGGTCTCTTTATTCATAGAAATACCGGCATCTTCATCTATATCTTCTATGGCATCTGCAATATTCTCCCAGATACTGTCATCATCATCATAATCAACTATATCTCTTATATCTATGCCCTTTTTGGCAACCAGATTTGCAATATCCGTAACCTTCATTTTAGCCAGCTCTTTTGCATCCAGAGAACTGTCTTTTGCTGCAAGATTAAGTACAAATACAGCCTTTCCTATAGATATATTGTTCTCTCTTGCAAATTTATTGGCATCCGCAGTATTTTTAAAGGTCTGATTCATAACATTTGCCTGTACATCATTTGTATATAGCGCAAAGTTTATATCATAGAGAACCTCTTCCTTCACTTTATTTGCCTTCTCAGGATTGTCATTTCTTACAGTGACCAATATACCTGTATTGTTATTTGCAATATATCCCTTTTGAACCATTGAACCTATAAGAGCATTTACCGCTACTTTCAGTTCAGTATTTTTCAGGTTCATTCCGTCTATAACACTGTCTCCATCCTTATTTGTAGATTGTACATTCAAAACTTTATTCTTTTTATTTGTTACAATCTCAACTCCGGGATTTACATCTATATCCACATGTGTGTCGGGAACAAAATTATTACCATAATACGGAACTCCTATAATTCCTGCTACAAGCAATATACAAGCCGCGGTTGCCACTCCCATAAAGCTTCTGCCAAAAATATTAAAGTTCTTTTTCTTTTCCTTTTTTATCACTCTTTCTATTGCTTTCGGATTGGCGGAAACAATATTTTCAGAGATTCTGTCAAACATGTCTTTTGGAATCATTCCAGATACAGCAGTGTCGAGCTTCCTTTCAATATCTTCCCTTTTCATTAAAAGCCCTCCTCTTCCAAGTATTTTTGCATCTTCCTTATAGTTCTATTGTACTTTGAAAGTACCGTATTTATAGGCATATCAAGAAGATCTGCTATTTCTCGATTTTTAAGACCTGCTACGGCATGGAGCAAAAGTATTGTTCTTTCATTTTCATCCAGCTTATTTACAGCTGTTTCAAGAACAATACGCTCACTGACATCTTCCACAAAAGAGAAAATGACTTCAGGCATATCATTTACCTCTTCCATACTGTCTTCTTTTTTTCTGTCACGGAATTTCATCAGTGCAAAATTTCTTGCTATTGTAAAAATCCAAGCCATAGGCTTATCATACGAGGTGTAATCTGCCGCCTTTTGATATATTTTCAAAAAAGTATCCTGCAAAACATCCTCTGCATCATGAGTGTTTTTAGTTATGGAAAGTGCAAAAGCATATACACCTTTATGAGTTTTTTCATATAAAGTATGTAAAGCCTCCATACTTCCCTTTGCGATATCTTTTATAAGTTTATCGTCTATTGTTGACGACGCTTTTTGACTCTCTTCCAAGACCGCCACAAAATTAAGCATCTTAAAATCATCCTTTCACTATATTAATGCACGAGAATATCATTTTATTGCATGCTTTTTGCAATTTTTATTTTTTCCAAAAAGTTTTTCTCATCAGTATTATACACAGTATTGCAGTAAAAATTTCCGCTGCAAAAAATGAGCTCCAAACGCCCTTTATTCCAAAAATTTCGGTAAGATAAGTGCAAATATAATAATTGCGACTATACCTCTTGATATCGCTATAAGCGACGACTCTCTTCCACCGCCTGTAGCTGAATAAAATCCTGCCGTAATAATATTAAATGCGGCAGGTATAAATCCTATAAAGAAAATTCTGATTCCCGGAACAGCATAATCTGCCAATATCTCCGAATTTTCATTATTAAAAGCAGCTATGATATTCGGGGCAAAAGCCATTACGAGAGTCACTAAAACTCCTGCGATAATCATACCCACCGAGAGTGAATACAGGTAAATTTTCTTCAAATCTTTTTTCTCACCTTTTCCGTAAGTTTCACTTGCCACCGGCTGTAAACCTTGTGAAACTCCGTTTAGCATTGCCACTCCTACCAAGGCGGAATTTGCTATAACTCCGTATGCGGCAACCGCTATATTACCGACAAGTGATAGCAGAATAAAATTAAATACTATGGTTATTATTCCGTTTGATATCTCACCTACAAAAGCTACAAGCCCAAGGCTGCATGATAAAAGCAATCTTTTAAAAGAAGGCGGTGTGAAACAGAAGCGTATATTATTATTTTTTGACAAATAATGTACCATACAGATACACATACTTACAATCGGAGAAATACCTGTTGCAAGTGCAGCACCTGCCATGCCCATTCCCACCGGAAACATAAGTATATAGTCAAGTATTATATTAAAAATACCACTGATAAGTGTTGCCGCCATGGCAATCCTAGGTGAATTATCATTTCTTACAAAAGCGGTAAATGTAAAATTAAGCATAAAGAATGGCGAAAAACAAAGAATAATCCTTGCATAAGTATGTGTAACCGCCTCTATAACTTCATCCGCACCCAAAGTCCTAAGGACAACATCCGGCACAAAAATCCCAAGAAATAAAAAGGGTAAGCTTAAAAACAAACTCCATATAAATGAATTTGAAAAATATTTATCTGATATTTTTTTATCTCCCAGTGCCTTAAGCAATGTATATTTTGTTGCGGAACCTATGCCTATCATTGCTCCTATGGCAAATGTTATAGCAAATATAGGTAATACCAGATTTAATCCGGTTATACCGTTTGCTCCTTCCGCCATTGATATAAAAACGGTATCCGCCAATACATAGCATGATGTACCTGTAGTTGCCAAGATATTAGGCAGAATATATCCTCTAAGTTTTTTTTCAATCATAAAAGACTCTCCTGTCTTAATTATCGAATTATATCATAAATAATCTGTAAGCTCAATCAAAGCCAAACTTATTTTTACGCAAAAATAGCAGTCATAGACTGCTATTTTAATATATCAATGTTTTTTATACTAATTCAAGTAAAACTTCCATAGCCGCATCGCCCTTACGAAGACCGATTTTAACTATTCTTGTATAACCACCGTTACGATCAGCATACTTTGGACCGTACTCATCAAAAAGCTTCTTTGCAAGGTCAACTGACTTTGTATTCTTCTTCTTTCCGGCTGCCTTTGCAGGTAACTCTGTAGGAACATATACTACAGCATTGATTTTACTTCTGGCATGAAGTCTTGAAGGTCTGTCCTTTTTGATCTCCTTCTCTACCTCATCATAAACAGTAACTTTCTTACCGTCTACAACCTCTTTTACTCTCTTACCGTTAGCATCTTTTCTTGCAACCTTTGCATTTACCTTTACAAGGTCGAAATTATCCTTCTCCTTAACAGCCAATGCTATAAGCGGCTCAACAATCTTTCTGATCTCTTTTGCTCTAGCCTCTGTTGTTACAATCTTTCCATGCTGTAAAAGTGCTGTAACCTGATTTCTCAATAATGCTTTTCTTTGACTTGATGTCTTTGAAAGTTTTCTATACTTTGCCATTTTTTACTCCTCCATTGGGAACATATATATGCAAACATTGGACTTACTATATATGTCTATTATTCTTTTTTATGCTTCTTCGCTTTCGCGAAGTCGAAGTCCAAGCTCCTCGAGCTTTTGAAGAACTTCTTCTAATGATTTTCTACCCAGATTTCTGACCTTCATCATATCATCCGAGGTGCGTGAACACAATTCTTCAACTGTATTGATTCCTGCTCTCTTTAAGCAGTTATAGGATCTAACCGACAACTCAAGTTCATCTATATTCATCTCCAGAACTTTTTCCTTGTCATCCTCTTCTTTTTCTATCATTACATCAATAGTTTTAGCGTTATCAGATAAATCTATAAAAAGATTCAAATGCTCGCTCAAAACTTTAGCAGCTAAACTTACCGCTTCATCAGGTTCCAATGTACCGTTTGTAGTAACATCCAGTGTCAGCTTATCAAAATCTGTCATCTGACCTACACGGGTATTCTCTACAAGAAGATTTACTCTCTCTACAGGAGTATAGATAGAATCAATAGCTATCACACCTATAGGAGTATCCTCTCCCTTATTCTTATCAGAACTTACATAACCTCTACCATTTGTTATTGTAAGCTCCATATAGAACTTTCCTTCTGAAACAGTCGCAATAACCTGGTCTTTATTAATGATTTCTATACTTGGATCACATTGAATATCTTCTGCAGTGATAACTCCCTCACCATCAAAATCGATATAAGCAACCTTAGGCTCATCATCATTTGATGTGTTTCTGATTGCCAGGCTTTTTACATTCATTATGATCTCGGTCACATCTTCTTTTACTCCCGGTATAGAAGAAAATTCATGTAACACACCGTCAATCTTAACCTGACTGACAGCCGATCCTGGGAGGGATGAGAGCATGATTCTTCTTAGGGAATTACCTAAAGTTGTTCCATAACCTCTCTCCAGTGGTTCACATATGAATCTACCGAACTTCTTATCCTCGGAAATCTCTGCAATCTCAATATTGGGTTTTTCAAAATCAAACACGAATGTCCCTCCTTTTAGATAAACTATATCTGAAACTCACATACAGTGAGTCCCGGTTAATACTTCCATGCTATAAATATTTCTATTATTAGCAAATCAGCTGATACGATTATATGTATCAGCTGTTAAGATTCCTATTACTTAGAGTACAACTCAACGATAAGAAGTTCATCTACAGGAACATCAATTTCTTCTCTTGTAGGGAGGCTCTTTACAGTACCTTTTAAGTTTTCAAGATCTGCATCAATCCATGCCGGCACGATTCTTCCGGCTGTTGACTCTACAACTTCCTTATATCTTGCAGATGATCTTGCCTTTTCTTTAATCTCTATAACATCTCCTGCTTTTACAAGATAAGATGGAATATTTACACACTTACCATTTACCAAAACATGCTTGTGATCAACAATCTGTCTTGTTTCTTTTCTTGTTCTGCCAAGTCCCATACGGAAAACCACATTGTCAAGTCTTCTCTCTAAGAGAACCATAAGGTTTTCACCAACCTGACCTTTCATTCTCTCAGCCTTAGCATAATAGTTTCTAAACGGTTTCTCCAATACACCGTAAATGAACTTTGCTTTTTGCTTTTCTCTAAGCTGCAAACCATACTCACTGAGCTTACGGTTTGCTCTTTTTGTATCTCTATTAGACTTTTTATCTATTCCCAGAAAACCTGGCTCAAGACCAAGAGATCTGCATCTTTTAAGAACGGGAACTCTATTAATTGCCACTTTTAGTACCTCCTATTAGACTCTTCTGCGTTTTGGTGGACGACATCCATTATGTGGTACCGGAGTTACATCCTTGATACTTGTTACTTCTATTCCACATGCAGCCAACGCACGAATAGCTGCCTCTCTTCCTGAACCGGGTCCTTTTACCATAACATCTACATACTTAAGTCCATGTACTAAAGCTGCCTTTGCAGCAGTTTCTGCAGCCATAGATGCCGCATATGGAGTAGATTTCTTTGAACCTCTAAATCCTAGACCACCGGCACTTGCCCATGATATTGCATTACCCTGGGTATCAGTTAATGTAACAATTGTATTGTTAAATGATGACTGAATATGTGCCTGTCCGCGTTCAACGTTTTTCTTTACGCGCTTTTTTGTCACCTTCTTGGTGGACGCATTCTTTGCCATTAAACTAACCTACCTTTTTAAACTTTACTACGCTCCTGTTTTTAAAACATACAGCGAAAATTACTTTTCGAAAAAATAAACAGATTATGTTATCTATTATTTCTTCTTGTTTGCTACTGTCTTTCTCGGACCCTTACGAGTTCTTGCATTTGTCTTAGTTTTCTGTCCACGAACCGGAAGATTTTTTCTATGACGAATGCCACGATAACAACCTATTTCCTGTAATCTCTTGATATTCATAGCGATCTCTCTTCTAAGATCACCCTCTACCATTTGACTGTCAGAAATAACCTGTGCCAACTCTTTTACTTCATCGTCTGTAAGATCCTTTACTCTTGTATCAGGATTTACACCAGCTTCTTTCAAGATACGCTTTGAACTTGTAAGACCTATACCATAGATATATGTCAAACCAATTTCAACACGCTTTTCTCTTGGTAAATCAACGCCTGCTATACGAGCCATTTACCTACTTCCTCCTTATTCCTATGCAGATCAACCTTGTCTCTGCTTGTGCTTTGGGTTCTCACAAATTACTCTGATGGAACCTTTTCTTTTAATAATTTTGCATTTTTCGCAAATCGGTTTCACTGAAGATCTGACCTTCATTGTAACTCTCCTTTCATCGCTACTAATAAAGACGCCATAGTATTATAGCATTAACCACTATAATATGCAAGGTCTTATTTTATTTATCACGCCAAATGATTCGTCCTTTTGTCAAATCATATGGAGATAATTCGATAGTAACTTTATCACCCGGCAAGATTCTTATATAATTCATTCTGAGCTTGCCGCTGATATGTGCCAATACCTGATGTCCGTTTTCAAGTTCTACCTGAAACATTGCATTAGGTAACTTCTCAACAACTGTTCCTTCAATCTCTATAACGTCTGATTTAGACATCTATTCCTCCAATTTTTTAAGAGATATTTTAACTTAGCATCGTTAAAGTTATCACCACTATTTTTTATATCAATAAATTCATCACATTTACCAAGCCTGCTGATATGCTTTTTATTTTTCTTTTTTGGCTTGTTGACAGTCTTTAGTCTTCCGTCTGCCAGATAAACAAAATCATTATCGCAGTCCAAAACCAAATAGTATTCTCCTCTGTCATGTCCCATTATTGATATTACAATATCGCCTATATTTATCATAATTTTCTTAAAGAAAGAATCTCAGGCTCACCTTCCGTTATTAAAATAGTATTTTCATAATGTGCCGCCAGCGAATTATCATCAGTAACCACTGTCCAGTCATCATCAAGCCATACCACTTCATCCCTTCCGGCTGTAATCATAGGCTCTATAGCAAGAGTCATTCCCGGCTGCAATTTTATTCCTTTTCTTTTAATATCAAAGTTTGGAACTTCCGGATCCTCATGAAGATGTGTACCGATACCATGTCCTACCAGATCTCTTACTACACCATAGCCCCTTTGTTTTGCATAATTTCCTATTGCTTTGCAAATATCATTTAAATGATTACCTGCAATTGCATACTTTATTCCCTCAAAAAAGCATTCTCTTGTTACTTTTACGAGTTCCTTTGCCTTTTCGCTTCCTTCGCCTATTATATGGGTTCTGGCAGCATCCGAATGATATCCTTTCCAGATAACACCCGCGTCTAGACTCACAACGTCACCGTCTTTTAAAATTCTTTTCTTTGACGGAATACCATGCACAACCTCTTCATTTACAGACACACATATTGAAGCAGGATAGCCGTTATAGTTTAAAAATGAAGGAACACATCCGAAGGATCTGATTATTTCATCTCCGAGTTTGTTCACCTCATATGTGGTCATACCTGCATGTAATGCCTTTTCCAACTCTTCATGAGTCTTTGCCAGTATTATACCGGCTTCTCTCATCAATTGTATTTCTCTGTCAGACTTTATTGTTACTGCCATTTTCATCCTCACAATCTATTTCAAAACTGAAATGATATCTATGAATACCTCTTCCATATCCTTTGTTCCGTCTACACTTGCCAGTATTTTCTCATTTTTATAATAATCAATCAAAGGCTGTGTCTGATCATGATATATCTCAAGTCTTTTCTTTACTGTTTCCGGCTTATCATCAT
The DNA here is from genome assembly GCA_000209465.1 of Lachnospiraceae oral taxon 107 str. F0167. Classification (GTDB taxonomy): domain Bacteria; phylum Bacillota; class Clostridia; order Lachnospirales; family Lachnospiraceae; genus Lachnoanaerobaculum. The sequence goes on along the minus strand of GL890598.1, from coordinate 24,686 downwards.
CTCTGATAACAAGCTCATTTCCGCAGGTATCACATACATCCTTTGCTTTCGGTGCCGAATATACTATATGATATGTAGCTCCGCAACTTAAGCATGCTCTTCTTCCGCTCATTCTTGTAATGATTGACTCATCCGGAACATCTATATTTACAGCATAATCTATCTTTTCACCGAGTTCTGACAATGCCTTTGTTAAAGACTGTGCCTGCGGGATGGTTCTTGGGAAACCGTCAAGTACAAATCCGTTCTTACAGTCATCCTTATGTATTCTGTCAAGGAGCATTCCTATTGTAATGTCATCAGGAACGAGCTCTCCTCTGTCCATATACTCTTTTGCCTTATTCCCAAGTTCTGTTTTTTCTTTTATATTTGCTCTGAATATATCACCTGTGGATATATGCGGTATATCATATTTTTTTGCAATTCTCTTTGCCTGTGTACCTTTGCCGGCACCCGGCGCACCTAACATAATAATCTTCATGGCGTATCTCCCCAATTTTCACTAGTAACCACGAAAAACCCCTGAAGAATATCCCCCAGTGGTTTTTCGTAAGATACTTAGTCTAATAAGAATCCTCTGTAATTTCTTACAAGCATTTGTGATTCAATTGCTTTTATTGTCTCTAAGACTACACCGACAATGATTATCAGGGATGTTCCGGTAAATGAAAGTCTACTGATATTGAACAATCCTGAAATTATTATAGGTATGATACAAACGATTATAAGTCCTGTTGCACCTATAATTATAATATAGCTTAAAATCTTTGAGAAATAATCGCTGGTCGGTTTACCCGGTCTGATTCCCGGAATAAATCCACCTGATTTTTTCATATTATTAGCTACCTCAAGCGGGTTAAAAGTAATTGATGTATAAAAATAAGCAAATAAGATAATCAAAATGATATAAACTATAAGTCCGATAGAATACTTCGGTGCTTCCGGTCTAAACCACATTGATGAATTCATATATGTCAATATTTCACCTATTATTGAGCCGTTGTTTATTTGCAAGAACTGACCAATAACTATAGGTGTTGAGAATAATGAAGAAGCGAAAATCACAGGAATAACACCTGCGGTATTTACTTTAAGCGGAATATGAGATGATGTTCCGCCTACACTTCTTCTACCCTGCATTTTTGACGAATACTGTACAGGTATCCTTCTTTCGGCATCCTGTAATATTATGGTAAATATAACCATCACTATTATAAAAGCTATTATAATAGCTGCAGCCACTACCATTCTGGCTACTGTCTGATTCTTTAAGAATCTTTCATAAAGATTGCTAAAGTCACTTGGTAATGACGAAAGAATATTTAAAAGAAGGACAATTGAAATACCGTTTCCGATACCCTTCTCTGTAATTCTTTCTCCAATCCACATTAAAAATGCACTACCTGCTGTCATCGTAACTACAGTTACAATTACACTCTTTAAACTATAATGAATTAAAAGATTTTGCTTTCCAAATCCTATTGCCATTGCTGAAGACTGTAGTAGGGCCAGTGCGATAGTCAAATATCTTGTATATTCAACTATCTTTTTTCTACCGTCTTCACCATCCTGCTGCAATTCCTCAAGTGCCGGAATCGCTATTGTTAAAAGCTGAATTATAATAGAACTTGTAATATATGGAGTGATGCTCAGTGCAAGCACACTCAAACTTTCAAATGAGCCACCGGTGATGGCATTGAAAAATCCAAATGCATCACCTGATTGCTTTGCAAAAAAATCTTTAAAAAAAGTTGTATTTACACCCGGTATAGGTAAGTTACTGCCGAAGCGAATAATTACCAGCATTATAAATGTGTACAGAAGTTTCTTTCGTACATCTTTTACTTTAAATGCATTTCGGAGTGTTGTGAGCATCAGATCACCTCACAAGTTCCGCCTGCGGCTTCAATCTTAGCTTTTGCACTCTCACTTACAGCAATATACTTGATGTTGAACTTCTTTGTAAGTGTGCCGTTTCCTAAGAGTTTAACTCCATCTCTTGTATTTTTGATAATTCCTGCTGCTACCAATGTATCAGGAGTAACATCACTACCGTCCTCAAGACGATCAAGAACAGATATATTTACAGCTACGATATCCTTAGAATTACGATTTGTAAATCCTCTCTTAGGGATACGTCTGTATAACGGCATCTGACCACCTTCAAATCCCGGTCTTGTTGCACCTGAACGAGCCTTCTGACCTTTATGACCTTTACCGGCAGTCTTTCCGTTTCCTGAACCATGTCCACGGCCGCGTCTGAAATTATCACTATGCTTTGAGCCTAATGCAGGCTGTAAATTAGATAAATCCATAACTACACCTCCTTCTTTAGACTTCTTCAACTTTTACAAGATGTCTTACATGCCAAATCATGCCTCTTATAGCTGCATTGTCCGGCATCTCCACTGTCTTGTTTAATTTTCTCAAACCAAGCGCCTCTACAGTTGCTTTCTGCTTTGGAATAGCACCGATAGGGGATTTAACCAATGTAATTTTTAACTTTGCCATATTTCCCTCCTATTATGCTAATATTTCTTCTACTGACTTTCCACGGAGTTTTGCAATCTCCTCAGGAGTCTTAAGTGCTGCTAAACCTGCAAGTGTAGCAAGACATACATTTGTCTTATTATTAGAACCTAAAGATTTTGAACGAATATTCTTATATCCTGCAAGCTCTAATACCGCACGAGCCGGACCACCTGCGATGATACCTGTACCTTCAGGTGCTCTCTTTAAAAGCACACTCGCGCTTCCGAATTTTCCGGTGTAGTCATGTGGTACACTGAAATTCTCATCTATTCTAACCTCAACTAATGCCTTAGTTGCAGCTTCTTTTCCCTTACGGATAGCCTCAGGTACCTCTCCTGCCTTTCCAAGACCGATACCGACATGACCATTTCCGTCACCTACAACAACAAGAGCAGAAAACTTCATTGTACGTCCACCCTTTACGGTTTTGGATACACGCTTGATATTTACGACTCTGTCATTTAACTCCAATTTGCTTGGATCGATGATTTGTCTCTTCATGTATGTTTCTCCTCCTATTAGAATTGTAATCCTGCTTCACGGGCAGCCTCTGCCAATGCAGCAATCTTACCTTGATAGATAAATCCGCCTCTATCAAATACAACCTTGTCTATACCCTTCTCAAGTGCTCTCTTTGCAATAAGAGTTCCAACATATGCTGCAGCATCTACATCATTTGTCTTTGAAAGCTCTGCTCTTGCACCCTTTTCAAGTGTTGATGCACTTACTACTGTATTTCCCACTGTGTCGTCAATAATCTGAGCGTACATATGGTTGTTGCTTCTAAATACAGCAAGGCGTGGTCTCTCAGTTGTTCCGCTGAGACGATTACGTAATCTATAATGCTTCTTAAGTCTAAGATCGCTTTTTGATTTTTTGCTAACCATTTACTTACCCTCCTATTATTTCTTACCGGTCTTACCGACTTTACGTCTGATAACTTCAGTAGAGTATTTGATACCCTTGCCCTTATATGGCTCAGGCTTTCTCTTGCTTCTTATTTCAGCAGCATACTGTCCGACTTTTTCCTTGTCGATACCCTGTATCTTTATGATGTTCTGTCCGTCAAGAACAGATGTAACTCCCTCAGGATCTTCCATCTCTACCGGATGTGAATATCCAAGTGAAAGCACAAGTTTATTACCCTGCTTTGCTGCTCTGTAACCAACACCGTTTACTTCAAGTATCTTCTCATAGCCTGCGGTTACACCTACTACCATGTTGTTTATAAGAGTTCTTGTGAGACCATGTAATGCTTTATTTTTCTTTAAATCATTTGGTCTGGTTACTACAATGTCATCACCTTCCTGCTTAATAGTCATTTCTACAGGTAATGCTCTCTCAAGTGTACCCTTAGGACCTTTTACAGTCACATGATTATTTTCTGCAATTGTAACAGTTACTCCTGCCGGAATTGCGATAGGCATTCTTCCAATTCGTGACATGCCGTCTTCCTCCTTAAATTTATCGTGAGCTCTTAGCTCATGTTTTCAGGTTTTATATCTAATAGGCAGCCATCAAAGAAATATTTCTTTATGACTACTGCTATTAGAGTTGAAACTTAATTATATTTGTTGTATCCACTCGACATTAGCATACGTATATGTGCCGGGTGGCGTCCACTCGACATTAGCATACATATATGCGCCGGGTGGGTTCGACTCCACTAGCGCTCAAACTACGTTTTCGCTGAGTGTCGCGAACGACTTTCACACTAAGTTCACACTGCGTGTTCACTAAGTGTTCAATGTCTCGGGACGGGCTTTCGTACTAAATTCGCGCTACGCTTCGCTTGCGCTCATTAAGTACAGGGTGCCTACCAAACAAAAGCTAATACTTCTCCACCTACATTAAGCTTTCTTGCTTCTTTGTCTGTTATAACTCCATTATTTGTTGAAATAATAGCTGTTCCAAGACCGCCAAGCACTCTTGGAAGCTCTTCTCTGTTTGCATATATACGCAGACCCGGCTTTGAAATTCTCTTCAATCCACTTATTATTCTCTCGCTCTTGTTAGCTGTATACTTTAAGAATATTCTGATATCCTTGAAGTTACCATTGTCAACAAGTTCGTACTTCTCTACATAACCTTCTTCTACAAGTATGTTAGCTATTGCTATTTTCATCTTTGAGGAAGGAATATCAACTGAGTCATGTTTTGCAGTATTTGCATTTCTTATTCTGGTAAGCATATCTGCAATTGGATCGCTCATTGTCATGGAATTTTTTCCTCCTGTTTATTTTAAATGTATCTTGTATAACTTCTTTTCTTTGCTTCGATTAAGCCTTTTGATAAATACGTCCACTCGCATACGTATGTGTGCAAGGTTGGTTCGACTCCACTAGCGCTCAAACTTTGTTTTCGCTGAGTGTCGCGAACGACTTTCACACTAAGTTCACACTGCGTGTTCACTAAGTGTTCAATGTCTCGGGACGGGCTTTCACACTAAACTCACGCTTCGCTTTGCTTGCGTTCGTTAAGTGTTCAATGCCTACCAGCTTGCTTTCTTAACTCCTGGAATTTGACCTTTATAAGCCAACTCACGGAAGCAAATTCTACAGATACCATACTTTTTAAGATAAGCATGTGGACGACCACAGATTTTGCATCTGCTATATTCTCTTGTAGAGAATTTTGCCGGTCTGGCCTGCTTAATCTTCATTGAAGTCTTTGCCATGAAATCTTCCTCCTAAATTATTTGAAAAATGGCATATTGAATAATGTCAAAAGTTCTCTAGCTTCTTCATCTGTGTTTGCTGTAGTAACGAATATAACATCCATACCACGCACCTTATCAATCTTATCATACTCTATCTCAGGGAAGATAAGCTGTTCCTTAACTCCAAGAGCATAATTTCCTCTACCGTCAAATGCATTAGGATTTACACCTCTAAAGTCACGCACTCTTGGAAGAGCAAGATTTATAAGTCTGTCAGCAAACTCATACATCTTTGAACCACGAAGAGTTACCTTACAACCTATAGGCATACCCTCTCTAAGTTTAAAGTTAGCAACCGATTTCTTTGCCTTTGTAACTACCGCCTTTTGTCCGGAGATAATTTCAAGATCTCTAACTGCAGCATCTAATACTTTTGCATTATCTTTTGCTTCACCGACAGCCATGTTGATAACGATCTTATCAAGCTTCGGTACCTGCATAGGATTCTTATAGCCAAACTTCTCAATCATCTTTGAAACGATTTCGTTCTCATATGTTTCCCTTAATCTTGTCATGTTTTCCTCCTTTCCAATTAGTCGATAGCCTTGCCGGTCTTCTTAGCTACACGAACTTTTTTGCCGTCTTTTACTTCAAAACCGACTCTTGTAGCCTTACCGTCAACAACTAACATTACATTTGATATATCAATAGTTCCCTCTGTATTTACGATTCCACCGTTTTGGTTAGCCATACTTGGTTTTGTATGCTTTGTAATCATATTACAGCCTTCAACTACTACTCTGTTCTTCTTAGTATCAACCTTTAATACTTTACCTGTCTTGCCTTTATCTTTGCCGGATATGATCTTAACCATATCGTCTCTTTTGATTTTATGCACGCTAGACCTCCTTATAATACTTCAGGTGCGAGAGATACAATCTTCATGAAATGCTTCTCACGAAGTTCTCTTGCAACCGGTCCAAAGATACGAGTACCTCTTGGAGTCTTGTCATCCTTGATTATAACTGCTGCGTTTTCATCGAATCTGATGTATGAACCGTCTTTACGGCGTGTGCTATTGACTGATCTTACTACAACAGCCTTAACAACATCACCTTTCTTTACAACACCGCCTGGTGTTGCATCTTTAACGGTAGCGACGATTATATCGCCGATATGAGCATATCTTCTAGTTGAACCACCCATAACACGAATTGTAAGCAATTCCTTTGCTCCGGTGTTATCGGCTACCTTCAATCTTGTTTCCTGCTGAATCATGCCGGATACTCCTTCCTACCTAAATTATTTTGCCTTCTCAATTATCTGTACAAGTCTCCATCTCTTATCTTTTGAAAGAGGTCTTGTTTCCATAATCTTTACAGTATCGCCAATGTTACATTCATTCTTTTCATCATGTGCCTTGAACTTAACAGTCTTCTTTACAATCTTGCCATAAAGTGGATGCTTTACATGGTCTTCGATTGCAACAGTGATTGTCTTATCCATCTTATCGCTAACAACCTTGCCGATACGGGTTTTTCTAAGATTTCTCTCCACGGTTTATCTCCTTTATCTTTATGCCAATTTTGCATTCTCAGTGATAACTGTCTGAATTCTGGCAATGTTTCTACGAACTTCCTTAATTCTTGAAGTGTTATCCAACTGGCTGGTTGCATTTTGGAATCTAAGGTTGAAAAGTTCCTTCTTTGCGGAAACCAATTCCTCATTTAACTGTTCTAAGCTTTTTGACTTTAATTCGTTTACATAATTCTTAGTTTTCACTTGCTTCACCGCCTTCCAAATCAGCCTTTGAAACTATCTTACATCTGCAAGGAAGCTTATGCATTGCAAGACGAAGAGCCTCTCTGGCAACCTCTTCAGGTACGCCTGCGATCTCAAATAATACACGACCGGGCTTTACAACAGCTACCCAATATTCTGTAGATCCCTTACCTGAACCCATTCGAGTCTCAGCAGGTTTTGCTGTAACAGGCTTATCAGGGAAAATCTTTATCCAAACTTTACCGCCACGCTTGATATAACGAGTCATAGCAACTCTGGCAGCCTCTATCTGGTTTGACTTTATCCAACAAGGATCAAGGGATACTAAACCATACTCACCATAAGTGATCTTATTGCCTCTTAAGGCCTTTCCGGCCATAGAACCTCTAAACTGTTTTCTACGCTTTACTCTCTTAGGCATTAACATATTATTTTACGCTCCCTTCCTGTGTTTTTCTTTGAGGAAGCACCTCACCGGTATATATCCAAACCTTAACACCAACTTTACCGTATGTTGTGTTTGCCTCAGCAAAACCATACTGAATGTCAGCTCTTAATGTCTGAAGAGGAATTGTACCCTCTGAATAGAACTCTGTACGAGCCATGTCGGCACCGCCAAGACGTCCTGAGCAGCTTGCCTTAATACCAAGTACTCCTGCCTTCATACTTCTTGACATTGTTGACTTCATTGCTCTACGGAATGAAATACGGTTCTCAAGCTGTGTAGCGATACTTTCAGCTACAAGTTGAGCATCTCTGTCCGGTCTCTTGATTTCTTTGATATCAATGAATACTTTCTTATCTGTAAACTTTGATACTTCCTTCTTTAATTTCTCAACTTCAGCACCCTGCTTTCCGATAACAACACCCGGTCTTGCAGTATGAAGTATTATTCTAACTCTGTCTGAAGCACGCTCTATTTCAATATCTGATACGCTTGCTGAATAAAGTTTGTTCTTTAAGAACTTTCTGATATTGTAGTCTTCTACTAAGCAATCAGCGAAATCCTTATCAGCGTACCATCTGGAGCTCCAGTCTTTTATAACACCGACTCTAAGTCCATGTGGATTAACTTTCTGTCCCATCTTCGCGTCTCCTCCTATCTTTCATCTAAGACCACTGTGATATGGCTCATTCTCTTCTCGATACGATAAGCTCTACCCTGTGCTCTTGGCTTAATTCTCTTCATTATAGGGCCGTCACTTGCATAACATTCTGCAATATATAATTTAGATGGATCTAAATTATTATTGTTCTCAGCATTAGCAACTGCCGACTCTACCAATTTCTTGATAACACTTGACGCATATCTTGGGCTATACATAAGAATACCCAAAGCCTCATCAACATTCTTTCCTCTGATCGCATCAAGCACGAAACATGCTTTTTGAACAGGTACTCTGGCATATGAGAGCTTAGCTGATGGTCTGGTGTCCTTAACTGCATTTCTTTCTCTTTTAATCTGGGATCTATGTCCTTTTGCCATTTAAAAAACCTCCTTTCAACCCTCTCTTATCTTGAAGCTTTCTTATCGTCAGCTTTATGTCCTTTATAAGTTCTTGTAGCAACGAACTCACCAAGCTTATGTCCTACCATATCCTCGGTAATATATACCGGAACATGCTTTCTTCCGTCATGAACAGCAATAGTATGGCCTACCATCTGTGGGAAGATTGTAGAACGGCGTGACCATGTTTTAATAACACTCTTGTCGCCGGCCTTGTTCATTGCATCAACTTTCTTTAATAAACTTGCATCTGCAAATGGTCCTTTTTTAAGTGAACGTGACATTTATCTTTCCTCCTTTATTAGTTAGTGGCCTTACCATCTCTTCTTCTTATAATTAACTTATTAGACTGTTTCTTCTTGTTTCTAGTCTTAAGACCAAGAGCCGGCTTGCCCCAAGGAGTAGATGGACCCGGACGACCGATTCCTGTCTTACCTTCACCACCACCGTGTGGATGGTCATTAGGGTTCATAACGGAACCACGAACTGTAGGTCTTATACCCATGTGACGCTTTCTTCCCGCCTTACCAAGCTTAACAAGTGAATGCTCACCATTTCCCACTACGCCGATTGTAGCTCTGCAAATGATAGGTACCATTCTCATCTCACCTGACGGAAGACGAAGAGTTGCATACTTTCCTTCTTTAGCCATAAGCTGTGCAACATTACCCGCTGAACGAACAAGCTGTCCGCCCTTACCCGGATAAAGCTCTATATTATGAATCTGCGCACCTACAGGAATCTCTGCAAGCGGTAAGCAGTTTCCTACTCTTGCCTCTGCACCTGATCCGCTTACGATTGTTGTTCCAACCTGAAGTCCTTCAGGAGCAAGTATATAAGCCTTTGCACCGTCAACATATGATATAAGTGCAATATTGGCTGTTCTGTTCGGATCATACTCTATAGCAACAACCTTAGCAGGAACTCCGTCTTTAGAGTTTCTCTTAAAGTCGATGATTCTGTACTTTCTCTTTGCACCGCCACCACGATGTCTTACTGTTATCTTACCTTGATTGTTTCTTCCTGAATTCTTCTTTATTGGTGCCAATAATGACTTCTCAGGAGTGCTCTTTGTGATTACACTAAAGTCCAAACCTGTCATATTTCTTCTGGACGGTGTATATGGACTATATTTCTTTATTCCCATTTTTGTCTCCTTCTTGTGCTACGCACTTTATCACGGCAGGATGCCGTATAATATATCCCGATTCACTTCGGGAAAGCAACATCCGTTGCTTATAAGCCCTGGAACAACTCGATTTCTTTGCTATCCTCTGTAAGCCATACAATAGCCTTCTTAACTTTTGCAGTCTTACCGATTGTCATTCCTCTTCTCTTTGTCTTTCCATCCTGGTTCATAGTATTTACTTTTGAAACCTTAACGCCGTCAAACATCTTCTCAACAGCTTCTTTAATCATTGTCTTGTTTGAATCCGGATGCACAAGGAAAGTATATTTCTTATCAGTCATGCCAAGCATGCTTTTTTCTGTAATAACCGGCTTAAGTATTACATCATAGTATTGAATATTTGCCATTACGCATATACCTCCTCTATAGTTTTAACAGCGTCCTTTGAAGCTACTACCGTATTGTACTTTAAGATATCATATACATTGATAGTCTTAGGTGAAGCAGCCTTAACACCATATATATTTCTTACAGAAAGTACAGTGTTCTTCTCATTCTCAGCACATACAACAAGCGCCTTCTTAACATTTAAGTTATTCAAAGTCTGCTGCATCTTCTTTGTCTTGATCTCGCTCATTGCAAAATCATCAACAACGATGAACTTGTTCTCAAGAACTCTGCTTGTAAGAGCACTCTTAAGAGCAATTCTCTTCTCTTTTTTATTTAAATTGATTGTATAGTCTCTTGGAGTAGGTGCAAATACAACACCGCCACCCTTCCACTGTGGTGATCTGGTTGAACCCTGACGTGCATGTCCTGTACCTTTTTGCTTCCAAGGCTTTCTTCCACCGCCACTAACTTCGGAACGGGTCTTTGCCTTTTGTGTTCCCTGACGCTTGTTTGCCAACTGTGCAACAACTGCCATATGAACTAAATGCTCGTTAACATTAACTCCGAACACAGCATCGTTTAATTCTATACTACCTACTTCTTTTCCTTCAATATTGAATACTGATATATTAGCCATTTGTGTTCCTCCTTTCTGTTAGTTATTTTTTCTTAACAGTCTCTTTTAATGTTATTAAAGCTTTCTTTGAACCCGGCATTGAACCCTTTACAAGGATAAGATTCTTGTCAGCATCAACTCTTACGATCTCAAGATTCTGTGTGGTCACTCTCTTAGCACCCATATGTCCGGGCATTCCTTTGCCCTTAAATACATGGCTCGGATCTGAAGATGAACCGTTTGAACCCTGATGACGATGGAACTTTGAACCATGACTCATAGGTCCTCTTGACTGTCCATGACGCTTGATAGCACCCTGGAAACCTTTACCCTTTGAGATAGCTGTTGCATCAATCTTATCACCTGCAGCAAATATGTCAGCTTTGATTTCAGCCTTTGGAGCATACTCGGATGCATTCTCAAATTTAAACTCTCTGATGAATCTTCCTGCTGTGAAGATTTCTCTCTTCTTATCGCCGTTTTCTACTACAACTTTTTCAATTCCGGCCTTAGCAAGATGTCCTGCCTTAGCCTTGTTAACCAATTTTGTACGGATCTGTCCATATGCAACCTGAACTGAATTATATCCGTCATTCTCCTCTGTCTTAACCTGTGTAACAACACATGGTCCTGCAAGAAGAACTGTTACAGGTATTAACACACCGTTCTCATCGAAAATCTGTGTCATACCGACTTTTCTAGCAAGTATTGCCTTCTTCATTAATATACCTCCTGATTTAATCTACAGCGGAACACTCTCATGCTCATCCTAGAGCAGGATTAACGCCATTTAGCGGATTATCTACTCTTCATTTTGATGTCTATATTTACACCTGCAGGCATTTCCAATCTGGAAAGTGCATCAACAGTCTTCTGTGATGGTGCAATGACATCAATCAGTCTCTTGTGAGTTCTCTGTTCGAACTGCTCACGAGAGTCTTTGTACTTATGTACAGCTCTAAGGATAGTAACCACTTCCTTCTTTGTTGGTAGTGGAACAGGTCCTGAAACAGCTGCTCCTGTCTTCTTTACAGTATCAACAATTCTTGCAGCACAGCTGTCAACCAATTGGTGATCATAAGCTTTTAATGTGATTCTCATTACCTGATTTGCCATAAAAAAAGCCGCCTCCTTTTCAATCTTATAAAAGAAATTGACAAGCGGTGACTGTACACTCTTCCGTGCGTGTCATAAAAATAAACCCACGAAATTACTCAATATGAGATGCTGTTTGTACAGTGACTTGTCGCCAGTTTTTGCAACATGACCTTCGCTCCACATAAAACCCGATAAACGGCAACCTATGCTTCATAGCTATCAATGTCACAGCCATACTAGGATATCATATTAAAAAAACGAATGCAAGCACTTTTTTAAAAAATTTTAAACTATTTCAAGCTCTGTTTACACTGCTCCAAAAACTTTAAAATAACAAATGCCATAAAGCTGTTTATCGGCAGTAATACAATGTTTTTGATTGCTCTCATAGGCAGAATTGCAAAAAAAGCTTTTCCATATAATATGTTTAGCCAAAGTGTTCCAAGTAAAATATTACAAATAAAACTTACCAGTATTTCAGCTATCAAAATTCTTTTTATTGAAACAGGCTTCTTATATAAAATGCTTCCATACATGATACCTGCAATAATTGCATTAAATGTAAATCCCGGAAAGAAAGGTCCTGTCGGCTTGAGCATATATTTTACAATATCCGTAATTGCTCCGAATATACTTCCTACTATAGGTCCGAACAAAAAACCTATACCCACTGTGGTCAATGAGGAAAACCCGATTTTTAAAAAATTACCTATTGGAACGGTAAAAGCTCCTAGTATAATTGAAAGTGCAACAAACATTGCCACCGTCGTAATCGTTTTTACTTTTTTTAACTCATTATATGAGAACAAAAATATCTCCTTAATATTTATCATCTTTATAACCTACTTTCTATTGCAACCGCTCTCTATAGCAGCCTCTTCTACAGCCCTTGCTACCGCTTTTGCTATATTTTTATCAAGTGCGGAAGGTATTATATTTTCATGATTCAAATCCTCCGGTTTTATATACTCCGCAATTGCCCTTGCCGCAGCCTTTTTCATAGTATAATTTATATCCCTTGCATGTGCATCCAATGCTCCCCTGAATATCCCCGGGAAGGCAAGTACATTATTTATCTGATTAGGTCTGTCACTTCTGCCTGTACCCATTACAGCCACTCCCGCTTCAACAGCATCATCATAGGGTATTTCAGGATTCGGATTTGCCATAGCAAAGACTATCGGCTTATCCGCCATAGTCTTTATCATATCCTTTGTCAGTATATTTGCTACAGATACTCCTATAAATACATCAGCTCCTACAAGCGCATCGGCAAGGTTTCCTCTCATATCATTAAGGTTTGTTACGCTGCAAAGCCATTTTTTATGATCCTTTATCCCCTCAGCCCTCTCCTTGTATAAAATTCCGTATTCATCACAGGCTGTTATATCTTTTACTCCCGATTCCAAAAGCATCTTTATAATAGCCGTACCTGCACTGCCCGGTCCGTTAAGCACCACCTTTATCTCATCCATCTTCTTATCTACAAGTTTAAGTGCATTGATAAGTGCCGCCGTAACCACTATTGCAGTACCATGTTGATCGTCATGAAATACAGGTATCTCAAGTTCTTTTTCAAGCCTCTCTTCTATTTCAAAGCATTTCGGTGAAGCTATATCCTCAAGATTTATTCCTCCAAAACATGGTGCGATATTTTTTACAGTCCTTATGATTTCCTCCGTATCCTTAGTATCAAGACATACAGGAAATGCATCCACATCGCCAAATTCCTTAAAAAGTATTGCCTTACCCTCCATTACAGGCATTGCAGCCTTGGCTCCGATATCTCCAAGTCCCAGCACCGCTGTACCGTCCGATACTACCGCCACCAGATTTTTCTTGGCTGTATACTTCCACACATTCTCCGGATTACTTGCTATCTCTTTACAGGGAGCTGCCACTCCCGGTGTATATGCGGTACTCAAATCATCTCTTGAATTTATTTTTATTTTGCTTACAACAGAAACCTTTCCGCCATTTGCCTCATGCAATTTTAAAGCTTCTTTACTATAATCCATATTACCACCTTTAAAAAATTCATACTATAATATTTGCTGTATTCTAACATAAACATCTATTATTTTCTATATATAATAATCATTTTCTCTATAATTATATTTAAATCGGATTCTTAAAAAAACTCTTAAAAACATGCCAAAAATATATTTTATCAAGCTTGATTTTTGCGGGTACATTTGTATAATATTCATGACTACATTTTGGTATCCATAAGTATTAGAATGAAAATTTATTTGAATAAAAATAATTTTTATTAGATTAAGAATAGATGATTCAGATTTAAACAAATCAAATCACCTACCACATAATTATCAAATATCAAAATCCAAAATACTTAGTGAAAACATTAAATAATTTTAACATACCTATAAAGAACTCTTTTATCATTTGGTTATTAATTATAGCTTGGTAATTAATAGACTGTTAGATTTTATGGTATAACTAATACTGACACTTCATCTGTTAAAAGCATATAGTGTGAGTTAAATGCTGGGTATAGTATTTTATCTATAAACATTTCAAATAGTGGATATCAAGTGTGTACATTAGTAAAAACAAACTACTAATAGAAACTGGATTTTTCTAACTATATTTAGCAATATCCAATTTATAAAATAATATAAAGAAAGGTTTTATAAAATGTTTAATTTAAAAATTAAAAATGATAATGATGACATAGAAGTGTTGTCTATATTATCATATAAAATATCTACCGATCCTCATAATCCACATTGTATTTTTATTAAGTTTTATTCATACAATAAGAATAATGAAATATCTTATACCTTACGATCTGATGAGAGGTTTAAAACAACAAGAGATATAAATAATGCTTTAGATACATTATTGAGTGAAGTCACTAAAAAAAAACACATGTTAAATATTTGCGAAAACCCTATTAGAAGTTACATTTCAATAGGGTATGACAATGGCAAAAATACATCAAGTGCTTTAGTCAGTCTACAATTTACTGGTGAAAGAACATTATAACAAAAACACAGTTAACTATAAACCGAAATATAGAACTATGATTCCCAAATACTATGAATAAATTTTTCTATAAAAACAGTGTCACAGTGTTGTAAATCAAGAATGTAAACTACTTTATGTAAACCTCTTAGATTAATGATAAAATATTAGATTAGTATATAATGTGGGAATTGAGCTCTCTTTATATAATCTTTACATAACATTCCCAGGCTGTCGACAGGCAGCATGGGAATGTTATGTATTAGATTACTATCATATGTCAGCAGTGCTGATCCTTTCCTCAAAATAGATGTATAGCTTTTTCAAATTTCATCCATAGTTCGTAAGCGCACAATAACATGATGCCTTGTATTCCATCAAAATCCATATGATAATAATATAAAATCAGTACCACCGGCTAAGCCGGTGGTTTGTTGTTTCGCCCTATAAGGGCTCTTTACCTGCGCTTGAGTCTAAAGACTCATCGAAAGTTCGCCAACCGCACATCATTTACTTGCTTAGCCCCTTGGACTTATTTTTTCTTATTGCTTTTTATTACCGGCTCACCCGTAAACGGGTCTATATATTCTTTCATACTCATTTGGTCATATAACATATCTTCATTTAGCTGGTTTCTTATGTATTCTTCTATCTTTTTTGCATTTTTTCCTACCGTATCTACATAATATCCCCTACACCAAAAATGTCTATTCCCATACTTGTATTTTAGATTTGCATGTCTTTCAAATATCATTAGTGTACTCTTACCTTTTAAATATCCTACAAAATCTGATATACTCATTTTGGGCGGAATCTCTACCAGCATGTGTATGTGATCCGGACATACTTCTGCTTCCACTATATGTACTTT
>GL890598.1:0-8762 GCA_000209465.1 Lachnospiraceae oral taxon 107 str. F0167 | reverse complement strand
TTTTTCCTACCGTATCTACATAATATCCCCTACACCAAAAATGTCTATTCCCATACTTGTATTTTAGATTTGCATGTCTTTACAAATATCATTAGTGTACTCTTACCTTTTAAATATCCTACAAAATCTGATATACTCATTTTGGGCGGAATCTCTACCAGCATGTGTATGTGATCCGGACATACTTCTGCTTCCACTATATGTACTTCTTTTCTTTTACATAACATGCTCAATATATTTGCTATATCCTGCTTTAGCTCTACATATATTATCTTTCTCCTATATTTTGGTGCAAATACTATATGATACTTACAATTCCATGATGTATGTGATAAACTATTACTATCCATTTGGATACCCCCTTTGATATATTTATTGGTTGGCGAACCTTTTATATTATATCAAATTTGGGGGTTTTTCACATAACGCTAAAGCTATTTCAACCACCCGCATAGCAGGTGGTTTATTTGTTCTCTTGCGAGAACAGGGCCTTGCCCTAACAAATAAAAAAGCTGTATGAAATCTCATACAGCTAAATGCCGGTGGCGAGACTCGAACTCGCACACCCTTTCGAATAACAGATTTTGAGTCTGTCGCGTCTGCCATTCCGCCACACCGGCTCACTACCTGACAATATTAGCATAACAGCCGGATATTTGCAAGCGGTTTTTGTACCAGTCAGGCGATTAGGCATAAATATAAGTTAGTGCTTATCCTTTTACAACCAACCCTCTATATCTGCTGATAGCCGCAAAAACTTCCTGTTTTCGTGGCATCGCAAGATTACCCGGATGACCTGTATATGGTGATATAGAATCCAATCCTGATTTTTCAATATGTCTGTACATCTGATTCAGTGACTGTTCAATTGTCTTCTTTTCATCAATCACTTTGTTCTTTAAAAACCCGATCATAACGGCGATACAATTTGTCTGACTTTCATCAACAAGCTGCTCCAGACCTGAAATATCTATATTGTTCCATCCATACAAAATAGTATATTTGCCTTTGGCTTTCAGGCGATCTTCTTTACCTGACAAAGAGAATCCTTTTTTCAAAGGAACACGATGTGTTACTTTACCAAAAACATTATCTGATAAAAATTCTCTTTTATATCCGTCGGTAGACGCTATTTCCTTTGCTCTGTCGGTGACATCCTTTGGAATATACTCATCCATCATTATAACTCTGTCGGCAACATCGAAGTAATCTCCGCAACCTCCCACTATGAGTATGGTGGAAACTCCCAAATCTTTATATAAAGGTTTTACTTTATCAATAAAAGGTGTTATAGGCTCTTTTTCTCTTGCAATCAGTTTTTGCATACGGCCGTCACATATCATAAAATTGGTGGCGGAAGTATCTTCATCAATCAAGATAAGTGAAGTTCCGGATTCTAAAGCTTCCATTACATTTGCCGCCTGTGATGTGCTTCCGCTGGCATTTTCCGTAGAAAATAAATGTGTATCCTTATTTCCCGGCAAATTATTTATAAAAGCACTTATATTTACTTTTTCGACATTTCTTCCATCCTCTGCACGAATCTTGACTGCATCAAAACAGGTAATCACCATTTCACGCCCGTCACCTGGAATATGATTGTATACTCCGCGTTCAAGTGCTTTCAACAGTGTTGACTTACCATGATAGCCTCCACCTACAATCAATGTAATTCCCTTTTCAATTCCCATCCCCGATATATGCTTTCCGCTTGGAAGATCCATATCTGTTTCAAAACTTTTTGGACTCTGAAAAGGAATACCGTCACGCAAAGGCTTATCTGAAACACCGCTCTCACGTGGCAAAACAGATCCGTTGGCAACAAATGCAACCAAATTTCTTTGCTTTAATTCTTCCCTTATATACTCTTGGTCAATCATTAAAGAAATTTGATTTTTCAATTTATTATGATCAATATTTTCATACAGTAATGCCGCATCTACAATTTTTACAAGAGTTTGTGAAAAAATCAGGTGCGCTTCTTTTCCTAAAACGCGTCTACCGGCTGCCGGAAGCCCTATCTCAAATCTCACCTCAACTCTGTTATCCTTAATCAAAACGGAAGTTCTCTCCAACATCTCCTGTCCGCATCTGTCAATTACAATCATACCGCTACCACCTGTAGCATTTATTTTCTGACTGTAAATTTCAGCTTTTTTATAAAACTCTCTTGTTAAAAAATCCGAAACGGCAATAATTTTACTTTTTGAATCAAGTAGTTCATCAGGTATACCTGTTACTTTCCTGTTCATAATAATCCGCACTTTTGACGGCGGTGCATACGGGTCAACTTGTACATGGTCAATGGAAAGAATATATTTCCCAAAGTTATACTCTCCCTTTATAGATTTATATGCACCATATCCCTGACCGTTTATTGAAAATAATAATTGCTCCAGTTCCTGTCTACTTTTCAAATGTATACCTCCATATCATGTTTCCAAACATTTTAATACTTTTTTTATAAAATCCTGCTGTTGCCTAATTATTGCGAACATATTATCAAAAACCAACTTTACCATAGGCGCAACATCATTATTCATTGCTTCACACTTTTCTTTCCAGCCTTTCATAACAGATTCATATTCAATATCAAGCCTTTTAAGTTGACTTTCCAAAGCGGTATAAACCTCATCGGATGTCAACTTATCACATAATGATATCCCGGCATATAAAGATGACGGATAGGAAAGAGAAAACTCCGTCAAAGAATCATAAATTAATGTTCTCAAATATTTTTTTCCTTTTTGAGTAATACTATAAGTTACTCTCGGTCTGTATTGTGCCTGTTCCATATCCGTTACACAGATATACCCGTTCTTTTCAAGCTTTTTTAAAGCATAATAAATAGAACCTATAAGCACTCCTCCCCATCTTTTTGCATCCATTGTTTGTAACATCTGCTTTATATCATAACCCGACATAGGTTCGTTATCCAGTAACCAAAGCACCAATAACCGTATCACAAAACTACCTCCATATTCAACATTGAATATAATACAACGAATATTTTTATATGTCAATATATAACACTTCTACATATTAAAAAAGCTATTATGAATTTTTCACTAATCCAAATCCATAATAGCTCTAATATTTTATTTATATTTAAGAAGTTACAGCTTTTTTATAAGCCTTATCATGATATATTTTATTCTTTTCTCCCCGCAAAGCATATATATCCAAGTTCTTTTTTATTATCCATCATAAATGAACGCATCCTTTGAAAGTATTCCTTATTAAAATCCTGTAATCCTGTTCTTATAATACTGAATGCTCCAAAAATACCCTCATCCTTCATCATTCCGGGAATACTCATAAGACTCATCGGACCGCTCTTTTCCTCCACTTGAAATCCAGACCTTTCAAAGCAGGCTCTCCACTCCGTTTCTATAAGCGGTTCCACATTTACATTTATAGCCCTGCTAAGACCGATACGAAGTTCCCTTGCCCTATTTTCATCATCAGTGATTAAAACAACATCCTGAGTTAATACAACCCCGCCGGGCTTCAATACTCTGTAATATTCTTTTAATGCTCTCTCCTTTTTATCACCCAAAAGCATTGTCAGCATGGCTTCATTTACCACAACATCAAAGCTCTCATCCTCAAAAGGAAGCTTAAAGGCATCACCTTCCATAACCTTTACTTTGTCTTCCAGGTCATTATCTTTTATCTTCTTTTTTGCCTTTTCAACCGCTTTTTCATCCAAATCCACTCCTACAATATCGCAGCCGTATTTCTTTGCTATATGAATCAAGGTGGTTCCCATATTACAAGCCACCTCCAAAACCTTTGAATCAGCCTTGATATTTCCCTTCTCAAGTAACCAATCGGTAGCCACCACTCCACCCGGTCTCAACCTTGTCTTACCTATTCTTGCCAAAAATTCATGACCTTTCTCTGCCATAATCTCCTCCTTTAAACTAAAAGCTCTTTACTGGTTAGGTTTTACTAACCCATAGATGAAAATTTACCCTTTAAACCAAACACATATGTATTTGGTTTTATCAGGGTTATTTACAAGTACAAATATACTTAAATACTAAGAAAATATACTAAACCGAATGACCGGCTCACTCAAAATTTTAGATATATCTACAGTAAAAGTCAATATTAAAAATAAAAAATATTATATATTATATCAATATTATTCATCACTCTTCTATTGTAGTTCATAGTATCAAGTATTTTCCATATACTGAAACCAATAGATATCTTACTGCCCTCAGATTTTTATAATATTCTTCCCTCATATATCATATACAAATCTCCTTTTTTATAATACTGTCACAATACATCTGTTTTTACAAAAACGCCTTTAGCTCGGATTGTTTTGATATGATTTTGTAATTTATCTTTCAGGCTTTGGTATTCATCATCAGTCAAACGGATATTTTTATATTTTCCGTTTTTCTGAATCTAATTCTTTTATAGACTCTTCTATTTCTTCAATAGATGGTAAGCTACTTTTATATTCCTGTTCAAGTAATTTGCTTATTTCATACTTACTTATTCCTATTGGCTGTGAGATATTTTCAAGCGAATATTCAGCGACTACATTATCTTTATCTCTGCAAATTAGTATTCCTATAGTTTGATTATCACTATTTGATTTCATATTTTTATTTACAGCCGTAACATAAAAATTAAGTTGACCTGCAAATTCCGGCTTAAATTTTTCTGTCTTTAATTCTACTACAACATAAGAGTGTAGTTTAACATGCTTCTTCCAACTCTCTTTCATCATATTTATCTCTTATTGTTAGAAAATCAAAGTTATAAGGGTCTTTGATTGTTTGTTTCGCAAGCTCTGATTGTACATCCGGTAATCTATTATCGAAATTGGTAACCGCCTTTCCAAGTCTTATGTATAAATCACCCTCAATCTGATGCTCCAAAACTGTTCTGCTCCAACCATTTTCTATTGTTTTATTTACATAAAACAATGCCTCTTGCGCATCTTTACACTTATACATAATCCTTTGATTATGTCCCCAAGGAATACTTTTTATCCTTCTTTCAATATCCGATAATTGGGTTACAGCTTGTAACCCGATTAGGTAATCATTATAAAAGATATACCAATATCTAATATGTTTTAAATTTTCGGCTGAAAATCCTCTCACGTCCGGAAATTCTTTTCTCAAATCACTGCTCAATAATTTTAGAAAACTATCACCCCAAGAATATTGCTTTTGTTTTTCAACAATTTCTTTCCCCAGGTTCCAATACAAATCAAGCAACTCATAATTAACTTTTACTGCTGCTTTTAATTGACTGCGTCTAACTTTTTCCTTTAAATCTAAGAGTAATTTTTTATATTCGCCATCTCCTATAATAGCTAAATCTTTTTTATCCATTTTTATCACCCCTTAACAGCTGTTCTGTATTCACCCAACCTTCTTCATCCATTTCAAGTTCATACTCCCAAGGTGCATGGCGAAGTGCATATGAAACTTCCTTACTTAACTTTTCATAATTCATCATATTCTCCTTCTTCTATCATCTCATCTATAGCCTCTCTAAACCAATCCCAAAAGCTTTCATAATCCTTTCTCTGTTCCCATCCTGCACTTGCAAAATCATGGATTTTTTGCACCCTTCCATCTCTGTCGATATCAAAGCAAACTATATCATCATTGTCCCCTCTTCTTGCAAAGGGAACCAACTTTCTGTCCGGATATCTTTCTTTTAATCCTTTTATTCTCCACTCTGTTTGCTCATAATCCATCAAATACCAAAAATCAAAATTCACTAATCCCAAATGAACAATTTTTAAAAATTCTTTAGGATATTCAAACTCCTTATATATACTACTTACATCAAATAATTCCAATTTTATAATTTCCTCCTACTTTATTGTCTCCATATCAAATACCCCAAATGGATTATTATTTCTTAATGAAGCTCTTCAATTGTAAATGAATGAATTACTACAATTTATAAGTTTATCAACTTTTTAGTAAAGAAGAGCTATATGATATAAAGTAGCCCCTCTTCAAAAAAATTATACTACAAAATATAATCTAAAATGTGCCGGGATCCTCATAACACCATATTTAATTCCATGGTACTTTTGCATATCCCTTATCTATATCATCCTTTGTATAAAAGTACTCCTCCATAAATACGTCCTCAGGAAACAGCTTAAAATATCTACGCAGAAATTCCAGCAAAAGTCTTTCTCTACCTGATATATCATCAAAAATAATATAACTTGGCACTGTTTCTCCCATACTTGGAATATAGTATTCATGTGATTCTTTTGGCTTAGGAAAAAAATAAATTATAATATGATCATTATCATCCAGCGAATCCCATTGATAATCTTCATCATCCCATCTTCTTCTCCAATGATCATTAGTAAAGCTAATACTAAAACTTTCGCCTGTACTTAATTTATCTTTATCTTTACCACTTGAATAAAACTTCATCTTGGTAAATATATCAATTATTATATCCAAGTCTTTTTCTGTCGGATATTCACCTTTTCTAAACAGTGATGCCGACGCTCCCATTATCTTAATGTACTCCCTAATTTTTTTAATGTTTACTTTTCACTTTGTATGTATCAGTATTTTTGTAAATCCACCCTGCATCAGGTTCAGGCATATTATATATTGCGTCAATACTTATAATTCCTTTATATAACACATTGGTATTATGTCTGCCAGCCAGACTTTTTCATTTCCATGATAAAATACCACTCCGTCCTCATATGCTCTCTTAGAATCAATTTCCAATATACATGGACTGTCATCACGCCTAAGTCCTACTTTTTTTGCTATATCTACATCGGCTGACAGGTGTACATATTGTCTGCTCATAGGTAAAAGCCCGTTCTTTTTTATGCTCTCAATAAATCTCCTTGCAGTACCATGATATAATTTATCAGGTGGAATCTTCTTTTCCTTTACTATATGCATCGGTATGGAATGCCCGTACAAAGCTCTTATTTTTCCTGCATTTATTTCATGTCTTTTCTTTTCAGACTTATCAATCATAACAACCAAATCGTTTCTTGTTATATTTCCAAACTTACCTTCTGTATTCAGCGCATTCAAAAGCTGTTCTATACTTACCCAACCTTCTTCGTCCATTTCAAGTTCATACTCCCATGGTGCATGGCGAAGTGCGTATGAAACTTCCTTGCTTAACTTTTCATAATTCATCATATTCACCTTCTTCTATCATCTCGTCTATCGCTTTTCTAAACCAATCTATAAGTTTATCAACTTTTTAGTAAAGAAGAGCTGTTAGATATAAAACAGCTCCTCTTAAAAAATATCAATAGTATAATTTAGAATGTCTTAGGATCCTCATAACACCAATTTTCATTCCATGGTACTTTTGCATATACCTTATCTATATCATCCTTTGTATAAAAATAATCTCCCCAAAATACATCTTCAGGAAACAGTATGAAATATCTATGCAAAAACTCTAACAATGTTTTTTCTCTTCTGAGCATATTGTCAACTAAAAGATAATATGGTAAATATTGTTTCATACTTGGAATATATTCAAAAAATGAATCCCTTGCATTTTTGTAAAAATAAATTATTATATGATCGTTGTCATCCATACCATTTTCCTGATAATAGTATCCTTCCCATCTTTTTATCCAGTCATCATTTACAAAGCTTAAAACCCAACCACTATCTTTTTCATCTAACTCACTTTTCCTACCGGCAACAAATTTCATATCCTTAAATATGTTTATGATTATATCTAAGTCTTTTTCTGTTACATATCTACCCTTTCTAAATAAAGCTGCTGATTCACTCATTATTTTAATAACCTTTCTAACTCATTTAAATCTGTAATTACTGTAACACCTAAATCTTTGATTTTCTCAATCTCTGCCAATTTTTCCTTCCCTGCACCTTCCAACCCAGACTCAATATATAGCAAGACTTTTTTATCTCCTACATTGCAGTAACCTTTACTTGACATATCTGCATATCTTTGCATTTGTTCAAGTGTTACCTTATTATACGATTTTTTTACTTCTATAAGATATTCTCTAGTCAGTATATCTATTTCTGTGATATCACTCCCGTCAATTCCTTTCACTTTTGCACCTATTTTCTCTATCTTTTGAGATGTATTATTCATTATGGCCTCAGCCACCTTTCCCTCTTCAGGAATTCCTCGTTTATTACTAGCTAATTTTGTTTTAATGGATTTGATTATATCTTTTTCACTTTGCTCTGGTATATCAAATACTGTTCCTGCTTTGTTTATATATCTATTCTTGTTTCCTTTCTTTTCTAAGAATGTAGTTCCTGATTTTCCTGACGCTGTAGCACCTTCTATAGCCTTTGGTACTTCCTTCTTATCCTCAGGCTTTACATCCTCTTTAGATAAAGGGTTTTCTTTAGCTATATTATCAGCTTTATCTACCTGCTTTTGGGGTTCAGGCATCTTTGGTGTGTCTGTTATATCAGGCAGTTTTGTCGGATTTTTAGATTCGGGTATCTCTATAGGTGCTTTTTCCGTCTTAGACAACTCTACAGCCGGATTCTTCGGTTCGGGTACTTCTATAGGTGACTTATTCGGTTCAGGCACTTCTATAGGCAGTTTATTCGGCTCAGGTGCTTCTATAGGCAGCTTATTCGGTTCAGGTATTTCTAAAGGAGGTTTGATAGGATTTATTTTCTTATCAATACCTGCTATATCACCTGCTTGCTCTCCAATCTCTGCAGCCTTTGAGGGGTAAATTATCTTTGACGGCTGCTTTATATTTGAACCGCCTA
>GL890597.1 GCA_000209465.1 Lachnospiraceae oral taxon 107 str. F0167 | reverse complement strand
AAAGATAGTACAGGCAAGACAATAAAGCCTATAATAGATTTAAATAAATCTAAGATTGATGAAGATCTTAAATATGCAGGATATAATCTTTTAGTGACATCCGAGATAGATATGGATCCATTACAGGTATATAAAACATACCATAGCCTATGGAAAATCGAGGAATCTTTTAGACTTACAAAATCATACCTTGATGCAAGGCCTGTTTATTTACAAGAAAAAAGAAACAATCTATGGGCATTTTTTGATATGCTACCTTAGCTTGTTTCTTTTAAGAGTATTAGAAATCAAGTGCTTCAAAAATAAAATAAACTCTTATGACTTGATTAACTTTATGCGTGATTTTAGGGTAGTAAATAAAGGTGATAATACATATATCAATATATCAAGAGACCAGGCCGTTAACGAAAAGGTTAAAAAATTGGTTGGCTTTAGTAACCTTGATGCCCTCTATTTAACCAAAGCTGAAGTCGACAATTTCTTTCAAAACTGCATGCTCTTGGATACCTAGAGTACTAGGTTTTGAGAGAAACGACGGAAGTCAGGTTATATTGGAGTTAAATAATTATAATAAATATTGAAGGCTTTGATACAGGCATGCTATAGCCTGCTATAAAATACTTTTATTTGACAAAAGAAGAAAAATAAATATAATTAAAATATGGACTATAAAAAATTAAATTTTAAACAATTGGAAGCGGCGGATATGCCGGTATATAGTAAATTTTATGGACTCAGGCATAACAGAACCTGTGACAGTGTCGGGCTTGAGAGTTTTATATGGAAAGATTATTACAATGTAAGAGCAGCTATTGCAATGAGAGGAGATGAAGAGGTCGGGCTTCTTTGGCTTATGGGGGATGAGGATAGACCTTTTTCCGCTATGCCTCTTTGTAAGGAAGAGGATCTTGAGTATTGTTTCGATCTGATAGTAGGGTATTTTAATGAAGTATTGGACTTACCTTTAAAGATACGTTTGGCAGATGAGGAAGGAATAAATGTATTGAATTTGCCTGAGGATAAGTTTATTGTAAGGCTGGATGAAGATGCAAAGGATTATCTTTATGAGGGCGAAAAGCTTAGGAGTCTGTCCGGAAAGAAGCTTCATAAGAAAAAAAATCATTACAATAATTTTATAAAAAACTTCGGTGACAGATATGAATACAGAGTTTTGGGATGTAATCCTACAGATAGAGATGATGTATTTGTATTTCTTGATAAGTGGAGAGAAACAAAGGGAGTTGAGGTGGAAAAGCATCTTGATCCTGAGGTGGAAGGAATCCACGATATTTTAAGAAATTGTACCCGATTGAATATAAAGATGGGAGCAATATATATTGACGGTAAGATGGAGGCATTTTCTATAGGAAGTTATAATGCACTTGAAGATATGGCTGTAATACATATTGAAAAGGCAAATCCTGAGATAAACGGTCTTTATCAGGCTATTAATAAGGAGTTTTTAATGCATGAGTTCCCTGATGTAAGTCTGGTTAATCGTGAAGATGATCTTGGGCTTGAAGGACTTCGCCATGCGAAGCAGAGTTATTATCCGGTGGATTATGCTTTGAAGTACTATGTAGAGCAAAAAAGGTAATACTATGATAAAATATTTGGAACCAAAAGAAAAAATATTTACTAAGCCTCTGTATAAAGAGGCTTTTTTTGAAGACTCGGACAGTTTTGTAAATTATTATTATGAGGAAAAGTTGAAGGATAACAGGATTTTGTCAGATATAGAAGATGAAAATGTCAAATCAATGATTATGCTTAATCCTTATACAATATCGCTTTTTAATAAAAAGTATAAATTGGACTATATAGTGGCTGTGGCAACAGGTAAGGAATTTAAAAGGCAGGGATTTATGAGGAGGCTTTTAAATAAAGCCCTTATTGATATGAATAGTACAAATATTCCTTTTACATATCTGATTCCTGCAAATAAGGACTATTATCTGCCCTTTGATTTTTCTTTTGTTGCAGGTAAAAATGAGTATAATGCAGATTTATCAGGTTTTAAAAAGCAGGTGATTAGCGGAAAAAAAACAGATAAAGAGCTTGCAGGTAAGATACTTGACTTTATAAATAAGGAAGTTTCAAAGGATAATGATGTATACACATACAGGGATTTGCCTTATTTTATAAGAGAGTTAAAGGAGATAGCTTCTGAAAACGGATTTATAAATATATATAGTGACAAAAAAGGCATAGTGGCAATAGAGTCATTTTGGGGTATTAAAAAGCAGGAACTTAAGGAGAGGATAGTTTCATCGGATATTTCAAAAAGGGAGTATGGCAAGGATAATATCATGATAAGAATCACTGATATAGTGGAGCTTTTATCAAATTTTACATCAAATGAGGAGATAGATATTATTATAAAAATCAATGACAATATTATAGATTCACAAAATTCTTATTTCAGAATAGAAATGGATAAGTTTTCATCAAAGATTACAGGAATATCGGATATAGGGGATAAGAGCTTTGTAGAGTTTGATATAGCGGATTTTACTTCATGGATTTTTGGATATGTAAGTGAGGCAAAATGCAGGTTTATAAATTTTTCCGATATAAGTAGTGCTAAAAAATCTTTGGATGCTATAAATAAGGTCAGAGGAATATTTATAAATGAATTTGTATAAGTTTTGACAGTATTATAATAATGGTTTGCTAATATTTTTATATAGCAAGAAAGGTGTACAATGAAAAATCCATTACATTATCAATTATCCGAATATGACTGCGGTCCTACTTCAATGCTTAATGCACTGAGTTTTCTATTTGAAAGGGAGGAGATTCCGCCGGAAGTTATTAGAAATATTATGCTCTATACACTGGACTGCTATAGTAATGAGGGGCATCCGGGTAAGAGCGGTACATCACCCATGGCAATGATGTTTTTAAGCAATTGGCTGAACCGTTTCAGACAGATAAGGCAGCTGGATGTTAAAAGTGAATATATTACAGGTGAGCAGGTTTTTATAGGCAATAGCAGTCGTATCAATGATGCCTTGAAAAGAAACGGTGTCGTGGTGGTAAGACTTTTTTATGATGTAGCACATTATGCTCTGCTGACAGGTGTGGATGAGAAGAATATCTATATGTTTGATCCATATTATGAGGAGGAGTTCGGCGATGATATTTATACCCACTTTCTTCCTGAGGGGGATGTTAAGCTGGTACTTAATCAGCCGCTAAAATATAATCGTATAGTGCCTTTTGGATATTTTAACAGGGAGCAGGATTTATTATATGCTCTTGGAAAGTTTGAAAACAGGGAGGCGGTAATACTCTACAATAAAAGGACTGAAAAGACACCGGAAAAGACGATAGAGTACTTTATATAAAAATCAATATAAGTATTATAGTATATTAATAAGAGGATAGTAATTAGATGATTAATCAAATTTTGAAAAAAGATGGTCTATCACCGGAACTATTGAGTAGATTATCGTATAAATCTGAATTAGGAATAAATCTAAAAAAGAATCTGCATTATTTTGACAAGAAGATATTAATGGATGAAATATATAATGTAAACGCATGGTATGATTCATGTGATTTCCTTTATAATATTGCTACAGATTATAGGATTAAAAGTATTCAATCCGCAATGCGAAAGTATGATAGATATTTCCCGGATCATCAGGCGAGAAAGGTATTTGATGATTTGTTGGGATTTCGTACTTTATGTGATGATTATAAACCATTGTTAAGTATAGGCAAATTTGATGGTATTAGAATTGCGGATATGTCAAAAGGTAAGGCAAATGATGATGGATATCGGGGAGTACATATATATTTTCAGGAAAGTAATTATCATTATCCGATAGAGATTCAATATAATACGTTTTATGATCGCCAAATAAATAATTGGTTACATAAATATACATATAAGAAAAATTACGATAACAATATAGGTTTTACATTGAGAAAAGAATATGAAAATGGTAAAATCAGAACAGAAAGTGAGTTTAGGGAGGCTTTAGAATATGTGCTATCTTGTTGCAAAGAAGGCTGACGGTATAGGTAGTATAGCGCTACAGACTTCTCATGGGAAACATTTAGTTGATTTCAAAAAAAAGATAATAAAAGAAATGGGCGCTGATAATATACAATTGGTTACTATAAGTAGACCGTCAGCTTATGGAGAGTATGAACCATATAGGTTTGTTGATACAGAGCAGGAATTTGAAGAAAGTGTAAAATCGCTTTAGCAGATACAAATTGTGAAATACTATTTTAATATTATATACGATATAATTCAGGCAGTTGATCTAAGAATCGGCTGCTTTTTATTATTAAAATTATTTGAAAAATAAATTCTATGTGTTAAAATGTTCTATAGCAGTAAATGTTAAAGTTTTGACATTATTTCAAGGCTTAATCAAGTAATGGAGGTTTGTTATGGAACGTTTAAGAATGATGCGTGCACCACTAAAGTATGTACAGGGAAAAGGAGCTCTACTTCAATTTCATAAAGAAATGGAGTATATGGGTAAAAGATGGCTGTTTGTGTGTTCTAAAAGTGGCTACAACAGTTGCCATGAGGATCTTGAAAAGAGCTTTGAGGGAAAAGAAGACTATCGCAGATATGAAGTTTTTGGTGGAATATCAAGTATCAGTGAAATAAAGAAAATGCAGGATATTGTAGAAACGGATAGGATTGATGTAGTTGTTGCGGTAGGCGGAGGTTCGGCAGTAGATGCAGCCAAGGCGACAGCATATTATATGGGCAAGAGGATTGTTATAATACCTACAGTTGCAGCCACAGATGCACCTTGTACGGGACTTTCCGTTATATACAATGATGACGGAAGTTTTAATAAATATCTTTTCTATCCGCAAAATCCGGATGCAGTCTTAGTTGACAGCAGTGTTATAGCCAAGGCACCTGTAAAGTTTTTGATTGCAGGTATGGGTGATGCTCTGGGTACTTACTTTGAGGGTAGGGCTTCACTTCGTACAGAGTCGCCAAGTCTGGAAAGCGGTGGAATTACAAGGGCAGGTATGTCTATTGCAAAGACATGTTATGATACATTGAGAAAATATGGAAAAGCCGCTATAACCGCCTGTGAGAACAATGTAGTGACTCCGGCTTTGGATGCCATTATCGAGGCAACGGTTTATCTTTCAGGTGTAGGTGCGGATAATGTAAACTGTGCGGCGCCACATTCATTTTACAACGGAGTTACTTCATTAGGTGGACATGAGGCATATCATGGCAATTGTGTAGCATTCGGTACTTTGATACAGCTTACACTGGAGTGTGCTGATAAGGCTGAATTTGAGGATATACAGAATTTCTGTCTTGAAGTAGGGCTTCCTATAACACTTTCTGAACTGGGAGATTTTACAGATGAAGAAATTCATATCATATCTAAAAATGCCTGTGTAAAGGGTGAAACTATACATAACCTTGCAGGAGATGTAACACCTGATGAACTGTATGCGGCTATCATCGCAACTGATGCCTTGGGAAGGGCAAGACTTGGTAAGTAATTTATATAATAAGTAATGGGCTGCCCCCAAATAGATATTTAGTCTGTTTGGGGGCGTTTTTTATGTTCTTTGTCAAATATTGGAGTGGGTAGATTTTAAATCCATTTTTTATGCCAAATGAAACATTATAATTGTATTTGTTATTTTAGCATTGGCAAAATAAACAAATGCCTTTGATTTACAGCTTACAATGCTTTAAAATAAATATTAAAGTAAGCGGTAAAGAAAAAATATATATGAAACCGGTGAGAATCCGGTGGCGGGAGGTAAAATGAAATCAAAGTATGATGTAATAGTAATAAGACCGGGTTTAGTATATTTGTTTGTCAGTTTTATGCCTATAGTTTTAGGGGTTACAACATTTTGGGGGCTAGGCAAAGCTTTACCGTCAGA
Source organism: Lachnospiraceae oral taxon 107 str. F0167 (assembly GCA_000209465.1). GTDB lineage: Bacteria > Bacillota > Clostridia > Lachnospirales > Lachnospiraceae > Lachnoanaerobaculum. The sequence goes on along the minus strand of GL890597.1, from coordinate 71,690 downwards.
TAGTCCGGAGACGGACAAGATGGCAAGGTGGATATTGCTATTATTTTTTTTGACTGTCGGATTAGTATTGGGATTATATGCGTTGCTTACCAAGATAAAAATTGACAATGAGAAAATAGAAATAACAAGGTTTCCACTAAAAAGAAAGGAATATTTTTGGTTTGATATAACTACTGCAAAGATTATAAATGAGGCATTGGCTTACCCATGTGTGATATATACAGCAGAAAAAAGAATAGCAAAAGTACCAAGGGCATATATAGGCTATGAAAAGCTGCTAAATGAGCTAAGCAAAAGAAAAATTATTGAGGAAGATGATTTGTACCGGTCAGCCCGGGCGATGTTGGCATTTGATAAGCTAAAGCTTAGAGATCTCTTTAGAAGGTAGTGGGAATAGGGTTAAAATATAATAAAAACAGATAGGAGAATAGCATAAAATGAATGATAATAAAAATGGAAATAAAAAAGACTCATTTGAAAGCTTTATAAAAGGAAAGGCTAATGGCGAAGTATTGTATTGTGGTGATGATAAAGCACGATTTATTTTGGGAGAGGTCGGAGAAAATCCTATTATATGCTTTGGAATAAATCCAAGTACAGCCAATGATAAAGAAGATGATCCGACTATCTTAAAAATAAGAAAAATTGAATCGGAAAATAATTGCGATGGTTGGATAATGCTAAATCTTTACCCACAAAGGGCGACAAATCCTAATGATATGCATAAAAAAGCTGATAATGATTTGAATAAAAAAAACTATGAAGCTATAAGAAGTGTTTTTAATATATACCCTAATGCTTTAACCTTGGCTTCTTGGGGAAACGCCATAGAGAAAAGAAAATATTTGAAAGACTGCTTAAAGGAAATTCTAGCTATTGCCCCTGATAGGAAGTGGGTATGCCGTGGCAAGCTTACAGTGAAAGGCAATCCAAGGCATCAATTATATGTACCCGATAATACCAAATTACAAGATTTATATTTTGGTTTAGAGGGAAAAGCTTTATGCAGCAAAGATTGAAAAATAATTGTGTATAGATGTGTACAATTATTGATAAATAATGTATATGGAAATTTGAACTTAGAAAATAGTAGTATATAAAAATAGATATTATTAGAGGAGGAGCATAATGACTGACTATAAAAATATTCTAAATAAACCGGAATATGATTTTATAAATAAAAATAAACATCTTGGAAAGCATGTAATACTGCTTGGACTTGCAGGAAGTTATGCATATGGAACCAATATAGATGGCAGTGATATAGATATAAGAGGGATTACACTTAATCAAAAATCAGATCTTATCGGACTTACACAGTTTGAACAGTATGTGGATGATAATACAGATACCGTTATTTATGCATTCAATAAAATGATAAATTTACTTCTAAGTTGCAATCCGAACACAATAGAGTTATTGGGGCTTGCACCTGAGAACTATCTGTATCTTAATGATATCGGACAGATGGTACTTGATAACAAAAGAATTTTTTTATCAAAAAGGGCAATACAGTCATTTGGAGGTTATGCGGATGCACAACTGAGAAGATTGCAGAATGCACTTGCAAGGGATACTTTTCCACAGAGTGAGAAAGAAAAGCATATTTTTAATTCCGTGAAGAATACAATACATAGCTTTAACTCAAGTTATAATAATTTTGAAAACGGAAGTCTGGAAATTTTTATTGATAAAGCAGTCAATCCTGAGCTTGAAACAGAGATATTTGTCAATGCAAAATTGGAACATTATCCGTTAAGAGATTATGTGGGCATGTGGAATACTATGCAAAATGTTGTAAAAGACTATGAAAAGATCGGAAAGAGAAATAAAAAGAAAGATGACCTTCACTTAAATAAACATGCAATGCACCTAATCAGATTATTTATGATGGCTCTTGATATACTGGAAAAGGGAGAAATCAATACATATAGGCAAAAGGAACATGATCTGCTGATGGATATTCGTTTGGGTAAGTATCAAAACAAGCAGGGTACTTTTTCGGACAGCTTCTATGATATGCTAAGAGAGTATGAAAGACGTTTGCATTATGCAGCTGAGCACACAGAACTTCCGGATGAGCCGGATTTTAAAATAGTTCAGGAACTGGTAATGACAATAAATGAAAGGGTGATTCATGATGAGATATGAAGATTTTGATGGGAAAATAGAAGAACTGATTCTTATAAAAATCAGAGAAATAGAAGAAAAAGAAAATATAAAAGTTTTGCATGCAGTTGAGTCGGGAAGCAGAGCCTGGGGATTTGCTTCACCGGATAGTGACTATGACGTACGGTTTATATATGTACGCAATAAAAACTTTTATTTATCCCTCCGCGAGAACAAGGACTTTATAGATTGGGAATTAAATGAAGTGCTTGATATAAATGGATGGGATCTAAAAAAGGCATTGAAGCATTTTCACAAATCAAATGCCACATTATTTGAGTGGAGCAATTCTCCGATTGTGTACTATACAACAGACGAATGGAAAAAGCTCTACGAGAGAACGGCGTCCAAGTACTTTTCCTGTAAGTCGGCACTGTATCATTATTATGGAACGGCGAATAAGAATTATCATGAGTATCTATGTGAGGATATGGTAAATTATAAAAAGTATTTTTATGTACTGCGACCTATTCTTGCCTGCAAGTGGATAGATGAAAAGAAATGTCCGCCACCGGTGCTCTTTGATGAATTAGTTAATACAGTTCTTGAGGATGAAATTAAACCGGCAGTAAAGGAACTGCTTGCAAAGAAGATAAGAATGTTCGAAGCACAAAAAGGGCAAAGAGTTGAGGTGATAAATAAGTATATTCAAAAGAGACTGGAATATTATAGAGTATTGGCAGAAACAATGCCGGATGATAGGAATACGGATTGGGAGATGTTGGAAGAGGAGTTTAGAGGGGTGCTGAATAGGAATACTGCTCAGTAGTTACCGAAAGAAGAGTTTATATAGGTAGCGGATATCTACGAGGTATAGATAACAGTGTTCGAAAATTAGTATTATATTATTAATAAGGAAAAGATATATGGAAGTATATGATATGATCGAGCTTCAAAATATGGAAATAGAAGTGGTAACAGATCCAAAAGAAATATCTGCAGAAGCAAATGAATTAGAAAGCATTATTTTTGATCTTATTGTATTTTGCAAAAACAATGCAAATGTATTGAAATAGTAATGTATTAACACTATAATAGTCTAAATAGATGAAAGTGAGGTGTGAAAATTGACAAGTACAATTCAGATAAGAGTAGAAGATGAACTAAAGAGGAAGTCAGATGCTTTGTTTAAGGATTTAGGCACAGATACAACAACAGCAATCAGAATTTTTTTAACACAGGCGATTGCAACCAATGGATTTCCTTTTGAGATAAAAAGACAGGCAGTATCAAATCCATATGCACCTATGACTGAGAAAGAGCTACTTGAAAAACTCAAAAAATCTAGAGAACAGGAAAAGTTTAGAGATGCAGATGACGTGATTTCAGATATGAGGTCAAAGTATGGATTATAAGATTGTTTTGCTATGTGATACAAAAGAGGATTTTGACAGATTCATCGCATATCGTTTGTTTGAATTAAATACATGAATAGCACAGGAATAAATTTATGGTAAAAGTACTTTTTATCTGCCACGGCACTAGTCACCCAGTAGATTAGATTCCTTGATTTTATCATATTTCTAAAAATGAAAATCTAAATCTACAACTGATTTACAACTTTTGATAGAAGTCACGATACGACATATTTATATTAGGTTTAAAGTCAACCACTAATATATTTAAGATATGTTTTGGAATTGAAAATTATCACCTTGTAAATGATAAAATAATTTAGGAGAAAATCTATGAATGTTAACGAAATTTTAAATGGTATATCAAAAATTTATTGGAAGAAAATGTGGAAATATATAAGCGATAATGAAATTTCACCTAAAGATGTCAACTGTTTAATTTTAAATCCAGAATCTATAATATTCTATTTTGGAGAAAAGTATATAGCAATAGAATATTGTGGGAACCAATTTTTGAGCAAAATATCTAATGAACATAGTACTGTAGTTAAAGTAAGAGATTATACAAAAGAACATTTAACAAATAAGCAATTTTTAGATAAAATAATAGGATTTGAATATGATGGAACAAGTAGTGTTCATTTTTCAGTAACATCAGGAATGTATGAGGACTTAGTTGTTCCAACAAATAAAGGGATTGAGAAGTTATTAGATTTAAAATGGAATTTTGAGGCTCAAAGTAGTATTATGGGCATTAATACAAATGGATTAGATATTGCCGATAATCAATTTGTTAGACTAATCAACTGCCGTTTTTTTGATGAGCATAATGGTGATTTAAAGACAAGAATTATTAAGTGGATAGATTTCATCCCTTGCGTATATGAAGAACCAAAAGAAGGAGACTTTGATATTATTAATGTAGATATTAAAATTTTTGATAGATTATGGAAGTCGGATTTGAAATATAAATATCCTAGACCAAATGATTTTAAATATGCTAAATTGCCTCAAATTAATAAATTTATAGAAATATTTTCTGATTCAAAATATAGCGAACCTGAAATTACCGGATTTTTAGCAGAAGAGGAAAATAAATTTATTTTAAGAATGGCTTTTATGGGAACTGATATTTATAATGAAGTGATTTGTAAATGGCAAAGTGAAAAAAAGGAGGATTTAAGACCAGATTTTTTTGTTAAAAGGGCTAATGGATATGCTGATATTGTGGAATTTAAATTGCAAAATGTTAGAAGTAAGACTATTGTAGGGAGGGCAAATAGAGAACATTTTAGTTCTGAAATAAATACATACATTGCTCAGACTAGAAAGTATTGTGTATACTTTGATGATCCCAATAATAGAAATTGGTTTGAACGTGAATATGGTTACAAAGTATACAAACCTAGAAGATATCTCGTAATAGGACGCAGAAATGATTTTGCTTCAGATGAGTGGGTTGAAATAAAATCTGATTATAGTGATTTGGAATTAATTACATATGATGATCTTGTTGATACAGTTATGTCACAGTTCTATGGTTAGAGAAAGATAACATACATGAGAAGAAGTAGCAGATAAGTAAAATGCATTACTGCGTCTAAATAATGTCTAGAGTTTATTTTTATCATTCAGTTTAGCAGATGTTATTATTATAATTAGAAAAAAGAGGTGAATCGAATATTTTTTATTTTAAGATATATGAGACCATCACAAATTTTATATAAGTAAACAACTTTGTACAGATCTGCACAACTCTGAATAATCTAAAATAGATTTGCATAATTTTGTAAAATATTGTTATTTAAATGCTATAAAAATGCTATGATACTGCCTATATACAAAGCTATAATATGATAGTATTCCAAATATAATGGAATATACAAGGTGCAGTTACCGAAGATAACACCACATGTATATAGACATACATTCTGTTCAAAGATGGCGAAATCAGGCATGGATCCTAAGACATTACAATATATCATGGGACATTCCGATATAGGGGTGACACTTAACACATATACCCATCTTTCTTCTAATGATGCAAGGGAGGAAATGACTAGAATCTGTGTTAATGAAAAAACAGCATAAAGTGAGGCATAGAAGTTTACAACTTTTGCAGACCAAAATATACCCAATTATGCCGATTTATGCCAGATTATGGTAGAGCTACATCTGCCAACTAAAAAGCTACAAACCCCATAAAATCAAGGAAATACAGTAATTACAAGGAGTTTTAGAGTAATGATTAAAGTTCTCTTTATCTGCCACGGCAATATTTGTCGTTCACCTATGGCAGAATTTATAATGAAAGACAAAGTGAAAAAGCTTGGGCTTGAGGATATGTTTGAGATAGCCTCGGCAGCTACAAGCTCGGAGGAGATATGGAACGGAGTGGGAAATCCGGTGTACCCGTCTGCAAAGGATGAGCTAAAGAAACATGGAATAGCCTGCTCAGGTAAGAAGGCAAGGCAGATGGTAAAGTCTGACTATGAGGAATATGACTATCTGATAGGCATGGATGATGCCAATATCAGAAATATGAAAAAGCTGTTCGGTGAGGGTGATAAGATATTCAAGCTTTTAAGCTTTGCCGGCAGTGATGATTCGGTATCGGATCCTTGGTATACCGACAGGTTTGATACTGCGTATAATGATATAAATAGAGGTATTGACGGTTTTTTAAAGTTTTTGGAGGATAAAAATGTCATCAATTAAGAAGGTATTGATAATAAAGGTGCTTGTGTCGCTTGCTTGTGTTGCTATAGGAATTGTATCATTTTTTTTGATAGCGAATAAGCTTGGAAGTGTGGATTTTCACGAAGATACAATAATTGCGCTTGATAAGAGCAGAAGTAAGGTAATGGAGCTGGCGGCGGCGGCAGTGGCATCTTCATCAGCTATTACTCTTTTGCCCGGGGATGTAGGAACTCCTATTGCACAGGAACTTGCAGATATGAGCAAATATTTTTTGATTGTGCTTTGTGCTATTTATCTGGAGAAGTTTTTACTTACTGTAACAGGATTTATTGCTTTTAAATATATTATTCCTGTAGCTTGCCTGCTTTTCATAGTATTTATTTCTTCAAATGAGAAAATATTTGCAAAGATAGCAACCAAACTCTTTTTATTTGCTTTAGTTATATCATTTACCATTCCAATCAGTGTAAATATTGCACGGATGATAGAAAGTAATTACGCATCGTCAATACAAAGCACCCTCGACAGTGCAAAGGAAAACACTCAGACTGTGACGGAAAGTGCCAAGGAGGAAAATAAGAGCGGTAATGCTTTGGAAAAGATTGTAAATAATATTACAGGTAATATAAATGAATTACTAAAGAAGTTTGAGAATACTCTCAGTTCTTTTATAGAGGCTATTGCGGTATTGATTGTTACCTCATGCCTTATTCCTATAGGAGTGCTGTTCTTCTTTTTGTGGTTGGTGAAGCTTATATTCTCAATAGATATAAGTAACTTTAAATTTATAAGAAGAGAATAGATACAGTTTGAATAAGAGCCTATGAAAAGTAACAGAAAAGAAAATTATTAATTATTAAGAAAATATCGTTAAAATGTTGACAATATCAATGTAAGGTTATACTATATAGGTATGAAGTTTTAGTAACACTTAAGTTCTTATTATTTAAGAGCTAACGCTCAAAAAAGGAGGCTGTGTATGAGATTTACATTACCAAGAGACATTTATCATGGAAAAGATTCACTTGAGGCTTTGAAGAGTTTCACAGGAAAGAAGGCTTTTGTCTGCGTAGGTGGCGGCTCCATGAAGAAGTTCGGATTCTTAGACAGAACCATCGCTTATTTGGAAGAAGCCGGTATGGAAGTAAGATTGTTTGAGGGAATTGAGTCTGATCCTTCAGTAGATACCGTAATGCGTGGTGCTAAGGAAATGCTTGAGTTCGGTCCTGACTGGATAGTGGCTATCGGTGGTGGTTCACCTATTGATGCGGCTAAGGCTATGTGGATTAAGTATGAATATCCTGATTGCACTTTTGAGGATATGTGTAAAGTATTCGGTATTCCTACTCTAAGAAAGAAAGCTAAGTTCTGTGCTATTTCCTCTACATCAGGAACAGCTACAGAGGTAACGGCATTTTCTATTATCACAGACTATGAAAAGGGTATCAAATATCCTATAGCGGATTTTGAGATTACACCTGATGTGGCAATTGTAGATCCTGCACTTGCACAGACAATGCCGAAGAAGCTTGTGGCACATACAGGTATGGATGCTATGACACATGCGGTTGAAGCATATGTATCTACAGCAAATTGTGATTTTACAGATCCTTTAGCTCTTCATTCTATCGAAATGATTCAAAAGAATCTTGTAAAGTCTTACAATGATGATAATGAGGCAAGAGATGCAATGCATAATGCACAATGTCTTGCAGGTATGGCATTCTCAAATGCTTTACTCGGAATAGTACATTCTATGGCACATAAGACAGGTGCGGTATTCGGAGATTACGGCGCTCATATTATTCACGGTGCTGCAAATGCAATGTATCTTCCAAAGGTTATCGCATTTAATGCAAAGGATAAGGAAGCTGCAAGAAGATATGCAAAGATAGCAGATGTACTCGGTCTTTCGGGAAATACCGAGGAAGAGAAGGTAGGGGAGCTTATCAATTATCTTAGAGGTATGAATGATGCTCTTAATATTCCACATTGTATAAAGAATTATGGTGCGGATTCATATCCTACAGAGAACGGTTTTGTACCTGAGGAAGTATTCTTAGAGAGACTTCATGATATAGCGGTGAATGCTATTGCTGATGCCTGTACAGGTTCAAACCCAAGACAGCCAAGTGTTGAGGAGATGGAAAAGCTTTTGAAATGTTGTTACTATGATACAGAAGTAGATTTCTAAAATTTTTAAGTATAAAAGGCACATCAACAGACATTTTTAGTTTGTTGATGTGTTTTTTGTATAAAAATATTAAGCCAAGTGTTTAATCAGCAGTGTTTATATACTCCGGATTTTGCCAAGTGATGACAAAATCAAACGGCATAATATTTGAGTAAATCTAAAAATTGCACAAAAATAAAACCGGTTATCAAATTTGCTTGAAAAATGAAAAAAAAAGTTGTAATATGATAGCGAGTTTCAAATTGAGTTAAAACTCGGTGATCAAATTGGAGGTGTGGTTTGAAGAAAGCTCAATACAAAACCAGACAGTTGTTTGAAATAGAAGATTTCCTGAAAAATAATGAGAATAAGCATGTTACTGTAAATGATATTATTCTCTTTTTCAAAGAGCAGGGCAAGAATATCGGGAAAGCTACTATTTACAGGCATTTGGAAAGAATGGTAAGTGATGGTATTGTACATAAATATATGTTGGAAACGGGAGACAGTGCCTGTTTTGAATATGTTGAGAGTGAAGATACTCATCAGGTATGTTTCCACTGTAAATGTGAAAAATGTGGGAAGCTTATCCATCTTAAATGCAGTGAATTGTCTTTGATTGGAGAGCATCTGAGAGATGAACACGGCTTTGATATAGATCATGCCAGAACAGTTTTTTATGGAACTTGCAATGAATGTAGAGAATAGAGGGAGACTATGAAGAAGTATATTGGAATAGGACTTGGTATCCTTATGGTAATGATGATGGTTTTAGGTTGTGCAAAAAAGGAAAGCGGTGGCAGCGTCAGTGAAGCTGAGAGCAGCAGTACCGCAGTTGAAAGCAGCAGCGCAGAAACTAAGAAGATAAGCGTTGTTACTACTATTTTTCCTGCCTATGACTGGGTAAAGCAGGTGGTAGGTGATAATAAAAATGTAGAGATTACATTCCTGATAGATAAGGGAGTGGATTTACATAGTTATCAGGCATCTGCAGAGGACATTGCAAAAATCACGGACAGCGACCTGTTTGTATATGTAGGCGGTGAGTCTGATGAATGGGCTGAGGATATTATCAAAGAAAATCCTAATTTAAAATATATCAGTATGGTAGACAGTATAGGTGAAGCTGCATTAGCGGAGGAACTTGTAGAGGGTATGCAGGAGGAAGAGCACGAGCATGCACACGAGGGTGAAGAGCATGCACACGAAGGCGAAGAACATGCACACGAAGGCGAAGAACATGCGCATGAAGGTGAAGAACATGCAAATGAAGAGCACGCCCATGAGCATGACGGTGAGGAAGCTATAGATGAGCATGTATGGCTTTCAATCAAGAATGCTAAGACTGTAGTAGCTGCTATTGAGCATCAATTATCTGAGATAGATGCCGACAACAAAGCAAGCTATGAGAAGAATGCAAATGATTATATTGCAAAGCTTGATGAACTTGATAAGGAGTATAAGGATACTCTATCAAGCATCGAAAACAAGACTATATTAGTCGGGGACAGATTCCCATTCAGATATCTTGTAAATGAATATGGAATAAATTACTATGCTGCATTTTTAGGTTGTGACGCAGGCAGTGAGGCTTCCTTTGAAACCGTAAAATTTTTAGCAAATAAAATGGATGAGCTTAATATGTCAAAGATATTTATAATTGACGGTTCAAAGGGTGATTTGGCAAAAACTATAGTTGATAATACCAAAGATAAGAATGCTACAGTTTTGATGCTTGATTCCATGCAGTCAACAAAGAGCAGTGATAATGCAAACTACATAGATATTATGAGGAAGAATCTTGAAGTATTAAAGGAAGCATTATAGACCGGAGTTTTTATGATAAAATGTGAAAAATTATCACTTGGATATGACGGAAAGGCAATTGTAGATAATTTAAATTTTGAAATACAAAATGGAGATTATCTATGTGTACTTGGGGAAAACGGTGTGGGAAAGTCTACACTTATAAAGACGCTTTTAAAACTTATAAAACCGATTTCAGGAGAGGTTGTATACAATGAAAATCTGTTGCCGACCGAGATAGGATATTTATCACAGCAACAGCAATTATTAAAGGATTTTCCTGCATCAGTTTTTGAAATTGTACTGTCGGGCTGTCAATCCAAGGTGGGAATTAGACCATTTTATAAAAGAGAGGAAAAGCAAACCGCTAAAGAAAAGATAGAAAAACTGGGGCTTTTGGATTTGATGACCAGAAGTTTCAGTGAACTCTCAGGCGGTCAGCAGCAAAGAGTACTCTTGGCAAGAGCATTGATGGCAGGGCAAAGGCTTATGATACTGGATGAGCCGGTTACAGGTCTTGATCCGGAGGCGAGCCGTAAAATGTATGAAATTATCAATGAGTTGAATAAATCAAATATGACCATTGTTATGATTTCCCATGATATAGAAGTGGCACTTGATTATGCGACAAAGGTGCTGTATATAGGTCAAAATATATTTTATGGAACCACTCTTGAATATAAAAAGAGCAGGGGGATAGCATGAAAGATATAAGTGTATATTTAAGTTATCCCTTTGTCAGATATGCAATAATTGTAGGTGTGCTTATAGCTCTTTGTTCTTCTCTCCTTGGTGTTATCCTGGTATTGAAGCGATTTTCCTTTATCGGAGACGGGCTTTCTCATGTGGCATTCGGTGCGGTAGCCGTATCTACGGTATTTAATCTTACCGACAATATGGTGCTTGTATTGCCGGTAACGATAATTGCCGCAATATTGCTTTTAAAAGGCGGAGCAAACAGTAAAATAAAGGGCGATGCATCAATAACCATGATGTCTGTTGGTGCCATGGCTTTCGGTTACCTTGTAATGAATGTGTTTTCAAGCGGAACCAATCTGGCAGGTGATGTATGTACTACATTATTCGGCTCCACTTCAATACTTACTTTGACTAAGGAAAAAGTTATTCTTTGTGTTGTACTTTCAATATTTGTAATAGCAACATTTATACTTTTCTATAATAAAATATTTGCGGTAACATTTGATGAGAATTTTGCCGTGGCTACAGGTATAAATACAAAGAAATACAATCTTTTAATAGCAATAATAATAGCAATAATTGTGGTTTTGGCGATGAATCTGGTAGGATCATTACTTATATCGGCACTTGTGGTATTCCCTGCACTGGCATCCATGTGTGTGTTTAAAAGTTTTCTTTCGGTAACCGTTTCATCAGCCATATTTTCGGTAGTATGCACAAGCCTTGGGCTTTTCATTTCTATAGTGGGAGGCTCCCCTGTAGGCGCTACTATTGTTTGTATCGATATATTGGCATTTTTTATATTCTATTGTTTAGGTAGAATAGGGCGTTAATTAAATCTGTGCTGTAGTTTGAGAAAAGCTTAAACTAATAGCACAGATATTGTTTTTTTAGGAGCTTTGTTATTTTTTTATCTTGATAATGTTTTGGAATTAATGTAAAATCAAAGCAAATTTGAAAATATGATGCGACTTTTATAAAATGAAGCCGTTGATTGATAGCATTTATTCCAAAGTGAGAAGATCTCATTTGGTAGAAAAAGAGGTATATATGGAAAAGAGACCGGTAGTATTATGTATAATGGATGGCTTGGGACTTAGAAAAGAGCATGAGCATAATGCTGTGTTTGAAGCTAATACACCCAACCTTTGTAAATTAATGAAGGAGTATCCTTTTGTAGAAGGTCAGGCAAGCGGACTTTTTGTAGGTCTGCCTGACGGACAGATGGGTAATTCGGAAGTAGGACATATGAATATGGGTGCCGGAAGAATTATCTATCAGGAGCTTACCAGAATATCAAAGGCTATAGAGGATGGAGATTTCTTTGAGAATAAGGCTCTCCTTGCAGCTGTAGAAAATGCAAAGAAAAATAACAGCGCCATACATATGATGGGACTTGTTTCAAGCGGTGGTGTTCATAGTCACAATACTCATATCTACGGACTTTTAGAGCTTGCAAAGAGAAACGGAATAAAGGAAGTTTATGTGCATGCCTTTTTGGACGGTAGAGATACACCTCCTACATCAGGCAAGGAGTTTGTGGCGGAACTTGAAGAGCAGATGGCTAAAATCGGCGTAGGTCAGGTGGCATCCGTTATGGGGCGTTTCTATGCGATGGACAGAGATAACAGATGGGATAGAGTGGAAGCTGCATATTCTATAATGACTAAGGGCGGAAATTTAAAAAAGAGTGCTACAGAGGGTATACAGGAGTCATATGATGATGGTAAGAATGATGAGTTCGTGGTGCCTTTCTCAGTAGACCATAATGGGGCAAAGACTATAAAGGATAAGGACTCCGTTATATTCTTTAATTTCAGACCGGACAGAGCCAGAGAGATGACCAGAGTCTTCTGTGTGGATGATTTTGACGGTTTTGAGAGAGGAAAAAGACTTGATACCACATTTGTATGCTTTACAGACTATGATGAGAGCATAGGCAATAAGCTTGTGGCTTTTGAAAAGGAAGAGATAAAGGATACATTCGGTGAGTTTATAGCTGCACATGGTATGAAGCAGGTAAGAATTGCAGAGACTGAGAAATATGCACATGTTACTTTCTTCTTTAACGGAGGTAAGGAAGAACCGAATGAGGGAGAAGACAGAATACTTGTAAATTCTCCAAAGGATGTGGCTACCTATGATTTAAAGCCGCAGATGAGTGCTTATGAGGTTTGTGACAAACTTGTGGGAGCTATAAAGAGCGGAAAGTATGATGTTGTGATTATTAATTTTGCAAATCCTGATATGGTAGGTCATACTGCTGTGGAGAATGCCGCTATCAAGGCTGTGGAGACTGTGGATGAGTGTATAGGAAAGACTGTGGAGGCTATAAAGGAAGTAAACGGTGTAATGTTTATCTGTGCAGACCATGGAAACTGTGAGACTATGGTGGATGAGGTGACAGGCGAGCCGCATACAGCACATACCACAAACCCTGTACCTTTTATTCTGGTTAATGCAGATCCTAAGTATACTCTTGCCGAGGGTGGAAGACTATGTGATATAGTGCCTACACTGATTGAACTTATGGGACTTAAAAAGCCTGAGTCAATGACAGGAAAGAGCTTATTGATTGAAAAATAGTGAATTATAAGGTGTGATTAGTTGAAAATTTAAATTCACTTAATCACACCTTTTTAAATAAATTATTTATGGAAAATCTTTGAATACCCATCCTTCACATATTAAATAATCCGTAAATAATATACAAAGATAATTCATATAGCGTTAATTGACATTAAAAAACAAATGGCGTATTATGTGTATTATTAAGCTGACACAATAGGTTTGATAAATAACAAAAAATAGAAATATTTCGTTATTATTCCCGTATGGAGATATAATGGCGATATAGTACTAAATGCTTTAATACGCAGATAACGGAGGTTATATGAGAAGTAAAATAATGAGAATAGGAGCATTGGGATTGGCTTCTATATTAGCTTTTGAGAGTGTCGGTGCAGGTACGGCTTTTGCACAGAGTTCAAATTTTGATTTAAGAAAAAAGGTAATCGGTCTTACAGGTATAACATTTGTAGGAGGAAATATAGATAAGTTTGTTACCAGAGGTGAGTTTGCAAAGATGTTGGTACAGGCTTCATCATATCGCTCGGTGCTTACAAAAACCAGTAATGTTGCCGTATTTAACGATGTTCCAAAGGATAATGAAAATGCAGCTGCTATAAGAATTGCAGTGGAGCAGGGATATATGACAGGATATCTGGGCGGTAATTTTAAGCCGAATGAGAATGTTACATTAAATGATGCTATAAGAGGTGTACTGACATTGCTCGGATATCAGGCAAGCGATTTTGCCGGAGATGCAAATAATAAGAGAATGGCAAAATATGCCTTCCTTGAGTTGAACGAAAATCTTTCATCAATTACAGCCGCATCCAATCTTACAGTCAGAGATTGTATAAACCTTTTCTACAATATGCTGAAAACCAATATGAAGGATGGCGGAGCATATGTGGCAAGTGTATTTGGCGGTGAGCTAAACAGTGATAAGGAGGTAAATCCTCTAAAGCTTGCTGATAATTCACTAAAGGGACCAAAGGTAGTAAAATCCGTAAATCAGCTGGCACAGGCAATACCTTTTGATTATAAGGATGCAAATCTCTTTGTTGACGGAAGAAGCGTAGGTGCGGATTATTTTAAGAGTCTGATGCTCTCATCAGAAGTAGGACTTGTAATTTATTATTCCGTTGCGGCAAAGACTATTTGGGGATATGATGAAAATACGGATGCCACAAGTGGAAAAAAGGCTGTTCACGGAACTGTAGAAAGCATATACTATGAGTCAACATCCACTCTTACACCTACATCGGTTGTTGTAAACGGAGAGACATATAAGATTACAAGCAGTGATATGCAATTTGCATTCTCTATCTACGGAAGTATAAATGTAAATGATGATGTTACACTTGTCGTAGATATCAATAATTCTGAAGATGGATCTGCAAGCTATACAGTAGTTGACTATATTGCAGATTAGTGAGGAGAAAATGAAGAAGAAATTTATTATTATACCTGCAATTATTGCCCTTGGAATAGGCGGGTTTTTCTTTATTAAATCAAGGCAATCTGCAAATACGGATTTAAATACATATGTACCTACAGCAATAGTTACAAAACAGGATATCTCTTCCGAGATATCCTCTTCAGGTACTATTACACCTAAGGATACTTACAATATTACCGCACTTATATCCGGAGATATTATAGCTGCGGATTTTAATATCGGAGATACTGTAAGTAAGGATCAGGTACTTTATCAGATAGATAAATCAAGTATTGAATCAGATATAAATTCTTCAAATAATTCCTTGAGTAAGGCAAATACCGGATATGCTTCGGCAACTAAGGATTATGAAAAGGCAAAGTCGGAGTTTTCAGGAAATCTTTATCGTTCTACAAGAAGAGGATATATTAAGGAATTAAGTATTCAGTCAGGAGATAAAATAAGCGGCGGTACAAAGCTTGCTACAATATATAATGACAATGTGATGAATATAAGAATTCCTTTTTTAAGCCCGGAAGCTCAGAATATTACAGCAGGCATGACCGGTACTTTGACCTTGACTGAAACAGGTGAGCAAATAGAGGGTAGAGTTTTATCGGTATCAAGTATGGATCAGACCTTGGACGGTGGAAGACTGGTAAGAAATGTCACATTTGAGGTGACTAATCCCGGAGGGCTTACAGATAAGACCACTGCCAATGCGACAGTAGGCGAGATGACCTCTACAGGTGACGGTACATTTGAGGCTTCAACAAATGTTGATATGAGTGCTGATTTGGCGGAAGGTGTGGAGATAGAAAAGGTTTTGGTGAATGTGGGTGATTTTATAGAAGTAGGAACACCTATTTTTAAGATGACATCAGAATCAGCCGATAAGCTTTTAAAGACCTACAGAGATGCTGTTGACACAGCGCAGGGAAATGTGGATGCGGCAAAAAAAGGTGTGGATACAGCCAAGAAAACCTACGATGAATACACAATAAAATCTCCTATTGCAGGAAAGGTTATTTCCAAAAACTATAAGGTGGGAGATAAGGTAGGTTCAAGCGGAAGTAATAAGGCTACCACCATGGCTGTAATCTATGATATGAGTTCATATACATTTAAAATGAGTGTGGATGAGAAGGATATTACAAAGGTTCAAAGCGGTCAAAAGGTAAGGATCAAATCGGATGCATTCCCGGATCAGGATTATTCGGGTACGGTTACTAATGTCAGTCTTGAGAGTACAAGCCAAAACGGTGTATCCACATATCCTGTTACCATTACTTTGGATGAAACATATAATTTATTACCGGGAATGAATGTGGACGGATATATTACACTGGAGTCTGCAAAGGATGCATTGACTATACCGTCCGGAGCTCTTATGAGAGGTAATAAGGTATATGTAAAAGATACTACAGCAACAGAGCAAAAGGCTGATGCAGGTGAGAGTGCAGGCGGCGGTGACGGATTGATTCCTGCAGGATTTAGAGAGGTTACCGTAACCACAGGTGTTATAAATGCCGACTTTGTACAAATCACCTCAGGACTTAACGAGGGTGATGAGGTCTATGTGGATGAAAGTGCGAGCATGGATGCGGCAGCCGGAATGGACGGAATGAACAGTGCGGGCGGAGAGCCGGCACAAGGCGGTGCGGGTGCAGGCGGTGCAGGTTCGGATGCAGGCGGCGCAGATTCAGGTGATGCCGGAGCCGGAGGAGAATAATGGAAAAACTTATCCAAATGATAGATATTCGAAAAGAGTATAAGATGGGTGATGAGACGGTATATGCCAATGACGGTGTCACTCTGGATATTTACAAAGGGGAGCTGGTGGCTATTGTAGGCAAATCAGGTTCCGGAAAATCAACTCTTATGAATATCATCGGTGCATTGGATGTACCCACTTCGGGTAAATATTTTCTGGGTGGAAAAGATGTTGGAAAATTAAGCGATAACCAGTTGGCAGATATCAGAAATGAAATGATCGGTTTTGTGTTCCAGCAATATAATCTTTTGCCCAGAATGAATATTTTGGAAAATGTGGAATTACCTCTACTATATGCCCATGTTTCAAGCAGGGAAAGAGAAAAAAGAGCAATGGAAGCTTTGGAAAAGGTAGGTCTTAGTGAAAAGGCAAAGCAGATGCCAAACCAGCTCTCGGGTGGACAGCAGCAAAGAGTAAGTATTGCAAGGGCTCTTGCCGCAAATCCGTCACTGATTTTGGCGGATGAGCCTACCGGAGCGCTGGATTCAAAGACCAGCCGACAGGTATTGGACTTTTTTAAAAAGATTCATGAAGAGGGAAATACCGTTATTATGATTACCCATGATAATGCCATTGCGCTGGAGGCGAAGAGAGTTATCAGAATAGCTGATGGCAAAATAAATTTTGATGGAAGTAGTGAGGAGTATGCTGCAATCGTTTAAACTGGCAATAAAAAGTATTATTGCAAATAAAATGAGATCGTTCCTTACAATGCTGGGACTTATTATCGGTGTATCGGCAGTTGTTATACTTGTCAGTGTAATGATGGGATATATGAATAATATGATTAAATCCTTTATGGATATGGGAGCAAATACTATCACTGTGAATTTGGTAAATATGCCTTCAAGACAGGCATCCGTAGATCAGATGTATGATTTTTTCAATGAGCATAGGGATGTATTTTCGGAAATGACTCCGCAGGTCAGCGTTAGCGGAACTATAAAGGTGGGAAGTGAAAAAACTACCACCACCACAGTTACAGGTGTAAGTGAGTACTATGGTAAACTAAAGAATTATAAATTGGAAAAAGGCAGATTTTTATCTTATGCGGATATGGTATCCAGACAAAAGGTGGTTGTAATAGGTTACTATGTGGCAAGTAAGCTTTTCGGTTCGCCAAAGGCGGCAATAGGAGAAACTGTAAAGATAAACGGTTCGGCATTTACAGTGGTCGGTGTTGTTCAAAGGCAGAATAAGGATCAATTATCAGCCAGAGGCAGTGATGATTTCGCCTTTATGCCATATTCTACAGCAGGTCAGTTAAATGGAACTTCTGTACCGGATTACTATGTTTTTGCCACTGTAAATACTGAAATAAGTAAAGAGGCTGTAAATATTTTAAAGGATTTTCTAAAGACAATTTATACTCAAAAGGAGACATATTTTGTTGAATCCATGAGTCAGATGCTTGGGGAAATCAATACACAGCTGGCTATTATGAGTACAATAATAGGAGCAATTGCAGGTATTTCACTTATTGTTGCAGGTGTTGGTGTAATGAATATCATGCTTGTATCGGTAACTGAAAGAACAAGAGAGATAGGTATAAGAAAGGCACTTGGTGCCAGAAAGAGTGTTATACTCCAGCAATTTGTTATAGAGGCATTGGTTACAAGTACAATAGGAGGTTTACTTGGGATTGTACTGGGCTGTATTGCAAGCCCTACGATAGGAAGTTTTATGAATATTGAGGCGCCGGCAAACTTTAATGCCGTAATGATTTCATTCAGTGTATCTGTAGCAATAGGTCTTATATTCGGATATATGCCGGCAATGAGAGCGGCAAGTCTGAATCCTATAGATGCGCTTAGAAGTGAATAGATGATAAATCTTTATAAGTTTTATTTTAGATATCGGGGTGGGTTATTAATCCATCCCTTTTATTTTATAAAACTGACAAATTAATTTTAATACAATTTTTATTGGCTTATTTATTGATATAGGATATACTGTTTACATGAAGAAATTTTTTTATACATTATGGATAAGTGCTTATCCATTGATTATTTATACAGCCATACAATTTTTATTGGCAATAATAGTAAGCTTTTTTGTAATAATTCTTGGTAGATATCCGGGTGCTGTAGCGTCATTGGGTGCTGTGGAGTCATTTATTAGTAGAAATGTTTTACCGATTACTGCAGCCGGTGCGGTTTTTGCATCTGTTTTTCTTATTTTGTTTTTTTACCTGGACGGTCAAAAGGGGAGAATTGAAAAAAAGAAGAGTAGCAATGCAACGGATTTTGTAATGGCGATTATAGGAGGCGCCGGAATTGCAATTATACTTAATATATTGATAGGTTTGACCGGTATTTCAGGTATCGACAATACATTTCAGGAAATAAGTGAGGCTATTAAAAGCACACCTATAGTTATTACAATAATATGTGCAGGAATTATAATACCCATAGTTGAGGAGATTATATTTAGAGGTCTGATTTTTAACAGAATCAAATTTCAGTATAATTTGACCGCCGCCATGTTGATATCCTCTGTAGTTTTCGGTATATACCATGGCAATATAATACAAGGTATTTATGCAACCATGCTTGGAGTATGTTTGGCATATACCTATAATAAAACCAAAAATATTTTAATACCTATTTTCATACATATAAGCGCAAATACATCTGTATTAGGTTTGAGCAGTCTGGTGGAAAATGATGACAGTGCTTTGACAGTCGGTATAATGGTGCTTGTCACTTTGATATTTGCAATAATAGGTATAGTATATTTTATAAAAAGAAAGGTTGAATAATGAAGATTTTGAGTATAGCGGTGCCATGCTTTAATTCTGCGGCATATATGAGAAAATGTATCGATTCCCTACTTGTGGGTAAGGAAGATGTTGAGATATTGATAGTAAATGACGGTTCTAATAAGGATAATACGGCAGAGATAGCGGATGAATATGAGAAAAAATATCCTACTATATGTAAGGCTATACATAAGGAAAACGGCGGTCATGGTGACGCTGTAATGTTTGGATTAAGAGCTGCTACAGGTGAGTTTTTCAAGGTGGTGGATTCTGATGACTATCTGGATGAAAAGTCATTTTTAGAGGTTTTAAACAAATTAAAAGAGTTTATCAGAAATAAGGAAAATATTGATATGCTTCTTTGCAATTTTGTTTATGACAAAGTTGGGGTAAAGAAGAAAAAAGTAATGACATATAAGAGAAATCTTCCTGTAAATAAAAAGTTTGAGTGGGATGATATAAAACCTTTCCATACAGGTCAGTATATATTGATGCATTCTGTAATATACAAAAGAGAGCTGCTGATAGAAAACGGACTGGATTTGCCAAAGCATACATTCTATGTGGACAATATCTTTGTGTATCAGCCGCTAAAGGCTGTAAAGGATATTTATTATATGGATGTAAACCTTTACAGATATTATATCGGAAGAGAGGATCAGTCGGTAAACGAGCAGATAATGATTGGAAGAATTGACCAGCAGATAAGGGTGACCAAGATTATGCTTAACTCTTTTGATCCTTATGATGTGGCAAATAAAAAGTTGAGAAAATATCTTATAAGCTATCTTGAGATAATGATGGTTATTTCCTCCATACTTGCAATACGCTCAAAGAGTGAAGAAAATATGCAAAAGAAAAAGGAATTATGGGATTATCTAAAGGACCGTCATCCAAGACTTTATAAGAGAATACGATATGGTGTTCTCGGACAGACTATGAATCTGCCGGGCAAAGTGGGCAGAGGAATTGCTGTAGCGGGATATAAGATTGCAAATAAGCTGTATGGGTTTAATTGATTTTTATTGGAATATTTTTAATATAAAGGCGGGTTATAACAGAAGGTATAGCCTGCCTTTTGCTATGTAAAGATATAAGATTTGTAATAGAAAAAAATGTTATAAAAGAGTTAGAGAATGAAGTTTGTCACAAAGAGTTAGTTGACGCTAACTAAAAATAGAGTTACAATAAATACGAATAGTTTTGGAAACTTTTGTGCATTGAGTATATTTCTGAGGAGTTTGATGGTGCAAAGAAAGGTGACTGTGAATATATAATAAAATAGATTTCTAATCAAGAGTTAGTATACACTAACCGGAAGGGATAAATTAATGAAACAAAAAAGATATGATGATGAAGTGCATGATTCTGACTTAGACAGCAAGAAGATTAAGCAAAATGAAGATTTAATAAAAGAGGTGGAGAGTCTAAACCTTGATGTTCCTGATGAAATAATGCAGCGCATTGAAAGTGATGTTGAGAAAAGTGAAAAACAACCTAAAATCAGCATGGGCGGTCTAAACAAGGCGCTTATGGCTATAGCTCCCGAGTATAAGGGTAGGATGCAGCTTTCTGTTATTTTTGCCTGCATAGGAGAGCTATTTAGTTTTTCTACTTATTTTTTCAGTGCTTTTGCTGCCGGGTGGCTGATAAAAAATGCCGGAGGCAATGTGGTAGGCTTTGATACATTAATGAAATATGCTTTTTTGGCAATAGGTTCATTGTTTCTTTACTTTATTTTCACAGGATTCAGCACAACTATCTCACATAAAACATCATTTTATATACTCGCAAAGTTGAGGCAAACTTTATTTGAGAAGTTAAAGGTAATTCCTATGGGATATTTGGTGGATAATCCTGTAGGTAAAATCAAGGTTATTATAATGGATAGGGTTGCGGATATGGAAGACTGGGTGGCGCATCTTATGCCGGAGTTGCCAAGCAGAATGTTGCATCCAATACTTTGTGTGATTATTTTATTTTTCATGGATTGGCGTATAGGTTTATCAATATTTGTACCTGTGCCTATTGCTCTTATCGGTATGATTACGATGATGTATAAATATCGCAGCAGGATGGCTGTGTGGTTATCAAGTTATGCCAATGTTGCCGACAGAAGTGCGGAATATGTTCGCGGAATTCCGGTAATTAAAGCTTTTGCACAGGATAAGGCATCATATGGTAAATTTGCAGATGCAGTAAAATTTTATCATTTCTCAACAATGAAATGGTGGAAGCAAAGCTGGTTTGGCAAAGCACTAATGAATGCGGCAATGATGACTCCGCAGATAGCGAGTATGCCTTTAGCTTTTTATCTTTACGGCAGAAATCAAATAAGTATTGAAACTTTGCTTTTGGCTCTTATTTTGCCGATTGCCATTCTTCCACAGGCTTTTGGAATGATAATGAGTTTTGAACTTTTCCAAATGGCTTCAAATACATGGGTATCAATACAGGAATTGCTTGATATGCCTGTACAAAAGCGACCTGATGAAAAAAACAAAGCTGTTATAGACAATAGTAAGGGAATAGAATTTGATAATATAAGTTTTTCTTATCATGACGGAACAGAGGTATTACATAGTATTTCTTTTAAAACAAAACCGGGAGAGGTGACTGCAATTGTCGGTCCCTCAGGTGGTGGCAAATCCACAATAGCAAAACTTTTGGCGGGATTTTGGGATCAGTCATCAGGTAGAATTTCTATAGGCGGTGTGGATACAAAGAATATTTCTTTCAAGCAGCTTGCTGAGGAGATTTCTTTCGTTTCACAAGATAATTTCTTATTTGATGTGAGTATCAGGGATAATATTCGTATCGGAAAGCCCGATGCTACCGAAGATGAAATTATTTCGGCGGCAAAAGCTGCACATTGCCATGAGTTTATAAGTAAGCTGCCGGATGGGTATAATACTAAAGCGGGTGAAGCAGGAGGTGCAATGTCGGGAGGTGAAAGGCAGAGGATAACTCTTGCCAGAGCGATTCTAAAACCGGCATCAACAATTATTTTGGATGAGGCAACTGCCTACGCAGATCCGGAAAACGAAGCGCTTATCCAAGAAGCAATATCTAATCTCGTAAAGGGTAAAAATCTTGTGATAGTTGCTCATAGATTAAATACAATCAAGCAGGCACATCAAATTATTCTAATTGATAAGGGTAAAATTATAGCCAAGGGCAAACATGAAGAGTTGATGAAAGAACCGCTATATGCAAGTCTTTGGAAACAATATCTGGGAGAGGAGTAGGTATGGAGTTTATAAAATTATCGTTCAAACTGGCAGGCAGATATAAAAATCGCCTAAAAGTGGGAATATTACTTGTTTTTTTACAAAATGCTTCAATGTTATTCGGATTTTTTGCCCTCTTTCTGGCATTCGGATGGATGAATGAAACTAACGGTAAGCATATTCTTGCGATTTTTGGAGTGCTTTTTGCTTCCTTTCTTTTCTATTTTTTGACAGGATGGGCAAAAAGCGGGCTTAGCGACGGAGTTTTCTTCGGTATTTTTAAGGATTACAGACTTGCGGTTGGAGAAAAGCTTAAAAAAGCCCCTATGGGATATTTTGCGGAACAAAGTTTGTCAAGAATTATGGCGGCATTTACCAATGTTATGAAGAGTCTTGAAAACTACTCTACAATGAGCATAGACTTTACTTTTTCGGGTATTTCAATATCATTTTTCCTATTAATCGGAATGTTTGGTGTAAATACTAAAATCGGGATACTAACAGTAGTTTGCTTGATTATTATTTGGCTTTTTGTATTTCTGATGGTAAATCAAGCAAAAAAAGAGATTGTGCGTGAACATGCCGCTATTACCAAATTGGGAGATGCCCTTGTTGACAGTATCAGCGGAGTTTCAGTGCTTAGAAGCTTCCCTCTTGCAGATGAGGGCGTTGTGGAAGAAATACATGCTAAATTAAAAAATGCTTCTGAGGAACTTAGACTTTCGCAATTGCATTTTGAAGTTGTGTTTGTTATTTACAGCAGAATTTTTTCTACGGTTATCAATCTTTCAAGTTTGCTTGTTACACTGTATTCCTGTTATCTTTATACAAAGGGTGAGGTTTTATTACCACAGGCACTCACTGTTTCAGCAGCCGGTTTTATGATTTTTGGAGGATTAAAGCAACTTGAAAATGCGTCCATTTTGATGGTTAAAAATCCTGCAAATATGAAGTATTTGGATGATGTCTTAGATATCCCTGAGATAAGTGACGGAAATTTGGAAGTTATGGAAAATCAGGATATTGTCTTTGATAAAGTAAGCTTTAGTTATGACAAAAGAAATCCTGTGTTAAAGGATCTTTCATTTACTATTGCACAAGGTTCAAAGACAGCTATTGTAGGGGCGTCAGGCTCCGGAAAAACTACAATTATTAATTTGCTATCTCGTTTTTATGATATTGAAAGCGGTAAAATAAAACTGGGAAATAATGATATACGGAATTATAAAGTTGAAACTTTACTTAAAAATCTTTCACTTGTTTTCCAGCAGGTATATCTTTTCCGTGATACTATAGAGAACAATATTCGCTTCGCAAATCCCAAGGCAAGCCATGAAGAAGTGGTGGAAGCCGCCAAAAGAGCGCATTGCCATAATTTTATTATGGAACTTCCGGATGGCTATAACACTATGGTAGGTGAAGGAGGCAGTTCTCTCTCCGGTGGAGAAAAGCAAAGAATTTCCATTGCCAGAGCATTACTTAAAAATGCGCCGATTATTCTTTTAGATGAGGCTACCAGCTCCGTTGATCCTGAAAATGAATATGAGATCTTGGCTGCAATTGAAGAATTATCCAAAGGGCATACGGTGATTTCAATAGCACATAGGCTTTCGACCGTAAGAAAAGCGGATCAGATTTTGGTGATTGATGACGGTAGACTGGTTCAAGAAGGAAAGCATGATGAATTGATAAATCAGGAGGGAATTTATTCTGCATTTATAAAGGCAAGAGAACGTGCTGCAAACTGGAAATTATAAAATAAACACTTAAAAGTAAAGATTTTAATTAGAGTTTTTCAGGTATCACCTTTAGAACTTTTGCTTTACAATCCTAATAACAACTCCTTCTTAAAACTTCGCAGGATTTTACGCAGTCCACAAAAACTCATTTGCTTGCTTGGGGAGCAGCGAACTGCACTCAAATAAGTCACAGGCTGCGTGATCCTGTATTGTTTTTACTAAAGAGTTAAAAGCTACAAGGATTGTAAAATTAAAAGTCTCAAGATATGTAGTACTTGAACCGCAACAAGAGTTCTGTATGATTTTTTGGGAAAATTTTAAATAGTACTTGACAATAAAGACATTATTTTATATACTTACATAGCGTTGAACGCAACGGGATCTTAGCTCAGCTGGGAGAGCATCTGCCTTACAAGCAGAGGGTCACAGGTTCGAGCCCTGTAGGTCCCATTTTTCATGCAAAGCATGATTATATATGGCGATGTAGCTCAGTTGGCTAGAGCATACGGTTCATACCCGTAGTGTCGAGAGTTCGAATCTCCCCGTCGCTATTTTTAAAGTCTGACAGTGGTCAGGCTTTTTTTGTATCACAGAGCATGGATAAGTTAGGTGTGATCCGATTTGAAAGATGTCATTTTTAAAAATTTTGACTAAGGGAAAATCTATCTTATTTGACTATAAATTTATAAAACAGGAGGTAAATTTATGAGGTTGTTTTTATGTTCACATTTTTCAAGCGTTGGAAGTTTGATAAAAGAAGAAATCAATATGAAGAAGGTATTATTTATACCTACAGCTTCAATATATGAAGAATATAAGGGGTATGTAGGCTCAGCAAGAAAGCTTTTTAAAAAATTTGGAGCAGTACTCACAGAAATGGATATTTCAAAAGAAGAGTATGAAAATATAGAAGCGGCATTTAATAATGCTGATATTATTTACTTTACAGGTGGAAATTCATTTTTCCTTTTAGAGCAACTTAGGAAAAAAGGAGTGGATAAACTGCTGAAAGAAGAGTTGAATAAGGGTAAGTTATTTATCGGAGAATCTGCCGGAGCTATAGTATGTGCCCCGGATATAAAATATATTGAAATTATGGATGAAAAGCCGGGTGATTATTCACTTACAGATGATGGAGGATTGAGTTTAATAAATTTCTATGTTTTACCGCATTATCTTACTGCACCGTTTAAGAAAATAACCGAAAAAATTTTAGAACAATTTAACGACTTGGATATATGCCCTATCAATAATTCACAGGCTGTTATTGTAGAGGGTAGCTCTAAGAGGATTGTAGAGATATAAATGGAGATATTGCAGACAGACATTGGGAAAGTATATGCAAGGGTAGTGGGGAAGACTGAAGATAGTAGAGCGGTATATGCTATACCGAGCGTACCTTATGCACGAGGGGAACGATTTGAGTACGCAAAAATTATTGGCCAAGATGAATACTCATCAGAAAAAGTTATTAACAGAGAAGAAACATTATGCTTTCCGCAGAGAAAATACCCTCTATTTTTAAATGTTTTTATGAAACATCATATGTTACGACCTGAGTTTCAGCCGACAAAAGATGTTCAGAGTGAAAGTGCATTTGTAGTGAATATATGGGCAACTGATGATTTTGACAAAAAGAAACCGGTAATTGTTTTTTTACATGGTGGAGGAGAAGGTTCAGGAACCGTTCCCATATACACAATGGAACATATCGGTGAAAAAGAGGTTGTAGCAGTTACAATTACCTATAGGGTAGGGAATTTCGGATATATGCCTGTTTTTGACAGTGAAGAAACAAGAGCTTCTCTTGCATATCTTGACCAGCAAACAGCCTTAAGTTGGATTTATGATAATATAGGTTCATTTGGCGGAGATAATACCAACATTACACTTATGGGACATTGTGGCGGTGCTGTTGCAGCTCTTTACCATTACCTGAATCCTGTAAGTAATAAATTATTTCATAAATTGATTTTGTGTGCCGGTAATGTTCCTATGCTGTCAGAACTTGATTATGCAAAAAATGCGTACAAAAATCTGCTGTCAAAAAATCATTTGAGCGGACTTGAAGATTTGAAAAAACTTTCAATTAAGGAAATGATAAAGATGAAAGGTGGGCAAAATGACATTGTTGACGGAAAGTTTTTTACAAAACATCCAATGAAAACACTTGAACAAGGCGAGTTTCCTTGTATGCCTGTATTGATAGGCTCAAATAAAGATGAGTTTTCTATGATAGAATTACCGATGTACTATAAAGCTCTTGGAATCACGAAGAAAAAGAAAGATTTAAAGGAAAATCTTTTGAAAAGATATGGAGAATTTGCGAAAAATCTTGAAACTGAACTTAAAGTGGAAGCGGAGGGCATTGTAGATTTGCAGATTCAAATTATGGAACTTCTTGTATTTCATTCGAGTGCATTATTTCTTATGGAAACGATCGGAAAGAAATCGCCTGTATACGGATACAGGATGAACTATATACCAAATTTATATAACGGACTTCGTGGCTCATACCATGGTGCGGAACTCGCTTTTTTCTTTGGAACTATAGACAAAATGAATATAGATATAACTGATGAAAACAAAAGAGCAACTGTTTTAATACAAAAAGATTGGCTGGAATTTGTAAGATCAGGCAAAATAGACGGGCGTCCGCTGTTTAATGAAAAGGGAGAAATTATAGAGTATGATAAAGAGATTAGAGCCATACCGTTTCCACATGCAAAACTTATTCATAAGGTTCAAAGCAGCGGTATAGGTGATAGATTAAGGAAAGAATACATAAATAACCGCAGCTAGTTTAAACATTATAAAAGCAATAAATATAATGAAAAAAAGTAAATCTCTGATATGTACCAAAAAGTTCGGAATATATCAGAGATTTTTACTGTTTTTTATTACTAAAATTTTAAAAGGGAAAGCTATAATAAATAAAATTTTTTATATCCTTAACAGTTAAAAACCGAAATACCTCATTACATTATTGTAGGAGATGTTTTCGATAAGTTCTTTTAATACCTTTTCATCATTAGGATACTGTCCGCTTTCAACCCATTCCCCTATAAGTCCACAAAGTATTCTTCTAAAATACTCATGTCTGGTATATGAAAGGAATGAGCGTGAGTCTGTAAGCATACCGTTAAAATTGCCAAGGCATCCAAGAGCGGCTAAAGACTTCATCTGTGCTCTCATACCTTCATAATGGTCGTTAAACCACCAGGCAGAACCCTGCTGAACCTTTCCGGCTATACTAAAATCCTGGAAGCATCCGATAATTGTACCGATTGCGGCATCATCGTTCGGATTTAAAGAATAAAGTATGGTCTTTGGGAGCTCATTGCTTATATTCAAAGCATCAAGGAAGTCGGCAAGCTGATCGGCAGGGGCGTAGCCGCTGATAGCATCAAATCCTGAATCAGGACCAAGCTTATTAAACATTGCAGTGTTATTATTTCTCTTACAGCCAAAATGAAGCTGCATTACCCAGTTTAATCTGTGGTATTCCTTGCCAAGAGCAAGTAGGAGTGCGGTCTTATATTGATATTGCTCTGTAAGGCTTATATCTTCTCCTGCAAGTCTTTTCTGTAAAACAGCATTAACTGTAGCATCATCAGCCGGATAATAATATACAAAGTCAACACCATGGTCTGATGCCGAGCATCCGTTTTCATTAAAAAACTCAAGTCTTTTTAATAATGCCTTCTTTAGAGTGTCAAAGTCTTTAACAGCTACACCGCTTACCTCGGAGAGCTTTGATATATATTCTGTAAAATCAGGCTTTTCAATATTTGTAGCCTTATCAGGTCTCCAGGCAGGGAGAACTTTAAAGCCCAAGTCCTTGATTTCTCTAAGTTTTATATGCCATCCAAGAGAATCTATAGGATCATCTGTAGTACAAATAACTTCAACATTTGAGTTTCTGATAATATTTCTGACACTTAATTCATCTGTAGCAAGTTTCTCCTTGGTAAGATTCCAAACTTCATCAGCACTGTCAGGACTTAAATGACCTTTAAAGCCGAAATATCTTTGAAGCTCAAGATGTGACCAATGATAAAGCGGATTTCCTATAAGCTTTGGCATTGTAGCCGCCCAGGCATCAAATTTTTCTCTATCGGTAGAATCCCCTGTTATAAGTTTTTCGTCCACGCCGTTAGATCTGATCTGACGCCATTTATAATGGTCTCCGCCAAGCCAGACTTGAGTTATATTTTTAAATTTTTTATCTTCATATATCTCTTGCGGATTTATATGACAGTGATAGTCAACTATAGGCATCTTTTTCGCATAATCATGGTAAAGACGCTTTGCTGTTTCGGTATCAAGTAAAAAATCCTGATCCATAAAATTCTTCATTTCAACCTCCTTAGCCAAATGGCTGTATAAAGTAAACTTGTATGTACCGGTTTTAGGTACATTACAAACAATAAATGTCCGGTTTATAAACCCTGAAAACAGACCGCCACATGCGGTTGACTTTTAAATTAAAATTATAGATAACTACAAAACAAGTAGTTACATGCTGTAGTAAAGCCTATCACTTTTTGAATCACAAGTTATCAAGTCTTTGATCGAAAAGTATCCTTTTCAATAATATCAGGCTTTAATAAACAGATATTTTCAGGCGAATCTCCGTCAAATACTTTTAAAAGAGTATTTACACTATGCTTACATAGAGAAAAAAGCCCCGAGTCTATAGTGGTAAGCTCAGGATATGACAGCTTTGAAAATATTGAATTATCATATCCTATCACCGAAAGCTCTCCGGGAATTTCAATATTATTTTGTTTTGCAAATTTTAAAACAATCATTGCCAAAAAATCATCAGAAGCGACTATACCTTCGGGGAAAAATTCCTTTTCAAAAAAATCTCCCAGTAAAGAGATAATACTGTCAATATCATTTTCCTCGCATAAAAGAGTATCAAATTTATCTGTGGGTTCTTTCAGATTCTTACATCCCTTTAAAAATCCGTCAAGCTTTCTTTTGGCAGACTGAGATGTGGAATTATAGAGGAAGAGCAATTTCCTTTTGCCATTATTATATAACATATCTACAATTTTTTTTGTAGCATTAAAATCATCATAATAAGAACAATATACATTGTCTGCTTTCAAAAATCCGTTTATCAAAAAAATCGGCAATGATTTGGCACTGTTTTTTATCAGATTTTTATTATCTCTTGATGATATATACTTTGAACCGATCATAATAATGGCATCCACACTTTTAGAAATAAGTATATTTATATACTTTTTTAAATTTTCCGTGTCATATCCGCTACAGCATAATAAAGAGTCATATCCGTTTTCTCTAAGCATTTTCTCAAAATAGGATAATGCCCTTGCAACATAGATATCTGAAGGATCGGAACATAGTATTCCTATGGTCTTCATAGTATTAAGTCCCAGCCCCCTTGCAAATACATTTGGAGTAAACCCCAGCTCGTCCATAATATCATGAACTTTTTTCCTGGTTTTTTCACTGACCTTTGGGCTGTTATTTATTACTCTGGATACTGTAGCAATAGAGACATTTGCTCTGTTTGCAATATCATATATATTCATAATTCTCCGTGAAGGTTTATGGTAATTAAAACTTTATATGCTTATTTTCCTAACAACAAGACCTCTGTATCCATATCATAATGTATGATTTTTTTATCAAATCATAAAAGTCCCGGAAACAAGACCTCTGTAAACACATCATAATGTATGACATTTTTTACCAAGTGATAAAAGCCTTGGTATTTGACATACCTGAGATAGGATTATTTAAAATAAGTAGCCATAAATCCTTTATAAAAATATGCATATTTACAATCTTTATCCATCTTGACAAGCTATAAAACAGCCATGTATAATGCGATTGTAAACGCTTACATTTATTATAAGCTGATTATTAAAATTTGGCAAGGAGGATGATGCCAAAACTTTGTTAAATTAAAAGTGTATGTTTTATTTACAATATCAATGATGAAAGTCTTGGGACATTTGACATACCTAAACTGATATTGCAGATTGCGTTGAGCTTTTATTACTGCAAAATTTAACAATGCATCAGGGTATCTTTTGAGGAAATGGATTATATAAAAATAAATGATTTGGACAATGTATGTGTGGCATTAAATATATTGCCAAAGGGAGAAAAAATCGTATTTGGAAGTGATGTGACATTTACAAACAGTGAAATTCCTGCCGGACATAAGGTGGCATTAAAAGATATAAAAGCAGGTGAGGATATTATTAAATATGGAAACAGAATCGGCATTGCGAAGGAGGATATAAAGGCAGGGAATTGGATACATACTCATAATATAAAGACAGCTCTTGGAGATTTACTGGAGTATAAATATATGCCGAAAGTAAAGGAAATCAAAGAAACGGAGCATAAAACCTTCCTTGGCTTTAAGAGAAAAAACGGTAAGGTAGGAGTCAGAAATGAAATATGGATTATTCCTACAGTAGGCTGTGTAAATAATGTCGCACAGGCTATTGAAAGAAGGGCAAAGTCTCTTATAAGGGGAAGTGTGGAGGATGTAATAGCATTTGTACATCCATACGGCTGTTCTCAGATGGGAGATGACCAGGAAAACACCAGAAAGATACTTGCGGATATGATAAATCATCCAAATGCCGGAGGAGTGTTGGTGCTGGGGCTTGGATGTGAGAACTCAAATATCACCGTGTTAAAGGATTATCTGGGTGATACGGATGAAAAAAGGGTTAAGTTTTTAATATCACAGGAAGTGGATGATGAGATAGAAAAAGGGATTTCTTTAATAGAGGAGCTGATAGAAAATATTGCGGATGAGAGCAGGGAAGAGATTGATGCGAGTGAGCTTATCATAGGAATGAAATGTGGTGGCTCTGACGGGCTTTCAGGTATTACGGCAAATCCGGTAGTGGGTGAGTTTTCGGATATTCTTATTTCAAAGGGAGGAAGCACGATACTTACAGAGGTGCCAGAGATGTTCGGTGCTGAGACTCTTTTGATGGAAAGATGCAAGGATAGAGAGACTTTTGAAAAGACGGTTGCTTTAATAAATGATTTTAAGATGTATTTTAAAAATCATAATCAGACAATATATGAAAATCCTTCACCTGGAAATAAGGCAGGCGGTATATCCACACTTGAGGATAAATCTCTGGGCTGTACACAGAAGTCGGGAAGTGCTAAAGTGGTAGATGTGCTTGATTATGGAGATAGAGTAAAACTAAAAGGGCTTAATCTGCTCTCATCACCCGGAAACGATTTGGTTGCAGCTACGGCACTGGCTATGAGCGGTGCACATATAATACTGTTTACCACAGGAAGAGGAACACCTTTTGCATCACCTGTACCGACATTAAAAATATCTACAAATTCAAGGCTTGCAAAAGCAAAGGGCAATTGGATAGATTTTAATGCAGGAAGAATGGTGGAGGATAAGACAAGGAGTGAGCTTGCAAACGAACTTTTTGATTTGGTGCTTGAGGTGGCAAGCGGTAAGAAAGTGAAGTCTGAAATAGCGGGATTCCATGATTTTGCAATTTTTAAACAGGGGGTAACTCTTTAAAGAAAACAAGCTTTACTGTACTCCCGTTTAATTTATTATATAAGATTTTTAAACAGGGAGTAAGCTTTAATGAAAATAAATCGTACAACAGAAAGAAGTGTACAGATATTGCAAATTATAGCAAAGTCAAATGAGGGGCTGGAAATGGATGAAATATGTGAGAGATTATCAATACCCCGAACCAGTTGCTATGATATCCTGGTCACACTGGTACATTTGGGAATGCTTGAGGTAAATACCGGAGTAAAAAGAAGCTATAAGATAGGATTAAATGCCTACAGAATAGGTATGAGCTATATGAATAACAGGAATATTTCAGAGATTATAGCTCCGGCATTAAAGGAACTTTCAAAGGAATTACAAAAAACCTGTTTTTTTGGAGTGCTTGAGGGCGGCAAAATTGTATATATATCAAAGTTTGAGCCGGAAAATCCTATAATAACAACAGCTACTATAGGAACCAAAAACCCGATATATAATACATCTTTAGGCAAGGCAATCCTTAGCTCTATGAGTGATGAGGAAATAAAGGATATACTTTCCAGTATAGAATTGAAACAGGCGACAAGATTTACCATCACAGATAGGGAAGAGTTAATTAAAAATATCGAATTGGTAAGAGTGCGAGGTTTTGCGCTGGATGAGAGGGAACTTGAGGAACATATGGAATGTGTGGGAGTGCCGATATTTGATGAAAAAAAAGAATGTATCGGGGCGATATCAGCATCAAGCCTTTATAGGAAGGATGAGGATTATATGGCGCTTGGTGAGATCTTAAAAAATAGGGGCTTAGAAATATCAAAATCTTTAGGCTTTATGCCTTGACATTGGTAAAAAAGTTAATTAAAATCAAAATATCGCAAATATGAATAGTAATTCGTATATACGAATATAATCTAAAAATTACATCGCTGATTGTATATGTTTTTATTATTTTGGAGGTTAAAATGAGAAAAGAACAGGTCATTACAAGAATGAAAGAGGATTGTCTGGTTGCTGTTGTTCGTGCAAAAAATAAGGAGCAGGGCGAGAAGGTAATAGATGCCATCATTGCAGGTGGAATAAACTTTATCGAGATTACCATGACCATGGATGAGGGAAATCCTGTAGAGTTTATACAGTTTATGTCGGAAAAGTACAGAAGCAATGAAAAAGTGGTTATCGGTGCAGGCACGGTGCTTGATCCCGAGACAGCCAGAGCGGTTATTCTTGCAGGTGCAAACTATGTGGTAAGCCCAGGGCTTAATGTGGATACTATTAAGCTTTGCAACAGATATAGAATACCTATGCTTCCGGGTGTAATGTCACCTACAGAGGCTATCACAGCACTCGAATCAGGATGTGATATTATAAAAGTATTCCCCGGAAATGTAGTTGGACCGGGAGCAATCAGCTCATTTAAAGGACCTCTTCCACAGGGGGATTTTATGCCAAGCGGTGGTGTAGATGTTGACAATGTGGATAAATGGTTAAAGGCCGGAGCATGTGCAGTAGGTACAGGCTCATCACTCACAAAGGGTGCGGCAACAGGAGATTTTGCGGCAATAACTGCAAAGGCAAAGGAATTTGTAGAAGCGGTAGCGGCTGCAAGAAAATAGCGGAATGGAGAAAATATGGCAAAGATAGTTACAATGGGAGAGATAATGCTTAGATTATCAACTCCAAATAATGAGAAGTTTATTCAGGCGGATGAGTTTGATATCAACTATGGCGGAGGTGAGGCAAATGTTGCGGTTTCACTTGCAAACTATGGCCATGATGCGGAGTTTGTAAGTGCATTACCAAAGAATCCTATAGGTGATGCAGCCATTGCAACGCTTCGCAAGTACAATGTTGGAACAAAGCATATTTCAAGAAGCGGTGAGAGAGTAGGCATTTACTTCCTTGAAACAGGTTCGGCAATGAGAGCTTCAAATGTGGTATATGACAGAGCACATTCTTCTATCTCCACAGCTAAGGCAGATGAGTTTGATTTTGATGCAATCTTTAAGGATGCGGACTGGTTCCATTTTACAGGCATTACTCCGGCGGTTTCAGATTCTGCAGCCGAGCTTACAGAGGCTGCACTTAAGGCAGCAAAGAAGGCGGGAGTAACAGTATCCGTAGACCTTAATTTCAGAAAAAAACTCTGGTCATCAGAGAAGGCAAAAAGAATAATGACAAATCTTATGCAGTATGTAGATGTATGCATCGGTAATGAAGAGGATGCCGAGAAGGTTCTCGGATTCAAGCCGGGTAACACAGATGTTACAGCAGGAGAACTTGAGCTTAACGGCTATGTGGATATCTTCAATCAGATGTGTGATCAGTTTAAATTTAAATATGTAATCAGTTCGCTTCGTGAGAGCTTCTCGGCTTCAAACAATAACTGGTCAGCCTGCATTATGGACGGAGCTACAAGAGAGTTTTATCACTCAAAGAAATACCATGTAACCCCAATCGTGGACAGAGTCGGAGGCGGTGATTCATTTGCAGCAGGACTTATCTGCGGGCTTTGCGATAAGAAGGATTTTAAGTCTGCACTTGAGTTTGCGGTAGCCGCTTCGGCACTTAAGCATACAATACCGGGAGACTTTAACCTTGTAACAAGAGAAGATGTAGAAGGTCTTGCATGCGGTGACGGCTCGGGCAGGGTGCAGAGATAAAAATAATATATGTATTTTCCAAAATTATAAGGAGTCGGCAAGATGTCGGCTCCCTTTTTATAACAATTATTATATCTTGTAATAAAACACAGGTGAATTATATTTAATTTCAGCGTGTAAATATTTCGATGTATGATATCAAATATACATCTTTAAGACTTTATGATGTCAGATTTTATAATTATATCATAGTAATTTGCAGGGAATTGTAAATAATATAAAATAAATAATAAATGAAAGTAAAATTAACCAAAAGTTAGGTTTTACTAACGAGAATTTATATATTAGTAATATTGATTATTTTATAAAAAAAGTGATATATTACAGTCGATATTACCAATAATTTATAGAAACAATGAAAGGGACTTTATGAAAAATAAGTATTTTATAAGTATGATGTTTTCAACAATAATTGCATTTTCTGTTATTACAGGCTGTGGTGATAAAAAAGGGATTACCGAAAGTTTAAATAGTAGTGAAGATGTTACAAACAGCATTTCGACAGGAGAATCTTCAGAGGCTAAAGACAATACCGGATTTCCTGTAACAATGAAGCATGCCTATGGCGAAACAAATATAAAAGAAAAGCCGGAGAAAATAGTTACGCTAAATTGGAATAATGCAGATTCTATTTTGGCACTGGGACTTGTACCTGTAGGCACATCTAAGATGAATTGGGGCCCGGTTACAGCTAAAGGCCTTCTTCCATGGACAGAGGCAAAATTTAAAGAATTGGGCGTAGATGATCCTAATGTATTTAACGATCTGGACGGATATGACTATGAGGCTATTGCAGCGGCAGCCCCGGATATTATAGTTGCGCCTTATTCGGGAATGGATGAAAAAGAGTACGAGCGTTTATCAGAGATCGCACCTACTGTTCCATTCAAGGATGTTGCATGGAAGACAACATGGAGAGAACAGTTATTGGAGGCATCGGAGGCTGTCGGAATGAAGGATGAGGGAGAAAAACTGGTAGAAGAAACAGAAAATTTTATAAAAGATAATGTAGCAAAGTACCCTAATCTTTCAGGAAAGAGTGCAGCTCTATGCTATATAAATGCAGCAGATCTTAGTAATTTTTCCGTATACAGAACTATAGATCCAAGAGCAGGCTATCTTGTGGATATGGGATTTGCTTTTCCTGAAAAGGTGGAGGCACAGGCAAATGATAAAGATTCATTTTATGTACAGATTTCATCGGAACTTGCAGTTGAAACATTAAGTGATCTTGATATTATTATCACCTATGGAGATGATAAAACACTGGATGCCATAAAAAATGATGCTATATTTTCAAAAATACCTGCCGTTAAAGAGGGTAGAGTAGTTGTGCTTGACAATAGTGGAGATCTTTCAGCAGCTTGTAATCCGTCAGTGCTGTCAATAAAAGCGGAGCTTGTAAATTATTTGGATGCCATTAATGCGGTAGTAAAATAGATAAAGGAATATACTAAATGAAAAAGAAAAATTTTGTGTTTTCTATGGTTGTATGCTTAGCTTTACTTTTTATATTTGCAATTTTTTCTATATCATTCGGAGCAAAGCAGATAGCCTTTTCAAAGGTCATAGAGGTTCTTTTAGGTAAGGATTCAGACAGCATTGAAGCAACTATTATACTGCAAAGAGTTCCAAGAACTGTATTTGGGATATTGGCAGGCGGGGCTCTCGGTATATCAGGGGCACTTATGCAAAGTATAACCAGAAATCCTATAGCAGATCCGAGTATTCTTGGTGTAAATACTGGAGCATCACTTTTTGTAGTTGCAGGTATAGCATTTCTTAATATTACCGCAGCATATCAGTATATCTGGCTAGCCATAATCGGGGCAGGAATTACGGCATTTTTTGTGTATTCGGTTGCAAGTATTGGAAAGGATGGGGCTACACCTTTAAAACTGGCACTTTCAGGAGCGGCTGTGAGTATTGTTTTGGGTTCTCTTGTAAGTACCATAATGTTACCGGATAACAGAGTACTTCAAGCCTTCAGATTTTGGCAGGTTGGAAGTATAGGAAGTGCCACTTGGGATAATATTTCACTTATCAGCCCGTTTTTGATAATGGGTTTTATAATATCAATGTTTATTTCAGGGTATTTGAATAATCTTGCATTAGGTGATGAAGCCGCTACGGCTTTGGGAACAAATGTAGTTATTACAAGGTCTGTCGGCGCTTTGGCATCTGTGTTGTTATGCGGAGCAACTACGGCACTTGCAGGACCTATAGGATTCGTAGGTCTTATAATTCCTCATTTGGTAAGGCTTATATATGGAAGTGAAATGGGGAAAATATTACCTCTATCTTTTTTGGGTTCAGGTATCCTGCTACTACTATCTGATGTGATTGGAAGAATTATAGGCTCCCCCGGAGAAACAGAGGTTGGAATTATTACGGCTGTATTCGGAGCACCTGTCTTTATATTTGCAATCAGGAAGGGCAGGGTAAAAAGTCTATGACAGATTTAAACTATGGATTTAAGAAGAGGGCTCTCAGATGGAAAGTAGTTGTACTGGCTTTATTTATAATGTCACTGATACTTATTGCCTGTGAACTTTGTTTTGGAAGTGTATACTATCCTGTAAAAGATATTATAAGAGTTTTACTGGGAGAAAATATGGACGGTGTGTCATATGCAGTTAATAATGTTAGATTACCGAGAATGATTGGAGCGGTGTTTTCAGGCTTTGCATTCGGTATAGCAGGTTATGTTTTCCAAAATCTTTTACATAATCCTTTGGCTTCACCTGATGTAATAGGTATATCAGCCGGTACAAGCACAGCAGCTGTATTTTTAATTTTAGTTTTGAATATCAGAGGAGGTGTAGTTTCATTAGTAGCTATGGTTTTCGGTATTGTTACGGCAATGGCGATATATAGATTGTCAATTATAAAAGGGCATTTTACATATGGAAGAATGATACTTGTAGGTATAGCTGTGTCAGCACTTTTAAGGGCGATTACTTCCTATCTGTTGGCAAAAGCGGCAGAATATGATGTGGGCTCCACTATGCAGTGGTTAAGTGGAAGCTTGAATGGAGTGCAGATGGAAGATGTACCTGCTCTTATTGTAGTCGTGGTAGTATTGACTTTCGTTCTGATATCTTTTACAAGACATATGGAAATTATACCGCTTGGAGATGATTTTGCTATAACTTTGGGAATAAATACAAGGATTATTTATTCTATTATGATAGTGGTTGCAGTCATTCTTATCTCCTTTGCAACTTCAGTTACGGGACCTATAGCGTCAGTAGCGTTTCTTTCAGGTCCTATAGCCTCAAGTCTTGCAGGAAAGGGAAAGTCAAGTCTAATACCCGCCGGTCTTGTGGGAACGGTACTTACTTTAGGAGCTGATCTGGTAGCATTTCATGCATTTCCGGTGCATTATCCTGTGGGTGTGGTTACAGGACTTTTAGGAGCACCATATATGCTTTATTTGCTGATAAGAATGAATAGAAGGGGTATTAATTAATGGGAAAACATATATTGGAAGCCAGAAATTTGGTTGCAGGCTACGACGGAAATGCAATTATAAAAGAGCTTGATCTGACTATACCGGAAGGGAAAATATCTGTAATTATAGGATCAAACGGATGTGGTAAATCAACTCTTCTCAAAACATTTTGCAGACTGAATAAAGTAATGTCGGGGAATATTTACTTGGACAATAAACCTCTTTCAGAGTATGATTCCAAAGAAGTATCAAAGATAATAGGTCTAATGCCGCAGTCTCCGCTTGTACCTGAAGGTATTACAGTTTATGATCTTATAAGTCGCGGACGTTTCCCATACCGTAAGTGGTTTAAGGGTATGGATACCAATGATTTTAAGGCAATAGATGAAGCGATGGAAACTATGGGTATAATCGAACTTCGAGATAGGGCGGTAGATGAACTTTCGGGTGGACAAAGACAAAGAGTTTGGATAGCTCTTGCCTTAGCACAACAAACAGATATACTTTTCCTGGATGAACCGACAACTTTCCTTGATATATCTTATCAGGTTGATATACTTGATTTGTTGGGAGAGCTTAACAGGAGTAAAAAGACAACGATAGTTATGGTTCTTCATGATATAAATCTTTCAGTACGTTATGCAGACCATATATTCGCCTTGAAGTCAGGCAATCTCTATGCCGAAGGTGATCCTGAAAAAGTAATAACTGAAAAGCTGATAAAGGATGTATACGGTTTGGAATGTAAAGTTATAGCTGATCCTACTTCAAATAAGCCTATGGTAGTACCTATAGGAAAATATAATAAGGTAGTAGAATATGCATGAATTCATCCTAATAAAAAGGCTAATTTTTTTAGCATATAGTTAGGTTTTGCTAATTTTTATTAATGGAATGTAAAGTATACGAAAATTTTATAACAATAAAATAAAGTTATGGAAAAAGAAGTTGTCAGGAATATCAGACAGCTTCTTTTGAATTAAACATTTTTATTATCTCTTAGTAATACGAAATATAAAAGTATATATAAGAAGAGAGGCAAAGTTTAAATATAGTATTGACAAAAAAATAACAATATTGTATTATACAAATGTGTTAAAAAAATAACAAAATATTTGTTTTATGATGTCGGAGGAAATATGGCAGATAAGAATTTTATTGTGGATAATATCGACAATTTAACTATCAAGATGAAAGAGCTGAGAGAGGCGCAGAGAGAATTTGCGAGCTACAGCCAGGAGCAGGTAGATAAAATATTTTATGAGGTATCTATGGCAGCCAATAAAGCAAGATTCTCACTTGCAAAGATGGCGGTGGAAGAGACCGGAATGGGAGTTTTAGAGGATAAGGTTATCAAAAATCATTATGCGGCTGAGTATATTTATAATGCTTATAAGGATACCAAGACCTGTGGAGTGATTGAAGAGGACAAGATATTCGGAATAAAGAAAATTGCAGAGCCTATAGGTGTTATAGCTGCGGTTATCCCAACAACCAATCCGACATCCACAGCTATATTTAAAATACTTTTGGCACTTAAAACCAGAAATGCCATTATAATAAGCCCACACCCAAGAGCAAAGGATTGTACAAACTATACTGCAAAAATGCTTTTGGAAAAGGCAGTTGAAGCAGGTGCACCAAAGGGAATAATAGGATGGATAGATGTACCTTCACTTGAACTTACAAATGAGGTAATGCATGAGGCTGATATAATACTTGCGACAGGCGGACCGGGAATGGTTAAATCGGCTTATTCATCAGGAAAGCCTGCAATAGGTGTAGGTGCCGGTAATACTCCGGTAATTATTGATGATACCGCTGATATCAAGATGGCTGTAAATTCAATAATCCACTCAAAGACTTTTGATAACGGTATGATATGTGCTTCCGAGCAGTCGGTTACCGTAATGGACAGCATATATAATGAAGTAAAAAAAGAATTTGCATACAGAGGATGTTATTTCCTAAAGAAAGATGAGATAGATAAGGTAAGAAAGACCATTATCGTGGGCGGTTCTTTAAATGCAAAGATAGTAGGTCAGTCAGCATTTAAGATTGCCGAGATGGCAGGTGTTAAAGTACCTGAAAGTACCAAAATACTTATCGGTGAGGTGGAATCGGTTGATATAAGTGAGGAATTTGCCCATGAGAAGCTCTCTCCGGTACTTGCAATGTATAAGGCAAAGACCTTTGATGAGGCAATAGCCAAGGCGGAAAGACTTGTAGCGGACGGAGGTTACGGACATACATCAGCTATCTATATAGATGTCAATCAAAAAGAAAAGCTTGCTATACATGAAAAAGCCATGAAGACATGTAGAATCCTTGTAAATACTCCGGCAGCTCATGGAGGTATCGGTGATTTATATAACTTTAAGCTTGCACCTTCACTTACCCTTGGCTGCGGCTCATGGGGCGGTAACTCGGTTTCTGAGAATGTAGGTGTAAAGCATTTGATAAATATAAAAACTGTAGCACAAAGGAGAGAGAACATGTTGTGGCTTAGAACTCCTGAAAAGGTTTACTTTAAGAGAGGCTGTCTGCCGGTAGCACTTGATGAGCTTGGAAATATAATGCATAAGAAGAGGGCATTTATTGTAACAGATACATTCCTTTACAAGAACGGCTATACAGAGGTTATCACAAATAAGCTTGATGAGATGGGAATAAGACATGCCTGCTTCTATGATGTAACACCGGATCCTACACTCCAATGTGCAAGAGAGGGTGTAAAGGCAATGACATCATTTGAGCCTGATGTTATCATTGCTTTGGGCGGCGGTTCAGCTATGGATGCAGCAAAGATAATGTGGGTAATGTATGAGCATCCTGAGGTAAACTTTGAAGATATGGCGATGGACTTTATGGACATCAGAAAGAGAGTATATACCTTCCCTAAGATGGGACAAAAGGCATACTTTGTAGCTGTACCTACATCATCAGGTACAGGTAGTGAGGTCACACCTTTTGCAATTATTACAGATGCGGATACAGGAATAAAATGGCCTATAGCAGACTATGAGATCCTGCCGAATATGGCAATAGTGGATGTAGACAATATGATGGATCAGCCAAAGGGACTTACAGCAGCTTCAGGAATTGATGTACTTACACATGCACTTGAAGCCTATGTATCAATAATGGCTACAGATTATACAGACGGACTTGCTCTAAGAGCAATGAAGCTTGTGTTTGAGTATCTTCCTTCAGCATATGAGAACGGAAGTGCGGATCCTATTGCAAGAGAGAAGATGGCGGATGCTTCATGCCTTGCAGGTATGGCTTTTGCAAATGCCTTCCTTGGTATAAACCACTCAATGGCACATAAGCTTGGTGCATTCCATCATATAGCACATGGTCTTGCAAATGCGATTATACTTACAAGAGTAATGAGATATAATGCTGTAGATGTACCTACAAAGATGGGAACATTCCCACAGTATGACTATCCGAAAGCAAAGGCAAGATATGTCGAGGCGGCAAGATACTGTGGTGTAACAGGAAAAAATGATGATGAGATATTTGAAAACTTTATAAATAAAATAGAAGATTTAAAGAGATTGATCGGAGTAAAAGAGACTATAGCTCTCTATGGAGTGGAAGAGAAGTATTTCCTGGATACATTGGATGAGATGAGCGAGCAGGCATTTAATGACCAATGTACTCCGGCAAATCCGAGATATCCGCTGATAAGTGAGATTAAAGAGCTGTATTTGGATGCTTATTACGGCAGATAATATACCGCTTTTGAAGTACAGGGGATTTTAATTTAGAAAGGAGACGGATGTATCATACATCTAATAAATTATGGATTTGACAAATAAAAAGCTTATTTTAGAGAGAAAACATAAGAAGGTATATGAAAGCAATGATTGCATAATAAAGGCATTTAGTAAGGAACATCCAAAGTCTGATGTATTTAATGAGGCACTTAATCAGGCAAGGATAGAGGAAACAGGTCTGAATGTTCCAAAGGTGCTTGCCGTGGAAGAGATGGATGGCGGATGGGCTATCATAATGTTAAAGAAAAACGGCAAAACTTTAAAAGAGATTATGGAGTCCGACAAGGAAAATATAAGAAAGTATATGGATATGTTTGTTGATATACAGCTTGATATACATTCCAAGTCATCACCTCTTCTTAACAGAATGAATCTGAAGTTTGGCAGACAGATAAATGAGTTAAAGGAGCTTAATGCAACTATCAGATACGAGCTTCTCACCAGACTTGACGGAATGAAAAAGCATACAAAAATTTGCCATGGAGATTTTAACCCCAGCAATGTGCTTATAGGAGAGGATGGAGAGATATCCATAATAGACTGGTCTCATGCTACTCAGGGAAATGCTGCCGGAGATGCTGCAAATACCTATCTTCTCTTTGCACTTGAAGACAAAGAACTGGCTGATATGTATATGGATATCTACTGCAAAAAGTCAGATACCGCAAGACAGTATGTACAAAGATGGCTGTCAATAGTTGCGGCACAGAGATTGTCAAAGAATGTGGAGTCTGAAAAAGAATTCTTGATGAAATATATTGATGTTGTGGATTATGTTTAGACGGAACATAGGATATTCTAAAACATATTAAGAAAAGAGATTGTATGCAATTTTAAAATTGCACACAATCTTTTTTTGATGTATAATGCTTTTCATGACTGTGGTGGCGAATTGTCTATATTGTGGGCTCTCAAATATGAAATCAGAAATGAGGTATTGTAAAAATGGGCGAAAATATAAATTCATCCAATTTTAAAATGGATGCAAATGAAAGAAGGAAAAAGATAATAGGGGTTTCCATTATAGGAATTGTGGCAAATCTCTTACTGGGAGTATTAAAGGCGGTGCTTGGACTGCTTTCAGGATCTATTGCCCTTATAAGTGATGCCTTGAATAATATAACGGATTCATCATCATCACTGATAACTATAGTGG
Source organism: Lachnospiraceae oral taxon 107 str. F0167 (assembly GCA_000209465.1). GTDB lineage: Bacteria > Bacillota > Clostridia > Lachnospirales > Lachnospiraceae > Lachnoanaerobaculum. The sequence continues at coordinate 28,677 of GL890597.1, read as the reverse complement.
GAACGAAGCTTGCCGCAAAAGCTCCGGATAAACAACATCCTTTCGGACATGGAAGAACGGAGTATCTTACAAGTCTTTTGATCGGCGGCATAGTATTTCTTACGGGATTTCAGTCTCTTATAAGTTCTGTAAAGGCTGTATTTAACAAAGAAGATATAAATACCGATATTACAACGGTAATAATAATAATAGCAACAATTGCGGCTAAAATCCTGCTTGGTACATTCACAGAAAACAGCGGCAAAAAGCTTAATTCAACAGCGCTTATAGCATCAGGTGCGGATGCCAAAAATGATGCGGTGGTATCTGTGGTAACATTGATTTCCAGCATATTATATATGTTTGCAAAAATTTCTGTTGACGGTATTGCAGGTGTGATTATTTCCGTATTTATACTAAAGACCGCCTATGAAGTATTATCAGATACGATAAAAAAGCTCCTGGGTGAGAGAGTCGATGGAGAAATGGTAAGAGGAATAAAGGATATAGTAAGAAATACCGAGGGAGTTATAAACTGCTTTGATCTAATACTAAATGACTACGGTCCCGACTTTTACACAGGTTCTATAAATGTGGAGATAGAGGATGACAGAAGCATCGGAGAAATGTATCCCATATTACATGAGGCACAGACAAAGATTTATAATAAATATAATGTGTTTTTGGTATTCGGATTTTATTCTGTGGATGTAGATGATGAGAGATATATAAAAATAAAGTCCTTGCTTAAAAACTATAAGGAGAATGAAAGGCATATTATCAATTATCATGGAATAGTGATTGATGAAAAGGATAAGACCATTTACTGCGATATCACAAGGGACTTTGATATAACTTCGGAAACTGTTATAGAAAATGTGAATAGAATATTGAAAGAAGAATTCCCGGAGTACAATATACATGTAAACATAGATACTGAATTTTCGGGTGAATAAATACATTGAATACAAATAAAGCGATAGAAGTTTTACAAAGAAAGTGAACAAATGTTTGGGATTGACATATTGACTTTGTTTTTGTAAGATGAAAGTTGCACTATTATAGGGGATTTTGTGCCCTTTTATAGCTGTTTAGATGTGAAAATGTCTAATGTAACTTGCCAAAAGGCTAAACTAAATGAATGGATTATTCTGATTATAACATAGAAAAATCCAAATTCATACAATAAAATTATACAGGGGTGAAACGTCAATGGATAGAAGCAAGATGCATCCGGTAACTTCTGGGAAGAACATGAGAATGAGCTTCCAAACACAAAAAGAAGTTCTAGAAATGCCTAATTTGATAGAAATTCAAAAAGATTCTTATCAATGGTTTCTAGATGCAGGTTTAAAAGAAGTTTTTAGAGATATATTTCCGATAGAAGATTTTGCAGGACATTTTAGCCTGGATTTTGTCAATTTCAAGTTGGCAAGAGATGAAGTTAAATATTCCATAGAAGAGTGTAAGGATAGAGATACAACATACGCAGCTCCGTTAAAGGTGAAAATAAGACTTGTAAACAAGGATAAGGACGAAATAAACGAGCACGAAATCTTTTTAGGAGATTTACCACTGATGACAGATACCGGCTCATTCGTAATAAACGGTGCGGAGAGAGTTATAGTCAGCCAGTTGGTTCGTTCCCCGGGTATTTACTATACAATAGATCATGACAAAATAGGTAAAGAGTTATTTATGTCTCAGGTCATACCTAACAGAGGTGCATGGCTTGAATATGAAACAGATTCTAATGATATCTTTTATGCAAGAGTGGATAGAACCAGAAAAGTTCCTATCACAGTGCTTTTGCGTGCTTTCGGTCTTGGAACAAATACTCAAATCATAGATATGTTTGGCGAAGAGCCAAAGATAATGGCGAGTTTTGCCAAGGATCCATCTGAAAATTATCAGGACGGTTTGCTTGAATTATATAAGAAGATAAGACCGGGTGAGCCTCTTTCGGTAGACAGTGCCGAGAGCTTACTGAGGGCTATGTTCTTTGATGCCAGAAGATATGACCTGGCAAAGGTAGGAAGATACAAATTCAATAAGAAACTCCATTTCAAAAACAGAATAAAGGGACATACTCTTGCAAGAGATGTAGTGGATGAGAATACAGGCGAGGTATTGGCGCAGGCTGATACAGTAGTTGATGCGCAGATTGCTACTACTATTCAAAATGCCGCAATTCCGGCAGTATGGATAAAGGGAGTGGAGCGTGAAGTAAAAGTCCTTTCAAATATGATGGTGGACATTGAAAGTTATGTGCCTGAGCTCACAGATCCGAAGTCCATAGGTGTTACGGAGCAGGTGTACTACCCGAAGCTTCAGCAGCTTATGGAGGAAAATGAGGGTGAAGAGCTTATAAAGGCTATTGAAAAAAATATCAATGAGCTTATTCCAAAGCATATCACCAAGGAAGATATCTTTGCCACGGTAAACTACAATATGCATATAGAAGAGCATATCGGAAACAGAGATGATATCGACCATTTAGGAAACAGAAGAATAAGAGCGGTAGGAGAGCTGTTACAGAATCAGTATCGTATCGGTCTTACAAGAATGGAAAGAGTTGTAAGAGAGAGAATGACTACTCAGGATATTGATTCAATTACACCTCAATCCCTTATAAATATAAAACCCGTAACAGCGGCAGTTAAGGAATTCTTCGGAAGTTCACAGCTGAGCCAGTTTATGGATCAAAACAATCCTCTTTCAGAACTTACACATAAGAGAAGACTCTCAGCTTTGGGACCGGGCGGTCTTTCAAGAGAGAGAGCCGGATTTGAGGTTCGAGATGTTCACTATACTCACTATGGAAGAATGTGCCCTATAGAGACTCCTGAAGGACCGAATATCGGACTTATAAACTCACTTGCAAGCTTTGCAAGAGTAAATGAGTATGGATTTGTAGAGGCGCCTTATCGTGTGGTAGATAAGTCGCAAGATCCTGAAAATCCAAGGGTTACAGAGGAAGTAGTATATCTTACCGCTGATGAAGAGGATAATTTTACGGTAGCACAGGCTAATGAACCGCTTGATGCCGAAGGACATTTTGTAAACAATAATGTTTCGGGACGTTACCGTGATGAGACTTCAGAGTTTAAAAAGAAAAATATAGATTTGATGGATGTATCTCCGAGAATGGTATTCTCTGTGGCTACAAGTATGATTCCTTTCCTTGAGAATGATGATGCGAACCGTGCGCTTATGGGTTCAAACATGCAAAGACAGGCTGTACCGCTTATGATTACCGATGCACCGGTTGTAGGTACAGGTATGGAGACAAAGGCTGCGGTAGATTCAGGTGTATGCGTGGTGGCAAAAAACTCGGGAACTGTAATGGAGTGTTCATCAGATAAAATAGTTATTAAAAGAGATGATGATGCGGTGCTTGATACTTACAAGCTTATCAAGTTTGCCAGAAGTAACCAGTCAAACTCATATAATCAAAAGCCTATAGTATTTAAGGGCAATCATGTAAATGCCGGTGAGGTTATTGCAGACGGTGCCTCTACATACAATGGAGAAATCGCTCTCGGTAAGAATCCGCTTATCGGATTTATGACATGGGAGGGATACAACTACGAGGATGCCGTGCTTCTTAGTGAAAGACTTGTAGAATATGATGTATATACATCTATTCATATCGAGGAATATGAATGTGCCGCAAGAGAAACTAAGCTCGGACCGGAAGAAATCACAAGAGATGTTCCGGGAGTGGGCGATGATGCACTTAAAGACCTGGATGAGAGAGGTATTATAAGAATCGGTGCGGAGGTGAGAGCCGGTGATATACTTGTAGGAAAGGTTACTCCAAAGGGAGAAACGGAGCTTACAGCGGAAGAGAGACTTCTTCGTGCAATCTTTGGAGAAAAGGCAAGAGAGGTAAGAGATACTTCGCTTAAGGTGCCTCATGGTGCTTACGGTGTGGTAGTGGATGCCAAGGTATTTACAAGAGAAGCGGGAGATGAATTGGCTCCCGGTGTTACACAGAATGTAAGAATTTATATAGCACAAAAGAGAAAAATCTCGGTAGGTGATAAGATGGCTGGACGACATGGTAACAAGGGTGTTGTTTCCAGAGTATTGCCGGTAGAGGATATGCCTTTCCTTCCAAACGGAAGACCGCTTGATATCGTGCTTAACCCATTGGGTGTGCCTTCCCGTATGAATATCGGACAGGTACTTGAGATTCACCTTTCACTTGCAGCAAAGGCACTTGGATTTAATGTGGCTACTCCTGTATTTGATGGTGCAAACGAGAATGATATTATGGATATGCTCGAGGTTGCAAATGACTATGTAAATAGTGAATGGAGCGATTTCGAGAACAAATATAAAGATGTGCTTGATCCGGGAGTTATAGAATATCTGGGTTCACATCCGGAAAACAGAAAGCTTTGGGAAGGTGTTCCGCTTTCAAGAGACGGTAAAGTAAGACTTCGTGACGGTAGAACCGGAGAATACTTTGACAGTCCCGTTACCATAGGTCACATGCATTATTTGAAACTTCACCACATGGTAGATGATAAGATACATGCAAGATCAACAGGTCCGTACTCACTCGTTACTCAGCAGCCTCTCGGTGGTAAAGCACAGTTTGGTGGTCAGAGATTCGGAGAGATGGAGGTTTGGGCGCTTGAGGCATATGGTGCTTCATATACACTTCAGGAGATCCTGACAGTGAAATCGGATGATGTAACAGGTCGTGTAAAGACTTATGAGGCTGTTATTAAGGGTGAGAATATACCTGATGCAGGTATTCCGGAGTCATTTAAGGTGCTTTTAAAAGAGCTTCAATCACTTGGACTTGATATAAGTGTACTGGGTGAAGACGGAAGAGAAGTAGAACTCAAAGAAAATACAGAATATTCAGACCTTAGCATACACTCTATTATAGAGGGTGAGAGCAGACATCATGGAAAAGAAGAGTTCAAATCAGCCGGATATAGTGAGCAGGAAGTAAAGGACGGGGAGTTTGTATCGGTTTCCGAATACCCTGACGAGCCTCAAGAAGATGCTGACTATGATGGAGATATAGATTCGGGGGAGGATTCCTCCTATAGCGAAGATTCATTTGATGATACAGATAGTTTTGATGAATAATCTGAAAATAAAGTGAATACTTTTATAGCAGATACTTGAATGTATCTGCTATAAAATCAATGAAGTCGATTTATCGTTTTATATAGAAGGGAGCAAATTTTATGCCTGAAAACAATGATGCTTATCAGCCAATTTCTTTTGATGCAATTAAGATTGGTTTGGCTTCTCCTGAAAAAATACTGCAATGGTCTCATGGTGAGGTTACAAAGCCTGAGACTATAAACTATAGGACATTAAAGCCTGAGAGAGACGGTCTGTTCTGTGAAAGAATATTCGGACCTAGCAAGGACTGGGAATGTCACTGTGGAAAATATAAAAAAATACGCTATAAAGGTACAGTTTGTGACAGATGTGGCGTAGAAGTAACCAAGTCCAGTGTGCGTAGAGAGCGTATGGGGCATATAAAGCTTGCAGCTCCGGTATCTCATATCTGGTACTTTAAGGGAATTCCTTCAAGAATGGGACTTATCATGGATATAGCGCCCCGTATCTTGGAGAAAGTATTATACTTTGCATCATATATAGTATTGGACGGAGGCGAAACAGCCCTCAACTATAAGCAGGTGCTTTCAGAAAGAGAGTATAGAGATGCAATCGAAACCTATGGCTACGGTTCATTTAGAGCCGGAATGGGAGCAGAGAGCATTTTAGAAATATTAAGCAATATCGACCTTGAAAAAGAGTCGGTAGAATTAAAAGAAGCATTGGTAGATGCTACAGGACAAAAGAGAGCAAAGATAATAAAAAGGCTAGATGTGGTAGAGGCATTCAGAAATTCGGGAAACAAGCCGGAGTGGATGATACTCACCAATGTACCTGTTATACCGCCTGATATCAGACCTATGGTACAGCTTGACGGTGGTAGATTTGCTACCAGTGATTTGAATGATCTTTACAGAAGAATAATAAACAGAAATAACCGTTTGGCAAGACTTTTGGAGCTTGGAGCGCCGGATATCATTATCAGAAATGAAAAGAGAATGTTGCAGGAGGCTGTGGACGCTCTTATTGATAACGGTAGAAGAGGAAGACCTGTAACAGGTCCGGGAAACAGAGCCTTAAAGTCACTTTCAGATATGCTAAAGGGTAAGCAGGGACGTTTCCGTCAAAACCTGCTTGGAAAGCGTGTTGACTATTCGGGAAGATCGGTTATCGTAGTAGGACCTGAGCTTAAAATCTATCAATGCGGTCTGCCAAAGGAGATGGCTATAGAGCTTTTTAAACCTTTTGTAATGAAGGAATTGGTAGAAAAGGGTACAGCTCATAATATAAAATCCGCCAAGAAGATGGTGGAAAGAATGCAGACGGAAGTGTGGGATATCTTAGAGGAAGTTATTAAAGAACATCCTGTAATGCTTAACAGAGCGCCGACACTTCACAGATTGGGTATTCAGGCATTTGAGCCGGTACTTGTAGAGGGTAAGGCAATCAAGCTTCATCCGCTTGTATGTACGGCTTTTAATGCGGACTTTGACGGTGATCAGATGGCTGTGCATTTGCCGCTTTCAGTAGAAGCGCAGGCGGAGTGCAGATTCCTCTTACTTTCACCAAATAACCTGTTAAAACCTTCAGACGGTGGTCCTGTTGCAGTACCTTCACAGGATATGGTACTTGGAATTTATTATCTTACACAGGAGAGACCGGGAGCAAAGGGAGAAGGTAAGTTCTTTAAGAGTGTAAATGAGGCGATACTTGCATATGATAACAAGATTGTTACATTACATTCAAAGATAAAGGTAAGAATAAGCAAAAAACTTGAGAATGGTGAAGTATTATCGGAAACAGTTGAATCTACGGTTGGAAGACTTTTATTCAATGAGATAATACCTCAGGACCTCGGATTTGTAGACAGAAGCATCCCGGGAAATGAGTTAAAACCTGAGATAGATTTTCTTGTAAAGAAAAAGCAGTGTAAGCAGATCTTAGAGAAGGTTATAAATGTACATGGACTTTCAAGAACAGCGGAAGTGCTGGATGATATAAAGGCTATAGGATATAAGTATTCCACTATTGCATCAATGACCGTTTCCATTTCAGATATGACAGTACCTGAGAGCAAACCTGAGCTTATAAAGAATGCTCAGGCTACAGTAGACAGAATAGCTAAAAACTTTGCCCGTGGATTTATCACCGAAGAGGAAAGATATAAGGAAGTTATAAAGACTTGGGATACTACAGATAAGCAGCTTACAAAAGACCTGCTTGACGGACTTGATGCCTATAACAATATCTTTATGATGGCTGACTCCGGAGCGAGAGGTTCGGATAAGCAGATAAAGCAGCTTGCAGGTATGCGTGGTCTTATGGCGGATACAACAGGACATACTATCGAGCTTCCTATCAAGTCAAACTTTAGAGAAGGTCTGGATGTTTTGGAGTACTTTATCTCAGCTCACGGTGCGAGAAAGGGACTTTCAGATACAGCTCTTCGTACAGCCGATTCAGGATATCTTACAAGAAGACTTGTAGATGTTTCACAGGACTTGATCGTTCGTGAAACAGACTGCTGTGAGGGCAAAGAGATTCCATATATGGAAATCAAAGCTTTCTCAGACGGAAAGGAAGTTATAGAGAGTCTTGAGGAGAGAATCACAGGAAGATATATTGCGGAGACTATAACAGATCCGGATACAGGCGAAGTTGTGGTAAAGGCAAACCATATGTGTACTCCAAAGAGAGCGGCAGCTGTAATGAAGGTGCTTGACAAGCTCGGAAGAGACAGCGTAAAGATAAGAACAATACTTTCATGTAAATCATATACCGGTATATGTGCAAAATGCTATGGTGCAAACATGGCTACAGGACAGGCGGTACAGGTAGGTGAAGCGGTAGGTATCATTGCCGCACAGTCTATCGGTGAGCCCGGAACACAGCTTACCATGCGTACATTCCATACCGGAGGTGTTGCGGGTGGAGATATCACACAAGGTCTTCCAAGAGTCGAGGAGCTTTTCGAGGCAAGAAAGCCTAAAGGTCTTGCAATCATCACAGAGTTTGGCGGTGTTGTAGAGCTTAAGGATACCAAGAAAAAGCGTGAGATTATTGTTACAAACAATGAAACCGGCGAGTCAAAGACATACTTGATACCTTACGGTTCAAGAATAAAGGTATCAAACGGTGATGTACTTGAGGCAGGTGATGAACTTACAGAGGGTAGTGTAAATCCTCATGATATCTTAAAGATAAAGGGAGTTCGTGCCGTTCAGGACTATATGCTTCGTGAGGTTCAAAGAGTATACAGACTTCAAGGTGTTGAGATCAATGATAAGCATATCGAGGTTATAGTTCGTCAGATGCTTAAGAAGGTCAGAATAGAAGAGAACAATGATGCAGATGTACTTCCGGGAAATTCTATGGACGTTCTGGAGTATAATGATATGAATGAAAAGCTTGTTGCAGAGGGCAAGACTCCTGCAGAGGGCAAGCAGGTAATGCTCGGTATTACAAAGGCATCACTTGCAACGGATTCATTCCTTTCAGCGGCATCATTCCAGGAGACCACAAAGGTACTTACAGAAGCTGCTATCAACGGTAAGGTGGATCATCTTATCGGACTTAAGGAAAATGTACTTATCGGTAAGCTGATACCGGCAGGTACAGGTATGAAGAGATACAGAAGTGTAACTTTGAATACGGATGAGATTGTCGAAGATACAGATGAAATTATCTTAAGCGAGGACGATCCGGCTCTTTTAGATATCAAGGAAGAGCTTATAGCTGATGCAAAGGAGGCTCTGGAGTCTAAAGATAAGGCTTTTGAGATGGAAACTGCTGAAGAAACAGAGGAAGTTTTAGAAGACGAAGAGAATGTTGAAGCCAAAGATGCAGATGCTCAAACAGATGAAGAATAAAGTAAATATATGATAAAAGTTAAAAAGGTCGCCTTGCGTTTAGCGGGTGGCCTTTTTAAGTTTTCATATAGATGATTTACCGATATATTGATGTTACAAGGCAAATTATATAAAAAAAGTTGTTATATTAACCATTGTATTAAAGATATTTATATAGTATTATTTGTATATTATATTATTTTTGTTTTCTGAAAATTCTTTTAGTTCTAATTGAATCAAATGTTTTATTCCATAGATAATAGATTGTAAAAAGTATTTTTGCTATAATAAGGGGGAGATATGAAGCCAAAAGATATTACTCAAAAGATGCTAGAAAAATATAATGATGTATTTGCAGATATTCTAAATGTACTTTTATTTGAAGGAATAGAAGTGGTTGATGAAAGGAGCCTTTTGGATACGCCTACATCAAGTATGCTGAAGATAGACAATAGAATCAGGTCACAGGATAGAGATGTTGCAAAATATTGGTAGAACAGCAAAATAAATATAGCATTGTTCGGTATGGAAAATCAAACACAACCGGATAAGCTGATGCCTTTTAGAGTTTTTGGATATGATGGATCTGAGTATGTTAAGCAGAGTAGAAGAGAGAATAGGAATGAAATAAAGTATCCGGTTATTACTTTGGTGCTATACCTTGGATATGAAACAAGATGGAATTGCCCTAAAACACTTTTTGAATGTCTGAATATAGATGAGAGAATAAAGCCATATGTGAATGACTTTAAGATAAATCTTTACGAGATAGCATATTTAGAAAGAGAGAAGATATCTTTATTTAAAAGTGATTTTAGAATATTAGCAGATTATCTTTATCAGATGAGAATAAATAGAGATTACATTGCTGATAAAACTGCTATTTGTCATGTGGAAGAATTGTTATCACTTATGTCTGCAATGACAGGAGATAACAGATTTGAGCAAACAATAAGTGATTTGAAAGGAAAGGAGCAAGTGACTATGTGTGAAGTACTGGATAGAATTGAAGCCAAAGGAATAGAAAAGGGTATAATAAAAGGTATGGAAAAAGGAATTGAAAAAGGTAGAAAAGAAGGTGCTATAGATATACTCGTTTCTTTGGTAAGTGATAAAATATTAAGTATTGATGAAGCAGCGGCAAGAGCAAACTTAAGCGTTGCAGATTTTAAGAAGTATATAAATTGATTACATTGTAGACTTATGTTAAAGGAATCTTGCTTTTATCAGGCTTACACGTGGAAAGAGTCTAAAAGATATACTTTTTATAAAAGTAAAGGCAAGAAACTTACTTTAGATATCATATAAAAAACATAAAATAAAGAACAGGATGGTTATACTCAGAAATTTGAGGGATATGTATGTTCAAACCGCAGTGGATGCGAATACAAGTCTAAATGTTTGTACAGATACAATACTGAAGGTGTATAAAGAATTTATTTTATTTGCAAAGGTAAGAAAATAAATGGTAATTTTATAGACTTGGATAAAAGAGAAGTATGTGGTAGAATAAAATAGTCTTAAAGCTTAATATTGGTTATGTGATTAATTATGCATTCATTTAGTTTTAAATGTGCATATATATTCTAAAATTTACAATTTTGAGACGGCCCTTGTAAATAAAGGCTTTGAAGCACTTCAAGTAATATATGTTACGAGATTTTAAGGGAAAATCGATTGTTAAATTTTAGGCACGCTAAAGCCCCTTGAAAGCCTTATAAAATAAGGGCTAAAAGGGGGTAGGGTTGAAAGATGATAACCCCGATAAGGGGACGGAAACTTGCCAATTTTTGTTTCTGTGAAATAACCTTTTATTCCACGAAGTTGAAAGATGATAACCCCGATAAGGGGACGGAAACTTATATTGATCGGTTTTTATTAAACTAAGCATATATTTAGGTTGAAAGATGATAACCCCGATAAGGGGACGGAAACATAACAACTATTGTTTATAACATCAATAAGAAACTGGTTGAAAGATGATAACCCCGATAAGGGGACGGAAACGGTATAATTTCAGCACATCTTATTCTTGATAACCTCTGGTTGAAAGATGATAACCCCGATAAGGGGACGGAAACAAAAGCAGAAAATTTTTAGACATTTTAACATTTACAGTTGAAAGATGATAACCCCGATAAGGGGACGGAAACTTCTGTGACACTAATCTCTTTTACACTTGCTAGCTCAACTTTGTTGAAAGCTGACACCCCTCGATAAGGGGACGGCATATTATTTTTATTATTCTGATATTGCAACAATTGTAAATGAACAAAAACATCTTAAGTTCAGATGATTTAATATCATCTCTAAAATAAAACTATAACGATAAACTAATAAAAAAATTCAAGTCTACAAAATAGGAGGATAATATCGCCTATCTTTGTCGGGGTACAGTTTTTATTCCACAGACATTATTATGATTCTCTCTAAGTCTACAATTCTATAAAATATTCCTGATAAAAGATAAAACTAAGATTTACCGGATCTTTCCATATAATTTCACTTTGACAATAAAATGTGGTTATAATTCTAAAACTAAAACATCTGTATAGCTGTAATTAAGCCATTAAAAGTGGTCGCGTGATACAAAGATACTACTAATTACAAATAAAAACTATCAGATATATAATAGGCACATAACAAAGAGCCGGAGAAAAACTGAGAAGTAAAGTGAACCGGTTTAGCCAAATAGTTTTAGTATATAGGAGGATTTTATTATGGAAGTTATCATTATAGCGGCAGCGAAAAAGGTCCTGATAAACATGGCAGTCAGGATGGTCATAAAGGCGATTACCAAATAGGTACGCCGAGGACCATATAATAAGTATCCTATAAAGGATAATATCAACCAAGAAAAAGGAGAAAAACCATGGAAAAGAATATAGTGATGGAAACAAGCAAGAAGACACTGAACGAACTGGCAAAAAGGGACGGGCTGGAGGGCTGGCCAAAGGTGGCTGTGCACTTGGGGCTGGCGCTCCTGGAACTCGCCAAGTTGGTCATTGAGACCGATGCAGCGAAGAAGCAGCAGCTGTAGTGGCGAAAGCCACTTTATATAATTAAAAAATGTAAATAAAGAAAGAGAATTAGAAATTAAACAACATAATGGGGTAATAAAAACAAAGTAAATTTAGTTATGGCACTTGAATTGTGTTGTAGCTTTTTTCTGTGTTAGCGGGATATAATCAGTAAAGTACACAAATATGTGATAGAATGTAAAAGGTTTATTTGAAAAAGTGGGTTGTTCAACCCATCCCAACATTTGACAAAGAGCCATATTATAATTTAACTATGATTACAGTTAATTTGTTTTAATGACTTTTTTAAAATAGATCATAAAAATTCAACTTTAGTTTATCAATTAAAGAAAAAACATCCTGACAAAGTCATAAAGCCAAAACGCTCTGATTTGTCAGGATAGTAACCTATTTTATGATGTAGAATTTAAAATTATTTGTTTTCCGATGGTCCCACTTGGATATTTTATAATTTACCATCTTGATATACTTCCAGAGATTTCTGGTGGAAGCTTATTATCTTGTTACGAAGCTCAATAGGATATTCTACGATAGCTTCTCCCGAGTTAAACCTTCTAAAGTATCTATATAGTTGTTCGGTTGAGCATTTGAAATAATATTTAAAATTACCCTCCGGAGTTTGTTCCTTACTATCTACTTGTGGTCTACCAAAATAAATATGCTTAAAAGAAGATAGACCTTTAGTGTTTAGAATAACACAGCTTTCTTCCAAATCACTATTTATAGCATACGAAGCACCAAGTCTTTGTGTTGCCAGGAAATTTTTTTCAATATCTTCAGGTATATTAATAAGAATATTTGATACCTTTAAATTGGTTATTCGATTTAGCCTAAATGAGTAAGTTTTTGTATTTTGATTTTCATCTAATCCATAACAGAATATATAGTTAAACATCTGTTCTTTACCACGGAAGATCTTATACGGTATTACCGTGTACCATTTGTTATCTGATGAATAGAGAAATTTTATCCCGTTTTTTTGGCAACATTGTAATATGTTTTTATAATTTGAACTAAATATAATCTGCTCACGTTCGTATAGAGGTTTTTTAAAATAAGATATTAACATTTTGCATATATATCCTGATAGGCTGGTGTCAATATTTTGAAGTTCTGATTCAATTTCATCTAATATTACGATAGTTCCATTTTTATCAGTGGTTCTAAATGGAAATTTCTCATTAGAGGTTTTAATTTCTTTTTTACTTTTATAGATATCTTCTTTTTGTGAGAATACTATATCATTAAAAAAAGAGGAAACTATATCTCGGATAGTATCATTCTTTATATTATATTGACCTAATATATTAGAAATATCTGATGCATAAGCATTTATCTCATTTTTGTAGTTATCAAAATAACCGCTGAGCAGTTGATTCATAAAGGCGTTCTTATTATTTACCATTATACTATCGCCTTTGTCCGGTTTAAACAGTTCAAAAAGCTCTATGTCATTATAGATCATTTGAATTATTTCCGGTGGAAGATAAATATCGACTTTTCTTGATTCACCCATATGTTTTTCTCCTTAATAATAAAAAGTGGTCGTAAAACTATAGTTTAAACTATTATATCACTTATAATAAACCGACAAAAGTGGGTGCAGTATAGAAATACATTACTAATTTTAATAATATTCATTAGAGCTATAATATAAACATAGCAAAGAGCTAAGACAAAAGCTTAGAGCAAAAGGAAACAAAAATGTACGAGTATATAGGAGGATTACAATATGAAAAAAATCGTTATTGCAGCTGCAAAAAAGGCTCTGTTGAGTATGCTTCTGGAGATAGCAGTCAAGACGCTGACTGCCTGAGGAGCGACAGACACCAAGGTCAAGGTAACCTATAAAGCAGCACAACACAAAGTAAAACATGTAGCATTATATTTGATATGGAGGATTTTATTATGGAAAGTATTATAATAGTGGCAGCGAAAAAGGTCCTGATAAACCCGGCAGTCAGGATGGTCATAAAGGCGATTACCAAATAGGTATGCCCGGGACCATATAATAAGTATCCTATAGAGGATAGTATCAACCAAGAAAAAGGAGAAAAACTATGGAAAAGAATATAGTGATGGAAACAAGCAAGAAGACACTGAACGAACTGGCAAGGAGGGACGGGCTGGAGGGCTGGCCAAAAGTGGCTGCACACTTGGGGCTTGCGCTCCTGGAACTCGCCAAGCTGGTCACTGAGGCCGAAGCGGCGAAGAAGCAGCTGTAGTGGTGAAAGCCACTTTATATAATTAAGAAAAGCAAAGGGGGAAGCTAAAGCGATAATAAAATATGGTTGCAAAATTACAATAAAAACAAGAGTATAGCTTGTAACAGGAAAATAAAAGTGGTTGCAACATAGATAAAAACTACTAATGTCAAACAAAAACTATTAGAGCTATAATATAAACATAGCAAAGAGCTAAGGCAAAAGGAAACAAAAATGTATGAGTATATAGGAGGATTACAATATGAAAAAAATCGTTATTGCAGCTGCAAAAAAGGCTCTGGTGAGCATGCTTCTAGAGATAGCAGTCAAGACGCTGACTGCCTGAGGAGCGACAGACACCAAGGTCAAGGTAACCTATAAAGCAGCACAACATAAAGTAAAACATGTAGCACTATATTTGATATGGAGGATTTAATTATGGAAAGTATTATCATAATGGCAGCGAAAAAGGTCCTGATAAACTTGGCAGTCAGGATGGTCATAAAGGCGATTACCAAATAGATACGCAGGGGACCATATAATAAGTATCCTATAGGGGATAGTATCAACCAAGAAAAAGGAGAAAAACTATGGAAAAGAATATAGTGATGGAAACAAGCAAGAAGACACTGAACGAACTGGCAAGGAGGGACGGGCTGGAGGGCTGGCCAAAAGTGGCTGCACACTTGGGGCTTGCGCTCCTGGAACTCGCCAAGCTGGTCACTGAGGCCGAAGCGGCGAAGAAGCAGCAGCTGTAGTGGCGAAAGCCACTTTATATAATTAAGAAAAGCAAAGGGGCAGACAAGTTAGAAATGCAACAATGGAATAAGGTAAAGAAAACGAAGTAAATTTAGTTACAGCACCTGAATAGTGTTGTAGCTTTTTTAGTTTTATATTCATATCAGTAGTATTGTAGTAAAATATGTGATAGAATAAAAAAAGTCTTATTTACATAAGATGTAATATTTTGGCAATTTTAGTGTGTGATATTTAAACTTAAGAATATTTTTTATTAAAAAAAGTGAT
Source organism: Lachnospiraceae oral taxon 107 str. F0167 (assembly GCA_000209465.1). Lineage (GTDB taxonomy): Bacteria > Bacillota > Clostridia > Lachnospirales > Lachnospiraceae > Lachnoanaerobaculum. The sequence goes on along the minus strand of GL890597.1, from coordinate 13,485 downwards.
TTTGAGACGGCCCTTATAAATAAAGGGTTTGTAGCACTTGCAGTAACAAATGTCACTAAAATTTAAAGAAAAATAGCTTGTTAAATTTTAGGCACGCTAAAGCCACTTGAAAGCCTTGTGTTATAAGGGCTGAGAGGGGGTAGGTTTACATAAGATAACCCCGACAAGGGGACGGAAACTGACTGTATAGCCTTGTATGTCACCTTGTCGGATCCGTTTACATAAGATAACCCCGACAAGGGGACGGAAACTCAAAATATTTCCATTACTATCTTGACCAACAGCAACTACAGTTTACATAAGATAACCCCGACAAGGGGACGGAAACAACATCTGGATCGATATCTGGAAGGTCCCATTTATTGGAGTTTACATAAGATAACCCCGACAAGGGGACAGCATATAATTTAATATCATATCTAAAATAAAATCATAAAGATAAGCAAAAAAACCAAGTCAAAAAAATAGGAGGATAATACCTCCTATTTTTGCTGGAGCACAGATTTTTATCTTCCTCGTATGTTCCTATGATTATAAGTACAAGTCTACCATTTTATAAAATATTCCGGATAAAAGATAAAACTAAGATTTACCGGATCTTTCAATATAATTTCACTTTGACAATAAAATGTGGTTATAGTTTCAAAACTAAAACATCTGTATGCCTGTAGTTGAGACATTAAAAGTGGTCGCGCGACACAAAGATACTACTAATTACAAATAAAAACTATTAGAGATATAATGGGTACATAACAAAGAGCTGAAGAAAAACTGAAAAGTAAAGTGAAACGGTTAGCCAAATAGTTTTAGTATAGGGGAGGATTTCATTATGGAAAGCATTATCATAGTGGCAGCGAAAAAGGTCCTGATAAACCCGGCAGTCAGGATGGTCATAAAGGCAATTACCAAATAGGTATGCCCGGGACCATATAATAAGTATCCTATAGAGGATAGTATCAACCAAGAAAAAGGAGAAAAACTATGGAAAAGAATATAGTGATGGAAACAAGCAAGAAGACCCTGAACGAACTGGCAAGGAGGGACGGGCTGGAGGGCTGGCCGAAGGTGGCTGCACACTTGGGGCTTGCGCTCCTGGAACTCGCCAAGTTGGTCACTGAGGCCGAGGCGGCGAAGCAGCAGCAGCTGTAGTGGCGAAAGCCACTTTATATAATTAAGAAAAGCAAAGGGGGGAAGCTAAAGTGATAATAAAATGTGGTTGCAAAATTACAATAAAAACAAGAGTATAGCTTGTAACAGGCAAATAAAAGTAGTTGCGACATGGATAAAAACTACTAATGTCAAACAAAAACCATTAGAGCTATAATATAAATATAGCAAAGAGCTAAGGCAAAAGCTTAGAGTAAAAGGAAACAAAAATGTATGAGTATATAGGAGGATTACACTATGAAAAAAATCGTTATTGCAGCTGCAAAGAAGGCTCTGGAGAGCATGCTTCTGGAGATAGCAGTCAAGACGCTGACTGCCTGAGGAGCGACAGACACCAAGGTCAAGGAGACCTATAAAGCAGCACAACACAAAGTAAAACTTGTAGCACTATATTTGATATGGGGGATTTCATTATGGAAAGTATTATCATAGTGGCAGTGAAAAAGTTCCTGATAAACCCGGCAGTCAGGATGGTCATAAAGGCAATTACCAAATAGGTATGCCCGGGGACCATATAATAAGTATCTTATAGAGGATAGTATCAACCAAGAAAAAGGAGGAGTGACCTCTTTTATAATATGGTGCCGTTTTTATTGGACTTTATGATGTGTATAATATAGGAAGAATAGTAAGGGAGATTTAAATGGATAATCAGATTGTAAAACAGGAGCAGGGAGCAAAGTGGTTGGATACAGTGTACAAACAGGCAATAAGAGGTATTGGAATCGGCAATACAAGTGTGGTTAGTATGGCACAGGATTATATAACTAAGTTTCCAAGTAAGGAAGCAGCCTGTAAGGCCATGCTGAATAATCAGGTTTTAAAGTGCACTTCAAGTGGTATTATTACAGGTATAGGAGGTATTGCAACGCTTCCGTTTACATTGCCTGTAAATGTAAGCACTGTACTCTATATGCAAATGAGAATGATTGCCTGTGCTGCATATATGGCAGGATATGAGCCAAGTAGCGATCAAACAGAGACTCTTGTGCTGGCTTGTCTTGTAGGTATGCCGCTTACACAGCTGGCAAAGCAGGCGGGGATAAAAGTAGGAACAAAGGTAGCAACCAATATTATCAAAACTATTCCCGGAAAGTTTCTTACAAAAATAAATCAACTTATAGGATTCAGATTTGTAACAAAGTTCGGATCAAAAGGAGTAATCAACCTGGGTAAGGCTGTACCTTTTGTGGGAGCAGGTGTAGGTGGTGCTGTAGATTTTCTTGAAACAAGAGCAATAGCAAATAGAGCATATGAATTCTTCTTTGAAAGTTGATATGAGAATAGAAGTGAATTTATAACAGAATAAGTACATAAAATAGAAAACAGCTTAATAAAAAGTTTAAAATAATTTAATATAATGTTGAATAAATAGTATAAATACATTATATTTAACATAAAAGAATATATTTATAAATCATTTGGAGGGCAAAGATGAATATACTTTTTTCACCACTTGGAGGAACGGATCCGATATCGGAAAATAATTTCTATGACGGGTCTATGTTACATATATGTAGACATTATGATATTGATAAAGTCTATTTATATATGACAAAGGAAATTTATGAAAAACATGAAAAAGATGATAGATATAGGTTTTTCATAAATAAACTTGCAGAACAAAAGAATAAGGAAATCGAGTCTGTGATAATTGCAGATAAAGAACGTGATAATGTGCAAGAATATGATCCGTTTTTATTTAAATTCGAGGAAGAAATAAATAATATTATTAACGAGTTAAATGATGATGATAATTTCTTTATTAATATTTCTTCAGGTACACCTGCCATGAAAAACGCCTTGGTCATCTTACAGGATTTGAATGAGTATAATTGTAAATTTATTCAGGTCAGTACGCCTATAAAAAAGATGAATGAGCATACACATGGAAAAGTTCTTGAGTTGGAACTGATGTGGGAAATGAACATGGAATTGGAAAAGGAAGGCAATAACAGGTGCGTTGAGAGCAAATGCCCATCCCTATCAAGGCTTAGAAAAGAAGAAATAATAAAAAAACATATTGATGAATATGACTACAGAGCCGCATTATCAGTAGCCGGAGATATGGAAAAAAACAGCACAAAAAATTATATAGATGAGTTATTAAGTGCAGTAAATCGCTATAACCTTAATATGAAAAAGGTTGATAATGAATATAAAAAAGAAGGATTTGATATTACACCGGTTAAGGCGGGGGATGCAAGAAAACTTTTTGAATATGCGCTTTGGCTGAACATCAAAGTAAAAAGAGAAGAGTATATAGACTTTGTCAGAGGAATAACTCCTATAGTGGTCGAATTATTTGAAGTGGTGCTAAAGGGAAGAGGAAAACTTGACATAAACAAATATTGTACACTCAACGGATATAAAGTAAGGGTATGGGATACTGGAAAAATAGCAAAAAACATACCGGGTAAAGATACAAATATTAAGGATATAGTAAATAAAGAGTACAAAATCAAACATAGCGATAAAGATAAAGTTGAAGAGTTTAGATTTGGAATGATATATTCTGAGGCATTACTATACTTAATAAAGAATTTGATAGATGATGAGGTCCTTTTTGATATAGCATCTAACATTAGAACCGTAGAGGAAAAGGTAAGAAATCTTGCTGCGCATGATATTGTTGCTTTGGATAGTAATGATATAAAAAATAGGACAGGATTTACTCCGGTTCAGATAATGGATAAGATAAAGAAATTATTTAATTATACGAACTTTGGAATTAAACCGGAATACTGGGATTCATATGATGATATGAATAAAGAGTTGAAGAGAAGAATCAGTGAGCATAGAGAGGAAACTACTTCATGTTAAGTTCACTTAGAATAGAGCTTGAAGGAGAATTTGATAAAAGTAGGAATGACTTACTTGGCTCACTATTTCAAGGGTTTATAATGGAAAATATAGATGTTGAATATGTGGAGGAATTGCATGTCAGTACCTTGCATCCATATAGTCAATATATAACTTTAAATAACAATAAATTGATTTGGACATTGAATACACTAAATGCGGAAGCCAAGGAGAAGATAGCGGATATACTTAAAAACAAGAAGATTATTGATATCAAGCATAAAGATAGAGAATATAAGGTGAGTTCTGTTACAGAGAAAAATATCAGCTATAAGGACTTGGTGAAAGAGTGTTATTTAAAAGATGGTCAGAGGAGACTAAAGATAACTTTCTTAACTCCCACATCATTTAAACAAGATGGGAAATATGCGATTTTTCCAAGTGTAAGGCTGATTTTTCAGAGTTTGATGATGAAATTTGATAAAGCATCTACTCAGATGGAAGTTTTTGGCAAAGACATACTTGAAACTTTTGAAAAGCATGTAGAAATAAGTATGTATAAGTTAAGAAGCACATCATTCCATTTGGATGGCACAAAAGTACCGGCATTTATAGGTGATATAACGATAGTGGTTAAAGGTCCGGTTCAACTTGTAAATCTCGCCAATATGCTCCTTACTTTCGGAACATATTCAGGTGTCGGAATAAAAACAGGAATAGGAATGGGGGGAATAGCATTTGAATAATGATATAAAAACCAAATTTATATATGATAGCCTTTTATATTATGCAAACAAAATAGTTTTCAATAAAAGTGAAGATATAAATACTGCTAACATATATATAAGGAAATTGGCAGATAAGATATCAGCAAACTTCGACAGGAGAAATACTCATGATTTGGAATTTGCTTTTTTAGAGGGAGAGAATCTATATAGTATATTCAACATACTAAATAAGAATAATGAATCAAAAAAGTATGATGCAAGTATTCTATATGAAAATGAAAAAGTTAATGTTCCAAAAGACATTGCAGCTAAACCGAATGAAGAATTTTATAAAACTATAAAGGAAAAACTGTCAAAAAAGCTTGAGGCATCAAGTGAAGATATGGACTTTATAAATTCTTTTCTTGAATTATTGGAACAGACTACATCATATATGCCGGTATCAAAGGAAGAAAATACGGACATATCAGTATATGAACATATCAAACAAAGTATAGCGATTGGAAGTGTCATATTTGAATATCTCACAGAAAACGGCAAGTTTGAAGAACAGGAGCAGATATGCAGTAATCCTAAGGGATTTTACAGTGAAAAGAGTATGTTGCTTTACAGTATGGATTTCTCAGGTATTCAATCATTTATATACGGTCAATACGGTAAGGAAGATGTGTTAAAGAATCTTAGAGCAAGGTCTTTTTATTTGGAAATACTGATGGAAAATATAATAGATGAACTTTTGAATAAGCTTGAGTTATCCGGAGCGAATCTATTGTATGCAGGTGGTGGACATGCTTATTTTATATTGGCAAATACAGAAAAAACAAAAACTTTAATCAAAGATTTTGATGCTGATGTAAAGAATTGGATGCAGGATACATTTGGAATTGATTTATATGTGGGAACCGGATATGCACAGTGTTCTTGTAATGATTTGGAGAATCAGCCTGAAGGAGCATATATTAATTGTTTCAGAGAAGCCTCTGCAGCAGTATCTGAAAATAAACTGAGAAGATATAGTGCAAGTCAGATAAAAATATTGAATAAGGGGAAAAAGGCTGATGGAGAGAGGGAGTGCAGGATTTGCTACAGCTCTTACAATCTAAACAGTGACGGTGTATGCAGTATCTGTGAAGGCTTTGCAAAATTGTCGGGAAATATATTAAAGAGAGAAATATTTACTGTAGTAAATGATGTAAAGAAGGGTATATTGCCTATATATAAAGGCGGATATTTGAGTGCGGAAAATGTAAGCAGGAGAGATGGTGAAGAATACCTTAGGACAAATAAAAATATTCTGATTCGTGCCTACTCAAAGAATAGCTTATATAAGGGAAATAACTATATAAAAACAATATATGCCGGAGACTATCATGATGCCGATACTTTAGAAGACCTGGTAAAGGACAGTATAGGCATTAAAAGGCTTGGAGTATTAAGAGGTGATATTGACAATCTTGGAAAGGCTTTTGTAGGTGGATTTGACAGTGAAAAGCAGACTCTGTCAAAGTCAGCTGCATTCTCAAGAAAGCTTACCCAGTTTTTCAAATATGATATTAATAATATATTGAAAAATGCTGAATACAAAATACCGTATTTTGACAGCAAAGGTAATGAAAGTGAAAATAGAAAAATAGCTGTTATATATTCAGGCGGAGATGATGTCTTTGTAGTGGGGGCATGGAAGGACATTTTGGAGTTCAGCATTGATTTATATAATAACTTAAAGGAATATACACAAGGAAGACTTACTATTTCAGCAGGTCTTGGAATGTATATGCCAAAATATCCTATATCATATATGGCGGAAAAGACAGGTGAACTTGAGGATTGTTCAAAGAAACTTGAGGATAAGAATGCGATTACATTGTTTGATAAGGATAATTCGTATCACTGGGATGAATTTATTGAAGAGGTAATGGGAGAGAAATTTACTATTATCAGCGAATTCTTTTCTAAGTCGGAAGATAAGGGAAAGAGCCTTTTGTATAGCCTTTTGGAGCTTTTTAGGAATAGGGATAAGAAGATTAATCTGGCAAGAATGGCATATACACTCGCCAGAATGGAACCAAAGGGTAATGTAAGTGAAGAAGAAAAAGAAATATATCAAAACTTTAAAGAAAAACTGTATGATTGGATGCTTAATGATAATGATACTAAACAGGCAATAACAGCAATCTATATCTATAGCTATTTGATAAGAAAAGAGGAGGGCAGATAGATGGGTAGTTATAATAATTTTGGCTATAATAGGGAGAGAAGTGATACAGAAAAAAAGAGGAGTTCGATAGAACTTACTAATGAAAATTATGTAAAGAAGGCAGAAGATGTGATAAATAATCTTATAGCCGGGAAAAGCAAGATACTGACAACATCAAAAATCAGAAAGCTGTTGGCAATGGTAAGTGATATGTATACAAAAGCAAAGAGACTAAAGAGTAATACATTAAGCTCTGATTGGGTTTCTAAAATACAATATTTTAAGATGCATACTATTTATGAAGCGGGAAGAGAACCGTCTGTAAAGAAGTTTGTAGAAGAAGCACAGATTATTGAACAGATAGATAAGATAAAAGCAGATAAAGATAAATTGATTTTATTCTGTCTGTATATGGAGGCTTTAGTAGCATATAGAAAATATCTTGGTGGAAAGGATGAATAGGAGGGGATAGATATGTTTGGAAAACTTGAAATTAGTGGAATTATTGAGTCATTAACAGGATTGCATATAGGCGGAGGATCACAGTTTGCAGCAATCGGTGCAGTGGATTCTGTTGTTGTAAAGGATATAGATGATGATTTACCCATGATACCCGGCAGCAGTTTAAAGGGGAAACTAAGGTCTCTTTTATCAAAGCAACTTAGTAATGGTGAATTGCCTAAGGAACATAATAGTGATCCTGAATTGGTGAGAAGACTTTTTGGACATGCAGATAAGAAAGATCCGAAGACAGGCAGAATTTATTTTTCTGATATCTTTATGAGTGAGGAAAGCAAGAAGAGGCTGGACTCTGAGGATATAGATGCGACAGAGGTAAAGTTTGAAAATACAATATCAAGACTTACCGGAGTGGCTAATCCAAGACAGATAGAAAGAGCTATTAAGGGTATACAATATCGTATAAGCTTAATTTATAATCTCGAGGATGAAAGTGAGATAGAAGAAGACTTCAAGACTTTGAAGACGGTATTTAAGCTTTTAAAATATGATTATCTTGGTGCAGCAGGCTCAAGAGGCTATGGTAGAGTTGATATAAAGGATCTCGATGTAAAGGTACTTATAACAAATGATGATGAAAAAGTAGATGAGATCGTGGAAAGATGCAAAAGTATATTAAAGGAAGTGTAGTATGAACTATAAAATATTAAAGTTGGATTTTACTACAGCAGTGCATTTTGGCAGTGGCGGACTTGAAAAAGGTCAAAATGTACTAAATGCAGATACAATATTTTCAGCTTTATTTATAGAGGCATTAAAGTATGGTAAGTCGGACAGATTACTGGAACTTTGTAAAAATTGTAAGCTGAAAATATCAAATGCATTTCCATATATAGGATGTGATTATTATCTGCCAAAGCCTATAATCCGATTGAACAATGATGCTGACGGTGATTCCATAATAAAAAAGGCTTTAAAGAAGCTAAGATACATACCGGTATCAAGATTTGATGACTTTATAAATGGGAAGCTTGATATAAAAGCGGAAGCAGATTTATTCGGTGAAAATCTCGGAGAGTCTGTTTTGATGGAAAAAGTATCTATGGAAACAGCAAGTGAAGATGAAGTAAATAATTTATATGCTGTAGAGATTTTTAAATATAAAAAGGATAGCGGACTATATTTTTTTGTGGGATATGGAGCTGATGAAGACTTTGAAATGATAAGTAAGTTGATGGAGAGTATTTCCTATACAGGTATTGGAGGAAAAGTATCATCAGGATATGGGAAATTTAAGTTAAGTGTCGATATTCCGGTCAAAGAGATAGTAAAAAAATTTGAAGATATAGATAACTATAAGGATATTATGTCTCTATCATTATGCCTGCCAAATGAGGATGAGTTGGAACAAAGCCTTGAAGGTGCATCATATACTGTTGTGAAAAGAAGCGGGTTTATAGCTTCATCAAAATATGCCGATACATTTAGAAAAAAGAAAGACCTGTATATGATTGAGGCGGGTTCGGTATATAAGAATGCCTTTGAAGGGGATATTTATGATGTGTCAGATAAAAATAACGGTACACATCCTGTATATAGATATGGAAAACCATTCTTTATGGGGGTAAGGTGATGGGAGATTTTCTTAAAAAATATAATATAGAGCTAAAAACTGTCGGACCGGTATTTATTGGCAGTGGTGAAACCATAAATAAAAAAGAAGCTTTATTTAAAAAAGATAAAGTGGTAATTATAGACACTAAGCTTATGTTTGAATATTTTCTAAAAAGAAATTTGCTAAAGCAATATCAAGAATATATGCTTGATACAAGCAAGGATTTGGCAGTATTTTTTAAAGACAATAATATAGATGAAAAAATCTATAAGACTTGGAATATCAAAGAGCTTAGCCTTGGTGATACTAAGAGTACAGGTGATGGGGATGTAAAGGGTAGAGGTATAGTAAGATTTGTGAGAGATGGCAATGGAAGGGTATATGTACCCGGAAGCAGCCTAAAGGGAATGCTAAGAACCATACTGGCAGGTGAGTATATTATACAGAATTCAAATTGTGGGATAAAGGGAAAGCTTGACGAAACAGCCTGGGAGCTTGGGAAGAATCCAAGAAGAAAAGAATTTGAAAAAGCGTACAAAAACACTTTGACAGATATTGATGTAAATATATTCCATAAAGATTTATTTCCGAATTCGGATGGAAAAAATAAATTGGATAATAAAATAAATGATACATTAAGGGGTTTTATGGTATCGGACAGTGAATACATATCTGATGAAGATATGTGTGTATGCCAAAAGGTTGATATAAGTACGGATGGGACAGAAATTGCGCTGCCTCTTTATAGGGAGTGTATAAAGCCTGATACAACCATAAGATTCAGCATTACTATTGACAGCAGTTTTTGTGATTATACAAAACCGGATATTATAGAGTCTATAGGAAGCTTCTATGAAAATTATTGGAATAAGGTTTCAAAACAATTTAAAAAGGCACCTATTAGTAAAGACAGATACACTTGCTTTTTAGGTGGTGGTGCAGGATTTGAAAGTAAAACTATAATATATTCAAGTTTTGAAAGGACCAAAGCAGTAGACTTTACATCAAATATCCTTAGTGTAATGTTTCCCAATGCTAAACATGATAAAGATATGGAAGTATCACCGAGAGTAATAAACTGTACGAAGTTTGAACATACAAAACATCTGTTTGGAGCTTGCAGTCTAAGAAAATTTGAAGAAGAACCGATAGATTTATCCTAGGAGGGAAGTATGGCATGCCTTTATATCACAGAACAAGGCTCAAAGATTACCACATCAGCCGGTAAAATAATTATAGAATGCAGAGATGGAACTAAGAAGAGTTTTCCTAAGGAGACACTTGAGTCTATTATGATTTTCGGTAATAGTTCCATGACAGTTCCTGTAAAGAAGTTTTGCCTTGAAAAGGGTATAAAGGTGACATTTCTCTCTACAAAGGGAAAGTATTTTGGAAGATTGGCAAGTACATCACATTTTTATGCCGAGAGGCTAAAAAAACAGGTATATCTTAGCGATTCAAACAGTGATTGCCTGGAATTTGCAAAGAAAATACAGGCAGCTAAGATACATAATCAGCGTATTATCTTAAAAAGATATGAAAAGCATTCCGATAAAGATATTAAGGAAGAACTTGATAGAATAAGTATATATGAGAATGAAATATCCCAATGTAAATCTGTAGATGAAGTACTGGGTTATGAGGGAATGGCTGCCAGAGAGTATTTTAAGGCATTATCTAAAATAATAAGAGAAGAGTTTGCCTTTGATGGAAGAAGCAGGCAGCCGCCCCTTGATGCTTTCAATTCCATGATAAGTTTCGGGTATACCATAGTATTTTATGAAATATTTGCAGAAGTTGAAAGCAGGGATTTAAGTCCGTATATCGGATTTATACATAAGATAAAGAGAAATCATCCCACACTTGTAAGTGATATGCTTGAGGAATGGAGGGCATTGCTTGTAGATTCCACTATACTTAGTTTGATTCAAGGAAATGAAATAAGTATATATGAGTTCAGTCATGATGAAGAAACAGGGGCGGTATATTTGTCTGATAATGCTATAAAAATCTGTGTAAGGAAAATTGAAGAGAAAATGCGAAAAGAGATGAATTATCTTGAGTATTTGGATTCACCGGTCAGCTTCAGGCGTGCGATATGGTGGCAGATAAAATCATTGGCAGGATGTATTGACAATGGAAGCTTTGAAAAATATTATCCTTTAAAAATAAAGTAATTAGCTTATGAGTATGGAAAAGAAAAGGGAAGAAATAAGCACACAAATGAAGTACAGAGTGCTTATAATATATGATATAACAGAGGATAAGCCGAGAGTTAAGCTGTCTAAACTTTTATCATCTTATGGTATAAGAGTACAAAAATCTGCTTTTGAGGCGTGTCTTAATAAAAAACAATATGATAAGCTTGTATCGGAGCTTGACAGATATGTAGGTAGGGAAGACAGTATAAGAGTATATAAACTATATGAAGATAGTGAAGTGATAACTTATGGTAAAGAGGATGAGATTTTATTTGATGAATTTATAATAATATAGTTTATTGTGGTATATATGTATATAAAACATATTTAGTAAGAATACAAGCTTATGTAAGGATGGTGGATAGAGAGCTGATTATGGAAGATAAATTTATATTGCTAAGGCGAGACGGAAAAGAACTGGAATATGACAGCTCATCTGTTTGGATAAAAGAATTGATAAAAATAGATGCGGCGATGGCATTAGCACATATTGATGAAGAGGCAGTAGAGAAAATAAATAATGATTTTTACAAAGAATTGCGTTTGTTAAGCAAGAAGCTTGGAAGACAGAGATTTGAAAGTAGGGAATGGCATAATTGTATAAAGATTGCTTTGTCAGAATATCCGGAAATAGCAGATGTATTTCTTTTTGCTACCAAAGAGATAAATGCGAGTATATATGAACAGATTTGTACTCAGATGAGTAAAATAACATATGATGGTGACAGAAGCAATGGCAGTATGGATAGTAGTCTGGTATCAAGTAAGCGTGCACTTATAGTAGATGCGGTAGAAAAAATCACATATAGTAATTATCATCTTACAAAAGAGCAAAGAGATGCATTAAAAGACGGATATATCTATATTCATGATATGGGCTTTAGAAGAGATACCATCAATTGCTGTTTATTTGATATGGCAAAGGTACTGGATGGTGGCTTTGAGATGGGTGAAATGTGGTATGATGAGCCGGCAACTTTGCAAGAAGCATTTGATGTAATTGCAAGCGTATCAATGAATGCCGTTGCACAGATTTACGGTGGATTTACAGTTGCACAAATAGATGAAATACTGTCAAAATATGCAAAGAAAAGTTATGAGCATTATATTAAAGAGCTTATAGAATTGGGAATAGACAGCGAAAGGGCGGATAGTATTGCAAATAATAAGCTGGAAAAAGAATTTGAAAAGGGATTTTTCTCATTAGAGGCAAAGTTTAATTCATTGATTTCACCAAGGGGTGATTATCCGTTTATCACAATATCCTTTGGAATCGGCAGGGATAAGTATTCACAAATGGCAACAATGGCTGCGTTGAAGGTTAGAAAAGAAGGTCATGGAAAGGAAGGATTCAAAAAGTCTGTATTATTTCCTAAATTAGTTTTTTTTTAATGATAAAAATCTTCATGGAAGAGGGAAGGAATTATACCATCTGTATCAAGCTGCAATAGAATGTTCAAGTAAAGTGATGTACCCTGAGTACCTTAGTTTAACCGGAGAGAAAGGAATTGTTTCTGAAGTATATAAAAAATATAAAAAAGTGATAAGTCCTATATGTTGTAGAGCCTTTTTAACTAAGTGGTTTGAAAGGGGAGGTGAAAGTCCTGCAGATGATTACGATACACCGGTATTTATAGGTAGATTTAACATAGGTGTTGTATCACTGAATCTTCCGATGATTCTATCAAAAAGCAGAGAAAATAATGATGGCTTTTATAAAGTACTTGATTACTATCTGGAGCAGATAAGAGAGATTCACAAGAGTACATATAAATTTTTGGCAGAAAAGAAAGCCTATACAAATCCGCTGGCATTTATGCAAGGAGGATTATATGGCGGATATCTGAATAGCTTCCTGTATAATTCAAAGTGTAGAAAGTAAATGATTTTACAAAAATAGATACCTAAGTTAAACTGTCATTGCTGACCGGCCAGTTAGCAAATGAGCAGAATAAGGAAGGTATCTACAAATGAATTCTACACAAAATAAGAAGATTGAACAAGTAAAAGAAACAACAATGATTGTCGGCATTGATGTTGGCAGTGAAAAGCATTATTTCAGAGCTTTTAGCTGGAGAGGCATCGAACTTACCGGAAAGCCTGTAGCGTTTTCAAACTCTATGGAGGGATTCAACAGCTTTTACAATTCGGTTGTGGAACTGATGCAGAAAAATGAACTTAAAGAGGCACTGGTAGGAATAGAGCCAACCGGTCACTACTGGTTTGATCTTGGGCAGTTCATGGGTGAAAAGAACATAAAGTTTGTGATGGTAAATCCGCACCATGTGCATAAGACCAAAGAATTAGATGACAATA
>GL890596.1:57929-78776 GCA_000209465.1 Lachnospiraceae oral taxon 107 str. F0167 | reverse complement strand
GGACGGACAAAAACACACAGGCTTTATGCAAAGAAAGATCTTGGTGGATTAGCAGCAGTTAGGAGGAGAAGATGTCAAACATAATGGACTGCCCTTACGGACACAGGTTTTCAAAAACAAGGTATGGAACAATATGTCCACACTGCGGTTTTGATCTGGATACCCCCGAAAAAGTTTACGTAAATTTAAGGAAAGAATGTGGACTTTCTCTAAAGGAAGAGAGACCGGTATGTGCATGGCTTGTATGTATAGAGGGTGTAAGACGAGGAAAGAGTTATGTAATAAGCTTTGGAGAAAACTTTATAGGTACGGACAGAGACAATGAGATACAGATACTTGGGGATGAAAAGATGAAGAAAAAACATACTCTTATATACTTTGATGAGAAAGAAAATAAGGGGATGTTGTTACCGGCAAGAGCGGATGGGATTGTATATATTAAGGACAAACCCCAATATGATAAATATGTATTGGAAAATAAAAATATTTTAGAGATTGGCAACAATAAATTTTTATATAAAGAATTTTTGCCAAAACATGAAGAACTTTTGAGCAAATGGAAGTATAAAGAAATTGGAAATAAAGAAGATTTGTTATTAAAGAATAGGATATATAGAACTTTAAAAAGAGAAAAGCCTACTTTCGAGGAAAAGTACAAAGATAAGAGATTTTTGAAAAGACTTTCACTTGAAGAAGAGTTTCCTATTTGTGCATGGCTGATTTGTATAGAGGGAGTCAGACTGGGATGTTCGTATAACATAATAGAAGGGAAAAACTATATAGGTAGAAATGATACTATGACTATACAAATCCTTGGTGATGATGATATAAGGGATAATAGACATGCTGTAATAGCTTTTGATATGAGGGTACTTAAGGGTACACTGTTAGGAGAAGAGTGTATGGGATTTGTAAGGTTAAATGAAAAGGCTGTATATACTTCTATAGAGCTGAAAGATGGAGATATTTTAGAAATCGGAACGGGAAAATTCATGTATATTGATTATGCAGGAAATCATTATGGATGGGAAGGAAGAAAAGAAGAAGCTAAAATATCCGGTTATGATGAAGTGGAGTAAGAAATTGAAGATGTAGTATTAGAGTAACATAGGTAATACTTCTTTGTACATATATTTGTATTTGATATATCAGGAGGCGGCATATGGGTTCATCTATGAAAATAAATAACCGTGTAGATATGAGCGGGAAAAAGGTGTCATTTAATACTAAGGAAACGGAGAATAAAACACCAAATAAAAGAGTCGGTAACAGAAAATTCAACATGGAAAAAATGGCAAAAAACGCATTAGGCTCGATTCCATCCCGAGTTTTAGTAAATGGAAATTTGGAACAAAGAGTAGAAATGGACTTTTTGAAAATGGGACAAGGCTCTATTCCTACAGTAGCAGGAAACCTGACTAAAACAGAGTTAAATAAATCAGGAGAAAAGGCTATGGGAATAAAAGATATAAATTATGTGCTGTATCATGATACAACAGGAGTGCGTACAGTAGCAAAAGCAGCTGCTAGGAATGGAAATGGTTTATCAAGTGATATAAAGAAGGCAGAGAGTAACGGATGGGTTAAAACCGAGATGGGCTGGATGTACAAAGAAAATGGAAAACTTGTAACAGGCTGGAAGCAGATAGACGGTAAATGGTATTATTTTGAGTCTACCGGAGTGATGCAGACAGGCTGGAAACAGGTATCCGGAAAATGGTATTACTTGCATACAGACGGAGCCATGAGAACAGATTGGAAACAGATAGGTGGCAAGTGGTACTATTTCCATACAGATGGAGCTATGAGAACAGACTGGAAGCAGATAGATGGCAAGTGGTACTATTTCCATACAGATGGAGCTATGAGAACAGGTTGGAAACAGATAGGTGGTAAATGGTACTATTTATATGAAGATGGTCATATGGCAAAGTCTGAAAAAATACAAGGTGAAGATGGGAAAATATATGATATTGATGAAAATGGAGTTTGCATTTTATCATCAAACCAGAGTATAGATGAAAAGATTGAGAAATTTATGGAGGGAACTGTTGAGATAGGAAATTGGTATACTAGAAATATAACAACCTATTTAGGTGGTGAAATAGTAAATGGAGATAGAACGAGGAAAGTCAAAAAGTGTGAGTTGATAAATAGCATTGATGTTGGAGATGATTGTTCAGGATTTGTCTCTGCATGCCTATGTAAATATGGAATACTGACAAATACATGGTATGGATCTTTTGCGTATAATAAGGATAATGCTGATAGAAACGATAAACTGATAAGTGCTTTAGAAAAAGCCGGTTTTGTTTGGCATACAAAAGATGATAAGTATATTCCAAAGAGAGGAGACATATTAGTACAGCATGAACATTATGGAAAAGAAAATGTTAAACATGTTGAGATAGTTGATTCATATGATGGAAAAGAGGCTCAAGTTTGGTCATGGGGTAAAGTTTATAAATCATTGCCGGCACTAAGAACAAAATCTGAGTTATATGGCAGGACATCAGGATATTGGAGAATAGAAAAATGAGAAAAGTTTTTATAGTAATATTACTCATAGTATGCACAAGTATTCTGCTTTCCTGTGGTTTAGCAAGTGAGGAGAAGTCTGTAGAGCAGACTTCTGTATTGGAAAAGAACCAATATGAAGAGTGTGATAATAAGGTGGATGAATTATCAGAATCAGATCTTGAAGAACTTAAGTGGTTGATACAGACTTTGCATGTATCTCATGTAGGGGCTTCTAATATTGTAGGCAATGGAAGTGTGCTGGATACTAAAGAAAAACAGGCGAAGTTTCTTGATATTTTAAATGAAATGGAGTATGAAAATATCTTTAAAAACAGTTTGAGAAAGTATGTTGTTTTTGAAGATGATAAAAAACTTATAAACAGCAAGAATGCAGAGATTATATTAAAAATGGCAGGTGCATTGTCCACAGTAGGAGTATGGCAATATCTCTCCCAAAATTACAGTCAGTACCTGGAATCTGAAGATATGTTTGAAATGCCATTATATGCAAGAGAAGGAAGTGATAATTCTATAGAATTTAGAGACTGGAAATTTATAGTGGAGAAAGGTGGAAAACTTACTGTAAGATACAAGATATATAATTCTTCTTCTTGCAGGTATATAGAGAATGTGAATGTAAGACTTCATAAGAATAAACAAAGTGTATTTGGAGGATATAGTGCAGACTATTTAATGATTGTTCCAATAGAGTCTGAAAAAACGACTTGTGAAAATGAGGATTTTTTTTATGGAAATGATTGGGGTGAGTACAAAAAACCTATTACTATGGGAAAGTCTATAGACGATTATATATTCAAGCTTGACGGTTCTTTATACCAAATGCCTTGCCCTTTGGATGAGTTTATATCAAACGGTTGGGAATATTCCGGGAAGCTGAAAAAGGATGAAAAAAGAGCGGAAATTATGCTTACTAAAGAAGGTAAGAAAATATACTGTATTGTATGGTATTGTAAAGGTGCAGATAATTCTAAATGGTATGTTGTAAGTCTAAAGACAGAATCTGGAGAGGGCGTTTTAGATGTTGATTTTGAACTTTTTGGGAATCGTAAGAGAGGAGATTATGCTTATGGATATGGAGTTCATGGAATATATGGTTTTGTTGATCCTTTATATTTAGAAGCTGGAATCAGTGTAGATGTCGGTAGTGATAAAATGATACAGGGATTTACTATTACATATGCACCCCAATATTCGGATAGAATAAAAAGATTAAATGAAATTGCAACAGATTCAAAATATGAAGTGTGTATTACAGGAAAGGGAAATAATGAACTTGAGCGAGATATTTCCTACAAACTCACTATGTATGAGGAGCCTTTGTATGTGCAAGTAAAGAGCCTTGATAAGGTCGGATGGGCTAAAGATATAAATATAATATGGGTAAAGAAGGGTGAGCAGGAAGATATCATAGAGTATATAGAATATGGTAAAGATTTTAATTTATTTATAGATGATAACAATAAGGTTAAAATTGAAGTGGTTCGAATGGAAGACAGCTCGGATGATAAACCTGAAGTTTTGACTATACGATAAAGTGAAAAATGAAGAAAATTTTAGAAAAAGATAAATACATGGAGGTGTATTATGAGAGCGGAACTTTTAGAAACAGTCGGTTTTGAGTTTATTGATATACAGGAATTTTATTCAGAACTTCTGCCCAATAAACATGGTAGGGCAACCATTGGAGGTACTATAAGTGGTTCCAACAAAGAAGAATATTTATCATCCGGCGGAAAGCTGACACAAATAATTGCTAAAACCTATGAAGGTAAGAGTATAGTTCTGTTTTGCGGAATTATCACTTCCTGTAATATAAAAAGTAATGGTGATGTTCACTATATGACTCTGGGCTTGATGACACAAAGTATACTTATGGATGGAAAAGAGCATATAAGAACTTTTCAAAATGAAGGAGTTAATTACAGAGATATTATTGATATTATCATAGAAGCTTATAATAATAGCGCATTTATAATGACTTCAGGTGATGATAAGAAAACTCAGGGGTTTATGTGTCAGTATAAGGAAACTGATTGGGAGTATATAAAAAGGCTGGCATTTTCTGCTAGTACAGTGATATATCCCGACTATAGTGTAGAGGGTGTTAAGTTTTTTATAGGACTTCCAAGTAAGCAGGAAAAACTATTGAGATCGGAATATTATGAACTTGGAGTTGACAGCGGGGAGGGGTCTTTACTTGATTCCGGCAAAGTATATTATAAGATTGCTATAAGAGAACATTATGATATAGGGGAAAGACTAACATTTCTTGATGAGAAATTGGCTGTTGTAGCAAGAGTTAGCAGACTGGAATATAGAGAAGTGATTAATGAGTATATATTAATGAAAGAAAGTGGTGTAAAGACTAAGGCGTATCAGAATGAAAAACTTATAGGTGCGGCACTATTTGCAAAGGTAAGCCAAGTGGAAAATGAACTTGTAAGAGTGAGTATAGATGATGATGAAAACGACTCCGGTGATAAGGCATTCCTAAACTATGCTACAGTATATTCTTCACCTGAAGGAGGAAGCTGGTATTGTATGCCGGAAGTCGGAGATAGGGTAATAGTGAAATTTCCCGATGCAAATGAACAAAATGTGTATGTTCAAAATGCTTTTCATGTAGGAAGTGCAGGTGGTCGTGACAATCCTGAAATTAAATTTTTTAAGAATAAAGAAGGAAAGGAAATCAGATTAAGTCCTGAAAGTGTACTTATTACAGATAATAACGGTTCAAGCATAGAAATTAAAGATGATAAGGGGATAAGTATAAAAAGTAACGGAATGATATCAATAGCTGCTAAAACGGAAGTATTGATAGAAAGCAGTAATGCAGGTATAAGTTTGACATCACCTACATCAGTACAAATAACACAAAACGGAACACAGATAGAAATGAATGACGGAATAACTCATCAGGGAAGTAAAGTGTATCTAGGGTAAAATACTAAATAAGAGATATATTATATATGAGGTGTGTATATGAAAAAAAAGAATCAGGATGAATGGATATATGAAGTATTAGGTAAGAAAAAGGATTTTTTGGATATATCTATAAGCAATCTTACATATGCAGAAAAGGAAAAGATAAGAGAAAAGATGCTACAATACTGGGAAGAACATAATGATGAAAGCACAGAATTCTTAGTTAATGGAGCAGTACTGCACTGCAGTCATGGGAATTATTATTCTACACTTAATAGTGCTGATCACGGTGTTTATACTGACATTAGCGAAACCCAAGCACTTGCAAATACAGGTGATAAAAAGTTTAATGGATTTGTCTCATGTGTTAAATGGGATGAAGAACCATTTTTAGTTAAACATAGTTGTCGTTGTAAGATTGGAGAATGGCAAAATGTAAGAAAG
The DNA here is from genome assembly GCA_000209465.1 of Lachnospiraceae oral taxon 107 str. F0167. GTDB lineage: Bacteria > Bacillota > Clostridia > Lachnospirales > Lachnospiraceae > Lachnoanaerobaculum. The sequence goes on along the minus strand of GL890596.1, from coordinate 72,866 downwards.
AATGTTTCCATAAACGGGAAATATGCCTTAGATACAAACTCATACTTGGTTTGCAAGCATGGAGGACTAATATCACCTGTAACATCTGGCCAGGAGTATACATTAAGCACTTCTTATAATAAGTACCCAAGATTTTTAAATGATGACGGTACATTGGATGAGTTAATTATTAAAAAATTGTTGTTAAGAAATATACAGCATATGAAAGAGAACGAGATAGATGCCCTTATTAAGTTGGGAATATATTTATGTGTATGTACAGATGTGGAGAAGCTGAAAAATATTGCTTGTTGTGCATATTTAAAGCAATTTTATAGAAATGAAGTTGAAGAGCAGTTTTATCAATATACACTTCTTGATAACTTTATATATGTAGCATCTTGGGCTACTGCATATGCGAGATTTTGTAGTCTACGTAACAGGGTAGATACCAAGTTTTCACCAACATGGGATAAGCTTGGTAATGTTGCCGTCAAGTTGAAACGATATGTAAATGAAAAAATAATTTCTGACACAAAACCGGATGTAGATAGAACAGAGGTAAATGCTATAAAAAGGCAAATTTTGAATGTGAAATTATTGGATACAATATTGCTGGCAGGCAATATATATACAACAGTGTCAGATATAGATAGAGTTTATAGTATCAAGTTTGACAGTGGGGCGAATACAGGAGTACTGTTATATAATTTACGTTATCACGATGGAGAGCTTGAGAAAAGAAGAGTTATAGTACAAGACGGAATAGATATGAGGGATGTAGATAAATATAAGGTTACACCTATACTACAGGAGGCTTATATTTATATAACCTCAGGGGATAATAAGTTCGACAGTATTGCTGAGATTTCAAATTTGGTATTAGGGAGTGTGGATGCTAAAAATTCAGGAGAGGTAGCTGTAATAACATGGGGAACTTCGGGAATTTCAGTAGCATTGTCAATAATACCTGCTTTAGCATCAGCACCTTTTGCAGCACCATTGGGAGTTGCCTGCACTGTAACAGGCCTGGCAGTAGGTGAGGCTGATGCAAAGAGAAGCAATAAGGAAAGTATGACAAATAAACAATTGTATCTAGAGGCAAACTATGAAAATACAAATATAATACGGATGAGTGAGTGTATGTCATTGTATACAGCTATCACATTGAGAACCACACCGATATTGAAGAAAAGCGAAAGTACATGGCAAGACTATAATAGAGAACTCAATAACAGAAAATCGGATTCTAAGAGTAAGGGGGAATTTACACCTGATAATAATATAACTGTGGGAGATATGCAGGTTAATACATTAGGAAATAATTACAGTTATTATATCAGTGTATTTGACAGGTATTATACAAATGAATTGATTAAAAATTTCAATGATAATATGTTACATATTAAGATATGGAATAATAGGGAGGGTAGATATAGGACTATTTCTGAAAATGAGGGATTGGAAGAGTTTCAGGAATTGAAAACTATACCGGAAGTTTTTGAATATATGAATAGGAGAAACGATGAAAATATTTTATATATGAATGAACTTGATATAGTTGGACATGACAGAACGGATCAACCCGGAAAGTTTATATATGATTACGGAAATGGAGAAATTAAAGAAATATCAATTAATAGAATAAGTTTATTTGATTTATTTAAAGACAAGTATAAAGAATGGTCATAAGGAGAAGCTTATGGTTAGAATAAAGAGAGGGTTAAAGTTTAGGTGGATTTTATGCTTCGTAATATTTTCCCTAGCATTATTAATATATGGAAATCATTTATTTAGGGAAAGAGCTAAAAAACTGGAAGATATGAGAAAAAAAGAAGCATTGGAATTTATGGAAGATGGCTGGAAGAAATACAGAATGATGCTGTATGCCGGTGCAAATATGGAGTATACAGATAGTGAAGGAAATATAAAAGTAATAGAAACTGAACCTGTGCTTTTAGATATATATGATGAAGTTATAAAATCTTATATTTTAGGTAAGATACCCAGCCTAGGCTCCTTTCAAATAACTGAGGGTGAAGAAACATCAGAACTGATACAAAATTTTAATGATAATATGAAACATATAAAGATATGGAGTGCACATGAGAATAGATATATAACGATTGCTGAGAATGAGGGGTTGGAAGAGTTTGAGGATATAAATAGTTTTGAAGAACTGTGGGAGTATATGAATAGGCGAAATGACGAAAATATTTTATATATGAATGAGCTTGATATAGTTGGATATGACAGAACAGGTCAACCCGGAAAGTTTATATATGATTACGGAAATGGAGAAATTAAAGAAATATCAATTAATAGAATAAGTTTATTTGATTTATTTAAAGACAAGTATAAAGAATGGTCATAAGGAGAAGCTTATGGTTAGAATAAAGAGTAGGTTAAAGCCTAAGTGGGTTTTATGCTTCATAATATTTTCTACAGCATTATTGATATATGGAAATCATTTATTTAGGGAAAGAGCTAAAAAGTTGGAAGATATGAGAAAAAAAGAAGCATTGGAATTTATGGAAGATGGCTGGAAGAAATATAGAATGATGTTGTATGCCGGTGCAAATATGGAGTATACAGATAGTGAAGGAAACATAAAAGTAATAGAAACTGAGCCCATGCTTTTAGATATATATGATGAGGTTGTAAAACCTTATATTTTAGGTAAGGTACCCAGCCTAGGCTCCTTTCAAATAACTGAGGGTAAAAGAACATCAGAATTTATACAAAACTTTAATGATAATATGAAACATGTAAAGATATGGGGTGCACATAAGAACAGGTATATAACAATTGCTGAGAATGAGGGGCTGGAAGAGTTTAAAGATATAAAAAGTTTTGAAGAACTGTGGGAATATATGAATAAGCGAAATGATGAAGGAGTTATATATATAAATGAACTTGACATAGTTGGATATGACAGAACGTGACAAGATGCAAAGTTTATATATGATAATGGGAATGGAGAAATTAAAGAATTATCAATCAATAGGATTAGCTTAGTTAATTTATTTGGCTTATTGAAGGAGGAGTATAGGGAATAGCTTTATAAGGAGTATTATTGTAGTGGGAAACAAATTAAAGCCTAAATGTGTTTTTTTCGGTATAATATTTTCCTTAGTATTATTGATATATGGAAATCATTTACTGGCTCAAGCTTTGAAGGAGAAATCATATATAGTAGTGGTGTTAATGAGAAAGTGATAAATAAATGTGGAAGCATTACACTAAAAGATTTGTTTACATTTGATATCAGTACAATGTAATTTAGATGGCTATTATTTATAGCAATTGATAGTAATATCTTTACTGTAAAAGGCTGGATAAGTTTGGAAAACTTTCTAAGTGTACCTAATGTATGATAATATTTATTATTGATAGTGTATCTGAAAATCATAATATACATTTTACCTTGAATAAGAATGAATTAAATAATAACAGTAAACTTTTGATAAAGTAAATTTTATTTTGATACTAAATGTAGATTAAAATTTTAAACAAAGAGGAGCTTTTGATGGGAGTATATAAAAATAGGAGACTTAATATATTTATTTTAGTATTTTCTTCAGTTATATTAGTTATTTTTATATTATTATATTTTGAGTACAGTGATGAAAAGAGAGAAGAAAAAGCTATGAGATATTACTATGAAATAATTCCAGTAATTAAATTATCCCATATTTTAGGGACAGACATTGAATGTAATGATGATAAAGGAAATAAATGGATTATAAAAGCAGATGGAAATATGGAGAACATTGTATATGAATATACATTAGATTATATACATGGGAAAATTAGTTCATTGGTTCGATATAGGATTATTGAAAATAAGAATACAAACAGATATATTAAAAACTTTAATGCTAATATGAGAAACATACGAATTTCTGGAATAGATGGCGTAGGAAATACAATATATCCTAAAACAATATCGGAGAGTGAAAGATTGGATGGTTTTACAGAGTGTAAAGATCTGAATGATCTGATTGAATATATGAAGAAAATAAGTAAAGATGGAGGATATTATATTGACGAACTGGATACTATAGGATTGGACGGTTCAAGCTTTGAAGGAAAAATCGTATATGATACAGGGAAAGGTTATGAAAAAGTAATAACAGAATATGGGGCAATTACTTTGAATAAATTATTTAAAAATGATTATAGTACTGATGATTATTAATCCTGAATTATTCACGGCGTAATATTTACATTAAAAAACGTGCTGTAAATCTTCAAACTTGATCCATGACGCTATAACTGACTTGATACATCTAAAAATGGGCAGACTTCCCCTAGATAGGGCTTACAAGTAGTTATCAAGCTTTCAAAGTTCATTATTAGTTGTTATTCAAGCTGTATACATAGCTTGCTGATATTGTATAGGGTATTATAGAACTCATCCTTATATGGGCAGCTGCTACAATACTTGTACGCTGTTGTCAACAAGTGTCGGATTTGCAGATACGATGAGGTCAGATGCTGAAATTGAATATAGTAAGGTTTTAGCAGCTAAAGAAATCAATAAATGTATTAATATGAGCTATTTGGGAGGATGCCTTGGGTTATATACGGCATATGCGTGCCATGAAATTGTTCAACCGGAAGATAAAATGGATGCATGGGATAACTATAAAAAGAATTATAAAGGAAAAACGGATTCAAAAGCAAGAAAGGAAGGGTATGCAACCCCGGATACAACATTTAAAGATAGAAATATGGTTAAACAAAAATTGGGACAAGGCTATAGCTACAGTATAAGTATTATTGACTCCAAAGATACCATTCAGAGATTAAAAAACTTTAACGATAATATGAAGCATATAAGGATAAGTGGAGAAAATGGAGCAGGAATTCCTATCCCACCAAAGACTATATCTGAGGTAGAGGAGATGGAGGAGTTTAAAGAAATAAAGAATTTGGAAGAATTAATAGAATATATGCACAGATTAACTGCAAATAAAAAAAAAGAATATTATCTGTATGCTCTTTCTGTGGTTGGATTAGACGGGACGGGATTTAGTGGTAGAATAACATATGAATCAGATAATGGAGAAGAAAAAATCATAGATGAATATGGGGTATTGTATTTGGGGGATCTATTCAAAAAGTATTAAAGCAGTTTTGGCTAAGGAGAATATATGAATGTGGTTGAGAAAAATAAACTTAAGATAATCCTAATAATTACAAGTATATTGACTTTAGTGTTTATAGTGATAGTTGGCATAGAGTATTTGAATAAAAAAAGAAGAGATAGAGCACTTAAATACTATAATGAGGTATCTACTACAGTAATTCTGGCAGATACACTGGGAATGGACTTGGAATGCAGTGATAATAAAGGGAATACTTGGGTTATGAATGGGAGTGACACAAGTTTACTTGACATAGTTACTAGGGATATTACAGATTATATATCAGGGGATAAGCAGAGTCTTTACAACTACAAAATTATAAAAAATGAATATATGCAGAAATATATAGATAATTTTAATGACAATATGAAGCATATAAGAATAAGTGGAGAGAACGGAGCAGGAATTACTATTCCACCAAAGACTATATCTGAGGTAGAGAAAATGGATGAGTTTCAAGAAATAAAGAATTTAGATGAATTGATAACATATATGCACAAATTAACAAAAAATGGTGAATATTATCTGTATGCTCTTTCTGTGGTTGGATTAGACGGAACGGGATTTAGTGGCAGAATAACATATAAATCAGATAATGGAGAAGAAAAAATCATAGATGAATATGGGGTATTGTATTTAGGGGATTTATTCAAAAAATATTAAAATAATTTCGATTAAAATATTATGGAAATATTTTGACTAAGGGGAATATATGAATGTGATTGAGAAGAATAAACTTAAGGTAATCCTAGTAATTACAAGTATATTGGCTTTAGTGTTTATAGCAATAGTTGGTGTAGAGTATTTGGATAAAAAAAGAGAAGATAGAGCAATTAAATACTATGAAGAAATAGCTATTACAGTGACTTTGGCAGATATGCTGGAAATGGAATTGGAATGCAGTGATAATACAGGGAAAAGTTGGATAATTACGAATCAGAATGAAAGCTTTACCGATATAGTCAGCCAAGATATTGCAGACTATATATCAGGGAAGAAACGTAGCCTTTATAACTACAAAATCATAGAAAATGAAAATATGCAGAAATATATAGATAATTTTAATGATAATATGATGCATATAAGAATAAGTGGGGAGAATGGAGCAGGAATTCCCATCCCACCAAAGACTATATCGGAGGGGGAGGGAATGGAGGAATTTCAGGAAATAAAGAATTTGGAAGAATTAATAGCCTATATGAATAAAATAACCAAAAAAGGAAAATATTATCTATCTGCTCTTGCTGTAATTGGATTGGATGGTTCAGGAGCTAATGGAAGGATAACATTCGATATGGGTGATGGAACAGAAAATGTTATACATAAGAGTGGAACAATAAGTATTAGAGATTTGTTTACTGTGACATATAGAACTTATGAATATGAGAGAGGTGTAAAAGTTGGAGGTGAATGAAAATTAAAAAAAGTTAATAGCCATTATTTCTGTAACATCAATATTAACATTACTGTTCATAGCAACAGGAAATACTTGAGTTATAAAAAGGAAATGTTTATAGGCTGTTACAGTGCATCATAATAAACTTATGTATTATTTTAAATTCAAAGTTTATTGATAAGGTAGTCTAAACAATATATTTTTATGGGGTAAGGTAATAATGGATATTGAGAATATGCAAAATCAGTTATTTTTTGAAAGAAGTGAAGAGTTTTTAAAAGAGTTTAATATGAAAAAAGATGAATATGAACAATGGATTTCTAAGGACTTGGAAGAGTTTTTGGAAGAAAAAAGTGCCGAATATATTGTGATTTCACCTCTCTACAGCAGCTTTATGACACAGACATATGAATATAGACTTGGAGTATATGGGCAGGATTTATACTTGAGTAATCTAAATAGAAGTATATACAAGGAACTTCCTTTAATGAAAAGGTATATAACAGAGGATTTTGCCACGATAGATAAATATATACTTGGTGATATACAGGTTCAAGAATTTACAGATTGGCAAAAAAAGGATATAAAGTATCGATATAGTCTTAAATACTTGATGACCGGAAGGAGAGTATGGAAAGAATTAATAGAGAGCTTTGTTGAACGTATTAATAAGAAAAATAAGTCTGCTTTAGATAATATAAGCATAGTATATGGTTTGTATATGGAGAGAGGAGAACACTTTTTTAGTGGAAATATTATATGAGTGAAAGATATTTTCTTATAGGTACTGACGAAAGTTATGAGCCGGTACCTTTAATGATTGATGTGAGAAAGAGCATAAAAGAAGAATATCTTGAAGAAGGAGAAAGCTATAAGCAAGCAGGGATATCTTTGGTTAATATAAGGAACTCTTTTGATGAGCATGACAAATATCCGGATATAATGGACCGGGGAATATTTATGCTGTCAGATGAAGCATATGAGATATTTAAGCTCTATGAGCCGGCAACAGTAATAAAAAGGGTTCTCCTAATGGAGGAAAACAGTAATGAAGTATATGAATATATTATTCCGATTCTTAAAAGAATAGATTGTTTATCAGATAGAACGACATTCATACGAGGGAGATATATAGATAAGGGAATACTTATAGGGAAAAACATACCGGATACAGCTTTATTTAAGATACCGAATGTTGACGGAATGTGTACCGTGGCAAGGCTTGATTTTGTAGAAAGCCTATTAAAACGAGGCATGAAAGGAATTTGTCCACAGACTTTGGAGATTGAGTAGTTGATAAAATACTTGTAAAGGAGCATTTTAAAATGATTGACTTAGGAAGTGTAAAAGTACATAGTTTATTGGAAGTAGAAAGTATAGTTGGTGTTTATTTTACTATAAAGCCATGTAGTCATGCACATGTAAAACTACAGGTTAATATAGGTCATAGTTTTATTAATCAAGTTAAAAATATAGTAAACAAGATAAAAGGCTCCGACATAAGCGTAGAATATACTGACATAGCTGATAATAAAACCAAGGTTTTGTTTAAAGGGATAGTAGAAAGTTTTAGTTTCAGTAATGATTTAGGTGTCTGCTTATGCTACATAGAAGCATTTAGCAAAAGTTTGTTGCTTGATAAAGAAAAAAATGACAGACTGTTTCAAAATAAGGAAGATAATATAAAGTCTATTGTCGAAAAGGTATCTTCTAAAATTGAGACAAAGGTGATTTATAATACGGAAATTAAAAAACTGGGAAAATTGTTTTTACAATATAAGGAAACAGACTGGGAGTTTATAAAGAGAATTGCAAGTAACTTTGGAGAAGTGCTTGTGGCTGATTATAAATCGGGATTAACAGCGTTTTATTATGGGATGCCATATAGTGAAGATATGGTACATTTCCATCCGGATCATTATGAATCAGGTTTTGAAATAGATATTTCCGAAAAAAATGATTTATCAAAAGCAGACCATAATATGCCTTGCGGGGATATATACTATACAGTATCGGACTATAATGATTACGAACTTGGAAGTAAGGCGGAGTTTATGGGCAAAATCTTTTATATAAAAGAGAAAAAAGTAGAAACGAGAGAAGGGTACTTGGTTTTTATATATAAAATTTGTGATAAACAATATATAAAATCAACACCAAAATTTAATGAGAATATTACGGGTCTTGTAGTTAGTGGAAAAGTTGTAGATGTAAAAGAAGAGCATATCTATGTTAAAAGTGATATTGACTGTTCAGACAGTGTTTTTCCATTTGTATGGATGCCAATTACAGGAAATGTTATGTATTGTATGCCCGAAATAGATAGTAAAGTACAGTTATATTTTGGAGACAGTGAAGAAAGTAAGATTGTTTTTGCTTCTGATATCATAGATTATCTTAAAAAGAGTAATAGAGGGCTTACAACAGAGGATAAAAAGGAAATGTCGGTTGGTGAAAATTATATTAAATGTGGTGGGTTAAGCATGTTAAGTTTTTCATCAGTATTAACAAACTTTGGAAGTACTGATAATCTTTATATAAATTCAAAAGGGAAAATAAAGATAGAGGCACAGATAATTTCTCTTGAATCAAATGATGAGATAACAGTATTAAAACGATAATAGGAGGATATAGACATGGAATACTTTGATGAAGATGTAATAAGTGCAATGCATGTAAAGAGGAGGGAAGAGTACGGTAATATAGAAGAAGGTTTATATATACAAAATTCTCTTACTTTATTTCATAAAGTGTTGATGTTTGAAGACAAATTATCTGTAATGATGCCAAATGAATTTGTAATTATGTTACCTGAACTTATAAGTACTAAGTATATATCTGAAAAAAAACCGGATGTTATATATACAAGTCTTGATGGGAGCGTGAATTTTTCGTTTAATTTATTAGTAACTTCATCGGGTGAAAAGGATATGAGTTATGCCATAAATATGTTAAAAACAATGATAAAAAACATGAATCCCGCATATATCTTTTTTGAAGACAAAACAATTGAAAGTGCTGCAGGAAACAGTATAAGCTTAATGCAGTTTAAAAGCTATGGAATTGATGAAGCTGCTTATAACATAATATATTTAACTAGTATAGATAAATATATTATTCAGGGAGCATTTAACTGTAAGTATAATGATATGGATGAGTGGAAAAGAGCAGCTTTTGAAATAATAAAGTCAATAAAGGTTGAATAAAGACAAATTTTAGAGCATGATAAAAATACAAGTTTTTATTGTGCTTTTATTGTATAAAAACTAATAATAATATGTTGTTTACAGAAAACCTATATGACATATATTATTAAAACATAATGAAAAATAGTGCAGAATTTGTTATAATTAGAGCAGTATTATTTTCATAAAAAATATTTGTGTATGTGTTGAAAGATGACATGAATATAAACAAAAGGGTAATTATGGAGAAACTATGAAAGGAAACTTGCCATATTTTTATATAAAAGAAAATCTTGAAAATACAAAGGGGATACGAATATATACTTTAGAGGATATTCCAAGTAATATAGATACTCTTAATGAAAGATTTTATGAAATGCCAAGAGAGTTTGTTCTTGAAATAGAAAAAACAAAGGAGTTTATATTTCCTGATTTGATGATGAATGTATATCCTCTTATTTCAGAAAGATTTAGAGAGGTATTGCTTCTTTTTGATATAGAAATCTTTGTAAAAAGGGTCGTGCTGATAGATAAAGAGAGTAGAGAGACGCAAAGCTATTATTTGCTTTATACAAAAAATTTGCTAAACACTGATTTCAATAATTTCTTTAAAGCTGTCAGGGAAGAGAATAAAAAGATAAGATTTATTGTAAATCTTGATTTTGCAGAAAGTTTAATAAGAAGAGATGTTAAGGGAATAGAGTTTGTGGAAGTGGAGGAGAGCGTATGAGAGAAAATCTTATAAGACTTGATATTTTTGATGTACTTGCGGTAACGGGATATGAAGCAAAACATGAGGTGGGCAAGCATGGCAGGGCAATAATAAGAGCCATAATAGAAGAAAAAAGAGAAGAAGAGTATGTCAATATTGCTAAAAATACAAGATGGGTAAGGGTTAATGCCCTTGATGAAACAGATAAAGAGAGTACGATATTTTATGGACTGCTAGAAAAGATATGTTTTTTTAAAGAAAGTGGAAGTTTCCTTGTTGAATTGGAATTGATCACAGGAAGTTCTTTAATGGAAGAAAAAGTACATACAAGAGGATTTTCTAAGGGTACCGGAGAATATGCTGATATACTTAATGCATTAAAAGAAGGATATGAAGAGTCATACTATATAACAGGAGAAGACGGAAAGGGAGTATTGCCCAGATTTTTGGTACAGTATGAAGAAAATGACTGGAACTTTATAAAAAGGATTGCAGCTTTAAAGCAGACAGTGGTAATGCCGGATTATCAGAGTGAAGGGGTAAAGTATTTTTTCGGTATGCCAAAAAGAGAAAGCAAGGTTTTAACTTCTGGTGATGTGCGTATTGTTGTAAATAAAGAATATACAGTTTATGAAGTCAAATCAAGGGAAATCCATTGTTTAGGAGACAGAGTAAGCTTTAACAGAAGAGACTACCGTATAATAAAAATTGTATCTAAAACAGAGGGAAGTGAACTTTACCATACATATTATTTAACACAGGATATAGACTATATAGTAAAAAAAGAAAGCAAGTATGATTTAAAAATAATAGGAGCATCGCTTTACGCTAAAGTTACAAATGTAGAAAAAGAAAAGGTTAAGATAGCAATAGAGGATATAGAAAATAAGTATGAAGAAATAGAAAGATGGTTTGATTTTTCCACTGTATATTCTTCAAGTGACGGAGCGGGGTGGTATTGCATGCCGGAAGAGGGAGACAGCGTAAGACTGTATTTTCCTACAGAAAATGAAGAAAAAGCCTATGTTTGCAGTGCGGTACATGAAAATGAGGGAGATGGAATAAGAACCGATCCTGAAAATAAGATTTGGCGAAATAAATACGGAAAAGAAATAAGACTGACATAGGACGGTATAACCATAAAAAGCGATACGGGAGATTATATTGAACTAAATGACAGTACAGGAGTCAAGATAGTAAGCAGTGGAAGTATTTTGATAAAAGCAAAGGACACTGTTGAGATAAGCAGTGAGGATTCAAATATATCCATGGTGGCAGGTAAAAGGGTTATGCTTTTACAAGATGATACACAAATAATATTAAAAGACGGAATAACTGTGAGTGGTGAAGGTATTCATATAAGCTGAAAAAATGTGCTTTTGATGTGAGCAGAAAGGGATTTTTTATGCTGATTATAGAAAATTTAGAAATAGAAATAGCACTACCTATTTATCTGGTTGAAAATTTTGTTATAAAAACTGTTCCAAACATGCATACCTGCTGTAATATTAACGGGGTGTTGGAGGGAAAACCCGGAGAAACAATTCTTACAGACAAAAAGGATATGGATATGCATATAAAATACAAAGGAAACACTGTATTTAGAGGATTTGTGGAAGAAATAAGCATTAATTCATCCGCCGATGTACATTATTTTGACCTTAAAGCATATTCATACAGTAAAAAATTAGACAATAAAGAGCACACAGAATTATTTCAAAATATAGAAAAAACTTATAGTGACCTTGCATGTGATGTGGTTAGAAGATACTCAGGGGATATCGGCAACTACAATATAAAGGATAAGGAAATTGAAAGGCCTGTACTTTGCTATAAGGAGAGTGCCTGGGCATTTGCAGTTAGGATGGCATCCTGCATAAAAACATTTCTGTATCCGGGTATGGAATATGATAGGCCACATATTCATATGGGCATACATACAGGGAATATGATTGAGCCCGGAGGTATTATAAGTGAGAGCAGAGATCTGATAAAGAAAAATGAGAATACAAGTCGGATAGAGTATAGGCTAAGGACATACAACTCTTATGATATAGGTGACAGCATTGCGTTAGATAATAAGATTTTAACTTTATATAAAAAAGAGGTGGAGTTTACAAAGGGTGAGCTGATATTTAATTTTCAAGGAGTTGAAAGGTCATATATAGACGATATGATATATCCGCTTGAAAATGAAAATATAATAGGTTTGAGCCTTATGGGGAAAATTAAGAAATATAAGGATGGAAAAGTATACTTAAGACTTGATATAGACAAAAAAGAGCCGGATTATGGATTTGATTGGTATCCTGAGACCGGAAATGTATTATATGCGGTACCTGATGTAGGAGAAAAAGCACAACTTTATATAGCAGGTATGGGAACAGGAGATATGTATGTAGTACGAACCTTCGGCAGTAAAGGAAGTGATGAAAATAAAAAGCAATTTGAAGTTGGAAAGAAAAGTCTTAATTTCTCAAAAGAAGGAATAAGCTTCATTGCAGATGATATACTTACCATGAATGACAGAAGATTCAAGCTTACAGGTAATGGAGATGTGAACATAAGTGCAGCAGATAAATTGACCATAAAGGCAAGAAATATAAGATTAAACAGTAAAGAAGAAATCGTGTATATAAGTGAGTAAAATTCTGTAGCAGTAATGGAGTACAAATCCGAAGAAAGGGGTGCAAAGTGGCGAACGATATACAGAAAATGTATGAGCATCAGGAAATGAAGGGATATGGTGGATATGAATATGTGGTAAGAGGTGCAGAGGTTTCATGTAGCTATGGAAGCAAAACATGCGTATTAAATTTGAAAGATGATCATGGAGCACACACTTCAGATGGAAGACCTTTAATCACAGAAAATGACAGTACTACTGATAATATAAAAAGCTTTGGAATGTGTAATAAAAATAGGAGTAAGCCTTGTAAATGTGACCCTAAACTTGGAAAGTGGTGGGCTACCGATAATTCAAACATGAAAATATTTGATACCGCAGTTGGTGAGGAAAGTTATGCCGTTATGGAGGACTCTTTAGCCACATGTAATAAGGGTGGTTTAGTTTCATTTAAGACATCAGGGCAAACTTCACCAAGCTATGATAATGTAAAAGTAAAATATGCTGTAGAAATAGTTGAAGATGAAAAGAAAAATTGGAGTCGCAAAAGTGACAAAAAAGACTTTGTAGGTCATGTAAAGGTTAAGAATTCAGGCTTATATAACTTCGGTATAGAATTTTATGATATTAAAAGTGATGATAGTCTCGGAACCATATTTGTTTATGAAAAAAGTTGGGGGAAAATGAAGTATATAGGTGCATATGAGATAAAAAGTCATGCAGGAAATAAAGAAATGAAATTTCCTGATGATGTACGTAAGATAAATGAAAATACTTATGGATATGTATCCGGTTCACATTATTGGTCCCATTGGATAGATATAATTCTTTATGGTGGAAAAGATTATTATTTTGAAGTAGATTGTCCGGGAAGGAATAGGTTTGCATGCAAGTTAATTGGGAATCAGGAGATTTTCATTGATAAAAATATAATGATGGCCGTATGGAGAGAGAGTGATATATGTACTAGTTGGTATAAAAAAAATACCGGTGGAGTCGTACTTAAGCAAGCCATAGTGTATTTACGAAAACCTTATATAGAAACGTTTAATAAGTATCTTGCAGAAATTTATTTAGGTCATGAAATAGATAATGATGATAGAGATACAGCAATATCAACCTCAAAAACTGTTGTAGAAACAGGAGTGGGGATACTTGATACATTCGCGGGTGTCTGTCTTACTGCATTAGATTTGACATTTGGATGGATAGGGATATCAGAGATAAAAGAACTAACTACCCAGCTTAAGCCTTATGTTAATAAAAAGTTTGTGGATATGATAAAAATTACAATGTATGGAAATCCTTATGGTTTAGTAAGGGAATACGATATGGATGCAGAAGTTAGTACTGAAGTTTCTGAATATAGTACTCCAAATAGGTTAGAGGGAGAAAAATATCATTGGGGGAATTTTGAGGCTATATATTATAGTCAAGATAAGGAAAATATTAACATGCGTAAGACTGATGATTTTATAAAGCATGAAATCATAGGGGAAATGAATAACTAGTGCATTAAAGTGCTTTGGAAAGGGAATCCAATGCTGAGAAAAAATGTAAAGAATAAAGAAGCTAAAGTTGTCTTTGTTATATTTATATCATTGTTTATTATGCTATCAATAGTAATGAACTTAAGAGGACATCTGGTAATAAAAAAAGGCGTTGTACTGAGATATAGAGTGGGAATAATAGAGAGAGTAAAAAAGAAAATAAGATATAACAATACCTGAAGATGTTACGGAAATCGGAAACCAATGCTTTTGCAAATAATGATTTAATCGATAAAATAATTATACCTTCAGGGGTGAAAAAATAAGTGAGTTTGCATTATGAATTGTAGTAACTTAGAGGAAGTTGATATACATGGCTCTTTAGAAATAATAAAT
>GL890596.1:42326-57878 GCA_000209465.1 Lachnospiraceae oral taxon 107 str. F0167 | reverse complement strand
CGTAAGACTGATGATTTTATAAAGCATGAAATCATAGGGGAAATGAATAACTAGTGCATTAAAGTGCTTTGGAAAGGGAATCCAATGCTGAGAAAAAATGTAAAGAATAAAGAAGCTAAAGTTGTCTTTGTTATATTTATATCATTGTTTATTATGCTATCAATAGTAATGAACTTAAGAGGACATCTGGTAATAAAAAAAGGCGTTGTACTGAGATATAGAGTGGGAATAATAGAGAGAGTAAAAAAGAAAATAGATATAACAATACCTGAAGATGTTACGGAAATCGGAAACCATGCTTTTGCAAATAATGATTTAATCGATAAAATAATTATACCTTCAGGGGTGAAAAAAATAGGTGAGTTTGCATTTATGAATTGTAGTAACTTAGAGGAAGTTGATATACATGGCTCTTTAGAAATAATAAATAAAGGGGCTTTTTATAAGTGCACAAGTTTAGATAGTATAAATTTACCTGATAAGTTGGAACAAATAGGTCACTATGCTTTCTTTGAATGTAAAAACTTAGACATTATAGAATTTCCCTCTTCACTTAAAAGTATAGGTAAGTTCAGCTTTTCAAATACTGCTTTAAAATCGGTTAAATTACCACAATCAGTAGAATATATTAAAGACGGTACATTTTCCGAATGTAAAAACCTTGAGTACATGAATTTATCTTCATCTATAAAGAGAATAGGAAATAAAGCGTTTGAAAATTGTGAAGAGTTAAAAGTTGTAGATTTAACAGATAATTTGGAGCAGGTGGGAGATTATGCATTTTATAATTGTAAAAGTTTAGAAGGTATAGTATTTCCGGACTCACTTAAAAATGTAGGTGAATTTAGTTTTTCAAGAACAAAGCTCAAGGATGTAATTATGCCGGATTCTGTAACACAGGTTGGTGCTTGTGCTTTTGAATATTGTGGAGAGTTGGAGAACATAAAGTTGTCTAAAAATCTTACAAATATAGAGGCAGAAACTTTGTGCGGTTGCTATTCGTTAAAAGAAATAGATATACCTGAGGGAGTCACAGAAATAGGAAATGGTGCCACAAGCAAATGTCATAATTTGGAAATACTGAATATACCTGACAGTGTAGAAAAGTTTGGCTTTAAATGCTTTTCAGAAACCAAGTGGATTGAAAATATACCTGTAAATGAAGACGGATTAAAAATTTATAGAGATATTTTATTAGAGGCAACAGATATACAGGAAAATCTGGTAATTAACCAAAATATAAACTTTATAGTCGGAGGTGTATTTCAAGACTTTGAAAAGCTGGAAAGTATTATTTTACCAAATAATATAAAGTGTATAGAAGAATATGCTTTTCAAAATTGCATTAATCTTAAAAGTATAGAAATACCTTACGGTGTGAATTGGATAGGGAGATCGGCATTTGATAATTGTAAAAACTTGAAGAGTATTATGATACCGGAGCCTGTAAAAGAAATAGGTGAGAGTGCATTTTATAGGTGTGAAAATTTATCTGAAATAGAGTTGCCAAAGGAATTAGAATACATTAGAGAAAACACATTTGAAGGTTGCAGTTCTCTAAAAAAAATAATAATTCCCAAAAATGTAAAACGAATAGAAAAAGGAGCTTTTGGAGGATGTACAAATTTAGAGGATATAAAATTTGAAGGTAATCCTGAGTATATAGGGAGTTCGTTTTATGAGACAAAATATTATGACAATATTGAAGAAGATCAATATGGCTGTAAATATGTGCAAAATCACATTGTAGGTTTTGTGGATAAAGGGAAAAAGGAGATTATTATAAAGGAAGGAACAGTTAGTATAGCTAATGGAGCCTTTTCGGAGGGATCTTTTGAAAAAGTGCTATTTCCGGAGGAATTAAAATATATTGGAGATTTTGCCTTTTCGTTTTGTAAAAACTTAAGAAGAGTTGAATTACCTCAAAATTTGATATACATAGGAGATTATGAATTTCAATTTTGCGACAAATTAGAATATATTTATATCCCTGAAAGTGTAAAGGAAATAGGAGAAATGTCCTTTGTAGGCTGTGACAGATTAAAGGAAGTTGTTATGACGAAGGAAGTTGCAGATAAATTTTGGTATATCAGCGATAAGAAAGTGAGATATATAGATTAAATGGCAGCAAATTATTACGATAAGCAAATCATCCCTCTAAAAGTAAACAACTCCGAAGCTGAAGCTATGTCTTTGGATACGGGGTACTATATAGAAGGCAGACTTGAAGTATGATGATACTGTTAGTGTAGAGTATTATGAATAGTAATATTGAGTGAAATAAAGTTAAAGTACTTTAGAAAAAATAAAACATACATTATTAAATGCCGGAGTAGAGCCCAAACTGTATATGGGAAACATATTATAGGAGTATATTATATGGCTAAAATTTTTAAAAAATATAAATATATATTTATAATATTTTTACTTTGCCTTATCCTTTATGCTATATTATCAAATTTGAAGTGTAAGGTAATAATTAAAAACAATGTCTTTATGGGTGTAAAAAGCGGAATTATAGAAAAAAAAGAAGATTTGAAAGTAATAGAGATACCTGATAATGTGACAGGAATTGGAATCTTTGCTTTAGCACACTGTACAAAATTAGAGAGTGTTATATTACCCGACAGCATTAAAGAGATTAGAATGGGAGCTTTTTATGATTGCCAAAATTTAAAAAATATTAATTTACCTGAAAGGTTGGAGGTAATAAGAAAAGATGCTTTTTCAAATTGCAAATCATTGACTGATGTTAAAATTCCAAATGGAGTCAAAATAATAGAGAAAGGTACATTTGGAGAATGTATTTCTTTAGAAAATATACAATTATCAAATAATACAACGGAAATAGAAGAAATAGCATTTTATAATTGTACAAGTCTAAAAAGTATATATTTGCCGGACAGCTTAAAAAAGATTGGGAGTGCTGCTTTTTTTAATTGTAGCAGCTTATATAAAGTGAATATGCCTGAAGAGATTGAAAGTGTAGGGGAAAATGTATTTGAGGGCACTGAAGTCTTTGAAAACAGTGTAGCTGATGAATACGGCTCTGTATACCTTGGAAAAGTTCTTTTATATAATAAAGGTTTAAATGATACGATTATAGTTAAAGATTCAACAAAGGTAATTGCAAATGCCGCATTTATAAACAATTACAGATTGAAAGAGATCGAACTGCCTGAAGGAATAATTGAAATTGGAGATAACTGCTTTGAGAATTGTGAGGCACTGAAAAAGATAGATATTAAAGAAGGATTGAAAAAAATAGGAGAAAATTCATTTGCGGGGGCCGGCGTAGAGGAGGTTAAATTGCCTGAAAGTATAACTGAAATTGGATACGGAGCATTTAATAATTGTGAGGACTTGTCAGGTATTAATTTACCATCAGGAATAGAGAAGATTGCCGGTTATAGTTTTGAAAATACAAAGTACTTAAACAATATAAAACCGGATGAATGTGGATGTAAGTATGTAGATAATATACTTTTGTCTTCTGAAAATAACGGAAGTTCAATAATCCATATTAAAGCAGGAACCCGAGTGATTGGTGCACAAGCTTTTGAAAACAGAAACGATATTGAAGAGGTATATATTCCTAAAAGTGTAGAAACCATTGACTTTAAAGCATTTTTTCTATGTTCAAATTTAAAAAAAGTGGATTTTGAAGAAAGTATCAAATTAAAAGAAATTAATTATTTTACATTTGTCGGATGTGAAAAAATAGAAAATATGGATTTACCTGAAAGCTTAGAAGCAATAAATGCATATTCTTTTGGAGGCTGTTCTTTCACTAAAATAAAAATACCGGAAAATGTAGAATATCTGGATTCATACGCTATCAGAGAATGTTATTCATTAAAGGAAATAGAATTGCCTGAGAGATTAAGGGGAGAATATCACTGGATTGAGACGGATGGGATTAAGACCCCTAAACTTGTATTTTATTAATGATATTATATATAAGCCAAGTATATAAAGGGGTCAAGGTTATATCTACAAGATGTATTGAGGGATGTATATATGAAATCAAAATATAAAATTTTTGGGATAATTATAGTTGGGATAATAGCTGTTTTTACATCATATATAACTTTAAATTTTAGATGGCATTTAGTTTTAAGGGATAATAAAGTTATTGAATATAAAGCCGGGTTAGTAGATAAAAATATAAGAAACTTGACTGTATACATACCTGAAGGTACAACGGAAATTATGGAGGATGCTTTTTCAGGTTGTAAGAGTATAGAGAAAGTATATATTCCGGAAAGTGTAAAAATAATACATCGAAGGGCATTCATAGGCTGCGAAAATTTAAAAGAAATAAATCTGCCGGAAAGTTTAGAAAAAATAAACAGAGATGCATTTAATGGGTGCACAAGTTTGGAAGTAATAAGAATTCCTGAAAGTGTAGAATATATTGGGGAATCAGCGTTTAGCGGATGTACTGATTTAAAAGAAATATCATTGCCACAATCACTTAAAAAGATAAAAGCGATGACATTTTCTGAATGTAAAAACTTAAATAATATAGAGTTCCCACAAAATATTACAGATATTGAAATGGGTGCATTTATGGGATGTGAAAATTTGGAGGTTGTAAAACTTCCCGACACTTTAAGTCATATAGAGGATTATGTATTTTCAGGTTGTAAAGCGTTGAGAGAAGTGGTTTTACCAAATAATTTAAAGTATATAGATGATGCAGCATTTAATGGATGCACAAGTCTATCATCTATATACTTAAGTGATTCTGTTGAATGGCTTGGGTATAATGCTTTTGGAGAGTGTACTAAACTTAGCGAAATAAATATACCTGACAGTATCAGCCGGGTAGGAGCATATTGCTTTGAAGGTACAGAATGGTATAAAAAACTTCCTGTAGATTCAGAGGGATTAAAATATTATAAACATATATTATTTCAGGCAACTTATAATAAGGAAGAGGCTTTGATTCCAACCGAGATTACTGTAATTGCAGGCGGTGCATTTATGGGAAATGATGAACTAAAAAGTGTTGTTTTATCAGATAGATTAAAGAGTATAGGAGAGTATGCTTTCTCAGGGTGCAGTAAGCTTTATAATATAGCAATACCGGAAACTGTGAGATATATCGGTTCATCAGCATTTTCCAATTGTAAAAGTTTGGAAAATATATCAATACCTGAACATATTACTCATATATATAATAATGCTTTTGAAAATTGTGAGAAATTTCAGCATATAGAACTGCCTCAAGGACTTGAATATATAGGTAAAGAAGCATTTAAAGGTTGTACTTTAATAAAAAAGACTGTTATTCCAAAGACTGTAAAGCAAATAGATGATGGTGCATTTAGTTTATGTATAAACTTAGAAAATGTAGAGTTTGAGGGGGAACCGCTATATATCGGTAATTCTTTTTATGATACAAAGTACTATAATAGCATAAAAGCGGATGAGTATAGTTGCAAATATATAGGGAATCATCTTATAGAACTTGTGGATAAAAAAAGAGGAAAGGTTATCATAAAAAGACGGAACAATCAGTATAGCAAATAAAGCATTCTCTCAATCCAGGATAAGAGAAATAGTTTTTTCAAAAGGACTAAAAATAATTGGAGAGTCCGCTCTAGGTCATTGCTATAGATTAGAAGAGGTGGAGTTTCCAGATAGTCTGATATATATATCTAAGATGTGCCTTATAGATTGTAGAAATTTAAAAAGAGTCTATATACCAAAGTCAGTGGAAGATGTAGGAGAAAGTATACTCTTAGGCTCAGGTAATGTAAAAGAAGTAATTGTGAGCAAAGAAATAGCGGAAAAGATCGATTTTTATGAGAATGTGAAAGTGAGATATATAGATTAAATGGCAGAAAATTATTATGATAAGCAAATCATCCCTCTAAAAGTAAGGAGCTCCGAAGCTGAAGCTATGTCTTTGGATACGGGGTACTATATAGAAGGTAGACTAGAAACTTTTAGTAAAGAACAGTACTTTGATAAGTTGTTAAGTATATATATTCCTGAATCTTTTATAGATATGCCGGATGAAATAAAAGAAATAAAATATCCTACCAATTTTAGACCCGAGATAATAAAAACAAATCTTGCCGGAGATGTAAATCTAAGCATTAGCCTTATTAATGTCAGTGAAGATACGGAAGTAAAAACTTTGGTAACTGATTTTAAAAATCTGCTTTCAAAAGCACATAATGGTATAAAGTTTTTAGAGTATAATGAATTGGAGAAAGAAGGCTGTGTAAAAATGTATTGCTTTGATTTTATTATACCCGGAATAGATGAGAGAATATATCATAAAACAGGTCTGGGTAAGATAGGTAGAGAAACAGTACAGGTTATGTTTAATTGTAGGGAGCCATTATCATGGACATGGAAAAAAGCTGTGAATGACATACTTCAAAATATAATACCGGTAAGAAAGTAGACAAATGAATAGGGAAAAGCAAAAAAAGGAATATTTTAAAAGTTTCAGATACAGGTGGCTCAGCGAAAAAATTCGGGAGTATAAAGATTATAATATACAGGATTTATCTGAAGAAATAAAAAGCATACTGTCAAATGAGATAGAGGAAAAGCGGATATATAAGCTTAAGTATCTTATATTATTTTTCCTTAATACAAGTATTTATACAAAAAGCTATAAATTTATGCTATATGCCTCAGATGAGGGCTTGTATATAGATAAACCTTTAGGTATCAGGTATTGGATTCCGGATTTTATGAAAAAAGATTCCTGTACAATTCGTGAAGAAATGATGGAGGGTATAGGAAAACTTTTATTAAGTGAGTCGGAGATAGAAGAAGGAACAAGGTTTGTTTTAAAGGGATATGAAGATATCATTTCAATTCTTTGGAAAAAAGCCTTAGAGTCGGTAATCGATACGGATATCTTTAAAGATACATCTAAAGAGTTATTATTTCTCTTTGGTGAATATATGGGAGAACTAAAGCAGGTAAATCTAAATATGCACTAAGTAAAGCACTAAAAAAGTAATCATCCATAGGAGGAGGTAGTGTCTAATGAAAAAAGTAAAGGGAAGTTCCATAAAGTTAAAAAGTGATGTAAATATATCAGCTGATAAAGTATTGCTTAAGGGGAAAAAATCAAAGACATATGAAGAATTAAAAGAGCCTTATAAGGATATGTCAAAGGACTTTGAAAGACTGCTTCCAATGATGCTTGGTGCAATGCCTGTCATGGCAGGAGTGCCAAGTGAGAAAGACAAGCTTATGTTAAAACTTATGGGAAGTTTGGCAGCCTGTGCAGGAGTAAAGATAATCAAAAATCAGGATGGAAGTTACAGTGCGGTTTATACAGGTGCGTTAAATCGTGTAAGAAATAATGCAGTACCGGCGGTTTTAGAACTTAGTGATGTACAGCTAAAGGAAGAAATCTATAAAATCATTTCAAAGATGCTTGAAAAGAACGGTCCGGCCTTTGCCTCATGGAATGAACTTTTAAAAGATCTTATGAAAAACAACAGTATGGAAGATTTTTTAAAGGGTGCAAGGGGTGCATTATGTGCCATGACGGGAGATCCGGTAAATGCAAATACCGGAAACTTTATCTATTCAAAAGAAGATCTTAAGATACTCTCAAGGATACCTTTAAGCTTTACAAGGTTTTATAACAGTAAAGAAGAAAAAGTAGGAGTGTTTGGAAAAGGTTGGAGACACAGCTATGAAATATCCGTAGAAAGGGAAAAAAACGGATATATACTACACCTTGCAGACGGGCAGGATGAAGCCTACCTTTTAGATGATGAAGAAAACATAGTTTCCGTTTTTGATGATTTTAACCGCCTTCAAAAAACAAAGGACGGGTTTAAGTATAAAAGCGAAACAGGACTTTTATACACTTTTAATAAAGAAGGAAGACTTCTCTCTATGGAAAGAAAAGACGGGGTTAAAGTATTACTTTCCTATGATACTGAGGGAAGACTTTTAAGCGTGTCCGATAAAGCAGGGAACAGCCTTAATCTTTCGTATGATGAACTGGGGAAACTAAGAGAAGTAAAAGACCATAGCGGAAGAAAGATTGAGTACGGATATGAAAGCACTCAGCTTACAAGAGTATATTCCAACGGACAAAGAATGTATGATTACTTTTATGAAAAAGAACTTTTGGTAAAAATAAAAAATCCGAGGGGAGTATATGTACTTGAAAACCTGTATGACGGTGCGGACAGGGTGAAGATACAAAGATTTGCCGACGGAGGGATAATCAGATATGAGTATGACAGCGAAGAAAGTAAAACCTTTGTAACAAACCAGAATGAAAATGTAG
The DNA here is from genome assembly GCA_000209465.1 of Lachnospiraceae oral taxon 107 str. F0167. Classification (GTDB taxonomy): domain Bacteria; phylum Bacillota; class Clostridia; order Lachnospirales; family Lachnospiraceae; genus Lachnoanaerobaculum. The sequence goes on along the minus strand of GL890596.1, from coordinate 49,591 downwards.
AAGTACACATACATGATGAAAGTTTCAGAAACATTGAAAGTGAATATGCCGGAGAGAGTGAAAGTTTTACTTATGATGAAAGAAACCTTTTAACATCATATACGGATAAAAGGGGAAATACCACTGTATATGAGTATGATAAAAAAGGAAACTTAAAAAGCTGCACCCACCCGGACGGAGAGGTGGAAGGTTTTGAGTATGATGAAAACGGAAATCTAAGCATTTATTATAAAAATAAAGAAGAGATTGAAAGGTACTCTTATGATGATAAGGGAAGACTTGTTGAAAGAAAAAATGCTTTAGGAGAGGTTACCTTTATAGAGTATAATGAAGGTGAATATAAAGAAGGTAAGGAAACTAAAGAAAGCGTTATCGTAACCCTTCCCGACGGTTCAAAAAGCAAAGTTTCTTATGATGAAAAAGGAAACATATCCCTAATAGAAGAAGAGAGCGGAAATGTTTTATCATACGAGTATGATGCTTTAAACAGGGTAAGGGCAAGCATTGACGGAAATAAAAACAGGACAGAGTTCTCATATAATGACAAGGACTTGCTTACAGGAGTAAAGGATGCCATGGGGAATACTTGCAGATATGAGTATACCGAAAACGGCAAACTGTCCCTTTTTGAAGACTTTAGAGGAAGCATTACAAAACTTAATTATAACGAAATGAATAAAATAAAGGACTTTACCCTGCCTGACGGTGAAAACTTCATGCTGGAGTATGACCTTTGCCAAAACCTTACAAAAGAAATCCGATCGGACGGAGGAGAGGTAAGGTATGTTTATAATGCCGCAAATCTGGTAGAGAAAAAGATTTTACAAAACAAGGGAGAGTATGAATACCGTTATGATGCAAACGGAAACCTTATATCGGTTACGGATCCTTTAGGAGATAGTGAAGAGTATTCTTATGATGAAAGAAACAGACTTTTGTCTTACAAGGATAAGTCGGGAGTGGTAACGGAGTATGAGTACGGTAAAAGAAGCTTAAAGATAAGCAACGATATCGGTACATATACTTACGATTATGACATTCTAGGAAGAGTAGTGCTTGAAACCGATATGCTCGGGAATACAAAAAAGTATGAATATAATGAACTTGGAAAAGTGTCAAAGATAAAGACGGGAGAAAAAGAAACCGTTTACATATACCAAAAAGGCGGACTTTTACATAAAAAAATATACCCGGATAAAAGATATGAGGTATTTAGCTATGATAAAGTCGGCAACCTTATAAAAAGAGAAAATGAAAAGGGCGATTACATCCTTTTTAGCTATGACAGACTAAACCGTATTACCAAAGTAAAAAACAGCTTTTTACAGGAACAAAGCTTTGAATACGATGCCATGGGAAACATAATAAAGGAAACCGATGCATTAGGAAACAGCACAAGTTATGTATACTCTCAGGGAGGGAAACTAATCTCCGTCTTGGATTCCATGGGAAACAGAACCGAGTACGGATATGATAAGGCAGGGAGGCTTTCTACGGTATACAGGCATGAAGGAAGCAGGGAATTACTTTCATGTATTGAAGCTGAAGAAAGAAAACATTCATTAAAAGAAGGAACAAAAATAAAAGAAATATACGGTAAGGAAATATCCGCAAGCCTTAAAGACACCAATGTATCAAGGATAACAAGATATAAAAGAAACCTGATGGGAGATGTTGAATGTATTATAAATGCCTTTGGAGAAGAGGAGTACTTTTCATACGATCTTTTAGGAAGAGTAATACTTAAAAAAGACAGGGACGGATATGAAACAAGGTATTCATACACCAAGGCGGGAGATATAAAAAGCATTCTTTACGGAGACGGATATAAAGCAGAGTATGAGTATGACAGCTTAGGAAAATTAAGTTATGTGAAGGATGCACTTGGAGTTATAAGGATAGAAAATGACAAGCTTGGAAGGACAACAAAGGTAATTGATTATGACGGTAAAGAAGTAAGATATGAGTATGGAAAGGAAGGAGAAAGGTTAAGAACCGTATATCCCGACGGAAAAAGTGTTGATTACGGTTATGATGAAAACCTAAGACTTGTAAGTCTTATATCAGGAGATAAAGAGATAAGGTATTCATACGACAAAGAAGGAAGACTTATAAGAAAGGATATGCCTGATGAGATAGGCAGTCTTTATGAGTATGATGAAAGAGGGCTTTTAAGCAGGCTTTGTCATATAAAAGGAAGCAAAAAACTTGAAGAATACCTTTACGGATATGATTTACTCGGAAATAAAACAAAGACAGTAAGAAAAAGGGATGTAAACTCTAAGGGAATAAAGGAAGATAAGAACAAAGAAAAAATCATACATAAGTTGTGGGAAGATTCATCAGTCTTTAACTATGAGTATGACAGCCTAAACCGCCTCATAGCCGTAAAAAGAGGAGAAAAGGAAGTTTGCAGGTATGCTTATGATGCTTTCGGAAACAGAAGCAAGATGAAAAAAGACGGCATGGAGGTAGCCTATACTTATGATGCCCTGGACAGACTGGTAAAGACAAGCGGATTATATGAAAATAAAACCTATGAGTATGATAAAAGAGGAAACCTTATAGGGGTAATGAGCAGAGGAAAGAGAATAAAAGCCTATGAGTACGGTGCATCAGGTAGGCTTAGTTTAAGTTACTCTAATTTAGGAAATGCAAGAAGATACGATTATGACGGAATGGGAAACAGAGTAGGCTTTAGAGAATACGGTAGTGAGTGTAAAGGTTTTGGAGAAACCGGACTTAAAAGTATCGTTGAACTTAAGCTAGCGGAAAGTAAGCCGGTATACGAGGAAAGGTATGTACTTGACAGGACAAAACCTTATAACAACATGCTGCAAAGAAATATGATAGAAAGAGGAAAAGACAAGGAGCATGTACAAAGCTATGCATGGGACTTTAATACCGTATTCATGGAGGAAGAGGAAAAAGTCTATACATATCTAAGTGATGAACTTGGAAGTCCTATTCGTCTTTTTGAGCAGGAGAGCGAAAACCAAACGGTATACGGTTATGATGAGTTTGGAAATGATACTTACGGTACACAGGAACAGGTGCAGCCGTTCGGATATACAGGCTATAGATATGATAAGGTAGCTGATACATACTTTGCACAGGCAAGAGAGTATATACCAAGTGTAGGAAGATTTGGAGGAGAAGATTGGATAAAAGGAAATATAGATAAACCTTTTAGTCTTAATCAGTATGGGTACTGCTGGGGAAATCCTATGGGGTTGGTTGATAGGAATGGAAAAACACCGGAAATGGCTAGTAACTATTCACAAGTATTTGATATACTGAAAACAGGAGCTGAAATGGCAGGAGCAGCTGCCTTATCTGATAGTCCTGTACCTGGACCAATGGATGTAGTTGCAGCAGGAATACTAGCTGGAACAGTGATTTATGCTGGAGGGGTAGCTGTTGGTACATATATAGATAGTAAGGAAAAGGAGAAAGAAAAGGATAGGGTAGTTGCATTAGAAAAAGTAACAACAAAAAGACCTAACCAGACAGTTATATACAGATGGGGAAGTGGAAATGCTACTAATTTAACTCCTAGAAATGATGGCTCTGACGTTAATGGTCTATCTTATGAATTAAAAGTTCCAGTGGGTAGACGATATACTTGGACAACTTTAGAGGCTGTAAATAGTACAGGTGTACTACAAGCGATTATAGATGGTCCAAACCATGTAAAAGTAATTCCTACAGATCCTTTAGAACTACCAATATGGATGAGCACCAGAGAAACAGCAAAAGAGAATCCATACTACTTAACAAAAATATTAGCATCAATATCTATAAGAGATAATGGAGGACCATGTAATGTCAGCAGTGATTGATAATTTAATTAGTAAAGAAGAATATAATATTTATGAAAATAGAAATATATCAGATGAAAATTTGGAAGAATTAGCCGTATTATTTCAAATGGAAGGTAATAATTTAGAAGATTATCTTTATTTAGGTAACTACAAATCTAAGTTTTGCTGGTTTAATATTCTACATATTATAGAAAAAATGAAATATTCTATGAAGATTAGATATATACCGTTTTTGATAAGATTGTTACAAGATGCCAACTGGCCTGCATTTGAATATGCAGTTTCTTTATTATCTTCTTATAATAAAAGTGATTTGATTCCATTTATAGAAGATGCATTGTGGAAAGCATATAAAAGTGATGATGGAATGTGGATATCAGGAATTGATATACTATTGGAACATATCCCTATAAAGCCAAGTGAATTTGAAAACCCCAAAACCTATGGCTTGTTAAAATATGGAGATTTTTAGAATTCTTATTTTTTGAAGGTGTGAGAATTATATTTTAGCTCAGCTTGTAGAAGAAAGTGGAGTATATCCTAATAGAAAATATAGTTACGATAAAAGAGGTAACTTAAAGTCCGTCTTAAGTGCAGGAGAGCTTATGAGTATGACAGTACAGATAGGCTTGGCTTAAGTTACGATTTTTCAGGACAAGCAAAGAATTATATCTATGACGGATTAGGAAATAGAATAGAAAATAAAGTAAGCGCCCAATAACATGATGCCTTATATTTCATTAAACTAAATGAGATAATAAATCAAATAAAAAAGTGCTCCAATAAAGAGCACCATAGTTTATTTGTTTATTGCTTACATTCTTCCTTTACATCCGGTGACCAGGGCATTAAACCCTCTAAAAGTTCAGGTTCGGACTGCCACTGTGTATCCGGCATATACATGAGAAGATATTGTAAGTAGGTATAGACATTCAAGCCGTTTCCCTTTGCTGTCTCTACAATACTATAGACAGCTGCACTTGCAGATGCTCCTTTGGGAGTGTCTGCAAAAAGCCAATTCTTGCGACCTACTGTAAACGGACGAATTGTATTCTCGGCAGCATTATTGGAAATAGAACATCTTCCATCAAGCAGATAATTCTCCATATATGGGCGCTGGTTATTAGCATAAACAAGAGCTTTTCCAAGTGCAGAGCCTTTTAATGCCGTTATGGAATCAATCCAACACCAAAAAGCCTCAAGAACAGGTTTTTCCAACTCCAGGCGCTTACTATATCGTTCTTCAGATGTTAAGTTTTTAAGGCTGTCTTCAATGTGAAACAGCTAATCACAGTAATTCCTTCCGATTTCAGCAAGGGTGAGTGGTGCATCCTGTGAACTCTTAGATGGAATCGCTTCTATAAACTTTCTCCTAAGGTGGGCCCAGCACCCACATCTGATCATATCAGAAAGTTTATTATAACCGGAGTATCCATCAGAGTGAAAGTATCCTTTGAAACCTTTCAGGAATTCCACTGCATGATTACCATTTCTTGAAGGCTGATAATTATAAAGAATTATGGATGGCTTGTCGTCATTTCCATTTCTATATAGCCACATATAAGACTTTGTCTGTGGTGCCTTGTCTTTTTCTTTAAGCACCTGAACAACTGTCTCATCGCAATGCACTATATCACGCTCAAGGAGCTTTTTGTGCAGATGAGATACTAGTATATCATTAATTAAATAACCGACACAAATAATTATTCTATGGTATAATAGGATTATTCTAAAAAGAGAGGTGCCTATTATGCCGAGAAAACCAACTTCCTTAACCCTTAATGAAGGCGATTATGAATACCTACGATCATTGATCAAGCAAAGAACCATACAGGCTCAAGTAGTTATCAGAGCTCATATACTGTTGGACAGTTGTAAGGGAACTCCAATTCGTACTATTGCAAAAATATACGATATAAGTCCTTCTACCGTGTAACTATGCATCAAAAAATATATGGATGGCGGAACCAAAAGCGCATTATTTGATGCTCAGCGTCAAGGTCGTCCTGCTGAGATCACAGATGACGCTGTTGCTTGGATTATAGATATTGCTTGTCAGCGTCCCGCTGATCTTGGCTATGCACAGGAGCTATGGACGCTTAAGAATCTACATCAGCATATTCAGACTCATGCAGTAGAGGCAGATTACTCACGTTTGGAAACAATAACAAAGCCTATGGTTCAAAAAATACTAAAAAACTCTGATATAAAGCCGCACAAAATAAAGTATTACTGCGGAAAACGTGATCCTGAGTTTGAGTCCAAGATGCATGATGTACTGTTGGTGTATAAACAGGTGAGTATGCAATTCGATGAAAACGGTCAGCTTATTATCCCGGCAGATGAACCGATGGTACATACAGTATCTTGTGACGAAAAGCCGGGAATCCAGGCTATTACCACTACAGGAGAGGATCTTCGCCCTACGGTAGGAAACGGCTATGTGATGCGAGATGCTGAATATAAGCGTCTCGGAACCTTATCACTCCTTGCCGGAATAGATCTGCTAACAGGTGAAGCAATCCCTTATGTTAGTACAACACATAAAAGTTCTGATTTTATAGAACTACTTAAAAAGCTTGATGATCGTTATCCTGAAAGAGATATCATTCGCATAGTATGTGACAATCATTCAGCGCATAAATCAAAGGAGACAAGGAACTACCTTGCTACTCGCCCCGAAGGAAGATTTGTATTTGTGTTTACACCTAAGCATGGGTCTTGGCTTAACATGATAGAAAGCTTCTTTAGCAAGATGACGAAACAGATGCTCAAAGGTATCAGAGTAGAAACAAAGGAAGAGTTGGAGCGTCGTATCTACCTTTACTTCGATGAGGTCAATCGAGAGCCGGTTGTTTATCATTGGTCATACAAAATGGATGAAATTAGCGTTACCGAAGCGATTGAAGCAGGAATTAAAACCAACGAGGTTTGTAACAGTTAATAATTATTCGATATACTAGGTATAACATTAGTTGTATCTGGAGGAGTAGCAGTTGGTACATATATAAATAGTTAGGTAATTGCGAAACTCGCTAAGCTCGTTCGCAATCCTTATTGCATACAAGGATAAATTTGTGCAAAGCACAAATTTTAAGCTAAAAAGTTGATAACTACAAGATTTAGGCGCACTTTAATAAGCATAGTGCTCATATAAAGTTGATAAGTCCTAAGCAATTAAAGATTTTAAACTTCTGATATGTTGTCGTTGGTTGATTTTATCGGCAACAACTACAGTTAATAACTGTGATATACCGGCTAGCAGTAAATCGGAATGCAGTGTTTTTTCATTTGTTGTTTTCCGTTTAGCAATGCAGAAACTATCCTTAAAGTGATTGATTGATTTTTCAACATTTACCCTGATCTTATATGTTTCATCCCACTCTTTAGAACCTCGTTCTACTCCGGGATAAGCTCTGAGATTCTTTTCAGGATAAACAT
>GL890596.1:32122-42269 GCA_000209465.1 Lachnospiraceae oral taxon 107 str. F0167 | reverse complement strand
ATTCCAAAAATCCGGCGGAGAGTTTCATGACAGGTACATTATTATCGATTGGAATACCGAACATCAGAGAATTTATCATTGTGGAGCATCTTCCAAAGATGCAGTGCAAAGAATCACAAGCATAAACGGAAGTGGGCGATCAGATGATTTATACCGACCTTATCAATAACCTATTGAAAAATCCGGTGTTAAAGTTAAGATAGAAGTAAAGCAGATTGGGAATTTTAAAAAATGTATCCAATACTTGGCACAAGGGTGGAATGTAAATTTTGTAAAGCTACGATAAGCTCTGCAAGTTCTTCGAATTAGAATATGACTAGAATGGAATGTAAATACGAAGTATATACAGCCGGAACAAAAAGAGATCAGATTAGAATATAACCAGAATGGAATGTAAAGTACAATGATATGTAGGTAAGTTTATAGATGGCTGTTAATGGTGCTATGAAATATAAAATCATTAATAGTTTTAAATATCTATAAAAATATAGGTAATTGCGAAACTCGCTAAGCTCGTTCGCAATCCTTATTGCATACAAGGATAAATTTGTGCAAAGCACAAATTTTAAGCTAAAAAGTTGATAACTACAAGATTTAGGCGCACTTTAATAAGCATAGTGCTCATATAAAGTTGATAAGTCCTAAGCAATTAAAGATTTTAAACTTCTGATATGTTGTCGTTGGTTGATTTTATCGGCAACAACTACAGTTAATAACTGTGATATACCGGCTAGCAGTAAATCGGAATGCAGTGTTTTTTCATTTGTTGTTTTCCGTTTAGCAATGCAGAAACTATCCTTAAAGTGATTGATTGATTTTTCAACATTTACCCTGATCTTATATGTTTCATCCCACTCTTTAGAACCTCGTTCTACTCCGGGATAAGCTCTGAGATTCTTTTCAGGATAAACATAAATCATTCTACCGCAGGAAGAAGTTGTACAGGGATTATCACAGTGACAGACACGTCTTTTGGACTTGTCTTGTCGGTTGTATTCCCATTTCATTTTTGGACAAACGAACTTTATTGTAGACAGCTTGCTCCTTAAATGGGATTTACTTCCTTCACGTTTCATCGGAAGTGAAGAATCATGAGGGCAACAAGGAATACCATTTTCATTGAAGGTATATTTAATATTATCCATTGAGAGATTAACTTTTAAAGGAATAAATACTTTTTGGAAATTGAAATCTTCAAAAAGTGATTTGTAAATCTCAATGGTATCAAAGGCTGCATCACCAAGGAATATAGATGGTTTAATACCCGGATGCCTTGTTTTAAAGTCCTTTATGGTAGGAAGTAAAGCTTTGGAATCAGCAAGCGATTTGTCTTCATCCGGTGACTTTGCTTTCTTTTCAACTACAATGTCAGGATGGGAAGCAAGATAATCCTTATTGTAGAAATCAATGGAACGAACAATTCCAAGCCCATTGGTAATAATACCGAACTTGTAAGCGTAGCAGAAATGCCCGTTAATGTACTGCTGTTTAACCTCATGGTTTGATGAAGCTGATGTTGGCATAGAAGCATATGCTACCTTATAAGGGTCATAAGAACTATCAAAATTCATAGATTTTGCATAGGATTTGAGCTGCCTGATAATGCGGTTGGCGTATTTAGGATTATTTTCGGTTACATAAGCTTCAATACCTGAAGTGTCAAACAAGAGCATAGAAGCAAGGTTGTTATCAATATCCCTACATATCGGTTCAGTTAAATCAACAAGCTTATCAAAAACAGCTTGTAAGTCCGATAAAAAATCCTGTTTAAAACGAGTGATTTTAGAAGCATCAGGAACTTTGGTGAAGCCACAGAATTCTCTCAGATGTCTGGAATAATGAAGAAAGACAAGCAAAAGAGAATCTGTCGGAATAGAAAACAGACGTTGAATAATCAAAGCCCAAAGCATAGCAGTCAAAGGATATTTGCGATTTCTGCCTGTGGCTGCATAGTAATGATTGTAAAAAGAAAACGGAATAATTTCATCAAGGTCAATATGATTTTCCAGCAGAGTAAGAAACTGAGGTTTGTCAGATTCAAAAATATCTTTACAATCTTCAAAAATATCTGCCAAAGAGAGTTGTTTTTGTGATATCATAGTAATGTCTCCTTTCGGGATGTGGTTTATGGTTTTGTGCAACTCCATTATATCACAGACCTAGAGGAGATTTTTATATTTAGTAACAAAAAAGTGTCGTATTTATATGGCTTTTGGCGTTTCGCAAACGCCTAACATATAATATATTAAAAGGTGGAAAAATTACAGCAACAGGAGTTAGTGCAAGAACAGGAGAAGAGGTTACATCTGTTTCGAAGTTAGCTATTTCAAAGTTTCAGATGAGTTTGGGATATAGCAAAACTTATTATGTGTCAGATACTCAAGATTGGATTCATGGTAGTTATTTCCATGATACAGGAGATGTTCCGCAAAAAAGTAATCCTTATTGTACACAGGTATATTAGGTATATTAAGTAAGGCTATAATATTTTTTGTAGGTGTTTTATAATGAAAGAAGATATAAATTTTTTAATAGAGAGAAATAGTATATTAAATACAAATTTTTTTTGTGATATTGTTGTAGTTATTGCATTGATAATAGTAGCATGTATTTGTGTGGTTAGAAGACAAAAATTGAAAGAAAGAGAATATACAAAGAAAATCAGGTTGACAATGTCCTTTTTATTTTCTATAGGTATGTCTGCTATTATATGTCTATCAATTATTATGCCGATGATAAAGCGCTTAAAACGGACAGTTGATTTAAAAAAAGATTTGAAAGAAATGTCAGTAATAAAATCTATAGGTATTGTAGATAAAATGTATTCATATGAAAGAGGTGTTAATGCGGTTGTAATAGGAAATACACATTACTACGTTGCACCAAATATTGGGAATATGAAAGAAAATATGGAGTTTGAATATGAATATTTAAAAAATTCACATTATATAATTTCTTTTGAGGTGCTAAGTGACGAACCTATTGGAGAAGATGCCTTTGTTAAAGACAGTACATTATGTAAGTTTGGCTATAGTGGAATACAGCATGTTAGATATGATACAGTAGATGATCTGGCGTACAGATACGTTATGAATTATTTAAAAAATACAAGTGATGAACGAGATTACTTAGATAAAGAAAGTTGGGAAATCTACTCATATTATATTAGTGAAAAGGGGTGGTATAGAAGTAACATATACTCATTACATAGTAATAAAAGGGCATATATCATAATAGATAAGAATGGAAAACCACTTTATTTTTGGACATCAAATATGAAGGTGAAGTAGAGCATTTAAGAATATTTGAATTGACGTGGGTTTTCATTATATTTTCGTACTTTCCTATAAACTTTTAGGAAGAGTGACCGAAAAGAAAGACAGAGAAGGTTATAATACCGCCTATTCCTACACAGAAGCCGGAGATATTAAAAGTATTATATATAATAACGGGAAAAGTGTGGAGTACACCTACAACAGCCTAAGAGAGTTAAGGCAGGTAAAGGATGCACTCGGTACTATAAATATAGAGAGTGATAAGTTTGGCAGAGCCACAAAGGTATTGGATTATAACGGAGATGAAGTAAGTTATAGATACGGAAAGTATGGTGAGAGATTAAAGACAGAATATCCTGACGGAAACAGTGTATCATATGAATATGATAAATATTTAAGATTGACAAGCCTTACCTCAGGAAATAAAAGAGTGGATTATACTTATGATAAAGATGGAAGACTTATCAGAAAAGATATGTCTGAGGATGTAAGCAGTATCTATGAATATAATGAAAGAGGACTCTTAAGCAAACTTTGTCATTTAAAGAAGAATGTAAAGCTTGAAGAGTATGTCTATGATTATGACCTTTTAGGGAACAAAACAAAGATTGTAAGACATAGGGATGTAACCCCGAAGGGAATAAAGGAAAATGATAATAAAGAAAAGATCATACATAAACTATGGGATGATTCAGCCACCTTTTATTACAGTTATGATGCCCTAAGCAGACTTATAGAAGTAAAAAGAGGAGACAGACTTGTAAGTAAGTATACCTATGATGCCTATGGAAACAGGGAATCACTAAAAAGTGATAATGATTTAGAGATAAGATATACTTATGATGCCTTGGACAGACTTATAAAAGAGGGAGGATTACAGGGAAATAAGACATACGAATACGATAAAAGAGGAAATCTTATCGACATAACAGACAGAGGGAAGAGAGTAAGAGCCTACGAATACGACACTACAGGTAGGCTTGGGTTAAGTTACTCAAATTTGGGAAAAGCAAGAAACTACAGCTATGACGGGCTTGGAAACAGGATGGGAATAAAAGAGTATGAAAGTAAGGTAGGCTATGGAGAAGACGGGCTTAAGATTATCTTGAAAGAAAGCTTGTCGGAGCTGACACCGTCATATGAAGAAAGCTATATACTTGACAGAACAAGGGCAGATCACAACCTTTTGCAAAATAAAACCATAAAAAGAGGCAGTCAGGCAATACAAAGCTATGTCTGGGACTTTAATGTTGCATATATGGAAGAGGGAGAAAAAGAGTTTACCTATCTACAGGATGAGCTTGGAAGTACAATTCGCCTTCTCGAGCAGGGAGGAGAAAGTCAAGCTGTATATGGTTATGATGAGTTTGGAGAAGATACTTATAACACACGGGGGCATTTGCAGCCATTCGGCTATACAGGCTATAGATATGATAATGTAGCTAATACCTACTTTGCCCAGGCAAGAGAGTATATGCCGGGAGTGGGAAGATTTGCAGGAGAGGACAAGGATTGGTTTATAAAATTTCAAAGTCCGGAGTCTATTAACTTATATACTTATTGTGTTTCGAACCCTCTAGTATATGTTGATAAAACAGGGTTTGACTTTAGAAGTACTGTTGGTGATTATTTTGGAAAAGAAAAAGATCTATTCGGCTTAATGATAGGCGAACATTGGATGTTAGGTACAGGAAAAGATATTGTAGAATTTCCAACAATGTATACAGGTGAAAATGGACCATGGGGACAATATATGATGAAAAATCCAATACTGACCGGCAAAGTGGGTGATTTAGTTATTTCTATAGGTAACAAAGTTAAGCCGGGTGGTAGTATAGATGTGACACTTGAAATACCACATATGGTTATTGAAAATGGTGAAAATGCAGTGGGCTATCAGTTTTTACATGGAACTAATGAAAAAGTAGGCGGTTTTAAAATATCAGGTAATATTAGTAAAAGTAAGAAAGGTGATGTAACGTATATGATGACATATGCTTGGAATGATATTATAGACCCGAATAACATGTATAAAACAGATATTGAAAAATCAAATGCTGCAAAAGAGAATGGTTTATTTACACCTAAAGATTACGAGATACATTTAACTTGGTATGATACTACGATAATTAGAGCAAGAGAAGGAAGTATGTTTTGGCAGAAAAATTTAGGATGGTTGAAAAATTGGAATAAAGATTGGAATAGCAAATTATCGGGAGAATACAAAGTGAAATACAACGATTCTGAAAATGAGCAGGCGATTATAGGAGTAAGATGGGAAAAGTTAAGAAACCAAATTTATTCATCACATCCTATGTATTATTGTAATACAATAGATTAGAAGGTGAAAAATGAAAGTAAAGACTAAACTTTTTTTAAGTGCAATTGCAATAGTGGCTGTAACACTTACGTTTTTCTATATAATAAAAATGATATTTCGCCCTAAAGTGGCGTTTATAGAAGATGATAATAAGTTAGTTACCAAAATAGAATCTCCTACAGGACATATATACTATGATACTACATCAGAAAATATCAATGCTAGATTAGTAGTAATTGTAATTAATAATGACAACAAGATGCATAGGGTTACATTTATTTTAGACTCAAATGAATATAAACAATATAATTTTATAAATTCAGACTTTAAATTGTCAGGTATATATGAATGGTATCCGGAGGATCTATCAAATGATGAAGGAACAGATGGAAGGTTTATTGGTGAAAGGGAAATAGTACTTCAAGTGAATGAAAAGAAATACTTAACAATAAGGGCTATAGCAAACTTTGGAGGAGTAAAGGATTACAGAAGAGTAGGTCCTCCTGTTGAGCTAAAGATATTGGAGTAGATTGAAAAGGTTAGAGTGAGGAGGATTTTATGTCAAATTTCTGTATTACAGCAATGGCGACTTTTTTAGGATATATACTGCTTTATGGTGTTTGTTGGGGAACAGATAGAACTGATATAGAAAAATATAAGAAAAAAATAAAGCTTAATAAGTATACAAACATATTATTTTTTTTGTGGTCAAGGAATGAAAAAGTATATTGGCTAATATATATAATAATAATTACTGAAAGTGTAGTATTTATATTAGTGTGGATATCATACCTCTTAAATGTAGTATTTTTGTACAAAATATTAATTAATTTGTACATACGAATATATTTATCCGGAATGGTTATTCTTGGTATAATAATTCTAAAAAAAGAATAAGGGATTTCATAAGTGGTAAGATCAGATAAACCTAAAAAAGTAGTAAAATGCAGTAAATATCAATGAGGTATGTAATATCTATGGATATAATAAGAGCGGACTTGGCAATTTAAAGGAAGGTACAAAAAGGAGTATTAATTGGAATAATGCAATTGTAGATACAACTATATCAGGACGTACAGTAGGTGTAGGAATAGGATATATTATAGTAGCTGGAGTAATCGCAAGTGCTGTTTGGGGTATTTCTGCGGTAGTCAGTGGTGCAAAAAGAAGTACAAGAATTGAGAGAAATTAGTAAAATAATTGATAATGGATTATATAATATTGCTTTGGCAAAGGCTGTACAAGGAGAAGCATATATGGGTGATGCACCGGGAGAGAATATGGTTGATGTGGGCAAGTGGCAGTATAAAGAGTTTATTCATAAGATTACAGGTGCAAGCATAATTACTAACACTTATGCTACATTTTTTTCGCTTACAACTGATATGGGGTTAAAAAGTATAAAAGAAAAATTCTATAAAAAGCAAGAAGACAAAGCAACTGAAAAGCTAAGAGAAAAATTTGATAGATATATAAATGAGCCAACAAAGGTAGGAGGTTGTTTTGTAGAATAGAAAGGGGAGACAAGAATGCCAAGTTTAGCTATTGTAATTTTGACTACATTTTTATGTTATATAATGCAGTATATTTTGTGCTTTGTAGTAGATAAGAGAGAAATAGAAAAACATGAAAAAAAGATAAAACCTAATAAATATACTGAAAAATTGTTTTTTCTATGGAATAGGAATGAAAAATTATATTGGTTGGTATATATTATAATTATAAGTGAAAGTATACTTTTTATCGTGGTTTGGGTTCTTTATTTTCTGGGTGATATAAATATTTTTAGAAAATTTTTAAATATATATGTAGGAATATGTTCAATATATGATACGATACTTGTAATAAAAATTTTGATGAAAAGAGTAAAAGATTATATTATAAGTAAGAATAGATAAATATATTTTAGTACCATATGAAGTCAAAATACAAAAGAGATCTTATGGGAAATATAGTGTCTGTTATAAATGCACTTGGATATGAAGAGACATTTTCATATGATCTTTTAGGAAGAGTGACAGAAAAGAAAGACAGAGAAGGTTATAATACCGCTTATTCCTACACAGAAGCCGGAGATATCAAAAGTATTATATATAATATAATGACGGGAAAAGTGTGGAGTACACCTACAACAGCTTAAGAGAGTTAAGTCAGGTAAAAGATGCACTCGGTACTATAAATATAGAGAGTGATAAGTTTGGCAGAACCACAAAGGTAGTGGATTATAATGGTGGAGAAGTCAGCTATAGATACGGAAAGAATGGCGAGAGATTAAAGACATTATATCCTGACGGAAGCAGTGTATCATATGAATACGATAAATATTTAAGACTGACAAGCCTTACCTCAGGAAATAAAAGGGTGGATTATACTTATGACAAAGAGGGAAGACTTATCAGAAAAGATATGTCTGATGATGTAAGCAGTATCTATGAATATAATGAAAGAGGACTCTTAAGCAGCCTTTGTCATTTAAAGAATAATGTAAAGCTTGAAGAGTATGCCTATGATTATGATCTTTTAGGGAATAAAACAAAGATTGCAAGACATAGGGATGTAAACTCGAAGGGAATAAAGGAAAATGATAATAAAGAAAAGATAATACATAAACTATGGGATGATTCAGCCACCTTTTATTACAGTTATGATGCCCTAAGCAGACTTATAGAAGTAAAAAGAGGAGACAGACTTGTAAGTAAGTATACCTATGATGCCTATGGAAACAGGGAATCACTAAAAAGTGGTAATGATTTAGAGATAAGATATACTTATGATGCCTTGGACAGACTTATAAAAGAGGGAGGATTACAGGGAAATAAGACATACGAATACGATAAAAGAGGAAATCTTATCGGAATAACAGATAGAGGGAAGAGAGTAAGAACCTACGAATACGACACTACAGGTAGGCTTGGCTTAAGTTACTCAAATTTGGGAAAAGCAAGAAGCTACAGCTATGACGGGCTTGGAAACAGGATGGGAATAAAAGAGTATGAAAGTAAAGTAGGCTATGGAGAAGACGGGCTTAAGATTATCCTGGAAGAAAATTTGTCAGAGCTGACACCGTCATATGAAGAAAGCTATATACTTGACAGAACAAGGGCATATCATAACCTTTTGCAAAATAAAACCATAAAAGAGGCAGTCAGGCAATACATCACTATGCATGGAACTTTAATGTTGCATACATGGAAGAAGGGGAAAAAGAGTTTACCTATCTACAGGATGAGCTTGGAAGTACAATTCGCTTTCTTGAGCAGGGAGTAGAAAGTCAAACTATATACGGTTATGACGAATTCGGAGAAGATACCTATTGCACACAGGGACATTTGCAGCCATTCGGTTATACCGGTTATAGATATGATAATGTAGCTGATACCTACTTTGCCCAGGCAAGAGAGTATGTGCCGGGAGTGGGAAGATTTGCAGGAGAGGATTGGATAAAGGGAAGTATAGAGCAGCCATTTAGCCTGAATCAGTATGGGTATTGCTATGGAAATCCGTTTGGATTGGTGGATTATGATGGAAAGAAGCCTAGGGTCCCATTGGCTAATCCGTCAAATGCTGAACGCCATAGAAAACCTCTGGGAGTAATAAATTATAAACCCAGAGCTCCAATAGCTCCTTTGGCCAATCCATCAAATGCAAAGACACCAAGAGAATATGCAGAAAATGATGTTCTACAAAATAAAAATGGGGCACCATATGTAGGAGTATTTTATTTAAACATTGAATCAGGTGCGAATGGATTTGGACATACAGCAATGATGTTGCTTAGGAGTGATGATACCGGAGATTTATACAGCTATGTAGGAGATAATAGCAATAAATTTACAGCAGTCTTGTGGGGATATAATAATGCAAATGTAAATTATGCATATGGGATAGATGTGGGAGAATCACTAAAGGAGAAAAGTGATAAGTATAGATTTAGTATTAATACCAGGGATGGAAACAAAGATCAAAAAGATGTATATAATAGGGCAATATATTTTCCTATAACAAATGAATCTGGAAAAGCAATGGCAAATGCAGCAAGGGATACTATTTTAGATATTAATGGAATAGGGCGTGATGAAAAGGATTATCATGTGTTATTAAACAATTGTGATATAAATGCAAGGATGTGGATGCAAGCCGGAGGTATACCAATAGAGACCGGAGGACATATAGCACCAAACAATATATACAATTACATGATAGGTGAAATAGATAAATATGGAGATTACTATGCAAATGTAAAATATGGAGATTTAAAAGAAATTTGGGATGAGATCCATAAGAGCAAAAACTGTACAACCATAGATTAAGAGGTATAGTATATGAAGAAAATAGCAATAAAAATATTTATATGTTTAATATTCTTTGGTAGTATATGGTTCCTGTATAAAAGATATATTGATTATAATATGATACAAAAAGTAGAAAAACAACCTGATATGGTATTTTCTTGCAGAATTTTGTTAGTGGAGATAAAGGAACATATAAATATAGTGTTGGCAAGAAAAACTTTAGAAAAAATTTCAGAGAATATTTTACAAGAACTGTCATA
>GL890596.1:11594-31299 GCA_000209465.1 Lachnospiraceae oral taxon 107 str. F0167 | reverse complement strand
AAATAGCAATAAAAATATTTATATGTTTAATATTCTTTGGTAGTATATGGTTCCTGTATAAAAGATATATTGATTATAATATGATACAAAAAGTAGAAAAACAACCTGATATGGTATTTTCTGCAGAATTTTGTAGTGGAGATAAAGGAACATATAAATATAGTGTTGGCAAGAAAAACTTTGAAAAAATTTCAGAGGATATTTTACAAGAACTGTCATATAGTGAGAATTATGAAACTATCATTGCTGTAAAATGGGAGGATGACTTTCAAGGCTTGGTAGAACTTAATATGAAAGATTATACATATAATCCTACTATAGATTTGGAAACTTTAAATAACTGTGCCAAGGATATAGGTTTAGATGAGATTAAATATAGGCCCTTTGATACAGCTAATATGCATATGCCAAAATACTTTAAGGACGGATATACTTTCTTTTGGGGAGATTGGAGAGATAAACTCTGTTATCTTGTCAAAGAAGATGGTGTTTGGAATATGTATATATTATACAGTTCTGACGGTAGAAATTATTGTTACTTTATCGAAGGGAGAGATTCGGAAGATTTATTGTTCGTGGAATCAGAAAAAAGCATTTTAAAATATAAAATTGAAAGCAATGATTATAAAAAATATAGAGTGGTTGATGGAGAGAATATATTGCCTACAGAGAGCATGGGAGTACTTGATTTTGATGGGAATATAGATATGACATATAATAAGGAGAAAATAGTCTATTATGATGCTCCGGAAATATGTATGTATGATTGGAATATGAAGGAAAAGATGAGTGTTGTCAATCAAAATCTGTTGGGAAAAGAACTTTTAGATATTAAGCTTTCGAAGGATGAGAAGTATGTATTATATACGATAGGTGATATTCCATTTTTTTGGTCAAGCGGATATAGGATGAGTTTTTTTATAGTTGATTTAAATACAGGAAATAAGATAAGACTGGTTAAGTGGGAAAGTGGAGACAGATTTTATGGAATTGATTGGTAGGTATGGCTGATACAATAGTTAAAATACCATTATTAGCGAATCTGCCTTATACAACTTTAATAGAAAGCAGAGATATAGCAAGACCAATTTAGAATGCTTAGAGTTATAGTATTATAGGAAAGAGCAAAAACATTGTATATGCATTGACTGGATCATTCAAAGTAGAATGAAGCTTTGATCATAATAAGGTATGCTATTATTCGAATATATTTTTTTGCAAAAGAAAACCATAAAAAGAGGCAGTCAGGCAATACAAAGTTATGTCTGGGACTTTAATGTTGCATATATGGAAGAAGGGGAAAAAGAGTTTACCTATCTACAGGATGAGCTTGGAAGTACAATCCGCCTTCTTGAACAGGGTGGAGAAAGTCAAGCTGTATATGGTTATGATGAATTCGGAGAAGATACTTATAATACACAGGGACATTTGCAGCCATTCGGGTATACCGGCTATAGATATGATAATGTAGCTGATACCTACTTTGCACAGGCAAGAGAGTATGTACCGAGAGTGGGAAGATTTGCAGGAGAGGATTGGATAAAGGGAAATATTTTATCACCAATAGATTTTAATCAATATAGTTATTGTATTAACAATCCTATTAAATATATTGATTTAGATGGACAAAAATATATAATTGCTTGGTCTTATGGACAAAAAGAAGTGAAGAAATTTGAAAAGTATATTAATAAGAAAAAAATCATTCATTAAATGTTGATATGTCAACTTCAGATTGGTTTGATGATATTTACGCAGAATGGGATGCAAGATCTTCTTTTTCTAGAGCAGCTCACACAAAATTTCAGGAACTTGTGGAAAGAGGAATACCTGCAAGTAACATTGTTATTGAGCGTATTGATGGAGTAGAGGATTTAAAAAATGATTGGAATAGTTGGAGCAAGTATAATGTAGTAGAAGGATTGTACGTATATTCGCATGGTTATTCAGAAGGACCAGTTGTTTATTGTGGTGGAGATATAGATTTTTGGAAAAGTACACCTAAATTAAATTTTTCTTCAAATGCAGAAGCTATTTTTTATGGTTGTAATACTGCTAATGAAAGTTTTGCACAAAATTTTGCAAATTCACAGAATGTGGTTACATATGCTCAAACAGATTATGCCAGTTTCTCACATGACGAAATTATAAGACAACGCATTACGGATTTGGATACTTCTTTAGGAGTGTATTTACATCCATATACTTGGGGGTTTAAACTTATGAAATATGAAAATAGTTTTACCACATGGTATGACTCGGTATTTGGAGAATGGAATTTTAGTGGACAAGGAAAAAGGTTTGAGCCATGCGAAACAACAGACTAAAAAGAAAATTAAAAAAGATGTTTTTTATATTAGTAAGTTTAATAATAATTGTCGGAGTTATATATCCTTTACTAATAATATACACAGTTAGAGTTTCTGGAAAAAAATTTGTTAAAGTTATGAACTCTCATGATTTAAGGAGATATGATGCATATTTTTCACATGATACCATATTTATAGTTAATGGAAAAAAATTAAGTATTCTGATATTCGTGAAAAAATTGTAGAAAAAGAATTTTATATAAAAGAGGATAGTTTTTATACGCCAACAGATGTACCATTTGACACAGAATATATAGACTACTTTAAAGAAATGGAATTCCAAGTAGGATTACATGGGGGTATTATATTAAAGTATGAAGATAATAATATTGAAGTTAACATTGATGGCATCTTAGTTTTAAAAAGATATGGATTAGGTTGGCGTGTTGGGGAGATTAGTTTAGATGGTGTTGTGGATAACAGTTTAGACCAATATAAAGTATATGATTATATATTTTTAAATTAAGATAGGAGCATTTTCTTTAGTTTGAAAATATCCACCTATTTGTTAAAAATGTTTCTTTTAAAATCATATATATTTTTTGAAATAAAAAGTAGTGTTCGTATGTACGGCGGCACATTGTGGTATGTGTTAACTGTACTCTATTTCAGGTGATAACCTAGCCGATTGTTTAGTGCTGGTACATGTTGCAGGCTCTCAGTGGTCTGACTGCATGTTATAGTAGTCTTATTTGAAAGCAAGTGTCCAATAACATGATGCCTTATATTTTTATAAAATAAATTTTTATTCTTGTAATACCGGAACTGCAGGAAAAGATAGTTTTGCTCAATTTTGGGCGAACAGAGTAGGTGGATTAACTTATGCTTTTAATGGTAAAACTTTATACCGAAATGTACCTGATAATAGTTTAATAAAAAAATATCACGAGGATTAGGTGTAGATATTTTGGGAGGGAATACCAAATTCCCAGAGGGAAGTGATGGTGCTGAGAGGGTTTTATTTATGACAAATTGTTCTGAATAAATAAAAAAGGAATATTATATCAATGGAAGGGAATTTATTAAAAAAAGGATTAATAAGAGTGATTAAAGGTTTTATTGTACTATTTTTATTAGTAATCGTAATCATAATAATTTATCTCATTCCTGCTTGGATACCTGTTAAATATGCAAAAATGGAAGCAGATTTTTACAAGTATGAGAATGCTATATTAATTAAAAGAACGTTTTATGCAACAGGTGCAAGTTGGAAAATTGTAGGAGATAGTAATAGTTTTTATGATAAAGAAAATATCTGTGATATTTGGCTTGAGAAAGATGATAAGCCAATAATAGAAATGCTACTTTCAGAATATGATAATACTTATTTGTGTATTGTTAAAAAAATAGAAGGAGGTAAATACTGGGAGGAGGGCGGTGAATATTTTGAAGCGTATAAATTAATAGATTGGTACCCTGTATATCCTATAAAACGAGAAACAATTATTTTACCGGAGTGTATGTACCCGTCAGGCTTTCTTAATAAATATGATTTTGAATAAGGCATACCATGATAAATAAATGTTGAAGAATTACTTTCCAAAAAATAAAGAAATTGAAAGTGGGTACAATAGAGCAATATATTCTCCAATAATAGATGAATCCGGAAAAGCGACAGCAGATGCCGCAAGGGAGACTATCTTAAAAACAAATGGAATAGGATTTGATGAAAATGATTATAAATTATTAACGAATAATTGTGATCAAAATGCAAAAAGGTGGATGATTGTAAGACATAGGGATGTAAACTCGAAGGGAATAAAGGGAAATGATAATAAAGAAAAGATAATACATAAACTATGGGATGATTCAGCCACCTTTTATTACAGTTATGATGCCCTAAGCAGACTTATAGAAGTAAAAAGAGGAGACAGGCTTGTAAGTAAGTATACCTATGATGCCTATGGAAACAGGGAATCACTAAAAAGAGGTAATGATTTAGAGATAAGATATACTTATGATGCCTTGGACAGACTTATAAAAGAGGGAGGATTACAGGGAAATAAGACATACGAATACGATAAAAGAGGAAATCTTATCGGAATAACAGATAGAGGGAAGAGAGTAAGAGCCTACGAATACGACACTACAGGTAGGCTTGGCTTAAGTTACTCAAATTTGGGAAAAGCAAGAAGCTACAGCTATGACGGGCTTGGAAACAGGATGGGAATAAAAGAGTATGAAAGGAAGATAGGCTATGGTGAAGACGGGCTTAAGACCATCCTGGAAGAAAACTTGTTGGAGCTGACACCGTCATATGAAGAAAGCTATATAATTGACAGAACAAGGGCATATCACAACCTTTTGCAAAATAAAACCATAAAAAGAAGCAGTCAGGAAATACAAAGCTATGTCCGGGACTTTAATGTTGCATATATGGAAGAAGGGGAAAAAGAGTTTACCTATCTACAGGATGAGCTTGGAAGTACAATTCGCCTTCTTGAGCAGGGGGGAGAAAGTCAAGCTGTATATGGTTATGATGAATTCGGAGAAGATACTTATAACACACAGGGGCATTTGCAGCCATTCGGCTATACAGGCTATAGATATGATAATGTAGCTGATACCTACTTTGCCCAGGCAAGAGAGTATGTGCCGGGAGTGGGAAGATTTGCAGGAGAGGATTGGATAAAGGGAGAGATTTATTATCCCACTTCATTGAATCGGTATGGGTATTGCTATGAAAATCCGGAGAAGTTTGTTGATTTGGATGGAAAAATACCGACTATACTTATTGGTGCAGGTATAGGAGCAGTGTTTGGGTTTATTAGTGGAGTAGGTTCGGAGATAATAGGAATAGCATCGGGTAATCAGAAGAATATTAATTGGAAGAATGTATTAGTAGATACAGCATCAGGACTTGCAGTAGGAGCAATAGCAGGTACAGGTGCGGGAATGTTAGGGTTAGCTGTAAAAGGAGTAGCAGTGGGTGCAGTTAATTATACTGCAAAATCAGCATTAAATAATGAACTGAAGAGTAAAAGTTTGCAGGAGCATTTTGTTGATGGGGCAATCTCAAGTGTTGTTTGGGGGATTTCAGCTGTTGCAGGTGGAACAATGAAAAGTCAAATACATGAGATATCAAAAATTAATACAATAATTAGCAATGGTGCAAACAATATTGCTTTGGCAAAAGCTATACAGGGGAGTGCATATAGAGGTGATGCACCAGGCGAGAATATGATTGATGTAGGCAGGTGGCAGTATACAGAATTTATTCGGGAAATGAATGTTGCAAGTATAAGAACGAATTTATCAGCTACAATACTATCATGGTTTTCAGATACAGCATTGAAAGAAATAAAATATATAAAAAACAAAACAGTAATATTTCAGATGAAGAACTGAAAGATAAGTTAAAAAAACATATAAATTCAGCCACTAAAAAGGGCAAATGCTTTACAGAATAGGAGAAATTTATGCTGGATATAGTGACTTTATTATTAGGAACTTTTGCATTGTATATATTACTTTATGGAGCTTGTTGGAGTATAGATAAAACAGATATAGAAAAACATAATAGAAAGATAAAGCTTAATAAGTATACAAATATATTATTTTTTTTGTGGTCAAGGAATGAAAAAATATATTGGTTAGTATATATACTTATAATTAGTGAAAGTATAGTATTTATATTATTGTGGATATTATATATAACTAATATAGAGAATATTTTTAAAATATTATTCAAAATGTATATATACATTTATTTACTAGGAGGACTGATTCTTGTAATAAAGGTTTTAAAGAAAAGAGTGAAGGATTTTATAAGTGGCAAAAAGTAGCTAAAATAGAAGATTTTATCAAAGCAACAGATAGAGGAAAGAAAAACAAGAGCCTATGAATATGACACTACAGGTAGGCTTGGCTTAAGTTACTCAAATTTGGGAAAAGCAAGAAGCTACAGCTATGACGGGCTTGGAAACAGGATGGGAATAAAAGAGTATGAAAGGAAGATAGGCTATGGAGAAGACGGGCTTAAGACTATCTTGGAAGAAAACTTGTCAGAACTGACACCGTCATATGAAGAAAGCTATATACTTGACAGAACAAGGGCATATCATAACCTTTTGCAAAATAAAACCATAAAAAGAGGCAGTCAGGCAATACAAAGCTATGTCTGGGACTTTAATGTTGCATATATGGAAGAAGGGGAAAAAGAGTTTACCTATCTACAGGATGAGCTGGGAAGTACAATTCGCCTTCTTGAGCAGGGAGGAGAAAGTCAAGCTGTATATGGTTATGATGAATTCGGAGAAGATACTTATAATACACAGGGACATTTGCAGCCATTCGGGTATACCGGCTATAGATATGATAATGTAGCTGATACCTACTTTGCCCAGGCAAGAGAGTATGTGGCAGGAGTGGGCAGGTTTGCAGGAGAGGACTGGATAAAGGGAAACATAGAGCAGCCGTTTAGCTTGAATCAGTATGGGTATTGCTTGGGGAACCCGTTTGGATTGGTGGATTATGATGGAAAGTTAGCAGGTGAGGTAAGCATAAGAAATTTACAAAGCGGACTTAATGAGAAAAATATAAGAATGTTTCTAGGTTTATCAGAAAATGAGGCAATACCCAAGTTAAAGGAAAATCAAATGTATGTATTGGAAAATACAAAGAGTGTCGGAATGGCAATAGTTGGTAGAGGGATTGTCATGGATAATGATAAGTATTGTGAATATTCTTTTGGCGGTTTTGGAAAAAGTATGGAATTATCCAGTATTATAGATTACACAGAAACAAAGGGATATGTCTATAATGTTAAAAATCCGGAGGATTATTCGGGATTATTTATTGGAGGTTCAATTAATTTAGCATTAGGTGTTGAAGGCGGAGCAGTTGCACCTGCATTAACATCAAATCCTGTTTATAGTGAAATCATTGCAGGAAAAGGACTTGGAGGTGGTGCAGGAGTGGGAATTACATGGTATAAACAGTTATCAGAAGGCTGGGTATATGGGGAAGCTCCAATTAATTGGCATAATCCGAGATTATCATATCCTTTTGGAGCTGGATCGTCGATAGCAAATTCTAATAATTTCTGCCAAAGTAGTGTTTAGCATATGGAGATTAAATGTTTATGATAAACTTTACAATAAATGGTTCATGTATAACAAATAAAACAACAACAGAAATATGGAAAATGTTTGATAAATTATCATTAATAAAAATATTAAAAGATAAAAAATTTCAAATGATACTACAAGGTAAAAAGAGTGTATTTAAGCATATAGGATTGTGTTATGTGAAAGGTAGAATAGAAGAACAAGATAATGGATGTAAGATAGAATATACGATATTTCCAGAGTTTATATGTGTAGTTCTGTTTATACTCTATATTTTTGTCTGCATATACAAATTATATATAGATGTAATGAGTGGGTTTAGTGGTACTTTAAGTTGTGGAGTAGTAATTAGTGTTATACTTATGCTCTTACCTGCAATTTTAATTGTACTTGAGAGCAGAAGACAGCAAAATGTATGTAAAGAAAGGCTGCAATATTTGTTATCAGAAGGAAAGACGATAATACTGTTATAGGTCAGTAGGTTTAGTCACTAAAAAGTGATAATGATTTAGAGATAAGATATACTTATGATGCCTTGGACAGACTTATAAAAGAGGGAGGATTACAGGGAAATAAGACATACGAATACGATAAAAGAGGAAATCTTATCGGTATAATCGATAGAGGGAAGAGAGTAAGAGCCTACGAATACGACACTACAGGTAGGCTTGGTTTAAGTTACTCAAATTTGGGAAAAGCAAGAAGCTACAGCTATGACGGGCTTGGAAACAGGATGGGAATAAAAGAGTATGAAAGGAAGATAGGCTATGGAGAAGATGGGCTTAAGACTATCTTGGGAGCAAACTTGTCAGAACTGACATCGTCATATGAAGAAAACTATATACTTGACAGAACAAGGGCATATCATAACCTTTTGCAAAATAAAACCATAAAAAGAGGCAGTCAGGCAATACAAAGCTATGTCTTGGACTTTAATGTTGCATATATGGAAGAAGGGGAAAAAGAGTTTACCTATCTACAGGATGAGCTTGGAAGCACAATTCGCCTTCTCGAGCAGGGAGGAGAAAGTCAAACTATATACGGTTATGATGAATTCGGAGAAGATACATATTGTACACATGGACAGATACAGCCATTCGGTTATACAGGCTACAGATATGATAATGTAGCCGATACCTACTTTGCACAGGCAAGAGAGTATGTGGCAGGAGTTGGCAGGTTTGCAGGAGAGGATTGGATAAAGGGAGAGACTTATTATACCGCTTCACTGAATCAGTATGGGTATTGTTTGGGGAACCCGGTTGGCTTGGTGGATTATGATAGAGAGAATCCTAGAGTTGTTTTAAGATTTTTAAGAAATAGCAAGGGCAATCTTTGTGAAGGAATGGTAAGGTATGCTGTATGCAAAATACAGATAAACTTTGATGAATATATTTGTATAGTGGTTTTGGAAAATAATTATAGTCTATTATTGTTATATAGAAGAGGGTGAATGCTTATGTCAGATAATATAAAAAAATGTATGAATATCAGATGATGGACAGTAGTGGTGGCTACGAGTATGTAGTAAGAGGGGCGGAAGTATCGTGTAAATATGGAAGTAAAATATGTGTATTGAATTTACAAAGGGATCATGGAGTTTATACTTCAGATGGAAGACCGCTAATTACAGTTGGTGATAGTAAGATTAAAAATATAAGTGGTTTTCTGGGAAATGCAAGTGCAGCTCTTTTTGCAGTTGCATTAATAATTGCCTTTCTACCAAAAATAGTACTGGAAAAAATTAGAACTGAGATGTATAAAAACACCGAGGAAAGTTTAATAATTAAACTCTATGATGTTCCGGACAAATATAATAAAGAATCAAAAGGATATAATATAAAGGAGTTTAAAGCAGAAACATGGCAAAGCTACAGTGTTAGTAAAGATAATAATATATTTGGAGAAAAATATTTATTAGGTACTTTTCATACATTTCCGGATATAGATATAAATATTGAAAAAATTAATGCTATTCATAATAGCATAGAAAGAATTTTTAATAATATAGATGATACTTTATAATAATTGCAGGAATTATATAAAATGAAGAAAATTAAAAGGATATGTTTAGCTAGATTGCTATTTTTTTTAATACTAGGAATTATTTGTTTTGTATTAATTAATTTAAAATGTAGGATAATAATTAAAGATAATGTTTTTATAGGTGTAAAAAACGGAATTATAGAAAAAAAGGCAGATTTAAAAGTGATAGAAATACCGGATAGTGTAACTGAAGTTGGAATTTTGGCTTTTTCTGATTGTGTGAATTTAGAGAAAGTTAAATTATCTGATGATATTAAAGAAATTGGAATGGGAGCTTTTTATGATTGCCAAAATTTGAAAGATATCAAATTGCCTGAAAAATTGGAAATTATACGAAATGATGCATTTTTAAATTGCAAATCATTGACTGAAATAAGTATTCCTAGTGATGTAAGAGTAATAGAGGAAGGTGCATTTTCAGAATGTAGTTCTTTGACAGACGTACAGCTACCCAATAATATAACTGAAATAAAAGAAAAAACATTTAATAATTGTATAAATCTTAGGAGTATATATTTACCGGATAGTTTAAAGATTATTGGTGGTTCTGCCTTTTATAATTGTAGCAGTTTATCTGCAGTTAGGATGTCAGAAGAAATTGAAAGAGTAGGAGAAAATGCATTTTGGGGAACAGAAGTCTTTAAAAGCGGTATGGTTGATGAATACGGATCTGTGTATCTTGGAAAAGTTCTTTTATATAATAAAGGTTTAAATGAGACTGTTATAGTTAAAGGTTCCACAAAGACAATTGCAAATTCTGCATTTATAGATAATGACAGGCTAAAAGAAGTTGGACTGCCTGAGGGAATAATTGAAATTGGAGACAAATGCTTTAAGAATTGTAAGGCATTGAAAAAGATAGATATTAAAGAAGGATTGAAAAGAATAGGAGCAGATTCCTTTGCGGGGGCCGGTGTAGAGGAAGTCAGCTTGCCTGAAAGTATAACTGAAATTGGAGAAGGAGCATTTAATAATTGCAAGGACTTGTCCGATATTAATTTACCATCAGGAATAGAAAGGATTTCCGGATACAGTTTTGAAAATACGAAGTACTTAAATAATATAAAACCTGATGAATATGGATGTAAGTATGTACAAAATATACTTTTAACTTCTGAAAATAACGGAAGTTCAATAATCTATATTAAAGCAGGAACCGGATTGATTGGTGCACAGGCTTTTAAGAATAGAAAGGATATTGAAGAGGTATATATTCCTAAAAGTGTAGAAATAATAGACTCCTATGCATTTTTTCTATGTTCAAATTTAAGAAAAGTGGATTTTGAAGAAGGTATCAAATTAAAAGAAATTAAACCTTTTACATTTGTAGGATGTAAAAAGATGGAAAATATTGATTTGCCTGACAGCTTAAAAACAATATATGCGTACTCTTTTGGTGATTGTTCTTTCACTAAAATAAAAATACCGAAAAATGTGGAATATCTTGATTTATATGCTATTAGAGAATGTTATTTATTAAAGGAAATTGAATTACCTGAGAGATTGAGGGGAGAGTACCACTGGATTGCGACATATGGAATCAAAACACCCAAATTAGTGTTTTACTAGAAAATTATGTATAAACCACCACTTAAACTACAATTGTAAAAAAGAGCAAAACAGGAACTGTTTATGGGAGATTGCATTAAAAGTACAAAGGTTTTGCTAATGAACCGGGTGAGATCTTCCTTCCGGATGTGAAAGATTATGAAAAGGATAGAGAAATATTTTTGAATGTAATAACATATTACAGAGCAGTATGGGGTATGCTTTAAAAATAAGGTATGCCCTATGATGGGAAATATTGATTACCTGGATGGGGAAATAGTTGTCATAAAATATTAGCTTCACCTTTTTATGGTCAAAATACCTTTTTTATTATCATATGATGAAAGAATGCAATGTTGATGAAATCATGTATTTTAGAAACCCTCATTTCCAGTTGCATCATGTTCTCTTGCCAGCATTCATCCGAATGTTTTTCTTGATTCTGTTGAAGATCCCAGAACGTTCGTATTCCGTAGATTTGATCAATATATATGTCCGAGTGCCACTTTGTCACATCAGAGTCCTCATAATATCTTATGGTACCAAATTTAGAAGCCTTGCTGTCCTCTCCATTAAGAAGTGCATTTGCCTTTTCAAAATCATCAAGAAGGACAGCCATTTGCATGACTCTCCCATTTCGATTATGCTTTACTAATGAAATAAAGCCGTCCGATTTAAGTAATCTTATAAATTCTTGAAACACACTTTCTTTATCATCCATATATTCAAGAACATTGTGGCAGATGATTATGTCAAAACTGTTGTCCTCAAACTCGGAAAGTGCTTTAATATCACCAACAACCTGCCTATATTTATGATTTGTCCATGCATTCTTAAGCATATCCTCAAACGGCTCTACAGCAACCACACGATTAGTTTCTGCAAAATGATCTGAAGTAATGCCCTCACCGCTTCCAAAATCCAAAATATCCTTATCTTTTATATCACCCAGCTGCCTCCAGACAATTTTCTTAAATAGCCCTTCCCAAGCCGGTAAGTTATTAATATCCCTCATCTAACCGCTCCATTCTCTTCTTAAGGCACCATAATCCTGTAATTCTTTCTGATGTCTCTTCACAGTTCGCCAACTTAACGCTGTAATCTTTGTCATCTCGGCAATTGTAACACGACTTTAAAAAATGATGGCAAGTATAATAGCCTTAGTCTTTATGTATTTTGGCAGTTTATACCATTTCAAAAAGTTGTTTGTCCGTTTTGGTAAACTCTCGGTGTCATTTTTGTTCGGAATCTTTTTGCCTTTCTCACATGCTATGCGAGTGGTTGAAATAGCTTAAACATTATATAAAAATCTCTAATTTAAAGATTCACCAACCAATAAATATATGCAAGATGGTATCCAAATTGATAGTAGTAGTTTATCACATACATCAGGGTATTGTAAGTATCATATAGTGTTTGTACCAAGACATAGTAGAGATTCTACCAAAAATGAGTGTATCGGATTTTGTAGGATATTTAAAAAAAATAAGATATCATATTGTTATGCACTTATGTTTATTTGAATATATATTATAAAAATAGAACAAAAAATGAATGAAAAATATAATATGATTTGATATAATTAAGATAATATTATGAGCGTGTAAAAATATTTATAAAATAAGAGAGGGGAGTGTATAAATAAAAGTTTCTTAAAGTATCAAAATAACGGGAGCTGATTAAGAAGTCGGGAAGATGGCGAATTAAACCTCGGCAGTGCCGGTAAAACACTTTAAAGTATCTGTCTGAAAGGGAGAGTGTATGAATAAGATAAGATGGATAACTGTAAGCATATTGCTTTTATTTATAATAAACAGCTGTAGTATATATAAAAAAGATATTGCAAATGAAATTAATAAAGATGGATATGCTGTAAATTTTATAGAATATGATAAGAAATACGAAATTGATATTGATAATGATGGTGAGACGGATTCAGTAAAGGTATTTATTGATGTGGATGGCTATACATCGCTAGAGGTAAATAATCATAAAAAAACAATAGGCTATGGTGAAGAGGGTGTGAAAAGTGTAATTATAAATGATTACAATGGTAATTATTGTATTGGCATAGCAATTCACTATGTTAATGATACACGAATAAGTGAGTTCTATAGATTGAATAAAGACAATATAGTATATATGTCAACTGTAGACGGATATATAAAATCTGCATATCAAAATTCGGGTTTATATGTGGAAGATAGAAAATATATTATAGGTTTTCAAAATACAACAGGCATATATTTAATAAATTCTGATTTGAACCTTATTTTAGAAGGTAATTACATTATAAATGATTCTAAGCATACATTAGTGAAAGAGCTTAAAGCATATAAGTATAATGATAAAGCAGCTGCTTATGAAATAACTACATATCAGAAAGGGGAGGCTTTGTATTTATACGAAACAGATATGCAAAACTTAATATATTTTAGAATGGAGAATGGTGATAAAGGATATATTAATGCAACAAAAGACGATTATGAAAGTACTACAGGTGAATTTTATATAGAGGAAGAGAGATTAGTTGATTATTTTGATGGAGAAGAAATATCATGGGCGGGTTAATAATGAATATTATAGTTTCTTAACTATGTTATTTAAACAGAAATTTTTATAATAGGATGCTACAGTTGCCAGGTAAATACTGAGTAACCGGCAAAATAATATATGACTATTGAAATGGAGAAGAAAAGATTTTAGAAGAAAATGATGTAATGGGAATATTAGAATTATTTAAAAATAATTCTTTGAGAGATGAGCAATTGGACCATAAAAGGATGAGAAAAAGAATCATTAGAATTTATATAAGATGGCTGAAAGAAATACATAATGATGTTGTATGACGGAAGTTGGTATAGGGTAAAAGTAAAATTTACTGATGTAATTGAGCAAAATGTATATGTTCAAAATGCTTTTCAGGTATGAAGTGTGAGTGCTTGTGATAATACTGAAATTAATAGCTGGAGGATTAACTTGGATAAAAAAGGGAGAACGGTAAGATTAGTTGTTTTTTTGGGAATAGTTACTTTAGTATGTATTGTTTGTTATTCTGTTTATAGATATAGAATTTACTTACAAAGTTTAATAAATATGCGTAGTGAAGCTTCTATAGAATTTTTTTATGATGGAGTAAGAAAATATGAATTACAGCAAGCCACAGAAGCTAAATTGGAGTATGTCGCTACTGATGGAAGTGTGTTTTATTTTGACAATGAAACTATGTTGGTCGATAAGTGTGAAGAAGTATCCGACAAATATATAAAGGGAGAGATAAAGACACTGGGACAATTTAAACTGATAGAGGGAGAAAATACAGTTAGGAGGATAGAGATATTCAACGATAATATGTCTCATATAAAAGTATGGAATGAACCTGAGAAAAGATACAAGACAATCTCTGAGAGTGAAGGGTTGGAAGAATTTAAGGAAGTAAAAAATCTGGATGAATTATGTAGATATATGTATAAGAAAAGTGAGTTTAATGTACTGTACATTGATGAACTTAATATAATAGGGCATGATAGGACAGCACGATTTACAAAGTTTATCTATGACTACGGAAATGGAAAAGAA
The DNA here is from genome assembly GCA_000209465.1 of Lachnospiraceae oral taxon 107 str. F0167. Taxonomy (GTDB): domain Bacteria; phylum Bacillota; class Clostridia; order Lachnospirales; family Lachnospiraceae; genus Lachnoanaerobaculum. Next base: position 16,688 of record GL890596.1, on the reverse strand, counting down.
AAAGTAATAAAAGAATATGGGAAAATATCTTTTAGAAAATTATTTGAAGTGTTGTAGTGTAATGTATAAGCTAAAGACAAAAACAGAGATATTTAAAGATGAAAGCAGGCAAAAGCTTGATATCCCCGGCATCAGTACAAATAATACAAAACGGAACTCAGATAGAAATGAATGACGGAATAACCCATCAGGGAAGAGAAGTATATTTGGGATAAAATACGGATAGGTTATATAGGAGCATATAGCAAAAAAAGAATCAGGATGAATGGATTAGCTTAGTTAATTTATTTAGTTTATTGAAGGATGAGTATAAGGAATAGCTTTATGAGGAGGTATCACTGTAATGGGAAACAAATTAAAGTCCAGGTGGATTTTATGCTTCATAATATTTTTCTTAGCATTATTAATATATGGAAATCACTTATTTAAGCAAAGAGCTAAAAAACTGGAAGATATGAGAAAAAAAGAAGAATTGGAATTTATGAAAGATGGCTGGAAGAAATACAGAATGATGCTGTATGCCGGTGCAAATATGGAGTATATAGATAGTGAAGGAAATATCAGAGTAATAGAAACGGAACCGGTGCTTTTAGATATATATGTGGTAGAATAACATATATATCAGATAATGGAGAAGAGAAAATATTGAGAGATTCAGGAAGGCTTAGTTTGTTTGATTTATTTGAGAATTGGGAGTAAAGGTTACTACCAAAAAATGATGAATTTTGTGGTTGTAATTTTATAGAAAAAGGGAATATAAGCAGAAAAAACAAATAAGTTTTGCCTGATTTGAAGATAAGATCAAGCAGTACTTAAATATGACTTACTAATAAGGTAATCTAAACACATTACCATATAGAACCTATGGATATCAGCGAGGTATAAAAGTTGACCGTGAATGAAAATATTTAAAAAAAGTTAATAGCAATTATTGCTGTAACATCAATATTAACAGTACTGTTTATAGCAATAGTTGGTGTAGAGTATTTGGATAAAAAAAGAAAAGATAGGGCACGTAAATACTATGAAGAAATATCTATTACAGTAACTTTGGCAGATACACTTGGAATGGACTTGGAGTGCAGTGACAATAAGGGGAATACTTGGGTTATTAATGGGGATAATACAAGTTTGCTTGACACAGTTACTCAGGATATTACAGATTATATATCAGGGGAGAAGCAGATTCTTTACAACTATAAAATTATAGAAAATAAAAATATTCAGAAATATATATATAATTTTAATGACAATATGAAGAATATAAGGATAAGTGGAGAGAACGGAGCAGGAATTCCTATCCCACCAAAGACCATATCAGAGGGCGAAGGTATGGAGGAGTTTGAAGAAATAAAGAATTTGGATGAACTGGTAGTTTATATGAATAAAGTAACGAAAAATGGTGAATACTATCTGTATGCTCTTTCTTTGGTTGGTTTAGATGGATCGGGCTTAAATGGTAGGATAACATTCGAAATGGGTGATGGAACAGAAAATGTTATACATGAGAGTGGAACAATAGGTATTAGAGAATTGTTTACTATGACATATAGAACCTATGAATATCAGAGAGGTGTAAAAGTTGGAGGTGAATGAAAGTTTTGAAAAAAGTCAATAGCAATTATTTCTGTAACATCAATATTAACATTACTTTTCATAGCAGGGATATTTGTAGAGGAGGTAGAACTAACTGATGAAATACTTTATTTTGATATTTTGTGTGGCAATTGTAGTGTGCTCTTGTGTACAAAGCAATAAAGTTGCAGATATGAGACTTGATTATGGAGTGAGCGATGAAATTGGATTAGAAGAAGCACAGGATCTCATTAAGGAGATAGTCACTTTTATGGAAAAAGAGATAGAACTTGGGGATTCAGGAATTGCTTACAGGGATTCAGATGGTTTTGATAAATACTATTTTAGCAGGAAAGAGGATGAAAAGAGGCTCGAACAATTACATCTGAATTATATGACTGATGAAACATATGCATATTTTACACAAATGTATGAAATCAGCAGATATGGTCGTGGAATGGCACAGCAGGTGGAAAGAGATGAGAAGACAGGGTATGGATTAAGATATGCCATTGATACACAAGGAGATTTCAGACTGAAATCAGTTGGCAATAACGAACTTCATTTGGAGGTGCCTTTTATATATCATGTTGTTATATCGGATACTTTACCAAAGCAAGATTATGGAGAGATAGTATTTACTAAGGATGATAACGGAAATTGGAGAATAAGTAAGATATCTCATTGGTATAATGATATTGTATTTTATGGGCTTGGAAAAAGGATGTATCTTTTAGACAATTATTGTAAAACAAAGTCGGATTATGAGCAGTTCGTAGAGAGATTCGGAGTTTCATCAAGCGGTGATAGAATACCAATGGATATCCTACAAATTTCATATAATGAGATTTTACCAAATAGTGACAAGCTAAAGTTTGGAGAATTTATAAATGGAGAGTTTCCGGAATTATTTACCAAATTGACAGCTTATCTGGCAATGGAGGAAATATATGCAAGACATGGAAAACCATATGAGAAGGGAACATTTGAATATGAATATTTCAACAAAGCAACAGCATGGTATAAAGAAGACTATGATTTTTCAGAAAACATGTTAAATGATATTGAGATATATAATATTGATAAGTTGAGTGAGTATATTGATGGTTTATAATTACTATATATTAGATAGTGATCTGCTGCTGTGACAAGATAAATATTAGTAAAAAGTGTATAATATAAGATTTTATCGAAGAATTTATATATGTTTAAGAATAGCAAAAGTGAATTAAGCAGCAGACATTTAGAAATTGGACTGCTACTTAATGCAATAAAATAATGAAGAACCGACTCTCTCTGTTAAATGAGTAACAAAAATTGCAAATGGAATACAGACCGATATAGAATGAAGATAGGAGTTATATCAACAGGTACATACTACGATATCTTTGTTTATACCAGTCTAAAAGTAAGTAGCAATTATTCAATTATTTATAGTGATAAAAGCTATCTTAGTATAAAATATGATGGATTTGTAGTAGTAAGGAAAGCCAATAGACCGCATTATATGTGCCTTTGTTTAAACATAGATTTGAAAACCGGTGAGGTTATAAGGCTGGAAGATTATGATGACTACAGTAGATTAAGATGGAGTATATATGAAGAAAAGAACAATTAAATTATTTATTTTTATTATGTTCATAGTATGTGTTTTTTGTATATATAAGATATATATCAACTATAAGATGATCAAAGAAATAAAGCAACCGGCTATAGTGTTTTCAGCAAGATTTAAAGATGGAGATAAAGGCACATTTAAATATGATATAAAGACCGGAAAAGCTGAAAAAATTTCGGATTATGCTTTTCAGGAATTATCATATAGCAATGATTATGAAAAGATTGTTGGTGTGGTATGGGAAGACAGGTTTCAAGGATTGGCTGAGTTGGATATGAAAAACTATACATTCAAGCCGATTATAGAGTTAGAAGAATTAAATAAATGTGCTAAAGAAATAGGATTGGATGATATTAAATACATTATGCCCGGGGTTTCCAATATACATATGCCACGGTTTTATAAAGACGGGTATACATTTTTTTGGGAACATGCAAAAGATACAATTTGTTATGCTAACAAACAAAATGATGTTTGTAAAATGAAGGTGTTATATAGATCTGAGCATGGAAATTATAGTTATCATATTAAGGAAAAAAATAATGAAGACTTATTATTTGTAGAATCACGATATGAAATTTATAGCCAAAAGATTGAGAGAATAGATATTAATAAAAATAATTTAGAGATTTTTGGGAAAGAAGAGTTATTAATCACTCCAAGAAAGAACTTCAGCAGTTCAACCGGTAATATGGACATATCTAATGATATAAATAGGATTTTATATTATGAGAAACCCAATATGTATATTTATGATTTTGATGCAAAGAATACGAACTATGTTAACAGTCAGCATTTATTATGGCAGGATATTGTATACATCAAGTTTTCACCGGATGAGAGGTATATATTTTATGCAGTAGGAGATATTCCTTTTTTTTGGACAGATGGATATAGATTAAATTTTTACATAGTAGATATTAAGACAGGAAATAAAATCCGATTGGATAAGTGGGAAAAAGGCGATACATTTTACGGTATTGATTGGTAATTAGAAGGTAAAAAAAATGCAAGCACTAAATAATTTTGTTTCTAAATTTTAAAGGAAAAAATTTTAAATACAAACGGAGATGGGGATGATAGAGAAGATTATTCAAAATACCGTAAGATGGATGCAAGCAGGGGGGAATATATTCAAATGCAAAATATGGTGATTTCAAAGAAGTTTGGGATGAAATCCATAAGAGCAAGGATTGTACTACAGTAGATTAAGGGGATGGTTATGAAGAAAAAAGTACTAAAAGCACTTGTATTTTTGATAATAATCGGGAGTATATACTACCTTTATAATAAATATAACACTTATCAGATGTTTGGGAAATATATGCTTTATACAGTAGGTGACAATCCATTCTTTGGTGGGAGCTTTTATAGAAGAACTTTCTATCCGGTTGATACAGAATCAGGAAACATATTATTCTTGAAAGTAATGATAATCTTAGTCCGGCTGATATAAAAAAGTAAAGTTTAATATGGATTACAGTAATATAGGGATTTAGAAATTAAAAAAATCAAGAGCATCCTGTAGTTCACATTTCGAGGTTATATATTACAGTCAAGATAAGGAAAATATTAATATGCGTAAGACTGATGATTTTATAAAGCATAAAATCATAGGGGAAATGAATAACTAGTGCATTAAAGTGCTTTGGGAAGGGAATCCAATGCTGAGAAAAAATGTAAAGAATAAAAAAGCTAAAGTTGTTGTTGTATTTATAGCACTGTTTATTATGTTATCAATAGTAATGAACTTAAGAGGACATCTGGTAATAAAAAAAGGTAGTTGTACTGAGATATAGAGTGGGGATAATAGATAGAGTAAAAAAGGAAATAGATATAACAATACCTGAAGATGTTACGGAAATACGGCAACCGTGCTTTTGTCAAATAAATGATTTAAT
>GL890596.1:3449-11225 GCA_000209465.1 Lachnospiraceae oral taxon 107 str. F0167 | reverse complement strand
TTTTATAAAGCATAAAATCATAGGGGAAATGAATAACTAGTGCATTAAAGTGCTTTGGGAAGGGAATCCAATGCTGAGAAAAAATGTAAAGAATAAAAAAGCTAAAGTTGTTGTTGTATTTATAGCACTGTTTATTATGTTATCAATAGTAATGAACTTAAGAGGACATCTGGTAATAAAAAAAGGTGTTGTACTGAGATATAGAGTGGGGATAATAGATAGAGTAAAAAAGGAAATAGATATAACAATACCTGAAGATGTTACGGAAATCGGCAACCGTGCTTTTGCAAATAATGATTTAATCGATAAAATAATTATACCTTCGGGGGTGAAAAAAATAGGTGAGTTTGCATTTATAAATTGTAGTAACTTAAAGGAAGTTAATATAATCGGCTCTTTAGAAATAATAAAGAAAGGGGCTTTTTATAAGTGTACAAGTTTAGATAGTATAAATTTACCTGATAAACTGGAAGAAATAGGTTACTATGCTTTCTTTGAATGTGAAAACTTAGATATTATAGAATTTCCCTCTTCACTTAAAAGTATAGGCAAGTTCAGCTTTTCAAATACTGCTTTAAAATCAGTTAAATTACCGCAATCGGTAGAATATATTAAAGACGGTACATTTTCTGAATGTAAAAACCTTGAGTACATTAATTTATCTTCATCTATAATGAGAATAGGAAATCAAGCGTTTGAAAATTGTGAAAAGTTAAAAGTTGTAGATTTAACGGACAATTTGGAGCAGGTGGGAGATCATGCATTTTATAATTGTAAAAGTTTAGAAGGTATAGTATTTCCGGATTCACTTAAAAATATAGGTGAATTTAGTTTTTCAGGAACAAAGCTCAAGGATGTAATTATGCCGGATTCTGTAACGGAGGTTGGTGCTTGTGCTTTTGAATATTGTGGTGAGTTGGAGAATATAAAGTTGTCTAAAAATCTTACAAATATAGAGGCAGAAACTTTGTGCGGTTGCTATTCATTAAAAGAAATAGATATACCTGAGGGAGTCACAGAAATAGGAAATGGTGCCCTTAGCAAATGTCATAATTTGGAAATATTGAATATACCTGACAGTGTAGAAAAGTTTGGCTTTAAATGCTTTTCAGAAACAAAGTGGATTGAAAATACACCTGTAAATGAAGACGGATTAAAAATTTATAGAGATATTTTATTAGAGGCAACAGATATACAGGAAAATCTAGTAATTAACCCAAATATAAACTTTATAGTCGGAGGTGTATTTCAAGACTTTGAAAAGCTGGAAAGTATTATTTTACCAAATAATATAAAGTGTATAGAAGAGTATACTTTTCAAAATTGCATTAATCTTGAAAGTATAGAAATACCTTCCGGTGTGAATTGGATAGGGCAATCGGCATTTGATAATTGCAAAAACTTGAAGAGTATTATGATACCGGAGTCTGTAAAAGAAATAGGTGAGAGTGCATTTTATAAGTGTGAAAATTTATCTGAAATAGAGTTGCCAAAGGAATTGGAATACATTGGAGAAAACACATTTGAAGGTTGCAGTTCTCTAAAAAAAATAATAATTCCCACAAATGTAAAACGAATAGAAAAAGGAGCTTTTGGAGGATGTACAAATTTAGAGGATGTAAAATTTGAAGGTAATCCTGAGTATATAGGGAGTTCGTTTTATGAGACAAAATATTATGACAACATTGAAGAAGATCAATATGGAGGCAAATATATACAAACTCATATCGTAGGTTTTGTGGATAAAGGGAAAAAAGAAATAATTATAAAGGAAGGAACAGTTAGTATAGCTAATGGAGCCTTTTCGGAGGGATCTTTTGAAAAAGTGCTATTTCCGGAGGAATTAAAATATATTGGAGATTTTGCCTTCTCGTTTTGTAAAAACTTAAGAAGGGTTGAATTACCTCAAAATTTGATATACATAGGAGATTATGAATTTCAATTTTGCGACAAATTAGAATATATTTATATACCTGAAAGTGTGGAGGAAATAGGAGAGCTGTCATTTGTAGGCTGTGACAGATTAAAGGAAGTTGTTATGACAAAGGAAGTTGCAGATAAATTTTGGTATATCAGCGATAAGAAAGTGAGATATATAGATTAAATGGGCAAATTATTATGATAAGCAAATCATCCATCTAAAAGTAAGAAACTATGTATTTGGATATGGGGTACTATATAGAAGGCAGACTTGAAGCTTTTAGCAAGGAGCAGTACTTTGATAATTTATTAGGTATATATATCCCGGAGTCACGGGTAAGGGATTCAATAGAAACATATGAAGTTTTGGGATTTGGAATCTGTACCTATCAAAACTTCAGGGATGCCCCGGCAGCTGAGGAACTTACCAATTTATCAGTGAGTATAAAAAGGACAATGAAAGTTGTCCTTTTTTGGTGCGAGTAAAATATATGCCCGGAAATATGGTGATTTATTGTGATGAAGAAGTGATTTATATGAATATATATTATAAAAATGCAACAAAAAACAGATGGAAAATATTATAGTATTTGATATAATTAAGATAATATTATGAGCGTGTAAAAATATGTGAAGGGTAGACTTTCCGAGATAAAAAGTAAAATATTAGCACCATATAAATGAATGGAGAATTATAAAATGTCAGGTAAAAGATGTATTTATTGATAGTTATGCTAATAGTAGGATCTGAACTGTATATGGGAAATATATTATAGGAGCATATGATATGGCTAAAATTTTTAAAAAGCATAAATATATATTTATAATACTTTTAGTTTGCCTTACCCTTTATATTATATTATCAAATTTGAAGTGTAGGGTAATAATTAAAAACAATGTATTTCTTTAGAAAATATACAATTATCAAATAATATAACGGAAATAGAAGAAATAGCATTTGATCCGGAAGATATAAATTAAGAGGAAGTAATTATAGTGAACAGTATCAGGAAAAGAAATAAAAATATTTTAATTGGTTTTTTGGTAGTTGTTATCTTATTCTATATCACTTTTAAATTTTCAATCTAAATTCATAATTGAAAATAATGTTTTAGTTAAATATAAAATGGGTATTTCGGCATATATAATGCCAAAGAAGGAAATTAAAATTCCTGATGGGGTAAGGGAAATTGGAGAGGGTGCTTTTAAAAATTGTTCTGAACCAAAAAAAATCAGTATACCTAACAGTGTAGTTAAGATTAATTCAGCTGCATTTTCCGGATGTAAAAATTTAAAAGAAGTAGAGTTGTCGGAAAATTTAGCAGAAATCCCACTGTTTTGCTTTGAAAGTTGTGAAAACTTAAAAACAGTACATTTAAATAAAAAACCGGAAAATATTGAAATAACTGCTTTTGCAGGATGCAGCAATTTGCAGTACATAGAATTTCCTGAAAGTTTTCCTTTGGATATTAAATATGAGTCCGGAGTTATTATAGAGTATTATTAAGTTGAATTTATTGAGAGGGTTACTATGAGAAACTATATGTTGAAGAATTCGAATAAGAAATTCGAAGACGGTTTTTTATGCATAGTTATTTACAGTATAATTGTTATTTGTATTCTCTACACAGTATTAAATTTTAGGGGACATATAGTTATAAAAAATAACAAAGTTATTGGCTACAAATGGGGTATAGTAGAAAAAGTAAAAAGAGATATGATTATAACTATACCTGAAGGTACGACAGAGATAATGTATGGTGCTTTTGCAAATTGTATTTTTATTAAAGAAGTACATATGCCTGAGAGTGTAGAAATAATACACGAATATGCTTTTAAAAACTGCACTAATTTGAGTAGTATAAATTTTGCTGAATCTCTGGAAACAATTGAGTATGGTGCTTTTAGTAATTGTTCCATGCTTGAGTTTGTGGAGTTACCATCTTCTGTAACTAATATTGGTGAAGAAGCATTTTTTGAATGCACAAACTTGAAGAAAGTGATATTACCTGAAAATTTAAATATTATAAGGCAGGCAACATTTTCTGAATGTAAAAATCTTGAAATCATACAATTAGTAAATGTTGAGGTCATAGAAGGAAGTGCTTTTAGCGGATGTTATAACCTTATAGAAATAAATATACCAAACAGCATTACTCAAATTGGTGAATATGCTTTTGAAGAAACGAAGTGGCTTAAAAGGTTGCCTACAAGCCAATACGGATTAAAATGTTATAAGCATATTTTGTTAAAATCGATTGATAGTGAAGAAGATATTATAATACCGAATGACATTACAGTGATTGCAAGTGGAGCATTTAGGTATTCAAAGAACCTAAAAAGTATTTCTTTACCGGAAGGTTTAAAATATATAGAGGACAGTACTTTTGAAGAATGTATAAATCTTGAAGATATTTTTATACCAGAGAGTGTTGAACATATGGGGTTTTCAGCATTTTATAATTGTAAAAGTCTGACTGACATATCAATACCGGATTTAGTAATGGATATACCCGGTTGGGCATTTAAAGGTTGTGAGAAACTGAATAGGATAGTATTGCCTAAAAATCTTAAATACATAGGTAAAGAAGCATTTAATGGTTGCATTGAATTAGAAAACATACTAATTCCAAATAAGGTCGAACAAGTAGAATGGGGAACTTTTTCAGGTTGTATAAACTTAGAAGATGTAAAGTTTGAAGGGTGTCCTGAATATATAGGGTATGCATTTCAAGATACAAAATTCTACAATAATATTATAGAGGATGAGTATGGCTGCAAATATGTGAGTAATCATCTTATAGAAGCCTTGGATAAAGAAAGGCAGGAGGTTGTTATAAAAGAGGGGACAGTCAGTATAGCAGATCATGCCTTTTACCATTCTAAGATAGAAAGTGTGGTATTTCCAAAAGAATTAAGAGTAATTGGTTCAATGGTTTTTGGCGAATGTGAAAATTTAAAAACTGTAGATCTTCCGGATGGGGTATATGATATAGGCTACAGATGCTTTTTTGATTGTAAAAGTCTGGAAAAGGTTTATATGCCAAAGTCTATAGACGTTGTTGGAAGCGAAATATTTTTAAATTGTAAAAAATTAAAAGAAGTTACAGTAAGTAAGACGATAGCCGACAGTATTGAATTTAATGAAAATGTTAAGCTGATATATATAGAGTAGGATGTAGAAGTCATTACTATTGGAAAAAATTGCTATATAGTTTTGATTTATTTATAGACAAATTGAATTAAAAGACATAAAGATATAGAAATAGGGTAAAGTAGTAGATATTGTTAAGTGAATAAATATTAGAGGGTTTTAGAAAAAACAAAAAATGAGTAAATTATTAACTATATAGGGGAGATTGTACTAAAAGTAAAGAAAACAGACAAAAAGTGGGAGTAACTTAGATTTATAAATAGTACAAGTCAAAGCCATTGTATGTCGAATATCTTTATCAAAAGGAAGTGCTTATGTAAAGTTTGTAGAGTGTTTGAGAAATGTTGGCTAATAAATAATGCATAGAAAGGGTGGAAAAGTGAAATTATTAATGGGAAAATATATGAAAAAAAGGGTGATTATTACCTTTATGCTTATAATGATTTTTATTTCTGCATTACAATATTGTGTAAGAAATATATTATTTGAACATATGGTTATATACAATAGTACTGTAAGGGGAATAAAAAGAGGTATTATAAATAAAGATAATAATTACAAGACACTAATAATACCTGATGGAGTCAAAGTTATAGGTAAAAATGCTTTTATAGATAATACAGATATTGAAGAGGTGGTTTTGCCTGAATCACTTGTTAGCATAGAAGAATATGCTTTTGCAGGTTGTACCGGGTTGAAGAAAATTAAATTTTCACAAGGGCTAAAGAAAATAGGCTCTTTCTCGTTTCTTAGATGTGAGAGTTTAGAAGATATAGTATTTCCGGATTCCTTGGAATATTTAACTTGGGGAAGTTTTGCAGATTGTGTAAACTTAAAAAAAGTTGATTTTTCAGAATCAAAAACATATATAGGTTTAATGACTTTTAAAAATTGCACTTCACTAAAAGAGGTACAATTATCAGAAAACTCAAAGGAAATACAGGATGAAGCTTTTTATAATTGTACAAGTCTTGAAAAGATTTATATACCTTTTAATACTCAAAATATAGGAAGTCGAGCCTTTATGGATTGTAAAAACTTGAAAGAAGTTGTATTAAACAGAGAAGATATTTTGTTGGGGGCAGGAGCTTTTATAAATACTTTATGGTTATCAAAACTTCCGACAGATGACGGATATAAATATTTTTCAAATATTTTAATGAAGTATGAAGGAAATGAGAAGAAGGTAACAGTTAAAAACGGGATTAAAAGTATAGCAGGAGGAGCTTTTTTTGACTCGCCTACACTTGAGGAAGTTGTTCTTCCAGAAAGCTTAACAGTTATAGGGGGATCTGCATTCAGTTGTTGCCAAAAACTGTCATATATAGATATACCGGATAATGTGGAGTTAATGGGAAATAAAGTATTTGAAGCATGTGATTCTCTTGAAAGAATAGTATTATCAAATAAGCTAGGGGCGTTACCGCAATATAGTTTTTATCAATGTAAAAATTTAAAGGAAGTGGTATTGGGATCAGACTTAAAAGATATTTTAGATAATTCATTTGGTGAATGTAAAAATTTAAGGTCGATTAATTTAAATTATAAAACAAGATATATAGGTGATGGAGCTTTTGAGGGCTGTAAAAAATTGACTGATATAGGAGATTCTTCCGGTGTAAGTTTTGTCGGTTATAATGCATTAGATGATACCCCTTGGTACAGTAGCCAAGAAGAAGTGGGCGGATGTAAATATGTAGGCAATGTACTTATAGAATGCTTAGATAAGAAAAAGACCGATATACAGATTAAAGAGGGTACGACCATGATAGGAGATTTAGCTTTTGAAGGTACGAAAATTTACAGTTTAGATTTTGCAAAGGGAATTAAAATAATTGGTGGTAGGGCATTTGAAAATTGTAGTAATTTATCCTTTGTTGTTATACCTGACGGTGTGCAATATTTGGGGTATGATGTGTTCTCATCTTGTAAAAATTTAAGAGAAATTTATGTTCCTGAAAGTGTAGAACGAGTTTCACAGGAGGTATTTGGTGACGGCATATTTGATAATTATAAAAATATAGCTGTACCAAATCATTTGAATGGAATGTTTATTTATAACGGAAAAGCAAGAATAAAATACTACTAGAATTATAATAAAGGTAACACTATGAAAAATTATTATGATAAGCAAATCATCCCTCTAAAAGTAAGAAACTATGAAGCTGAAGTGGTGAGGATACGGAGTAAAAATTTTCGTGACTGATGTTTAAAATCTGCTTTCAAAAGCACATAAGGGAATACAGTTGATAGATTTTATGAGATTGATTGGTAATTAGTAATTTATAATATCGGAGAACAACAAGAGACCACGAATATGATACAGGAGATTTAAAAGAAATTTGGAATGAAATCTATGAGTGCAAAAATGTATAACCATAGATTAAGAGGTATAGTATATGAAGAAAATAGCAATAAAAATATTTATATGTTTAATATTTCTTGGTAGTATATGGTTCCTGTATAAAAAATATATTGATTATCATATGATTCAAAAAGTAGAAAAACAACCTGATATAGTATTTTCTGCAGAATTTTCCGGTGGAGATAAGGGAACGTATAAATATAGTGTCGGAAAGAAAAGCTTTGAAAAAATTTACAGAGAATATTTTACAAGAACTGTCATATAGTGAGAATTATGAAACTATCATTGCTGTAAAATGGGAGGATGACTTTCAGGGCTTGGTAGAACTTAATATGAG
>GL890596.1:0-2815 GCA_000209465.1 Lachnospiraceae oral taxon 107 str. F0167 | reverse complement strand
ATATTTATATGTTTAATATTTCTTGGTAGTATATGGTTCCTGTATAAAAATATATTGATTATCATATGATTCAAAAAGTAGAAAAACAACCTGATATAGTATTTTCTGCAGAATTTTCCGGTGGAGATAAGGGAACGTATAAATATAGTGTCGGAAAGAAAAGCTTTGAAAAAATTTCAGAGAATATTTTACAAGAACTGTCATATAGTGAGAATTATGAAACTATCATTGCTGTAAAATGGGAGGATGACTTTCAGGGCTTGGTAGAACTTAATATGAGAGATTATACATATAATCCTATTATAGATTTGGAAACTTTAAATAACTGTGCCAAAGATATAGGTTTAGATGAAATTAAATATAGCTCCTTTGATACATCTAATCTGCATATGCCAAAATACTTTAAGGACGGATATACTTTCTTCTGGGGAGATTGGAGAGATAAACTCTGTTATATTGTCAAAGAAAATGGTGTTTGGAATATGCATATATTATACAGTTCTGACGGTAGGAATTATTGTTATTTTATTGAAGGTAGAGATTCGGAAGATTTATTGTTCGTGGAATCAGAAAAAAGTATTTCAAAATATAAAATTGAAAGCACTGATTATAAAAAATGTAAAGTGGTTGATGAAGAGAATATATTGCCTACCGAGAGAGTGGGAGTACTTGACTTTGATGGGAATATAGATATGACATATGACAAGGAGAAAATAGTGTATTATGATGATCCGCAAATATGCATATATGATTGGAATATGAAGGAAAGGATGTGTGTTGTTAATCAAAATCTGTTGGGAAAAGAGCTTTTAGATATTAAGCTTTCAAAGGATGAGAAGTATGTATTATATACGGTAGGAGATATTCCATTTTTTGGTCAAGCGGATATAGAATGAGTTTTTTTATAGTTGATTTAAATACAGGAAATAAGATAAGAACGGTTAAGTGGGAAAATGGAGACATATTTTACGGAATTGATTGGTAGGTACGGATAATAAAACAGTTATTGATAAACAGAGAGGTAGCTGCGGATGGTTGTCAGATTAAAATATTATACCTGAATTATTCACGGTACAATATTTTAGTTAATTACCATGCTATAAATCTTTAAACTTGACCAATGACGCTATAACTGACTTAATACACCTAAAAATGGGCAGACTTCCCCTAGGTAGTGTTTTTGAGTAGTTATTAAGCTCTCAAGGTTCGTTATTAGTTGCTATTCGAGTTGTACATATAGCTTGCTAATATTTGATATAGTCTCATAGAACTCATCCTTATACGGGCAACTGCTACACAGCTTGAATGTTATATACCTTGCTGAACGAATTACTTTTGCAGCAATCTTTAGCAGTTTTAGACGAACAGTATCAATTCGTTGTTTTCTCATATTTGCAGATAATGCTAATCGTCTAAACCAATTAAATATGTTATAAGCAAGTGCATGTATTTGGAGTCTGTTGGCATTTACAATTCTTGTATGACTGCTGACAGAAGCAAAGTCAAAACCTGTTTTACTTTCCTTTATGAAGTTTTCCATCAAGCCTCTTTTGCAATAGAACTTGATAAGATATTCAGGGGATGACTCCATATTTGTAACAATGAATGTATACATGTAAGTCATTTGGTTTTCAGGTTTTTCAACTTTACAGACAACACGTCTTTCATAAGGCCAAGGACCTGCCTGATACATGAATTCACCATAAACTACAGCATAATCTACTTTGTTGTTTTTTGTGATTTCATCAAGTTCATCTACAAGATATGATGCCTTATCACGAAGTATAGCATTTTCTTTCAAACGAATTACATAGCCGGTACCGTTTTCTTCACACTGTTTATAAAACTTAGTGTTGCAAAGCCACTATCTCCACGAAGGAGAAGTTTAATTTCCGGAAAATCTTTAAGATATTCATCAAGTATAGGCTGAAGAAATTCCACAACACCTGTGCTTGAATACTGAGTCCCATCACGAAGCTGAATTTTAATCAAATCTCCTGTGAGTCCATCATAGCAAACAAGTGGATGGTAACCATTACTTTGATAGTGGAAGTTAAATGCTCTACCTTCCTGTTTGCCATAGGCATTAAGAAGTGTTGAGTCCAAATCCAAAATGATAGCTTCCGGAATCTGAATGCTATAAACTTTCTTTCGAAGAATTTGATTTATTGAAAGGAACCGGTTCAGCGAATCCTCATCCATTCGATTATGAAATCTTGAAATGGTTGGTTGTGATGCTAAAGTGTCTTTATTTAGCACTGCTTTAAACACAGGATCATTTGTAAGTTCATCTGAAGAATCATCTTCAAAATAGCCTGCAATGATCATATATATCATCTGAAGAAGGTTTTCTTTATCAGTGTGATAACGGAATAATGCAGAATCATTGGTCTTAAATGATTTACAGAAAAGTTTGTCAATGCCAAGTTTACTTACGAATTCTTTTATAAGAAGTAAGCCTGCATCGGAGGATAAATCTCCTCCATCGAAATTAATTTTAATTTTTCTATTGCTTTCAAGTGATAAGGTGTTTACAATACTCATAAAGGGTTCCTTTGTGTGATTATATTGAGTTTTAGCACCTTAATTTTACCACAAATGGACGCTCTTTTTTTATTCACTTACTAGGTGAAAGCAATATTTTGTTAAAATATAGTAATTATATGGCTTTCAGCCATGTTCATGATGTTGCCATGAATAATCTAGGTCTAAGATTGATGAAGATCTTAAATATGCAGGATATAATCTTTTAGTGACATCCGAGATAGATATGGATCCATTACAGGTATATAAAACATACCATAGCCTATGGAAA
>GL890595.1:23832-79024 GCA_000209465.1 Lachnospiraceae oral taxon 107 str. F0167 | reverse complement strand
AGTTTGGATAAAGCTCTCTCAATGTCTTTTTTAGAAAATGGTGATATAATCACCGCAGCTATATAAATCAAGCAGGACAAAATATTAATTTCTTTTTCCGTCCCTTTTTACAAAAGCCAAGATAAAATAGTGTCTCTCTAAATCTCTTCAAAAATGCTACCCGACTCTAATCTTCTTTTAAGATATACATCGCCCTAAGCTCCTTTTTTATCCGTTCCGCTCCTAAGATCCCATACTGCTATATAATGCATCATCACATCCAGGAATAGTTCTCGTATATTTTCATATCCTACTATATCCGGCAAAAATATATCACCCAGTTCATTTGAAAAACGATACAAAGGATTCACTTCCAATTCCGTATCTTCCACTGTATCATAATTTAAAAAATCAAAAGAACTTTCCGTATACGGGCTGGGGCTTTTACTGTTTATAAATCTAAGTTCCTCCAATTTATATCCGTTTTTCTTTGCTTTTAATACAATTTCCCATATACAGTTCATACTTTGCTCTCGCTTCCTACACCTACTTTATATAACTATTTTCCAAAACGCCTACACAACTATACTCATCAAAACCAAGGTCAACCTGCGAAACAGCGTATCTTACCATCCCCTCACAAAGATTGCTGTCACTGTTTCTTAGGAACCTTAAAATTAATTTGGGGCTGTCTTTCTTTATCGCAATCTCTCCCTCAAAAAAACTATTCATGTCAGGTAAGATTTTATCTTCTTTTAAAAATTGTTCCTCTACAGCTTCAAACCTTTCACAGGATTTTAAAGATATATAATCTGAAATATCAAGTTCTTCAATTATCCTTTCTATTTCTGCCTTAGTATGTATTTTTACATTTCTATTTTTCTCCCATCTTCCAATCATGTTTTCTTTTCTTTTGTTACTTATTAAATCTATGGGTAATTCTTCTTTTGTATAACGAATATCAAAGATATTATAGCCGGTAAGGTCACTGTAGCTTTCCTCATAGGACTTTATAAAAATTCTTTCATCTTCATGTCTTATGCCGACCATTCCTTCTGTTTTTGCTATCAGTCTTAATGCTACTTCCTTATCTTTTGATAATACCATCTCCCTCTCATAGTACAATCCGTCGTTACATGGACTCAAAAAAGTGCTGCTTTTAAATAAAGTTTTTTCTATATTCCATACCGGATATATATCTTCTTTGATCATATCAGAGTATTTCCCATAGTCCACTTCCACTCCTCTTGCATCATCCGGTACATCTGACAAGTCAATATCAAAAAAACGATCAATATATACTGTATTTACAGTATCCCATATAAGCCCGTTGTGTGAGAAAGTTTCATGTAAATCGGCTACTTCTCTCCTGTATCGAAAAGCTTTCTTAGGCTTTACAAAAATCTCCACCTGTTCTCTTTCTTTTGTGAAAGTAACTCTCAATTTATCCTTTGAAAAATTTTTGCAAATACTGTCCGTTGCATCTAAATATACAGCTTTCACATTGTTTTCTCTTTGTTTTTCCTCTATTGCATCATTCTCCTCTAATACATCTTCCTCAGATATAGGATAAAATCGTTTTAAAAATACCTTTTCTTTTTTTGAAAGCAACATTATTGCAATTTCATAATTTTCTTTCCTATCTTCCAGTTCATCATAAACTTTCTGGTATAATGTTTTGAATCTTTCTTCAAATACTTCACTCATCTTATAAAGGCCTTCATACAAAACACTTTTGGCGAGAGCATATTCATCTTCATCCTTTATCTCGGAAAGTCTGTCCTTCACATATTTTTTTACATCAAATTCGCCTAAATATCCCATATCCGTATCAACTCCTATAATATCAGTTGGAAGAAGACTCCGACTCGCTTGTTTGCTGTACCGTGGATTCATTAGTTGCTGTTGAGGGTACTGCTTCTTTCTGTTTTTTCTCATCAATCCTTTTTTGTACATCATTAAGCTTTTTATCCATCTCGATGGTGTTTATCTCATCATTAAGCTTAACATAAAGTCTTCTTGCATACTCATAGTTTTCCCTTGCTGTTTCAAAATCACCTCTTAAAAAAGCCTCATCTCCTGTAATTGCATAGCCGTTTGCAGACTTTTTCTCCTCTTCACTTTCATTGATTTTCTTATCTGCTGTAGAAATTTTTTCTTCGATTTCAGCAAGTCCGGCACTTTCGCCTGATTTTTCCAATAAATCCTTTGCTGTATTATAATTTGCTCTTGCTGACAAAAAATCTCCTTTACTTAATGCCTCGTCTCCTGCACTTAACATATCATTTGCCGATTGAAAGTTCTTTGACTGTTTATCCGCTTCAACTTGTTTTCCCTCTTGATCCTTTGCAATAGCTTGATCCACTGCTAAGAGTTTTGCCTCTGCCTTTAACTTTCCCTCTTCATATCCAATCTTTCTTGCCTCATTTTTGGCATCAAGGTATCTTTCTCTTGCCCTATCATATATTTCGGAATCCAAAAGAATATCTCCATTATCCAGACTCAGATTTACGCTTTCATATCCTGATATAAAATCAAGTTTTCCTTTTACATAAGAAAGCCCGGCATTATCCGCATATGGAATTTCATCCAGCACCAGCTCATACAGAGATTTTGCTTCACTATAACTTTTCCCATCATATTTTTCATCCGCCTCAAGTATTCCCTCTATAACTTGTTCATAGTGATAAAGCAAATCTTTCATTTCCTTATCTCTTAGGCTTTCCGCCTTCTTTATAGACTCTTCACATTCTGTATCCGCTTTTTTATAATTTTCCATTTCAATAAATTTAAGCATCTTATCATAATGTGTATCCATATCTTCTTTCAATTCTCTTCTATATCTACTATAAAAATAAAAAGCAATAAATGTCGCCAAAATTAAAACTACAGCAACAATCGAACCGATTAAAATAAGCCTTCTTCTTTTTTTCTTCTTTGTGTCCGACTCAATAAATACTTTATCAATATAAATTCCTGCAATGGTATAATTGTCAATATATTTTCTGTTTTTATCGAGTAGGGCAGTTTCCACTTCTCCGAGACATTCGCTTGGGTCTTTTCCACTGTTTTCAAAAATCTTATCAATTTCTCCCTCGGACACATTCTCCCAAATACCCTTTGTATATAGAATTAAAATATCTGTATCAAAAAGCTTTATTTTCCCTGATATCACAGGTGAAAAATTCTTCTGCCCCAAGTATGCATATAGATTACTTCTTTGTTCATGCCTTGATAGGGCATCTTCACTAAGTAACTCCTTTGATACCATCTCAGTACTTAGGGATGTATCAGTACTTTTGTAAAAAACCTTATTATTTCTGTATAACCTTATTCTTGCATTTCCGGCATAGGCTAAACGTAAACTTTCATAATCAGTTATTGCAACTACTATTGACGCTTTCAATCTCATGTACTTTTCAGCCTTTAAAAGTACTTCATTGGCATATTTTAGATACTTATGTATGCTCGCCTTTGACATTGACGGTTTTTCCTGAAATTTTGCAATTATACTTTCAACCGCTTCCTTTGCAGACTCGGTATCTGCTATATCCTCGATACCGTCTGCCAATACATAACAGGCAAAATTATCAAGCTCCGCATAAGCAAAATAATCACTGTTTTTGAGTGCACTGCCTTCTTCTGAAATAAAGTTTGTATTAAATCTGCTGTTTTGCTTACGCATCGTCTCCTCCTATATTCCAATAAGTATCAGTCCAAGATTAGCCGTTTCTTCATCTTTATTCTTGATAACTTCTATAATCTCTCTTGCTTTTTCTTTGCATCCATTCTTTTTTACAAGAACCTCTTCAATCTCCCTAACTGAAATACTGTTTTGTACACTTTCAGTTATCATAACAACTATATCTTTTTTCTTTAATTTTATCTCGCTACTACTTACAAGAGGAGACATATAATCATCTCTTCCTACAAAGTTATATGCCCTGTTTATATCTGAAATCCTAAGTGCCGCCTCTTTACTTAAAAGTCCCTTATTTACTTTTTCTTTTATAAGTTCCTCCATAATCTGTCCCTTACTAAGAAGTATCAGTTCCTTACCACGAAATACATAAACATTCATATGTCCGACAATACCATACTTCAGTATATTTCTATTAAGTATAAGACAACCTGCATATGCTTTTCCTGTCTCCAGTGTATTTAAAACATTTGTATTAGCTAATTTAAATGCCTTTTCAAAGAAATTATCCGGACTTTGTGTACTGTCATATTGATTATATAATTTAGTAAAAGTCCTGACTGTTGTCAGTGCTGCAACTTTTCCGACATAATCTCTTCCTTCTCCTGCTGTAAGAATCGCCATCATACCGGTATTCATTCTTTTAAGTCCATATGCATTTGCCTGAATCTGTCTTTTTCCTATATCAAGCACAGCCTCTGCATCAAATATCCGTTTTTTTTCTTCCGTAATTTTTATACATATTCTCATGATTAAAATTCCAAAAGCAATTGTAATGCAGATTACATCTGCCCAAAAAGCAGTTCCCATATTTATTTACCTCTTATTGTTCTTAGTTTCTACCATGAAAACTGCTTACCACATAAAGCAATATATAAAAACTCGCTCTCACCCATGGTAATTACATCATATGTTTCCAAAACCTGAGGTGTATACACAGCTTTTCCGTTTAAATAGGTAATCCCTCCTCCTTCGGTACATATCAAGGTCCCTTCAAGGTCTCTTTCATCAAAGGATAAAATAGCATGATTTTCCTGTTTTATTGCATTATCACCTATAATTTGAATATCCATAGCATCTGTTCTTCCTATATAGTTTTTCCCAAATACTACTCTATAATCCTTTCCATACCTCGGTCCTTTAATGCATACCAACCATGCACACACAGGCTTTGTTTTTATTCTGATTAGACTTTCTTCAAGTTCCTCGTCATCAAAAGATTCCTCAATTTCTTTTCTTTCAGTCATATCCATGTTACAGTATGGACATATATTTCCATATCTTCTCTTTGAAAACATATGTCCATTTTTGCATCGTATTAAATTTCCCATAACTCTTACCTTATCTGTAATTTATTCAGTCCAATAAAAATATAGTCGTTTTTTACAAGTCTACTTTGTCCGTCTCTTATATTATAAAGTTTATCCTCTAAAAAACCTTTAATCTGCGTCCCGTTCTTACTCTGCATATCTTCTATATACCAGAGCCCTTCCACATAATTAAGTACTGCATGAATATCACTTACTGTTCCACCAAAAGCAGTATCGCACAGGTCTATATCTATATCTTCCTCACTATTTTTCTTTCCTATTACAACCGAATTCTTCCCTAATATACTCCAACTTCTTATAACTGTATTTTCCTCGCTTAAAAGTACCAGTTCTGACAAAAATGTATCTTGTATCTTTTCTCTTTTTAAAGAAAAGTCCTTTATCAAAAAATAGATCAAAGAACCTGAAAATAAAAAAGAAAACATATAAAATATATATCCGCCATTCCATGCTCTTCCAAAGATCCCTGTAATTATGGCGCACAATATGGCCATAGTTATACCTAAAATATCAATTAAACATCTTTTATTCATATATCTCTCCCCTACTTTTATTCAAGTAGGGGTGATTTATTCTCCCTACTCGTCTGCATGACGGTATTTGCCGCAAGGCGATAATTCCCCGACGCCAACACTATAAAAAACAAGGCTGCATGACAAGTCATACAGCCTACATTTCTAACGGCTGATTATCTGTTATTCGGCTGCATAACCGCCTTCCACTATCAGACCTGCCATTTTATCTTTTTTCTGTTTTATTACAAGAGTAAAGTTTCCAACACCTTCCTCATCTCCATGCCTCTCTGTATAAGCAACTACAAATGCATTAGGAAATACATATTTTCTTTTTGTAATTCCTGCTACAATCTGCTCTACAGTAACTTTTCTGTAGCAGTCTTTGCTCTGTGCAGGAACCATTGACCAAAGTGCCATGTTTTTTGTAGAATCAAAAGGATCTCCATCTACCGCAGTCAGAATCTTTCCTGTGATTTCCATGGTAGCACCGGCATCATTGGTACGTGCATTTGAATCAATCGGAATATCAGTAGATAAAAACACACTGTTTACGCATTCCTTTGCCAGTTCAAAACTTTCATTACCCTCAATTTTTACTTTATATGCCATGCTTAAGCCCTCCTATTCCTTATTCTCCGGCATATCCGCCTTCTACAGTCACTTTCGCATTATTATCCTTCTTTTGACGGATATGAATGTAAAACTCTCCTGTTCCGTTCACATCATCCGCCCTCTCAGAATACTCTACAACAAAAGCATTTGGAATGACATACTTCCTTACAACAGATCCTGCTGAAACTACTGTAACCTCCGCCACTCTGTAACAATCTGCATTTTCAGATGGTATTTGAGACCATTTTGCAAGCTTTAATACATCATCACTATCAGCTCCGACATTGTACAAAACTCGTCCCCAAACTTTGACTCCTAAGCCGTAATCTGTCGCCTTTGCATTAGAATCCTTTGGCGACTCAGACAAAAACTCTGCATTTACGATACTTCTCTCGTCAAAGTCCGCTACTTCTGAACCGGTTACTCTGAATCTAATTCCCATTGTGCTACCTCCTATAAAAGTATTATTATAGTAAAACCTCTTAAAATATTATAAAAATATTTTTCGACTAACAAAGTTGCAGGTATATTACTTTATGTAATTTATTCCCCTGCTCGGTTTAACGGTACTTCAAGTCTCTTTATAGCATTACCGAAGCTTATTTCTATCGTGCATACACCTGCTGTTTCATCCGCTTCATAGGTAATATCATCACCTGCACCAAGTATAGCGTTTATATTTGACCTCTTTGAAAGCCAAACACTCTTTTGACTTGACGGATTATTAGAGAAAAACTTACCTATATTCTCTGATTTGAAGTCCCCTGTTGCATGTCTTAAAATTCTTTCAATATAATTAGCTGTCTGTGTTTTATAAATCGGCTCATAACTTCCGCCCGACAGTTTTAAATTTCTTGCTTTGTAAACCATTATATGACTGATATTTTCTCCATCCAATACCGCATTCTCAGAAGAAAATACAAATCCGAATCCCCTTTTGTTAATATCATCTTTAACACTATTAGTAAACCCGGTTATCTCTTTAGACATTGTAGTATGCACCTTAAGTGAATTGTTCTTAGCCTCAATATCAAATCTCACTCCCGGTAAATCAGTATCAACATCTTTCTTAAAGTACTCTTTTAAATACTCCGGCGACTGATAGCTTGCCACAAATCCGGCCGCTACATAGGCTGCACCTATATATACTCCATCTATCCAGAGTTTCATAATATCTTCTTTCGCCTTAGAAAGTTCTGCCGCCTCATTTTCATTGATTATCATCTTGCTTTCAAGCTTTACCCCTGACTTATCCTTTGGAATAATAGTAAAGTTAGGCACACATGGTATCAAATATTCTGAATAAGGCTTTCCGCTAAGACCTGAACATCTGTCATCAAAAAATCCTACACCGGTCATTGCCATACTGTTAAAAGTTGTCTTATCTCCGGTTTCATATGAATAAAAACATTGTACACCATAATCCTTTAGTGCATCCGCAATCCTTGCCAACGACTCAACGCTTATATTCTCTGATTTTATACTGTCTTTATTACCTTTAAATCTCTCTCTGGTTACATTCATCTTTGATTTTTCATCTAAAGATACACCTGCGACAATCCCATACCAAACAGTATTACTGTAATCATTTTTTTCATTCACTGTATTCAGATATGCACAAAGTTTTGGTACATTTAAACTGTTTGCCATCACTTCATTTTTTACATTTGCAATAAGCAGTGTCGGTTTCATACCTTTTACCTGCTTTGGATACTGCTCAAAAAATGCCCATACACCTAAAATCTTTTCAACCAAAGGTTTTACAACTTTTATAAAATCGTCCTTTGCATTCTTATAAAATTCGAGATATGTATTATAGTTTGCCACTTCTTTTTTGACATCTATCTGACTTTGCATAGTTGAATTTAAAGGACAAAATGTTCTTACTACCAGCTGCTTTACATAGCTGTTCCCTTCGGCATTAAGTGCATCATAATCCTCCTCAAGAGCTTCAATCAAGCCGGCATTGGAGTTATCATCTGCAAGAACAAGTCTGCTCTCTTCCACTTTCGGTGCTTCAATTACTGCAAGTTCTCCCTCAGAAGACATCGTTAGAAGCCCTAATGTTAATGCATCATTACTCTTTGACTCTTCTGATTCCCCTAGCAAAAGTCTTGTTTTTATATCAGAAATTGCCAACGGAATCATAGCCATAAGGTTTTGATAATTTGCACTTGCCTCTTCAAACATTGAATTAAGCTTATCACCGAGATCAAGCTTATGAGGGTCTCCGTCTTCAAGCTTTGCATACTCTGCATATGTATACTGGAGTTCTTTTCTAACCTGCTTGATATCATCCATTACTTTTGACGGTGAAATCATCTCTGTAAGCTTTTCAAATTTAAAATCTGCATTTATAATTCCCTGACTTCTTTTTGTCTCCACCAAGGTCATAAGCATTTTCAAAAAATCATTATGTGCATTTAGATGAACTATGCTTAGCATATTCTCCGGAACACCTGTAGGTTTCTCTTTTGAATATACAATTTTTCCCGTTGATGCATTAAAAAAAGAGTATACTGTAGGGTCAAACTTTTCTAAAAAATCATCAAAATCTTTAACCAAAAGTGCTTCATTGATTTCTTTTACTTTATCATCACTTAAGCTATCCAGTCCTCTCACATCCCCAACTAAAGTAAGTAAGTTCAGTTTCTCCGGATTAATCTCTTCAATCAATAAAGTACGATTCGTTTGCCTTATAATACTCTCTGCCATCCTTGCGTCTCCTTTAAAATATTAAGTTTTACCTGCACTTAACACTGCCTCTTAAAAATGCACAAAAATACCCCTTGTTTTCTCCTATAATATCACATTAAGTGCAAGACTTTACGTCTACATTTTCTAACATTTGCATTTTATATATTTTTCTTCACACTTTTCTTCGTGGCTTAATATTATCATATGAAAATGATATTTTCAATACTTATAAGATAAATTTATATTTCTTTTTATTCTTTTAAATTGTGCATTTTTTATACTCTACATATTTCTTTATCTTTCCACACACCAAAAAAGGACACCCATCGATGTCCTTTTTTATTCTTATTGATTTGTAAATGCTGTCTGTAAATTATTGAGTTCGAGAATCGCCGGGGCTTCTCTGAAGTTTTGGTAGGCAAAGATTCCAAACCCTGAAACTTCGCCGGTTTCTCTTGCCGCCTTTACCTGTCTGAGCAGGATATCATTATATCTTAGCCATTCTGAAACGGCATTGCCGTCCTTTATATCCTTACCGGTTCTGTAAAGTCCGAGTCCAATATGAAGCTTTACATTGCTATTGCTCTTTCTTTTTAAATCTATCCAGCTGTTTAGGCAGTTTATATAGGCATGAGGAGCCAAAATTCCTGTTTTGGTTTTTGCCTCAAAGCCATGATAGAGCTGAGGCATTATATAGTCTATATATTCGTTTGAAGCCATCCATGTATCAATATCCACAAAATATGATCTGTCACTTCTAAGATTTGATAAAAGTGCTACCGGGCTGATACCGAACACTGCCTGAGGGCGTATCTCATGCACTGCCTTATATACATCCTTTACAAGCATTGACACATTATTTCTTCTCCACTGTGTAATACCTATATTGCTGCCCGAAGCATCATACTCAGGCTTATCAAAGCTTTTTGCAGGATCATTATTGTTTAATGAAGGGTAGAAATAATCATCAAACTGAATGCCGTCCACTGCATAGTTTTGGCATATCTCACGAATGGAGTTTACCAGATAATTGCGAACTTCCTCACTTGAAGGATTTAAATAATAATTTCCCTCATGCAATAATACATTGCGCTGTTTTGCAGGATCCGCCATCCACTGTTTTACTATGGAGCCGTCAGGGATATCTCTCATCATGGAATTGGTCACTCTGTAAGGATTTACCCATGCATGAAATGAAAGCCCCTGCTTATGTGCGCTTTCAAGCATATATTCAAAAGGATCAAAATCCGGTGCTGATGTTTTTGTAACCATAAACTGTGATAGAGGGAAAGACTTCAGTTTTTGCCCATAGCTGTCTGAATGGCTGTGTACATGACAAAATACCGCATTCATACCGCGATTTTTAATATCCGCCATGACCTGATCCGCTCTTTGTTTAAATGCCTCTTTATCAGACGGCATCTCTCCCCAGTCAATATAGGAAAACCACACACCTCTAAGTTCCTTTGGCTGCTCCACGGATACTTGCCCGGCAGTAACCTCTCCGGCATTATTTTGGACTGTCACACTTCTTCTCACACGGGTTACCGCGGCATAGGCTTGCAAAGATATAAAAATATTCATCACTAATAATACGGCAATAATTCTGCCGATCCAATTTGCAAACCATGTTTTTTTCTTCATTTTTCTCACTCTCTTTCTTTTATTTTTCACCATACTCAAATTACTCACTATCATACTATAGCTCGGATAAAAAACCAATATTGATTTCCTTAAAGTCCTCTTACAAATCCCTTGGTATAAACTAATCCAGCTTTATCTCTATTGCCCCTTTCTTTGAGGTTTCAAGTATAATACAGCCGTTTTCCCTTAATGTATCTATGGTTTCTTCACTTGGATGGCCGTAGTGATTGTTTTTTCCACATGAAATTATGGCATAATCTGGATTTACATTTTCTATAAATTCCTTTAATGAGGAGTTTTTTGAGCCATGATGTGCCACCTTTAATATATCTACCTTGCCTATATCAAAGTACTTCAAAATGCTCTCTTCACTTGTCTTTCCTATATCTCCTGTAAACAGAAGTCTTTTCCCTCTTACTTCCACTACAAAGGTCTGACTTTGTTCATTTACATTTTCCTTATCTGCTTTATCGGGCCATAGACAATCTATCCTAAGATTACCTTTTTCCAAATAATCACCCATACTCAGATATCTTATATTGCTGCCTGCAACTCTTGCCTTTTGCTTTATTTCATCATATGAAGCATCCCGCATTGCCTGATACGGCAGGAAAATATTTTCTATCTTAATATCGCTTTCAAGTAAATACAATATACCGCTTATATGGTCTATATCCGAATGTGTTATAAAGCTCATCTCTATATCATCCACACCCTTATATAATAAAAACGGTTCCATACTGTATTCTCCCAAATCCTTTCTGGATGTACTGCCGCCGTCTATCAATATATCCATATCATCAATATGCATATATATGCCGTCTCCCTGTCCCACATCCAGATAGACTACGCTATCCTTTCTGATAAAAGGATACAGTATAAAAACAGGCAATAAAACAGGCAGTAAAATAACTCTTTTATTTTTTTTAATTGCAAAAGCTGTCATAATAAATAAAAGAATATAGTAAATAAAAATCTGTATAATACCCGGTCTTCCAAACACTATTTTAGAATATGGTAAACACTCCGTAAGCCGGCATAAAAAATCATAGAATTTTAGAATCAGTACCGCCGGCATACTTATATATTTATATAAAAAGATTTTTATAATGTTTAATAAGAGGGAAAATATTGCAGAATATAAAACAGGAATCATAAGCGGTATAACAATGAGATTTAATAAAAAGGCATATATAGGAAATGTATAAAAATAATATAAAATCAGTGGCAGAGTAAAAAGCTGTACCCCTATACTGACCACAAGAGCATCAAAAATTTTATTTATATATTTTTTGTGGCTTTGATTTGGTCTGAACTTTTTTAATATAAAATCTATCGGTCCGCCAAGGCTTAGTACCGCTGCAAATGAGAGTTGAAAACCTACACCGAAAGGTTCAAAGGGTGATATCAGGCATATAAATACGGCGCTGATACAAAGTGCCGATATTATACAATAGCTCCTTCCAAGTACCTCCGCAATAAAATACAATATAAGCATGGTGCCGGCTCTTGTTATACTTACACTATCTCCCACCAACAGTCCGTAAAAGACCAAAAATATGCCTGAAATAACTGCCGAAACTAAAAAGCTTCTTTTTAAAATTTTTCTAAAAAGTTTATAAAGTCCAATACCAAGCAGTGACACATGCAGACCTGAAATCGCCAATATATGCGCTATTCCGCTTTTTTGATACATCCTGTATATACCCTTATCAAGCTCTCCCCTCATTCCAAGTAAAATCGCCTTTATAAGACCTGAACTTTCCGCAGGGAAAGTATCTTCTGTTTTACCTGCCAGATATTGCCTGAGTTCAAAGAAAAACTCTCCTGTAATATCTTTTCTTTTATCCAAAATATCATAGTCCTCCACTGTCATTTTGCAATATATGCCCTTTGTCTTATAATAATTTTTGGCATCAAACTCTCCCGGATTGCCGGCGGCTGATATCTCCTCCACTTTGCCGTAAAAAGCCACTTTATTTCCTATAGCTATATCATTATTATATTTTTCTTCCTTCAGATAATAAATCATTCCCCTTGATATGATAATAATATTATCTTTTTTAAAGCTGATATTTTTTACTTTTCCACAAATAAAAGTATTATTCTTTTCATTATTCACATTATGGGAAATAAAAGTTTTTTCAAAGTGGATTTCATATTTGATTCTGAAAACAAAGATACAAAAGATAATAAAGAAAGTTAGAAAATATATTTTATTTAATTTTGAAAGGATATTTTTTTGAAATCTTAGTATAAAACAGACCATACTTGCAGTGACAATAATAACTGCCACCACAAGACATAAGATACTGAAGTAATATCCTAAAAGCTCTCCAAGCAAACAGGCTGTTACTATAAGTATACATGGTCTTTTCATTTTATTCCTCTTTTAGATAATCGAGATTTCTCTCCACAGAAGTTCCTAAAGAAATTGTATTATAATTTTTATCCGATTTCCCGTTTACAAGTATCTGTACTCGGCTTACATTCGGCATTTCCGAAAGTGAGTCCACTATGGAATATATTGTGATACTGTCAAGTACATCCGACAATGAGTTTAAAAACCCTTCATCAAAGTTTACATAGCAGATGCCCTCATTCATTGTGACACTTATAACCTTGGTATCACTTGGAATAGTCGCCTTTAGGCTTGCGGTAAAAGGTCCTTTTATAAGTTCATCCACTATAATCCGCTCCCTTGATGTATTCAAATCATAGAACACATCTCTGGTTTCCGCCACAAGCTTTGTACCGCTCTCATCCGAAAAATACAGTAAAAGGGTAGCTTTTTCAAAGCTGTTTATATTTGATACACTGTTTATAAAATTCGTAGAACTTATAAGCCCCACATTTTCACCCCGTGCATTTAAAAGCGGCTGTTCTCCTGAGCGAATACTTATATACTCGATACCGTCTATCTGTATTAATGTCTTTGCGAGAGCCGCTCTTGCAAGTACCTCTCTGCTCACTTCCATTCCCTGATAGTTTGTATCAAAGTTCAGATACAGAATATTTCCATCTATACTAAAGCCCTGATATGTCACCTTATCGGACAATGCTCCCATTGCCTCCAAATCATCCGGCACTTTCAGAAAATGCATCATCAGCTCATTTACCAGTGCTTGTGTATCATATCTTTGTGCATCCGCACTGTATCTGCTTTCCACAAGGGTGTTCATATTTGTATTTATATAATAAATATAGTATTCATTTTCTTCAAGCGGCCTTGCTTCTTTTTTCTTACAGGATATAAGTGTAAAGGATAGCATTATCATTATTATCAATAAGATTTTATTTCTCACTTTTTATCCCTCCTCTTTACATGATTTAGAGGAATTCTGACTGTAAATGTAGTTCCCTCGCCCTCTTTGCTGGCAACCTTTATAATACCGTCATGCAAATGTACCACATTTCTGGTGATGGCAAGTCCAAGTCCGGTACCTCCGGTCTGTCTGGATCTCGCCTTATCAATTCGATAAAATCTCTCAAAAATAAGGTCCTTATACTCAGGTGCAATGCCGTCTCCCGAATCCTTTACATTTATATAAAAGAATTTATGATCTGCATCAATGCTTACCTTTACATAGCCGCCGTCCTTATTGTATTTGATGGCATTTTCTATAAGATTATTTATAGCAAGAGACAGCTTTGTTTCATCCACATCGGCATTTACTTCTCTGATGGTTTCAAAGGTCATCTCTATATCTCTTTTTTGTGCTATCGGTCTGAGTCTTTTTAGTATCTGCTTTATAAGCTGGTTTATATCCACCTGCTCGGTTACCAATGTGGTAGCCGACTTGTCAAGCTTTACCAAGGAGAGCAAATCGTCTATTATCTTTGCCTCTCTGTCTATCTCATCCGATATATCCTGCATAAATTCGGCATACATCTCATTCGGCACATTCTCCATACTCATCAAGGAATCTGCCAAAACTCTTATGGATGTAATAGGGGTTTTAAGCTCATGCGAAACATTTGCCACAAATTCATCTCTGGATTTATCCGCCGCCTGCAGTTTTGCCAAAGTGGTATTGATGTTTTCAGATATGGATTTGGTCAGCTGATATTCATTATGCTCTATCTTTTGATCCAGCTTTCCATAACCTATGCTTGCTATATCATCTCTTAGATTTATCAAGGGCTTTAGCAGTCTGCCTCCTATTATTACAGAAAGTACTACCACTATTGCACTCAAAGTAAGATATAAAAACCTCTCGGTAGTTCCCACATTTTCCGCTACCGATACAAGATTTTCGGTAGAGGCGATAAACATAAGCACTCCGTCAATATTTTGATTGTCTATATTTTCATATATGGGCATGGTCTGTAATATATATGATTTGGATTTATTATATATATTTGTATTTGTACCGTTGAATGTATCTATTATCTCAGGTGCGATATTAAGCTTGCCTGTAGCCAGATTAAAGGTATCCTCAATAGTGGTATAGGATTTATCTATTACCACTATTCTACCGTTATATATCTCGGCTACAGCATCTATCTCAGACCTTATTATATCTCTTTCTTCCGGATTATCCAAAAAATTTCCTCTTGTCAGCTTATTGCTGAGCATAAGGCATTTGGTCTGCAATTCTATCTTTCTGGATTCCACCCTGGAAGTAAAATTGGTACGGCTGACCACTCCTCCATATATAAATATGGGTAAAATACCGAACAGTACAAATACTACGGATAAAAGTATCCTAAGACTTATAGGGGGCAGCTTAAATTCGACTTTTTTCTTTTCCACTTCCATATATTATTTATTGCCTGATTTTCTTGCAGCCGCTATTGCCACTGTTCCCGGTCCTATATGGGTTGCCACTGAAAGTGAAAGATTTACTATATCTACTTTTCCGTAAACAGGCTCAAGCTCCTCTGCAAATTCTTTTGCAAAATCCATTGCATCATACTGTGCAAGCATTATTCTGGAATCCTTGCCCGTAGGATCATCCATTCTATCTGCAAGATCCTTTTTTATCGCCTCAAGCATTATCTGCCTTGCCTGTTTAAAGGTTCTTGCCTTTGCATATGCATCTATTTTTGATTCATGTATCTGAAGCACAGGTTTTATCTTTAAGAAGGAAGCAAGTGCTGCAGCCATCGGTGTGATTCTTCCGCCCTTTTTTAAATGCTTTAAATCACTGACCATTACATAAATACCCGATTTGCCTGCATCTTCCTCCAATCTTTCCTTTACTTTCTCGGGAGAAAGCCCTGCTTTTAGCATTTCTATAGCATCAAGACCTGAGCTTATCTGTGTAACTGATATTCTCTTATTATCCACTACAAATACCTTGCCGAAAAATTCATCCTCATGTGATAACATAATTGCGGTATCGCATGAACCTGAAAGTCCCGAGGTCATAGGTATATGTATTATGGAATCATGTTCTTTTAAAAGTTCTGTCCATAAATTTATTACATCCTCAGGTGAGGGCTGTGAGGTCACTATATCCGCACCCTCATTTTGTAATTTTAAAAACTCATCCTGAGTTATATCCTTGCCGTCAAGATATTCCTTTCCGTCTATCATAAACGGCATCGGCAAAATATAAATCCCGTATGCCTTTGCCTCTTCCTTAGTCAAACCACAATTACTATCTAATACCACTGCTGTACTCATTAGCTTCTATCCTTACCCTTTGCTATTTCATCTATTACATCATTTTTTATCATATCATCTATGACAAAATCACCGTTTTTTTGCTCATCCTCTTCCATCTTAGCATGTACTACATAAACAGCACAGACAAAAGCAAGTATTAAAATAAGTATTGCTATTCTGATCATTTTACTACTTCCTTTATGATTCTCAATGCGTTTTTATATGTTATATTTTCAATCAGACTTTGTGTAAATCCTGATTTCTCCATTGCCTCTATCAGACTTTTTGTTCCGCCTGCATCACTCCATTCAAGTGAATCGCTAAAGCCGTCATAGTCCGAACCGATTGCTACAAACTCGCTTCCACCTATATCTACCATGTATTTTAACATAACTATAACATCATCTATATAGGCTTTTCTTTCTCGATTGGTAAAGTCTCTTGATAAAAACTCCGGATAGAAATTCAATCCGGCTATGCAGCCTCTATTTGCCATCTTTTTTATCATGTCATCCGTCAAATTTCTTGGATGATCACAAATGGCTCTGCCATTGGAATGACTCGCAACAAACGGTTTTTTTGTCATATCAATTATATCATAAATTCCGGCATCCGAAAGATGGGAAATATCCACTATCATTCCCAACTCTTCCATCTTTTCCACCACTTCAAAGCCGAAAGGCTTCAGTCCGTTTTCTTTATCGGGAATATATCCTACACACTCTCCGTTTTTATTCAGCTTTTTATTTCCGAAGCCTATACAGTTTTCAAAGTTCCAGGTAAGAGTCATCATCCTGACACCCCTGTTATAAAAATGAATCAACTTTTCAATACTGCCTTCTATAGCCTCCCCCTCTTCTATGGTAAGGAAAGCTGAAATCTTTTTATTCTCTGTATTTTTTAAAATATCTTCATAGCTTTTTGCAAAGGCGATATCAGTTGAGTTTTTTTCTATTTCCTTCTCATAAACCGATATCATTTCATTCACATAATTATATGGTGAATCTACATCAGGAAGATATGTAAACATCGCAAAGAATTGTAAAAGTACATCTGATTTTTTTAATTTATTTATATCAATCATCAGATTGTTTTCTTTTAAATTAATGCTCTTGTTTTTGTATATCTCGCTGATTGTATCACAATGTAAATCAATTATCATATTCCCTCTTTTGGTAAATCTTTATGCCACCACTTTCCGGATATAAATCTATATACGAAATTTGATGATCTGAAAATCCAGTCTATAACCATTGCGCACCATACTCCTATGGCTCCGATATGAAATACATTTGCTATATATAATGATGTAGCAAATCTAAATACCGCCATGGAGAAAAGACTGATACACATCGTAAATCTCACATCATTTCCCGCTCTTAATGCATTGGGAAGTATAAAGCTTACCGGCCATAAGAACATAGCCATACCCATATGTATCCATACCAAAGTGGATGTCAGCTCCTTAGTGGCATCCGATACCTTATATATTGAAATAAAAAAGTTCTGAAAGCCCAGTATAAATATTGCAGGTATTATAATCACCATATACCCGATAAATACAAGCTTTTTCACATAATATTTTGCCTCTTTATAATCTCCCGCACCTACACAGCGACCTATAACGGTAATCATTGCAATGCTTATGGCATTGCCCATATTTACCCCCAGTCCGTCCAGATTGTTTGCAATGGCATTTGCAACTATCTCCGTTCTGCCGAAGCTTGAAATAATGGATACTACCGCAACTCTTCCCACTTGGAAAAGTGAATTTTCTATACCTGAGGGTATTCCTATATACAGAATCCTCCTCATAAAGTCCATTCTCAGTTTAAATACTTCTTTTATCTTTAAATAAACTATAGCTTTTTTATTTTGTGCTGCCAGTACGGTTATAACCACAGCCGCCACTCCTCTGGATATAACACTGGGTATAGCCACTCCCGCCACTCCCATATGCAGTACAAAGATGCCTATGGCATTTCCCGCTACATTTATTATATTCATCAGTATGCTGACCTTCATAGAGGTCTTTGAATCTCCGGTGCTTCTATATATAGCCGCACCTGAATTATATATTGCAAGCATCGGGAAGCTTATGGATGTTATTATCAAATATTGCTTACATGCATCAAATACTTCATTATCAATATTTCCAAAAAGCAATGCTATAATCGGATGTGCAAATATTACGGAAAGTATTGATATAATGACGGAAGCCGCAAATGCCATGATTTCAAGCTGTGCCGCCGCCATACAGGCATCTTCACGCTTTTTTGCTCCGATAAACTGGCTTATAACTACCGCACCGCCTGTTGCAAGTGCCGCAAGCAATGATATAATAACATTATTTACCATATCCACAAGAGATACCCCCGATACAGCGGCATCTCCCGCAAAGCTTACCATAATTGTATCCGACATACCGACTGCAATAGCCAGAAACTGCTCTATAATCAAAGGAATAATGAGCAGTCTCAAATCCTTATTACTGAATAATTTTCCTATATATCTTTTATCATTCTGTAACATATATTCTCCAAGTGAACTGTCTGTTTACAGGTTTTCACTCACCAGTAAATATCCCGAATCCGGCTCTATTTCCATGCTTAGATGTCCGTTATCATTAAAATAAGTAACTATACCCACATTATAACCTGAGGTGCCTGTATATATTACACGGCTTATTGCGGCATTATCCCTCATTCCGGTAAGATAGAGAGGAATATCTATTCTTTTCCTATCCTTACCGCTATGTATTATAATCACCGATATACTGTCTTTAAAAACTCTGGCATATCCGACTATGGAATCTTTTGATATAAGTTTTATTAAAGATCCGTATTTTAACTCTTTTCTAAGTCTATGCCATCTGTTCATATATCTGTGATACTCTAAAAGTTCAAGATTTTCATTCCCCCAGGGATATGTTCTTCTATTATCGGGATCGGTAAATCCGCATACTCCAACCTCATCTCCGTAATAAACCGTAGGAGCACCCGGCAGACTCACAAGCATCATTATTGCCTGTCTCATCACCTCAAGTCTTACACCCTCGCTTGCATCCTCTGATTTGTAAGTACCTATTCTTCCTACAATACCGTTGGTTCTTGTAAGAAATCTTGAATGATCGTGATTTGAAAGCTGAATCATAGATACGAGTGCCGCGTCATAATGCATCTTTCCCAAAGCATTTTTTAACATCATAAAAAACAGCTCCGAATTTCCCTTAAGACTCATATCCTCTCTGTCGGAATGTTTTTCAAGTCCTGTCAAAAACCAGCTTACCGGCTCCATAAAGCCGTCATAATTCATTACTCCGTCCCAGCATTTGCCGTCCAGCCAAAAGCTCGGATCACCATAATGCTCCGCCAGAATCAGAGCATCTTTATTCACTCCCTTTATAACATTTCTAAACATTGACCAAAACTCATGGTTAAACTCTCTGGTATATCCCAAATCGGCTGCCACATCCAGTCTCCATCCGTCCACATTAAAAGGCGGTGATATCCATTTTTTTCCGATACGAAGTATCTCATCCACAAGCTTTTTGCTGTTTTCATAATAAAGCTTAGGCAAAGTGTCATGTCCCCACCAGCCGTCATAGGCATCTCCCACGAAGTTAAAATATGATCTGAACTCGCTTTCTTTTGACCAAAATGCCCCTAAAGGATAGCCTTCATCCGCTCTTTTATAAATGCCTTCTTTATCCATCCATTTATTAAAAGAACCGCAATGATTAAACACTCCGTCTATTATTATTTTTATATTTCTTTTATGTGCTTCTTCTACAAGCTTGATAAATAATTCATTACTTGCTTCCAGATTTTTTTTGCTTGTAACTCTTTTTATATACTTTGTGGCGTTTTTATTGTCACTGTCAAATTCACCCAAAATACCGTCCGCATCATCCACTATCCTGCCTATATGCGGATCAATATAATCATAGTCCTGAGTGTCGTATTTATGATTTGACGGTGATACAAAGAGAGGGTTAAAGTATATTACCTCAACCCCAAAGTCCTTTAAGTAGTCCAGTTTTTGTAAAACGCCTTCCAAGTCTCCGCCATAAAAATACCCCACATCAAAATTTGAAGGATATTCATTCCAATTTTCCTTATGTTTTACAGGTAAACCTATATAGATATATTCATCATCCACTACATCATTTGTTTCATCTCCACGATTAAATCTGTCTATGAAGATCTGATACATCAAGGCTCCCTTTGCCCACTCGGGCAAAGAGAAGTCTTTATTGTATTCAAACAATGTATCTTCTTTTAAATAATCCGTAACACCGAATCTTGTATAAAACAGTGTATTTCCGCCTTCAATTATTTTAAAATAATATTTTAAATAGCTTATATCACTCAAATCAACATAGTAATAATCAAAATAATCGCTTGAACGAAGCTTTTCCATCTTTGATTCACTACCGTCAAAATAATTTACCAATAAGATCTCCGGCTTATCATCCTTAAAAACTCTTATCTGTATCCGTATTTCATGTCCATCCTTAAGGCTTTGCAATGAGATATAATCCGATGTTTCATCACTAAAAATACTTTCAATATTCATCTAAAACAATGCCTCAAATTCTTCAAAACCAATCTTTTCTTTTTCTATAAGAAGTGCGGCACAGGATTCAAGTACATATTTTCTTTTTAAGATTATCTCCTTTGCCTTTTTATAGCAATCATTGATAATGCTTCTTACTTCTTCGTCTATCATACTTGCTGTTTCTTCACTATATGACTTTGTCTGACCGAAATCTCTTCCTATAAAAATTTCATCACCTTCATTGCCGTAGTTTACAAGTCCTGCTCTCTCATTCATTCCAAACTCCATTACCATTGCTCTTGCAACTTTGGTAGCCTGTTTTATATCGGAACTTGCACCTGTTGTAATATCTCCGAAAATAATTTCTTCCGCTATTCTTCCTCCAAGACTTACCATGATATCATTTATCATCTTTGACCTGGTGTTAAACATCTGATCTTCACTTGGCAGCGGCATGGTATATCCTGCCGCACTTACACCTGTAGGTATAATGGAAATAGTATGTACCGGTCCTACACCCTCAAGTTCTCTAAAAAGTATGGCATGTCCCGCCTCATGATATGCGGTAATTGCCTTTTCCTTCTCACTTACCAATCTGGATTTTTTCTCCGTACCGATTCCCACCTTTATAAATGCTCTGTTTATATCATTGGCGGAAATGTACACTTTGCCTTCCCTTGCGGAAAGTATTGCGGATTCATTCATCAAATTCTCAAGGTCGGCACCTGTAAATCCTGATGTCTGTCTTGCCACTGAATGTAAGTCAACATCATCAGCCAATGGCTTTGATGAAACATGTATCTTTAAGATAGCCTCCCTTGCCGCCACATCAGGTCTGCCTACTGCCACTTTTCTGTCAAATCTTCCCGGACGAAGGAGCGCCGGATCCAGAATATCCACTCTGTTTGTAGCCGCCATAACTATAATGCCCTGATTTCCTGCAAAGCCGTCCATCTCTACAAGGAGCTGATTTAGAGTCTGCTCTCTCTCGTCATGGCTGCCGCCAAGTCCGGAGCCTCTTCTTCTGCCCACCGCATCTATCTCATCTATAAATATAATACAGGGTGCATTTTTCTTTGCATCCTCAAAAAGATCCCTTACTCTGCTCGCACCTACACCTACAAACATCTCTACAAAGTCTGAACCTGATATCGTAAAGAAAGGTACTCCAGCCTCTCCTGCCACAGCCTTGGCTAAAAGAGTTTTTCCAGTTCCCGGAGGGCCGACAAGTATAATTCCCTTCGGAATCCTTGCACCGAGTCTGGTATATTTCCCCGGATCCTTTAAAAAGTCCACGACCTCTGCCAGTTCTTCCTTTTCCTCTTCAAGTCCGGCTACCTTTGAGAAGTTCACATTCGCTGTTTTTACAATTCTTGCCCTGCTTTTGCCGAAATTCATCATCTTATTATTGCCGGAACCTCCTCCTGACGCCATTCTTCCGTTCATATACATAATAAGGAATATTATCATAACGGCTGTAAGACCTATCGGCAATATTGTGTTTGTAAACATGCTGTCTCTTGGAACGTCATCCAAAATATATACTATATCCTTTGCCTCTATCTTTTTAATAAATTCATTAACATCGGATATAAAATAATGTACCTCGTTTTTTCCGTACTCTTCCTGGTTTCTTAGGTAAATTATAGCTTCACCGGTAGGGGTTTGTGAATTCTGTCTTATTTCAACAGCTTCAATATTTTTCTCTTCAACCAATTTATTAAACTGTGCTGAATTCAGCTTTGTTATACTGAGCCGGTTTCCCATATTTAAAATAAGCCATACCACAAGTGCCACAACAAAAAGTAAGAAAAACATTCTTACCGGATTATCTACTTTTTTCATTTTGCTCCTATCTATTCCAAAAATTCCATAACCCCGATATAAGGCAGATTCCTATATCTTTGGTCATAGTCAAGTCCGTATCCGAGGACAAATTTATCTTCTATTTCAAAACATACATAGTCAACGACTACATCTTTTTCTCTTCTGGAAGGCTTGTCCAAAAGAGTACAAAGCTTTATGGACTTTGGTCCTCTCTTTTCAAGTATATCAAGAAGATATGCCAGTGTATTACCTGAATCTATGATATCCTCAACTATCAATACATCCCTGCCCTCTATACTGTTATCCAAATCCTTTATTATTTTAACAACACCCGAGCTTTTGGTCTCGGCACCATAGCTTGATACACTCATAAAATCCAGTCTTACATCAAGATTCAGTCTTTTTGCCAGGTCACACATAAACATGACACCGCCCTTTAAGACACATATCAGTATAAGTTCTCTGCCTTCATAATCCTTATTGATTCTGTCTGCAACTTCCAAAATCCTTTTGCTGATTTCCTCTTCGGTTATCATTACATTGATTTTCTCTTTCATATTAATCTCCTACTTACCTTTATTTCCAAAATATTTTTTGTACTTTTATCAACTCTGTATAATTCACCCGTTCTGTCAAGACCGCCTGAATTATAAAAGATATTGTCCAAACTGAATATCCAAAGCACCTGTGAATCTATTGAAAGAAGTATATGATCCTTTCTGACGGTTGCAGGTATTTTCTCATCTGTAAAAAGCTTTTTGATCGCTTTTTTGCCTGCTCTTATATAAATAAAATCACCGCTCTCATATCCTCTGATAACAAGATTTTCTTTTATGATTTTTATCATATCATCTTTATTAATAATATTATTTATAGATAAAGATTTTCTATTATATTTTACTATATTTTCAAGGACTTTGTCAAAATCCATCCATCTTATATTGCCATCTTTGGGGATATCTTTCATATTAAAATCATCCAAAATTCTGTATTTTATTTCAGGCAATATAATATTATCTGTTTTTACCGCTTCCTCGCTGAATTTCAGATTGTCATATTCATTATATACTTTTAAAGAATATTTTAAATCCAGCTTTTTTCCGTTTTCCAGTTTTGCCAAGTTCCATATATCCTCTATATGCACCATGGCTATATCCTTAATGCCATGATTTTTTTGTTTTAATATTTCTCTTAGGCTGTATCTGATAATATAGGTGGCTAAAATATGTTCTTTTTTCAATAATTCTTTTTTATTAAGTAAAAACACCCCGTCGCCGGTATTTTTTAAATTCTTTTCACAAAATTTTATTGCCAGATTTTCAAAATATTCATCCGCTTCAGCCACTATATTGGAAGTTTTATAAAAATTATTGATTACATTGCTGTTTACATTATTTTTAAGTATGGGAAAAACTTCATTTCTTAAAACATTCCTTGTATATTCATTTTCAAGATTTGTACTGTCGGTCATATACTCTATATTATTTTTACTAAGATATTCTTCTATTTCCTGTCTTGAAAAACTTAGCAAAGGTCTTATAATATTTCCGTTTTGTGCAAGTATCCCTTTAAGTCCCGAGATGCCGCTTCCTCTTGAGAGATTATGCAATATTGTTTCCGCATTGTCATCCTTATTATGGGCAATGGCAATCTTTACATTTTGGGCATCCGCACCCTCTTTTTGGATTATTTTTTTTGCAACTGTATCAAAGGTTGAATATCTTGCTTTTCTTCCTGCCTCTTCCTCACTTATCTTTTGTTCTCTTGCCATTTTTTTGATATCATAGTGAAAAGCAAAAAATTCCACATTCAATCTTTTGCAAAAATCCCTTACAAAATCCTCATCTCTTTTGGCTTCTTCTCCTCTGATACCATGATTTATATGTACGACAAAAAGCCTTATTTCTAAGGCTTTTTGTATGCAACTTAATATATTAAGCAGACATATCGAGTCTGCGCCGCCGCTAACACCAAGTACTATCCGGTCTCCCTTTTTTATCAATTGATTTTCTTCTATGAAATGACTTAATGCATCTGTATCTAACATATTATTTTTCTGCCTTTATAGCAATCTCATCAGGAAAAACCAGACCAAGTTTTTCTCTTGCCATCTCTATTATATAGCTGTCGGTTTGCACATATTTTCTTTGCTCTTCCAGCTTTTTTGCCCTTTCATCTTCGCTCTCAAGTTCTTCGACTATTTTTTGATTATAGGACTCTCTTTTTGCCAGTTCCTGCTTTATACTATGTACTTTTAAACCGAGAATTATTGCCAGGACTACCACTACCGCAGTAACTGCAACTATATCGAATTTGTTTTTTAATATTCCTATGGCTCTTTTCCTTTTTCTTGCCATCAAAACACTCCTTTAAATCCTTATAAGCTTATCTTGCATTGAAAAAATTGAAAATCTTTCAAAACAGTTACTACCTTTATAATAGTATCATTCCATGCTTTTTGCAAGTCTCTATCATAGATGCCGGCCATATGCTTGACTGCACCTCTCCTACATGTGCCTTATTGAGAAGAAGCATACATAGTCTGCTCTGTCCGATACCTCCGCCTATTGTATATGGAAGTTCTCCGGCTAAAAGTGCCTTATGGAACGGTAAATTTTTTCTATCAAGTGCATTTGCAATTTTTAGTTGTGCTTCCATAGCCGCCTCATCAACTCTTATTCCCATACTTGAAATCTCAACTGCACAGTTTAAATTTTCAAACCAGAAAAGAATATCTCCGTTTAATTCCCAGTCATCATAGTCAGGCGCTCTTCCGTCATGAGGTTTTCCGTCCCCAAGTGCCCCACCTATTTTTTCTATAAATACACAGCCGTATTCTTTGGATATCAGACATTCTCTTTCCTTTGGTGTCTTATCAGGATATCTTAGTCTAAGTTCCTCGGAGGTAATAAAATAGATATCCTCAGGCAGATGATTTACAGCCTCCGGATATTTATACCATACCTCATGTTCCATATGCTTGATGACCTTAAATATGGTTCTTACAGTATCTTCAAGCACTTCAACGGTTCTGTCCTCTTTTCTTATTACTTTCTCCCAGTCCCATTGATCCACATAACATGAATGCAGGTTATCCAGTTCCTCATCTCTTCTGATGGCATTCATATTTGTATATAATCCCTCTCCCGGAGCAAAATTATACTCGCCAAGTGCCATTCTTTTCCACTTTGCAAGTGATTGAACCACCTCATACTCCTCATTCGGTACTCCCAGAATATCAAATGCCACAGGACGCTCCACTCCGCTCAGATTATCATTTAATCCGCTTGACTTTGATACAAATAAAGGCGCAGATACTCTCTCCAGATTCATTTCTTTTCCGAATTCTTTTTGAAATGTATCTCTGATATACTTTATTGCTTCCTGAGTTTGCCTTACGCTTAAGACGGGATCATAATCCTTTGGTAAAATCAATGCCATAAATAACCTCCACAAATTATTTCTTTAAAAATTTATGATAGCACTAAGTATCATAATATACAAGATGATAGTGATACTTAATCATTCGCTTAATCGTTCATATATGGATGTGATATTTAATCTTTCGTGGTTCTTCCTCAATGTTTCACTCAGGTACTATACTTGAGATATTTAATTTTACAATCCTTGTAGCGTCTAACTCTTTGGTAAAATTTTTCCACAATAAGTTCCTGAAATAAAAAGCTGAATAAAAAAGGGCTGCAGCAATAAGGAATTGCTTAGCATATCCTTAAAGCTGCAGCCCCTTTCAGGCTTACTCAATTGCTATTGTCTTTGGCTGCTGTGGCAGACTCTCTTTCTCCTTTGGTAAAGTGAGCTTTAAAATGCCGTTATTATATGAGCCCTTTATATCTTCTTCTGTAAGAGCCTCTCCTACAAAGAAGCTTCTCTGACAAGAACCGAATCTTCTCTCTCTGCGGATGTATCTATC
Organism: Lachnospiraceae oral taxon 107 str. F0167; assembly: GCA_000209465.1. Taxonomy (GTDB): domain Bacteria; phylum Bacillota; class Clostridia; order Lachnospirales; family Lachnospiraceae; genus Lachnoanaerobaculum. Next base: position 52,614 of record GL890595.1, on the reverse strand, counting down.
CTTTTCATCTTTCTCGTCATTGTTTTCTTCATGCTTTGCACTGATGGTCAGATAGCCGTTCTTTAAGCTTGCTGTGATATCTTCCTTATTAAATCCCGGAAGTTCCACAATGAGCTCATAATTGCCGTCCACTTCCTTCACATCCGTTTTCATGCTTGGAGCCTCAAACTTTCCAAAATCTCTGTTCCAAAAATCATTATTAAAAAAATCATCAAATAAATTATAATTTCTTCTAGGTAATAACATATCTATATCTCCTTATCTATAATACTTAGTTTACAAATAAAACTCTGAGATATAAAGCTCTGTAACGACCTTTGTTATCCATGTCTTATTTGTTATATATGTACTATAACACTACTTGTTAGCATTGTCAATAGTTGAGTGCTAATTTTTTGATAAAATCTTTTACAAAACTTCTTCTTAAACCTTGACATTCCACTTAGAATATCCTAAAATTATACTCGCGTTTAGATTGAACTGTCCGTGTCCAGGCTTCGATATAAACTTTTGAAAGTGTAACTTTCATACTATTAAAAAAGTTATTTATTTATTGGAGGTAAATGTGGCTAATATCAAATCCGCAAAGAAAAGAATTCAAGTTGCTTTAGTTAAAACAGAAAGAAATAAGGCTATCAGATCAAAAGTAAAAACTGCTATTAAGAAGGTTGACAGTGCTGTTGCAGCAAATGATAAGAAGCTTGCACAGGATAACCTTAAGGTTGCAATCGTTGAGATTACAAAGGCGGCATCTAAGGGTGTATATCACAAGAATAACGCTTCTCGTAAGGTTGCAAGACTTTCAAAGGCTGTTGATAGTATCAATGCATAAGATAAACTCCAATGACCGTCATCATTGGAGCTTTTTTATACCTGCTCGTTAAGAGCAGGTATTTTTTATCTGCTTATAATCATCTTACAAATCTTATTTCCCTGACCTGCGAACTTCTCTTCATACTCGGTCATTGTATTTCCCTCCGACTCTTTTTCGGAGTGAAAATCAAAACTGCAATAGTTCAGTTTCCATTTTGAATCCTTTATTACTTCCAAAGAATACTCAAAAAGCCCCCTGTTATCGGTCTTAAACTCTATCACTCCATCCTTTTTTAATATAGTGTCATAGATATTTAAAAAGTCGGGTGAAGTCAATCTTCTGTTTGCATGTCTGTCCTTTGGCCATGGATCTGAAAAATTAAGAAAAATATTATCCACTTCACCGACATCAAATATTTCTGCCAGCTTCCTTGCATCCGCACATAAAAACCTTAGATTATCTATCTCTTTTTCAGTCTCAAGATTTCTTTTTCTCTGTATTGCCTTCATAAGTACACTTTCATACTTTTCTATACCTATAAAGTTTATATCCGGATTTTTTATTGCCATATTTCTTATAAACTGACCTTTTCCCATGCCTATCTCTATTTGCAAAGGTCTTTTTTCTTTAAATATATCCTGTATTTTCCCTTTTTGTTCTATGGCTTTATCCTCTCTGATGCATTCCTTTGCATCAGAGATAAAGTCCTCACAGCCCTTTATATGTCTAAGTCTCATTCTTCCTACTCCCATTTCCTGTATAGCAATTTAGTATACAATATAAGCATTAAAAAAAGCAACAGGCAATTAGTCTGTTGCTTTAAAACCTTAACTTATAGTTACATTATTTATCTCTTCAGGAATTATACCGTACAAATACATTACTGCTCCTGTATTTCTCTTTTACCAAGTGTGATGCTTATGGTCTTTTCCACATAATCACCGTTTTCATCAAGTCTTTGTACTGTAAGGTCTATAGTTCTTCCGCTCTCATAGTATGTAAGCATATTTTTAAGACTCTCCATGCTTCTTACACTTTGACCGTCAAACTTGATTATAATATCCTTTGCTTTTAAATCTGAAGATGCGGCTGCTCCGCCTTCTACCACCTTGTACACATATATACCCTGTGGCATATCATAAGCCTTAGCCATTTCCTCATCTATATCCTTACCCTGTATTCCAAGATAACCCTGATTTTCCTGTGCTACCACAGTTCTTGTTTCCTTGGTTGAAAGTTCGCCTATAAGCTCCTTTACCGCAGTAATCGGTATCGCATAGCCCATTCCTTCTACAGCGGTATCTGAATACTTTGCTGAGTTTATGCCTATAACCTCACCCTTCATATTAAGTAGTGCACCGCCTGAATTTCCGGGGTTGATGGCTGCATCTGTTTGTAACAGATTTCTTGAAGTACCGCCCTCGGTTTTTATTTCTCTGTTTAATGCGGAGACATAACCGACCGTTACCGACTGTCCATATCCAAGGGCATTACCTATAGCCACTACTCCCTGACCTACCTTCACACTATCAGAATCACCTATATTGGCAATACTTATCTTTGATAATGTATCTTCTGAAAGGTCTGATAACTTAATCGCTACTACAGCCACATCATTGTCACTGTCACCACCTTTTATAGAAGCAGCAGCCTTGGTTCCGTCTGTAAACTCCACTTCCAGACTGTTCGTATCTTCAATAACATGGTTATTGGTAACTACCAGCAGCTCCGTATCTGTTTTTCCGACTATGATTCCTGAACCGCTTGACTGTGCTTCATAGCTTTGCGGACCGAAGAAACTGTTCTGTGTCACCTCCGCTTTTCCGTAAATAGAAACTACAGAAGGCATTGCCTTATCTACAATGGTGGACACATCCATGCTTGAAAGATTGGTTGCAGGTGCAGCAGTCGTTTCACTGTCACTCTTGATATCACTTTGATTTCCTATAATGATATCATCCTTAGTTTCTACATTGCCTGCCAAATAGCTGTTTGCAACTGTATTTACACCTACCATCACACCGCCTGCCACAAGTCCGAATACCGCCGCACTTGCTACAAGCCCTACAGCTTTTCCTACTTTTGATTTTTTTCGCTCCTTACTCTTACCTTGGACTTTTTGAGGCTGTGCGGTAAGAGCCCTTGCTCGTACATCTTCTGACTGAGTTCCTCTATTAATCTCTCTATCACTTCCTTTATTGTATCCATCTGTATTTACCTCCCCGGCTGTATTTGTTGATATATTATCTGTTTTATTAAAAGCTGCATTTGATGATACCCCATCAGTTCTATCAAAACTCGCATTTATATTTGATGATGCACTATCTGATTTCCCAATATCCATACCTGTATTTGATACCTGATGCTCTGTTTTATCAAGACTTACGGCTGTATCTGATGAAAAATCATTTACATTTGATTCTATATCATCTGCTTTATCATAGTCAGCATTTACTTCCATATCATCTGCTTTATCATAAACCGTATCCGATATATTTGTATGCCCTTCTGACCTTATATCCTGTGATTCATAGCTGCCTTCGCCCTCAAGTCTTCCTTCATTTCTTGCAATATTCTCTGCCGCCTTTGCAAGACTTTCAGTATGTTTTTTTATGATGCTGTCTATATCTTTTTGCTCATCCTCTGCATTAAGACTGTCAGCATTATTTTCCTTTATTGTATTCTCTTCTTTATTGTACTCATTTCTGCTGTTTATTTCATTTTCAAAATCATCTCTGTCAAATCCCATAATATTTCCTGTACGATACCGTACTCTCCTTTCATATATTTAAAAAGCATTGGTAGCTTTCCTCTATGGTTAGTAGTCTACCAATGCTTTGTGTCTTATTTGTGTATTTTTTGCGTTTAAAATATGTTTTTTAGTTTACGGATTTTTAAAATTACGCACAGAGTTCTTTTATGAAATCTGATATTTTTATTCAGGTCTTGCTTCTACGGTCTGTACATTTCCGCCTCCCGGTCCTATAACGGTCGGTGCGGGGGCAACAGTCTCCTCTTTTTTGGCAGCAGTTGACTCTTTTTCCGTAGGGGTAGGCATCGGCTCTACCGTGGACTCCTTTGTAGCCTTGTTTTCCTTGCTCGCCTTGGTCTGTGCCTGAGTTGTAGGAGCCACTGTAGTCTCTCCCGGTCCGTTAGGTTTCTTTGTCTCCACCGGTACGGCAGTCGTGGTCTCTCCCGGTCCGTTGGGTTTCTTTGTCTCCACCGGTGCGGCAGTCGTAGTCTCTCCCGGCCCGTCAGGCTTCTTTTTGGTATTTGGCTCAGTCTCCGTCGCTGATGTGCTCTTTTTTGTATGAGGCTCTGTCGGTGAAGTGATGATTTCAACATTTGATCCCTTGGAAGCCTGTGTGGTCTCTCCCGGTCCCACATTTACACTTGTTTTGGAAGTACTTGTGGATTTCTCTTTTTCTGATGTACCTTCATTTTCACTCTCATACGGCTGCAAACGATATTTATTTCCTGCACCGTCGGTGTAGTACTCACTGTCGGCATCCTTTTCCATCCACACGGTTTCACCGTTTTTATCCAATTGATAATATCTTCCGTTATTATCTATATAGATATCCACACTCTTTTTAGTCTCAGCCTCCGTGGTTGACTTTTTCTTGCTCTTGGTCTCGTCATCTTCATCGGATTTACTGTTGGACTTATAGCCTCCGCTTGCCTTCACACGCTTTACACTGTTTCCGTCCTTATAAATTCCCGTATCGGATGAAATCCTGTCACTGTATGCCTTTACTTTTGCGGAAACCTCATAATCCTCATCTTTAAAAAGATATTTATGAAGCTCCAAAACATTGCTTTCAAGATTTACCGGAACCACAATAAATCCCTTGGTTCCAAGTGTCATATCATCCATCTCAAAAGGAAAACCGGCTGTATCTGCAAGCTTATATTTTTTGATATCATTTATCATATCAAGTCCGTCCTGCCAGGTAAGATTTGTAGCCACCATTGAAAGCATATTTCCAAGCAAATCATTAAGTGTTTTTAAATCCGCTTTTTTGTTTTTTCAAAAGCAAGCTCTATAACTTTTCTCTGCCTTTCGGTTCTTTGATAGTCGGTATCCATATATCTAAGTCTGGCATAAGCTACAGCCTGAACGCCGTCCAAATGATGCATACCCGGTGCCTTTAACTGTACCGAGCCTATTCCGGTGCCTTTAACTGTTTCTGTAATATATGAATTGATATACTTAAATTCAGGTTTTGTAATCTCTACATCTATACCTCCAAGGATATTGATTGCTGTTGCAACAGCCTTCCAGTTAAATGTAATATAGTCTGTAATATTCAAATCCAAGCTGTCATTTAACATCTTAACGGCACTTGCAGGTCCGCCATAGCTATATGCGTGAGTAGCTTTTTGGAAGGAGTTTTTACCGACATCCAAATATGTATCTCTATAGATGGATACCAGCTTTATCTCTCCTGTATCCTGCTCAATAGAGCATATAATTATAACATCCGATCTGTTGCCCTTTCCTACACTGCTGTCTCTTGAGTCCACACCGAATACCGCAATATTTTTGTAGCCTCTCATCTCTTCCAGCTTTTTCTCTGACAAATCGGTGTTTACAACCTCTTCAATATCATATTCCGGTCTTTGTATTTTGGAATATTGTTTGAGTGCATAAGCATATGCAAATATAACACCCAGTACAAAAATCTCCGCTATAAGCATTGTAATGAAAAAAATGACTTTGGATTTTTTCTTTTTTCTGGACTTCTTATTTTCTTCGCTCATTATAATCCTCCTGCTAATAAGCATTTTTATTGATAAATCCCTTAAATATCGTCAAAAACATTATCTTGAAATCAAAACCCAAGGTCCAGTTTTCAATATAATATAAGTCATGGTCAATCCTCTTTTGTATAGATGTATCTCCTCTAAAACCGTTGACCTGTGCCCACCCTGTAAGCCCCGGTCTTACCTGATGTTTAATCATATAATGCGGTATCTCTTCCCTGAACTTTTCCACATAGAAAGGTCTTTCAGGTCTTGGTCCCACCAAAGACATATCTCCCTTTAGGATATTAAAAAACTGCGGCATTTCATCAATACTCGTTTTTCTTATAAACCTGCCGACTCCCGTAACTCTCGGATCATTCGGCGTGGTCCATTTTGACTTTTCCTCCGACGGCTTTTGCACTGCCATAGAGCGGAATTTATACATTCTAAAAGGTTTATTATGTAAACCTACTCTCTCCTGAGCATATATTATAGGTCCGCCATCTGTCAACTTTACAAGTATGGCTGAGATTATCATTACCGGTGAAAACAGTATTATACCGAATAATGCCCCGAAAATATCCACAATTCTTTTTATATATGCATTATGTAATTCCGTGAGCGGTACATGCCTGATATTTATAACAGGCAGCCCCCATAAATCCTCTATATGCGGTATGGTCGGAATAAAATTATTATAATCCGGAATAAACTTTGTATGTACACCCGATTTCTCACAATCATTTACTATTGCTTCCAAGTGCTCATATTCTTTTATACTGAGTGTAATTGCAATCTCATCAAGTACATTCATTTCAAGAATCATATGTAGGTTTTGTATAGTTCCGATTACCTTTATGCCATTATAACTAAAGCCTCTCTCCTTGTTATCATCAAGTATTCCCCTGATATTATAACCCCACTCGGGATTTTGTTTTACTCTGTCGATGTAGCCTTCCGCAGCCCTTGAATATCCTATCAGTAAAACATGCTTTTGATTATATCCTTTTTGGCGTATATTCATCAAGAATATCCTTATGGAACTTCTCTCAAATACCATCAATACATTTGTAAGGATATAGAATATAATCACCAGTCTTCTTGAGAAATGGTGCATATCCATATTTTTACCGCCCAAATACAGTGTCAAAGTAAATATCAAAAATCCGATTGAATTGGCCTTAAATATATTTGCTATTTCACTTCTTCTTCCGGAAACTCTCTTTGGCGTATACAGTTCAAAGAATTCATACAGTATCAAAAATCCGGGTATAATAATTATCAGTGCGCTGAAATACTCCTGTGTAGACAATGCAAGCTGTGCGCCGTCATTATAATACATTATAAGATAAGCTATCAAATAGCTCACAAATATGACTACGGCATCTAAGAGTACATGCAGCCTATTCAGTCTCTTCTGGTTTTCTTTAATCATATATTGCTCCATATCGCAAGCCTATGCGATATACTTGCCCATTTCTATGTAGAATCATATATTAATTTTACAACTAAAAGCAAAATCATAACATTACATTTTGCTTAATCTTTAGTAACAGTTCTTAACCTGAATGTCTTTTTATAAATCTATACACATATTCAAAGGTTCCAAATATTATCTCACCTTCCAAAGCCAGTATATTTGATTTTTTTATCTCGGTAAAATCAACTCTGTCACATTCTTTCAGATTTCTAAATCCTTCAATAAGTCCGGTGATATAATCCTTTATAAATCCTTTTTTCAGGAAAAATCCCATTTTTATCATTGTACCTACAAAAAGCGGAAAGAAATTAAATGCTATTTGAAAATTTGTCATATTCTTATAAATAAGATAAATATTATTCCTTGCCGCAAGTCTTACCTTAAAGGAATTGTATTTTGAACCCGAAGTCGCACTTCCTAGATGATATACCTTTGCTTTCGGCTCAAAACCTATTATATATCCTCTAAGTCTTGCCCTGAAGCTTAAATCCATATCCTCCAGATAGGCAAAATGCATCTCATCAAAATATCCTATTTCATCTAAAATACTTTTTCTGTATATACTTGCTCCGGCACAGGCTGAAAATACGGTCCTTTTCTTAGTAAAATCTTTTACCCTTTCGCCCACACCTATCTGATATCCCCATCCAAGCAAGGAATATCCGTCTCCGGCATCATCCACAAGCTCTTTATTATGAGCATTTATCATCAATGGATTTACCGCAAATATCTTATCGGACTTTTCTATTGCATTTACAAGCATTTCCACATAATCAGGGAAAACTTCCGTATCATTATTTAATAAAATAATAAACTCACTGTCTGATGCCGCAAGCCCTACATTCACACCGCCGGCAAATCCGAGGTTTTCATCCAGATATATTACCTTTATATTCAGATTGTTTTCATAACTTTCAAGACACTTCAGATACTCTACCGATTTGTCCTTTGAACCATTGTCCACAATCAAAACTTCAAAGTTTTTATAGATCTGATATCTGAGTGATTCAATACAATCCTTCAAAAAATCAATCCCGTTATAATTGGGGATTATTATAGTTACTTTACTCATATTTCTCCCGAATACCTATAGGTATTTCTTTATTTTTTCATCAATAAAAGGTTCTCCGATTTTTTCATTCAATAAATCTCTTAATGCAAAATTTGACTTTCTCAATGTAAGATTCGGATTATAATACGGATCTCCGTTTGCCAGTATATCCGGCCATCTCTTCATAAATATAGCTGTTTCTTTGTTAAATCTTTCGATTTTTTCCGGACTGTCCTCAAGACCTCTCGATTTTGACTCATAATGATAGAATAATGCATAAGGATTGTAAACCACCAGATAATTTTTATCCCTTACCTTCATACAAAAATCTATATCATTAAATGCCACAGCCAGCTCCTCACTAAAGCCTCCTACTTCTTCAAATACAGACTTCTTTGTAATAAGTGCCGCAGCAGTCACCGCAGAATAGTCCTGTAATGTAAGTGCTCTGTGGAAATAGCTGTTTTCCACCTCGGAAAGTCCTATAAAGGTATGACCTGCCACACCTCCAAAGCCTACCACAACACCTGCATGCTGTATGGTATCGTCATTGTAAAGGAGTCTTGCTCCTACTATGCCGACATCATCTCTTAGAGCATACCACATCATCTCCTCTATGGCTCTTGGATTTATAAGCTCTATATCATTGTTTAAGAAAAATAAATATTCCCCGTTTGCAAAGCCCACACCGAAATTATTTATAAGAGAATAGTTAAACTCCCTCTCCCAGTATACTACCCTTACATTTTTAAACTCATTTTGAATCTTCTCATAGTACTCAAAAGTCTTTTTGTCCGTGGAATTGTTTTCCACTACAATAAATTCTATATTTTTATAAGTACTCTTTGTCATTATGGAGCGAATAGCCAAATCAAGATCTTCTCTATGGTCTTTATTTGGAATAATGATGGATAATAGCGGTTCTTTATCCAGTATAAAGTATTTATGATAAATACCGTAATCCACTCCCTTATCTATTTTTTCTATAGGCAGGGACTTTCCCACTCTCTCTATATGTGCCTTTATGGCTCTTGCACCTGCCTCAAATGCATATAATTTGCTCTGCGGATTGGAAGCGGTAGAATTCATGTGGCATCTCCAATGGTATAATACCTTCGGTATATGCACGATTTTTTTTGCATTTTCGGTAACCCTGAATATAAAATCATAATCCTGTGCACCGTCATATGCCGCATCAAACATTCCGGCTATATCTACAAGTTCTTTCTTTACCACAAAAAGATGGCAGATATAATTTACACTCTCCAATAAATCTATATTAAAATCCGGCTTAAAATGAGGATCAAATAGTGAACCTCCATCCATATCAAGCTTGTCCTCATCAGAGTATAAGCAATCGCAATCCTCTTTATTTATCGCCTTTGCACATTCATACAATGCATTCTCGGTAATAACATCATCATGGTCGGCAAGTACTATATAATCTCCGCCTGCCATCTTAAGTGCCTCATTTGTATTGCCTGCGATTCCTAAGTTTTTCCCAAGCTTTTTATACTTTATTTTATTTCCCGTATTCTTTTCTTCAATATATTTTTTTATAAACTCCTCTTTATCCTTGCCGTTTTCACTTCCGTCCGCCAGACAAACCTCAAAATTTGTATAGGTTTGAGCCAAAATGGAGTCAAGAAGTTCTCCGAGGAAATTATCGGGTGTAGCATATAGCGGTATAACTATTGAAAATACCGGAGAATACTCAAACTTTTCCTCCCTCTGTGCCGAAAGTTCTTCCTTTGTCGGCTTTGTCTTTTCATACCACTCTGTATATTCATAGTCATTGTCCATACCCTGTATTTTACTTTTTGATTTTCTTATCAGAGCCCTCAGACCGTTCTTTTTCATAAAATTAAAAGCAACCCTTACAGTTTCCATATTGCAAAGGTCCTTAAGCTTTTCCATTCTCTTATATGCTACGCTGGAACGCTTATAAATAAGTTCTTCATTATACTTTATCTTCTTTTTTTGATTATCGACCGCTATCTCAAGATAGTAGTCCTCTCCTCTTTTATAATCAAATTTGATATCAAAACCATAGTCCTCATCATATATCTTGCCGAAGTATACCTGACAAACATCATCTCTTCTCGTTTTTACATATTTAAAATCCACGCTTTCCATTTTACTGTTATAAACATGAAAAGAAGGCTGTGAAGTCGGCTTTTTACCCACAACCCAACCGTTTAAAGTAATATAGTTTTCTCTTATGCGAACATAGTCAACCTTATATTTCATAAAGTATTATTCCTTTTTACAAAAAAATATTCTGCCATTTTTAAGAGGCTCTATTCATCAAAATTAACTCTTTCTTCTTCCACTACCAGAGGTCTTTTCATAACTCTTTGGTTTATTGTAAGTATATACTCACCGATAAGTCCGATAAAAAATATCTGTATTGAACCTAAAAAAAGCATTCCTATAAGTATCGGTGCCATACCTGCCGGGAACCTGTCCCAGTAAAGCAGTTTTAAAATCAGATATACTACTGCAATAATCATGGACATTCCTGACAGTACAATGCCCGCAAAGGTTGCAAGACGCAGTCCGACCTTCGTATATGCCGTAACCGAAAGCATGGCGGCATCATAGAGTCTGTACAAATTATTGCTGGTTTTACCCGCTCTTCTCTCAGGCTGCTCATAAGGAATTTCTTTTCTTCTAAAGCCCAGCTCCGCAACTATTCCTCTAAGAAAAGGTACCGGATCATCCAGCTGTCTCATTACATTTATAAAGGCTTTGTCATACAGTCCGAATCCTGTAAAATGCTCTATCTGCTCCACCTCTGAAAGCTTCTTTATTGTTTTATAATAAAGGCTTCTAAGATGATACATTATCTTATTTTCCTGACTTGATTTTTTTATTCCTATAGCTATTTTATAGCCTTCTTCCCATGCATGTACATACTTGGGTATCATCTCTACCGGATCCTGAAAATCAGCCGCCATAAGTATGGTGGCATCTCCGGTACTTTGAAGCATTCCGTAATAAGGGGAATTAAACTGCCCGAAGTTTTTTGCATTAAATATTCCCTTTATACCTCTGTCATTCTTACAAAGTTCTCTTATCAAATCTCTTGTATTGTCTTTTGAATCATTATCAATAAAAATAATCTCATACTCATATAAAGCGAGATTTTTTTTAAACTCTTCTCTTATGGCATTTGCCATAGGTACCACATTTTCCTCTTCATTAAAACATGGAACCACTATACTTATTTTTTTCATTCTACCATCCCGTAAGTATCATTGTCTTTATAACAGTATTTCCCTTGTCCTTCATCAGTTCAAGTGCAGGCACTACATTTTCAAAGCCTTCAAATATATGTGTAATCATCTTTTCAGGTGCAAATCTTTTATGCTTTACCATGGATAAGAGCCTCTCCATTCTGACTCTGCCACCCTTGCCAAGCTCCATATATACGCTCTTACCCGACATACCTCTTCCCGATGAAAACTTGGGTATCTCCATACTTCCATCACCTGTAAAAAGCTTTAGATTGACAACCTTTCCAACTCCATATCTTACCATATCTATGGCATCAGAAAAAGTCCTATCGTTTCCTCCGGCGATTATTACTATATCCGCACCCTTACCTCCGGTTGTTTTAAGAACATATTCCGTAATATCACATTCCTTATATGATATAACTTCGCTTGCACCGTACTCATAAGCCAAAGGGATACTCACCTCTCTGCTGCCTACTGCAATTATCCTGCCTGCTCCACGAAGCGAGGCGCCGCATATCGCCATAAGACCTACCGCACCTATCCCAAGCACTACCACGGTATCGCCAAAATTCACTCTTTCGGCTCCGGTAAATCCCGTAGTCACCATATCGGTACACATAAGCCCATTGCCAAGACTTACTCCCTCAGGTAAAATCGCCAGATTCAAGTCTACATTTGCCACCTCAAATTCTCTTGCAAAAACTCCGGGTGTACTTCTGCCCAAAGTATTGGCACTGAAATTGGCACCTGCATGTAAAAAATTTCCATCCTGTATATCCTTATCATGAAAATCCGGTGTCATTGACGGAACCACTACAATATCTCCGGACTTAAAATCTTTTACCTTTTCGCCTACCTCCAAAACCCTTGCAACCGCCTCATGTCCCAAAATCAGATTATCCGGTTTCTTTGAACCCGAGCCATATACTGTATTTACATCAGATGTACAGACGGATATAGCTACCGGAGTCAATATCGCATTATATATGCCTGAGAGCTTTGGCTCCTCTACTTTTATAATATCCGCCTCATTTCTTTTTATGAGTGCAAATGCTTCCATGGTATATCCCTTTCAAAAATATTTTCATACTAATTATATATCTTAAATGCAAATGGAACAATAGTGTTAATATAAACAAAAAATGCCCGGACCGGTACCATAAGAAAAGTTCTTATGGCATCAGTCTAAGCATCTTTTTAATTTTAAAAAATTTCCAAATAATTATCTTTTGTCTCCGACAAAAAAGACTCCAACTGTTCCCGGACCGGTATGTGCGCCTATAATATGACCTATTTCTTTGACTTCCACATTTTCCTTTAAATTAGGGAAACGAGCTTCCAGCATACTTGCTAATTTAATTGCTTCTTTTTCTGAATCCGCATGAGCTATAAAGCATTTTCCCGAATAATTTTTCCCATCGACCGCCTGTACTTCCATTCTGGAAACAATGGCCTCCATGGTCTTTTTCTTTGTCTTTACTTTTTCAATAACAACCAGCTTACCTTCACCGTCTACGCACATAAGCGGACAGAAGTTTAATGTTTTTCCGATTTTAAAGGTAAAATTACTTAAGCTGTCTTCTCTCAAATATGTCGTCAAATCTGTTGAAAAGAACCAATGATTAATATACTTTTTAGAATTCTCCGCATAGTTCTTCAGTTTGTCAATAGGCATTCCCTCGTCTCTTTTATCTGCCAAAATATCAATCAGCAGGCCCATACCTGCCGAGGCGGATAAAGAGTCTACTACATATAATTGTCTTTCAGGATATTCCCCTTTTAGTTCCTTAACTGCTGCCATCGCTGATAGATACGAACCGGATATACTTGATGATAGGCAAATATGCAATACATCCTTACCATCCTTCAAAAATCTCTTAAAGTATTCCTTGTATTCTGCCATGTCGATTTGACTTGTTGTCGGATTCTCTCCCTTTCGCATTCTTTCGTAGAAATCCGACAAAGGCACGCTCTCTCCCATACTTTCATCATATGTTTTCCCGCTAATACTGTATTTATTGTCTATATGATGAATATCCCTACTGGAGTAATACCCGTTAGTCATATCTGCGGTGGAGCTGCATGATAAAATATAGTCCTCCATGACTATACCTCCTAACGATTTTTTGTGACCTGTCCGAACGGATTTTGATAGCAAAGCATCATTTACGGTCCTTTTTAAAATGCTCTGATATAAGGATCGGTCCACCCCTTTTTCTGTCTATACATATCAAGTCAATCTACTGTCAATTTGCAATTCTTTATGCAACTCTATAATAACATACTTTTAGGCTATTTTTCAATATTTTATTATTTGTTTTATATTTTTTATGCTATTTTATATTTGCAAAAAGAATTCAAAAAAAGTAATTTTGCTATATAAACATATATATCAGATATATTTGTTCAATATAGAAAATAATATTTCAGTTGTTAAACAATTAGACAAACCTCTGTTTATACTGAAAAAATATCAATAATAGATTGTAATGCCTCTAAACTTCCATTATCTCTTATCCTGTAAAACAGATGTTCCAAGGTCTTTTTTTCACCAATCCTTGATATTTCTTTTTCAAGATTCTCTACCGTATCTGAAAAAACTTTTAAATTCTCCTGAAATAATGCCCATTTTAAAAATTTTTCCACACCTTCTTCTACCATTGAATTTGCCTTTTCGATACTTAGTTTCTTTTTTTCATTATTCTCATCGGCAAATTTTTTCATATCATCCATATTGTAATAATATATATTATTTATGTCTTTTATTCTCTCATCTATATCACAGGGCAGAGCCAAATCTATAAATACCTTTTTATTCTCTTTTATAATATTATTTTCTATATGTTCCTTTGTAAGTGTGAAATGCGGTCCTCCCGTAGCCGAAATAATAATATCCGCCTCATTTATATAATTATATCTGTCATGATATTCAATGATGCTTACCCTATCCGCTCCATTTGGCGACATCTCTATATTATGTCTTCTCTTTGTGACATAGATATTTGAAAAATCATAGCTTAGAGCATTTTTTAATACTATATTTCCTATTTTGCCGGATGCACCTATTATAAGAAGTTTTTTTTCATCAAAACTTAGAAGTACATCCTTTGCCGCACGAAGTGCCAATGTCGCTGTGGATACTCCCGATTTTGAGATAAGGGTTTCGGTTTTTATCTTTTTTGCCTCTGTAACCGCATCCCTGAATAATGTATTTAAATACAGACCGGCAGTATTACATTCTCTTGCAAATTCTATGGCATCCTTTACCTGCCCAAGAATCTGATCCTCTCCTATCACCATGGAATCAAGTCCGGCGCTGACCTTATAAATATGTGAAACAGCTCCCTTTCCTGTATAACAAAGCAGATAATCACGCAAGTTCTCCATTGTATGCCCTATTATTTCTTCGCATTTTTCTAAAATCAGATTTATAATACTTCCGGTACTTTTATCCTTTCCGGTACTTATATATATTTCCGTTCTGTTGCATGTAATCAGTACCGCGGCTTCATCTATAATTTCTTCATTGCATAGGGATTTTAACAGCCTTTCCTTCTCCTCTTTTTCAAAGGCGAAATACTCCCTTATTTTTTGCGGTGTGTTTCTAAAGCTGAGACTTAGAAGTAAAATCATTATTTTCCCCCAAATCCGGCTATGATACTTAATGTGTTTTTTATATCTTCAATGCTGTGTGCATCCGATACAAACACCGCTTCAAACTGACTCGGTGCGATATATATTCCGTTTTCTCTTAAAAAACTGTAATAACGGGCATATTTATCAAGATCACAGGTAAGCACATCCTTATAAGATTTTACATTCTGTGATGTAAAAAATACCGACATCAAAGAGCCTATTCTATTTATATGAACTCTCTTTTCATTGGTATTCATTATATTTTCAATGCCGTCCGCCAAAAGCTTTGTATTTTCATCTATACGCTTATAAATATCAGGATTTTCAAACAATACCTCCAAAGTGGCAATTCCCGCCGCCGTAGCTACCGGATTTCCGCTGAGGGTACCTGCCTGATACACATCCCCCAAGGGACTTATATAAGACATTATTTCTTTTTTGCCTCCATAGGCTGCAAGAGGCATTCCTCCACCCACTATCTTTCCTACCGTAATCAAATCCGGCTCTATCCCAAAGTACTCACAGGCTCCGCCCTTTGCCAGCCTGAATCCTGTAATAACTTCATCAAATATTAAAAGTGCAGAATTTTTTCTTGTTATTTCTCTAAGAAACTCCAAGAAACCTTTATCCGGCAAAATCACACCCATATTTGCAGCCACCGGTTCCACTATAACCGCTGCAATTTTTCCATGATATTTTTCAAATAAAGCATTTACACTGTCTATATCATTAAACTCCGCCACAATGGTGTTTTTGGCATAGTCATCCGGCACTCCTCCACTTGAAGATATAGCCTCTGTAAGCACACCGCTGCCCGCCTTTACAAGAAGCCCGTCCGAATGTCCGTGATAGCAACCTGTGAATTTTAAAATCAGATCCTTATTGGTATATCCCCTTGCAAGTCTGATAGCACTCATTGTCGCCTCTGTACCCGAGTTTACCAGTCTGACCTGCTCCATCACAGGCATCGCCTCATTTATCATCTCTGCTAAAATATATTCTTTTTTGGTAGGTGCACCGAAACTTAGCCCTTTTTTTATTGCCTTTTTAACCTTTTTTAGTACATAGGGATGAGCATGCCCCAGTATCGCAGGCCCCCATGAACATACATAATCTATATATTCATTCCCGTCCACATCAAATATCTTTGAACCGGAAGCCGATTTTATAAAAACCGGATCTCTATGTACCGCCCTTGCCGCACGAACCGGAGAATTCACCCCTCCCGGAATATATTTTTGTGATATCTCAAAATATTTTTCCGATTTTTTATAATTTCCTGATTGCATCAACTATCCCCTTTACATCATATTGATTTGCTGTTATAACTTCCTCTATACCAAATTCCATAAGAGCTTTTGTGGTCATTGGTCCTATCGATACTACCCTTTCCTTAAGAGCATTCATATCTTCTATCATCTCACATAGAGCCTTTGCGGCACTTGCACTTGCCAAAACTATATAATCGAAGTTTTTTATTTCTTTATTGAGCTCAAACTTCCTTCTATAGTCGATTATTGTATCATAAATCGGGATATCACAAAATTTTATACCTGCAGCCTTTAGTCCATTTGGCAATATATCATTTCCAAGCTTTGCCCTGAGCATAAGGACTCTGCTTTTTTCATTAAGTTCTGTAACCATCTCTTCCAAAAAGCTTTTGGAATCAAACTTTGAAGGTATAAAATCCGCTCTTACCCCGTACTTTTTTAAGGCACTTGCGCTGCCGCTGCCTATAACGCATATTTTTTTATTATGCAGGCTTCTTATATCCAAATCATACTTTTTTATCTTTTCAAAAAATATATCCACTCCATTTGCACTGGTAAGTAAGATATGTGTTGCAAGTTCCAATTCCAAAGTAAATTTATCTCTTTCAATCTCCATCTCCTTTGTGGCTATCAGACTCATTTCACATACATTTGCTCCAAGCGCTTTAAATTCCGGAGCCATTTTTTCCGTCAAAGATCTTGTTGCGGTCAATAATATATTTTTATTTGAAAGCGGCAGTCCGTCTTTTTTAAAGAAATCCAGATTCTTTTTACATACATTACCTATTGCTATAAGCGCAGGTGAAACAATATTTTCTTTCTTTGCTATTTCTTCAATATTTGAGAGCTTACCTCTAAAAACTCTTTGATTATATCTTGTGGCATTTTCAATAATTGCAGCTCCCGTATCAGGGTTCATTCCATTTGATAATAATCCGTTTACAATGGCACCTAGATTTGATATACCCATCAAAAATACCAGACTTCCCTCAAGCTTTGCTATACCGGCAAAATCAAGATTAAGCGGTTCTCCCTGTTTTCTATGCCCTGTAAAAACATGAAAAGATGCCGCCTCACCTCTGAATGTAACAGGTATTCCGGCATATCCAAGCCCTGCATAAAAGGAACTGACTCCATGCACTATCTCAAAATCAATTCCCCTTTGCAAAAGATACTCCGCCTCTTCTCCCCCTCTGCCAAAAATATAGGGATCTCCTCCCTTAAGTCTGACAACATATTCTCCTGCCAAGGCATATGAAACTATGGTTTCATTTATCTTATCCTGAGTAAGATAATGATTTCCCGATATCTTACCTGCATATATAAGCTTTGCCCCCATATTTGCTCTGTTTAAAATGGTGGGATTTATCAAATTGTCATATATTATAACATCCGCATCCTCTATACATTTACATGCTTTTATTGTAAGAAGATTTTCATCCCCCGGCCCCACCCCTACCAATGATACCTTTTTTATTTCCTTATCAAACATCTTTCCTCTTTAATCTGCCTGCCAATTCTTCCACTGCCTCAAGCAATGCCTTTTCACTTGAGTCTATCATGTTTTTCTCAAGATATTTACCCTCAAAATATGCTTTTATACTGTATTTATCCAAAGCTTTGTATATATATATACCTGCACTTGTATGGCAATCAGCCTGTAAAACAGCCAGATATTTTCTTTCTGCAAAAAATAAGGTATTACATTCTCCATCCTGTATTTTTTCCAGTATAGTTTCCATTTCATCATTTGCATATTCAGCACATAGTATGCCCTGCGCCGGTGCCGGCAATATATCTTTTTCCCTAATATTTATGATGCTTATTTTATCCAAAATATCTTTAAACTCTGCGGCATATTTATCATTTGCTTTTAATCTTTCAATACCGGCTGCCGCCAATATTACTCCATCCACATCATTTGAAAATATTTTTTCTATTCTTGTAATTACATTGCCTCTGACAGGTATTATTTTTATATCTTTATTTAAAAAAAGCAATTGTTTTTCTCTTCTTTTTGAGCTTGTACCTATTCTAAATCCTTCAGGCAAAGTTTTTATATCAGTCTCTTTTAAAAAATCCTTTTTTACTGCCAAAATATCATTGACCGGCGCCCTTTTTAAAACCGGCATAAGCTTTAATCTATGATCAAATTCCAATGGTAAATCCTTGGCTGAATGCACCGCCAAATCAATATTTCCATTTATCAATGCCTCTTCCAGCTCCTTTGTAAACAAGCCCTTTCCGCCTATTTCCTGCAAGGATATATCAAGTCTTTTATCACCTGCTGTACTCATAGGTATATATTCTATTTTTATATGGGGGAAGCTATTTAATATAGCATCCCCCACTAATTTACTCTGTGCCAGTGCCAAAGCACTTTTTCTTGTACCTATTCTTATTATGTTTTTATTAAACATATACCGCCTCTTTAGCATGTTTTAGTATAAGTTTTCTCACATAATCATATTCCCCAAGTCCCTTAAGCTCAAAGTCGACCTGCTTACCCATATCCTCAAGCATTGTTTTAAAGCTTTCATCATCTCCCGCCATATCATTTTTGGCATGATCCCCTGCCACTATCATAAACGGATACAGATGCACCGCCTTATAATCCGCTAATCCCGGCAAAACATCCTCTATATAGGGATAGCCTTCCACACAGGCTATATGTATATCATCTCTGCCATAGGATACAAATCTCTCTCTAAGCATCTCATATATTTTATTGGCTTCATGCTCTGAACCATGTCCCATTAAAAGGTAGGCATTATTTTCCTCCCTTTTGTATATTGCATCCATTTCTTTTATCATATAGCTAAAATCTTCTTCGCTCTCCAAAAGTGCATTTCCGATTCTTATTTTTTTAAAGCTGTTCTTATAGCTTAGTACCGTATCCTTTACTTTATTATGCTCCACACCGTTTATAATATGTGTGCTTATCACCAGTAAATCTTCCACTCCCTCTTTTATAGCTTCCTCTATAGCCTCTTCTATATTATTGATATGGAGGTTAGAGGTTTTTTTTAACTTTGCTCTTATTATATTGCTGGTCCATGCCCTGAAAAAAAGACTGTCAGTAAAATTTTCTCTTATATCATTTTCGATTACATCTATTGTCTTCTTTCTTGTATCCTCATGGCTTGTGCCAAAGCTTGCAACTATAACTCCTTTTTTCATCCGATAATCCCCTTTTCTATACATTTTGCCAGTTCTTTTGCATAATATGTAATATAAATATCAGCTCCCGCTCTGAAAGCCGATACCGCCATCTCACATATTATCTTTTCCTCATCTATAAATCCGTTTCTTGCCGCCGATTTTACCATTGCATACTCTCCGCTTACAGAATATGCAGCCACCGGAACATTGGTAATCTCTTTAACCTTAGTCA
The DNA here is from genome assembly GCA_000209465.1 of Lachnospiraceae oral taxon 107 str. F0167. GTDB lineage: Bacteria > Bacillota > Clostridia > Lachnospirales > Lachnospiraceae > Lachnoanaerobaculum. The sequence goes on along the minus strand of GL890595.1, from coordinate 32,977 downwards.
CTATATCCAAAAAGCTCATAGCAGGCTTTACCATAACTATATCGGCTCCCTCAAGGATATCATCTTCCACTTCCTTTAATGCCTCTCTTACATTATGTACATCCATCTGATAGCTCTTTCTGTCACCGAATACCGGTGCCGAATCCGCCGCCATCCTGAACGGACCGTAAAATGCGGATGCATACTTGGCTGAATATGCCATTATAGGAATATTTTGATAGCCTTTTTCATCCAGAACTTTTCTAATCTCACTTACTCTGCCATCCATCATATCTGACGGTGCTACCATATCCGCACCTGCCTCCACCTGTGAGAGTGCAATTTTTGCAAGATATTTTATTGTACTGTCATTGTCCACATCCATATTTTTAAGTATTCCGCAATGCCCATGTGAGGTGTATTCACACATACATACATCAGCTATTACATATATATCCGGAAAATTTTTCTTTATATATCTGATAGCTTCCTGCACGATGCCATGATTATGATATGCCTCACTTGCCACATCATCCTTATGCTTTGGTATGCCAAAAAGTATCACGGAGTGAACACCCGCATCTAAAAGTTCTTTTATAACACCGTCACATCTGTCTATACTCATTCGATACTGACCGGGCATGGATTCTATCTCTTCAAGGATATTTTCTCCTTCTTCAAAAAACATAGGGTAAATGAGGGCATCCTTGCTTATTCTGGTCTCACGCACCATATTTCTGATATTCTCATTTGCTCTGAGTCTTCTGGTTCTAAACATATATTCTCCTCTTAATCAAATTCTTCCTGCTTTGTATCGCTCTCTTGCTCTTTTTTACATTTCGATACTATTTCCTTTATATTATATCTGATTGCACCTGCCACTCTTCTTGCCAATTTATGATTGCTTCCTGAGGAAGTAACACCTATTACCATCTCATCCTCCGTCACAATCCCCGGAAAGTAGAAATCGCAGTTTTTATAATTTGAGGCATCATTTACCGGAATCCCTTCTTTATTGCAATCCCAGACTATCTTCTCATTTAATTCCTTATCATTTGTCGCAGCTATTACATAGTCGGCATCTTCTATATCTGTAATGTCATAAGCCCTCTCTTTTAAAATCAGCTTTTCATCTTCCAAATCCATGATAGTGGCCGATATTGTCTTTGCCACAACTATTATTTTGCATCCGAACTCTTTTAGTTTTAAAACTCTCCTTGCTGATATGTTTCCGGCTCCCACCACCAAAAAGGTCTTTTTGCTTATATCTATAAACAGTGGAAAATACTTTGCCATAAGCCCTCCTTGCACTTTAAATCCACCAATAAAATTCTTCAAATATTATAACATATAATAAAGTAAATATTATCTAAAATATAATCAGACAATAAAATGTTCATTAAAAAAAGCAGGTTATTTCCCGCTTTTTTAATATTCTATATTTGTCTGACAAATGTTATTTCTTAACAAAGTCTTTTGTCGGCTAAGATCATATATTAAATTTGAAATATTTGTTTTAGCCATACACAGTTTGCATCTACTATCTCTTTTTTATCTCCTGAAATTTTTGCAACTACATGTAAATCTTTTGTATTATCATATATAGTCAATTCATCCACCAGAGGTATAATCTCCTTTAAATTTATAAGTGAGTTATCATATCTTCGCAATATATCTTCCTTGGCTATGCCATGTCCGCCATTTGACACTCTTATATTTACTCTTTCAACCGCTATACCTGCATTATCAAGTCCTATATAATTCATCTTTATTTTAAAGCCTTTTTCCCCTGCTTTTATTATATTATTTATAATGCTTTTTCCTGTCAATGTGGTCTCCTGATTAAAATCACATTGATCATTTATACATTTTTTGATAAGTTTCACCGCTTCCTTCATAGCTCTTGCCTGGTCGGACGGATTTCTCCAATCACCCCCGTTTGCAACTACTATCTCATCAGAATTAACTCTTACCCCCAAATCTTTATCCTGCATATTAAATAATGTGGTTTTTCCGGCTCCGTTTACTCCCGCAAATAATGTGTATATCGGCTTCATTTGCTTTCCCTTTCTTAAATCATTGTATTTATTACATAGAATCTTTGCCTTTACTCACAGACTTTTGAATATATCTTAAGCAACTCTTTTATATGAAACCAATATATTATATAAGCTGTACATTAAAAATACCTTCGGAATATTTTAATTTTTTTTATGATTTTACAACAAAAATCGAGTAGAGATATCCCCTACCCGATTCTTTAATAAATTTTAACCTTTCAATATATTCGGTTACTGACGCTTTAGATTTCCTTTATACTATAATAAACTTTCAACCAGTTCCGGTACCTTTTTTAAATCTTCCTCCTTCGGATTCCATAAAACTTTTATATTTTCTTCAGCCACTTTAAATCCGGCTCCTTCAAGCTGCTCTTTAAGTATCTTTACAGACTCTCCCGACCATCCATAGCAGCCGAAAGCAGCCGCTTTTTTATTTTTAAACTTAAGCTGTTTTAAAAATTCCATCCAGCCTGCCACACTGCTTAATATGCTGTTTCCGACTGTAGGAGAACCCACCGCAATTGCCTTTGACTTAAAGATTTCAGTCATAACCTCATTCTTATCCGATTTTGAGATATTAAATACCTTTACTACAGTATCGGGACTCTTAGCATGAATTTCTTCAGCTATTTTATGCGCAATCTTTGTAGTTCCTTCCCACATTGTATCATACGCTATGGTTATCTGATCTTCCTGATAGTTAGCCGCCCATTCCCCATATTTTTTAACTATTTTCAGCGGATCTTCTCTCCATATTGCACCATGCGAAGGTGCAATCATATCTATCGGCAGATTAAAACCTGTGATTTCCTCCAGCTTTTTGGTAAGTATAGGAGCAAAAGGAGTCAATATATTTGCAAAATACTTCATTGCCTCCTTCCACAAAAGACACTGATCCGCCTTGTCATTAAACAATTCCTCCACTGCATAATGCTGTCCGAAGGCATCATTTGAAAATAAAATATTGTCTCCTGTCATATATGTCGCCATACTGTCCGGCCAGTGGAGCATACGCATTTCTACAAATACAAGCTTTTTACCGTTTCCTATATCCAAACTGTCTCCGGTCTTTACCACATTAAAGTTCCAGCCACGCTTTCCGTACTGACCTTCAATACTTTTTACAGCTGCTGCGGTACAATAAATCGGAGTATCAGGTATCTCCTCCATAAGTGCGGTAAGGGAACCTGAATGATCACATTCTCCATGATTGGCAACTATAAAATCTATCTTATTTAAATCTATTTCCTTTTTTAGATTCTCTACAAAGTCAAATCTATGAGGTGTCCATATAGTGTCAATTAATACTGTTTTTTCTTCCTCTATAAGATAGGCATTTTGACTGGAACCGTTTTTTATGGAATAATCATCGCCATGAAAACTCTCCAGTTCCCAATCAATATATCCTACCCAGCTTACATTTCCCCTTACTTTTTTTCTCATGTGGTCACCCACTTTCTTTTATTCAAGTGTAAGTAATAATGCCATTTTAAATTTCTTTGTTGCTCTTACCGAGTGAAGTCCCGCCTTTGCAAAATGGAAGTTTTCACCTGCTTTTATAACATGCTCCTTTCCCTCATAACCTATTACTCCCTCGCCGTCAAGGGCAAAAACGATTGCCTCCCCCGGTGCTGCATGTTCTGAAAGTGCCGCACCCTCATCAAATGCCATAACAATAAATTTCATCTTATCATTATGAACCACATCCATATTTACAATCTTTCCATCCGCATATGGTACTAAATCCGCTAATTTAAAAACTTCTCCCGCTTTAACACTGTTATTCATAATATCTTCTCTCCTTATTGATATTTCCGTATACACGGCTCCATTATTTGTTTTCATTCCCACAGGTGTATCTGTCATTGTTATAATACAGTCTCCTGTTTCAAGCTCTCTTATAAAACCCTTATCACCATAAACACTCATCCTTCCCTCAGCCACTATAAGCAGCTTATGGTAGGGATATATTTCGGCACTTATATCCGTATTCTCTGCCAAAGAAAAATATATTATATCATTTGCTCCCTCATATACAGCCTTTGAAACAGTACAACCGGCAACAGGTTCATTATCCCTCGCTATAGAAAATACTTCACCCACTTTTTCTTTCATATATCACACCTTTACATCCGGATTCTTCTCTCCGAATTTTTCCTTTAATGTTTCACAAATCTCGCCCCTTGCTTTGTTTTGCTTTTCCATATTTTTTATAGTCTTATATGCCGCAAAAAGTGTGGAAGGACCTATCTCCGAACTAAAATAACCTATTCCCTGATTCCATACAAGAAGTTCAAAAACATCATCAAATGCCGCACTGTCAAGCCCGTGAATATATGCCTTTACAAGTTCTCTTGTTGCCTGACGCATTCTGCCTGCTCCCACTGCATTGGTCAATGACAATAAGAGTCTTGTTTCATACGGCAGATATCTATGCTCATCATTCCATGTCAAATCCCAGAAACTTACAGCTATATCCCCTAATTTTTCATCAATCAAAGGCATATTTGTAAGTGCTGCCGGACGCATAGGAATATCCTTTTCTTCCTGCTTTACCTCCACTCGGTAAAAATAAGCATGGTACTCACCTTCGGCTTTTTTCTCCGTATAATATTCAAAACCCAACCCCTCCATTACTTCATAAAGAGGTATGGGATCAAAGGACTGAATAACTGTTATTCCCTCGCCTGCCGCTACATCCATAGCCTGCTTTTTTAATCCCAAAAAGAAATTGCCTTGAATTCCTCTTACATCAATTTGCTTAAAACTTGAAACTTTATCTTTCCAATTTGTAACGCTCATATCTTGACCTCCTTTATTTTGTCTTTATTATACTCCTATAATATCAAAAAATCTGTATTCCCGGATACAGATTTCATGTATAATAAAAACAACAAAAAAACTATGGAGACAATATGTATTATTCAATTCTTCAAAACAGTTCATTATTTAAGGGTTTGGGAGAAGATGAAATTTCAGATATCCTTGGAATTATTTCCCCCACTGTTAAATACTATGACAAAGGAAATACCGTGTTTAATTTTATGGATACCGCCAATCGTATAGGGATTATTTTAGAAGGTCGCGTAGAGGCAAGGAAGAATTTTCCAAACGGCAGGCAGGTGGATGTTTCTGTACGAAATCCCGGAGATATTATAGGACCTGCCGCCGTTTTTTCCAAAAGCCGAAAATATCCCTGTGATATAGTTGCAATTGAGCCTGCAAAGATAATGCTCTTACATAGAGATGAACTTTTAAAGCTTATGCAATTAAATCTATGCATATTACAAAATTTCACCACCGAAATTTCCACTGCAACTTATATGCTTCAACAAAGACTTGAGCTGCTCTCCTATGGAGGCATCGCACAAAAAGCGGCATTCTGGCTTTTAATGCAGTCCTGTCAATCAGGTAAAGATACTGTCACAATTCCTGACAGCATTTCAAAATGGGCAATGCTTATGAATGTATCCAGAACATCTCTTCACAGAGAATTAAGCCGCATGGAAGCCGATAAAATTATTTTTTATAATCCCCCCGTAATCAAAATACTGGATACTGATGCGTTGGAGGATATATTAAGTAGGTGACGGTATTGCGTGGGCAGGTTATATCAGCAGCTATTTCTTTGCATATAAGAGACACTGCAACTTACACCCCTATATTGCAAATAGTATCTTACCTAACCAATACAAAGCTGTACTCAAAAAGGAATTGATCATTATCGCCATAAATCTTTTATTTAGGAGAATACGGTCAATTCCTTGCTTTGTTATGTTATCTTTTTTCTAGCTTTCATCATCATCTTCATCTTCTTCAAGTTGTTCCTTTATTAATCAAAATTAATCAAATTTCGTTCAAACAAAATAATGTATTGTAAAGTATACTTTTATTTACAACATTTATTTAAAAACAATGTTATTTCGATCTTAGCATTTAGTTCATTAAAGGTATGTACCAATGTTATACTAAGTGTACACTTAGATTTAGATAATATGCAGATAAGTTAAAGTATCTCATTAAATTTGTATTCAAATCAAAATTTATAACCCAATAGTATTAGACTCCATCTGTTATAGGTTCCTCTCTAAATTCACCTATATTTATCATATCTTCATATATTAACATATTGCTGTTATATGGCGATTTATGTATAAGCCAAAACTCTTTCATATACTTAAACCAAGGCATTTTGCGTATTTTCAAACTAGGAACACCTAACCTTGCCGGAGCTTCTTCAAAATTATCAATAGTATAGAAATATCTATCATTAGTTTTATTGAGAAGATAGCATCCGGGTTTTTTATAGAAATTATCTATCTCATTGTAAATATCTTTTAGATTATAGTTGCTATCTTTGTTTATACCATCTTCATCAAGTTGTAATAATACTTTATACATATGCCCTCCTCTTTGTTTTCAAAAATATATTTAGAAAACGATTCTTAATTGACTATTCTTGTCTTTAAGAAGTAATCCGAATTTTTTCTTAAGTAGCCATTATCTACTCTTTAATTTTTAAACAGAAGCTTATACTAAATTTTTTATCCTTTGGTAATTTGTCTATATATTCCTTGAGTTCCTTAAAACTTGATATTTCCGGAAGTTCTAAATTTTCAAACTCATCAAATTCTCGCTGTTTATAACTAAAGGTTTTAGATTTATTTTCTTCAGCTTCTAATAATTCTTCCACCGGAATTTCTAAGTCTTCTTCACCTACAATACTTCCTTCATCATCAACACAAAGTTCTTTCATCCGTTCCTCTTTTGTTTTTTTAATTTCTTTCATTTTTCCCCTTCCATTATTATTAATATTTTTTCAAAAAGTGTCAATATAGTTTCTGCACTTAATTCTATATTGTTTGTATTTGAAATTTAATGATTGCAGAATCGACATATTACTATAACTAACCTCCGTAAGCCTTTTAATACCGGACATACGGTCAATTTCTTTTCTTTCTAAACTGCAAATATAATTAATCCTAAAATCTTATCTACTCAATCTTTTCCCCCTTTTTATAAGCCTCTCTTGCTTCATTTAAACTCATTTGATTTGCACAATATTTTTCATCGGGATTCACTTCTTGTATCATATCATCCTGCCAACCACATACATCACAATAATCAAAAGAACCCTCGCTTTCAAATTCATACTGTTCGCATACCGGACATTTATGTTTAGACATTTATTATTCCTCCTAAGATCTTTACCGGTTTTAATTTACTACATAAGCTGTCCTTTAAAAACACCTTCTACAAACATTTATCACTTGACATTTATTTAATGTCTCAAATATTACCCGAATTACTTCCGGTATTGTAATAAATTTTATAATTGATATAATACATATATAAGTGGATTTAACGATGATTCTATATGGTTTTTCTAAATTTTCTATATTTTATATTCTTAAGTTTCACCTGAACATGGATTCAAAAATATTTCTTTGATATAATAAAGGAGCAAGATATGCAAGAAAAAGATATAACCCAAAAGATATTGGAACAATTTAATGATGTTTTTTCCGATATCGTAAATGTACTCTTATTTGATGGTAAGGATGTCGTGGAGGAGGATTCTCTGATTGATACTCCCACAAAGAGTATGATGAAGATAGATGGAAAAGTACATTCGCAGGATAAGGATGTTGCCAAATATTGGCAGAACAGCAGAATAAATATTGCTTTGTTCGGTCTTGAAAATCAAACTGTGCCTGATAAGTTGATGCCTTTAAGAGTAATCAGCTATGACGGTATAGAGTATGGCAGACAAACTAAGAAACGATACAGATATAAAACTAAATATCCTGTAATTACCTTGGTACTATATCTGGGATATAAAAAAAGATGGAACTATCCGATTAATATACTGGATATTGTTGAAGTTGATGAAAGACTAAGACCTTTTGTAAATGATTATAAAATCAATCTTTTTGAGATAGCATATCTGGATGAAGAAAAGATAACATTATTTAAAAGCGATTTCAGAATACTGGTTGACTATCTACATCAGATACGAACAAATAACTCATATAGTCCAAAAGATTATATTATAAAGCATATAGATGAACTGCTAACCCTTATGTCCGTTATGACAGGGGATAAAAGATTTGAAGATTCAATAAATGAAGCTAATGAAAAGGAGGCTAGATATATGTGTGAAGTTCTTGATATTATCGAAAATAGAGGTATTGAAAAAGGTTTGGAAAAGGGGTTGAAACAAGGCAGACAGGAAGGTGCCGATATGGTCAGTAAGCTTAATGAGCTGCTATTAAACGAAGGCAATATCGATAAACTTCACAGAGCCAATACTGATAAGAACTATAGACATAAGTTGTTGAAGGAATATAAGATATTGCAGTAGGCTTCTAATATATTATTTCCTGCAAACAAAATAAGTTCTATAATCTAATCAATAATTTTATAAAATATTAGCAATTAATAATGGGTACAGAAACACAATAAGTTTTATAGTACAATCAAAAATTTTATAGAATATTAGAATTAATAAACGGGTGTAGAAATCATTTGATTTAATGATTTTCTCACCCATTTATTTTATACCTGCTATATAAATTTCAAGCCATCTAAAACTATATCATTAATATCTTCTCCAAAGAGTCTTGCAAAAACTCCACATACAGACATTTATCACTTGACATTTATTTGATATGGCAAAGTAATCCCCGAAGTTTTTCTTAGTGTTGTAATAAGATTTTTAATTGGTATAATAAAGATATAAACGGATTTAACAATAATAACACATGGCTTTTTTCTAAATTTTCTATGATTTATATTCTTAAGTTTCACCTGAGCATGGATTCAAAAATATTTCTTTGGTATAATAAAGGAGCAAGATATGCAAGAAAAAGATATAACCCAGAAGATGTTGGAACAATTTAATGATGTTTTTTCCGATATCGTAAATGTACTCTTATTTGATGGTAAGGATGTCGTGGATGAGGATTCTCTGATTGATACTCCCACCAAGAGTATGATGAAGATAGATGGAAAAGTACATTCGCAAGATAGGGATGTTGCCAAATATTGGCAGAACAGCAGAATAAATATTGCTTTGTTCGGTTTTGAAAATCAAAACTGTGCCT
>GL890595.1:20327-23759 GCA_000209465.1 Lachnospiraceae oral taxon 107 str. F0167 | reverse complement strand
GTAATAAGTATTTTTAATTGGTAATAATAAAGATAATAAACGGATTTAACAATAATAACACATGGTCTTTTTCTAAATTTTCTATGATTTATATTCTTAAGTTTCACCTGAGCATGGATTCAAAAATATTTCTTTGGTATAATAAAGGAGCAAGATATGCAAGAAAAAGATATAACCCAGAAGATGTTGGAACAATTTAATGATGTTTTTTCCGATATCGTAAATGTACTCTTATTTGATGGTAAGGATGTCGTGGATGAGGATTCTCTGATTGATACTCCCACCAAGAGTATGATGAAGATAGATGGAAAAGTACATTCGCAAGATAGGGATGTTGCCAAATATTGGCAGAACAGCAGAATAAATATTGCTTTGTTCGGTTTTGAAAATCAAACTGTGCCTGATAAGCTGATGCCTTTAAGAGTAATCAGCTATGATGGTATAGAGTATGGCAGACAAACTAAGAAACGATACAGATATAAAACTAAATATCCCGTAATTACCTTGGTACTATATCTGGGATATAAAAAAAGATGGAACTATCCGATTAGTATACTGGATATTGTTAAAGTTGATGAAAGACTAAGACCTTTTGTAAATGATTATAAAATCAATCTTTTTGAAATAGCATATTTGGATGAAGAAAAGATAACATTATTTAAAAGCGATTTCAAGATTCTGGTTGACTATCTACATCAGATACGAACAAATAACTCATATAGTCCAAAAGATTATATTATAAAGCATATAGATGAACTGCTAACCCTTATGTCCGTTATGACAGGGGATAAAAGATTTGAAGATTCAATAAATGAAGCTAATGAAAAGGAGGCTAGGTATATGTGTGAAGTTCTTGATATTATTGAAAATAGAGGGATTGAAAAAGGTTTGGAGCAAGGTCTGGAAAAGGGCAGACAGGAAGGCGCTGATATGGTCAGTAAGCTTAATGAGCTGCTATTAAACGAAGGCAATATTGATAAACTTCGCAGAGCTAATACTGATAAGAACTATAGACATAAGTTGCTGAAGGAATATAAGATATTACAGTAGGTTTTTAATATATTATTTCCTGTAAACAAAATAGTTTTTATACTCTAATCAAAAATTTTATAAAATATTAGCAATTAACCTGAATTATTCACGGTACAATATTTTAGTTAATTACCGTGCTATAAATCTTTAAACTTGACCAATGACGCTATAACTGACTTAATACATCTAAAAATGGGCAGACTTCCCCTAGGTAGTGTTTTTGAGTAGTTATTAAGCTCTCAAGGTTCATTATTAGTTGTTATTCAAGCTGTATACATAGATTGCTGATATTGGATAGGGTCTCATAGAACTCATCCTTATACGGGCAACTGCTACACAGCTTGAATGTTATATACCTTGCTGAACGAATTACTTTTGCAGCAATCTTTAGCATTTTTAGACGAACAGTATTAATACGTTGTTTTCTCATATTTGTAGATAACACCAATCGCCTAAACCAATTAAATATGTTATAAGCAAGTGCATGTATTTGGAGTCTGTTGGCATTTACAATCCTTGTATGACTGCTGACAGAGGCAAAGTCAAAACCTGTTTTACTTTCCTTTATGAAGTTTTCCATCAAGCCTCTTTTGCAATAGAACTTGATAAGATATTCAGGAGAAGACTCCATGTTTGTAATAATGAATGTATACATGTAAGTCATTTGGTTTTCAGGTTTTTCAACTTTACAGACAACACGTCTTTCATAAGGCCAAGGTCCGGCTTGATACATGAATTCACCATAAACCACAGCATAATCTACTTTGTTGTTTTTTGTGATTTCATCAAGTTCATCTACAAGATATGATGCCTTATCACGAATTATAGCATTTTCTTTCAAACGAATTACATAGCTGGTACCGTTTTCTTCACACTGTTTATATAAACTCGGTGTTGCAAAGCCACTATCTCCGCGAAGGAGAAGTTTGATTTCCGGAAAATCTTCAAGATATTCATCAAGTATAGGTTGAAGAAAGTCCACAACACCTGTGCTTGAATACCGAGTTCCATCGCGAAGTTGAATTTTAATCAAATCTCCTGTGATTCCATCATAGCAAACAAGTGGATGGTATCCGTTACTTTGATAGTGGAAGTTAAATGCTCTGCCTTCCTGTTTGCCATAAGCATTAAGAAGTGTTGAGTCCAAATCCAAAATGATAGCTTCCGGCATCTGAATGCTATAAACTTTCTTTCGAAGAATTTGATTTATTGAAAGGAACCGTTTCAGCGAATCCTCATCCATTCGATTATGAAATCTTGAAATGGTTGGTTGTGATGCTAAAGTGTCTTTATTCAGCACTGCTTTAAACACAGGATCATTTGTAAGTTCATCTGAAGAATCATCTTCAAAATAGCCTGCAATGATCATATATATCGTCTGAAGAAGGTTTTCTTTATCAGTGTGATAACGGAATAATGCAGAATCATTGGTCTTAAATGATTTACAGAAAAGTTTGTCAATGCCAAGTTTACTTACGAATTCTTTTATAAGAAGTAAGCCTGCATCGGAGGATAAATCTCCTCCATCGAAATTAATTTTAATTTTTCTATTGCTTTCAAGTGATAAGGTGTTTACAATACTCATAAAGGGCTCCTTTGTGTGATTATATTGAGTTTTAGCACCTTAATTTTACCACAAATGGACGCTCTTTTTTTATTCACTTACTAGGTGAAAGCAATATTTTGTTAAAATATAGTAATTATATGGCTTTCAGCCACGTTCATGATGTTGCCATGAATAATCTAGGATTAATAATGGGTACAGAAACACAATAAGTTTTATAGTACAATCAAAAATTTTATAGAATATTAGAATTAATAAACGGGTGCGGAAAGCATTTGATTTAATGATTTTCTCACCCATTTATTTTATACCTACTATATAAATTTCAAGCCATCTAAAACTATGTCATTAATATCTTCTCCAAAGAGTCTTGCAAAAACTCCACATACAGACATTTATCACTTGACATTTATTTGATATAGCAAAGTAATCCCCGAAGTTTTTCTTAGTGTTGTAATAAGATTTTTAATTGGTATAATAAAGATATAAACGGATTTAACAATAATAACACATGGCTTTTTTCTAAATTTTCTATGATTTATATTCTTAAGTTTCACCTGAGCATGGATTCAAAAATATTTCTTTGGTATAATAAAGGAGCAAGATATGCAAGAAAAAAGATATAACCCAGAAGATGTTGGAACAATTTAATGATGTTTTTTCCGATATCGTAAATGTACTCTTATTTGATGGTAAGGATGTCGTGGATGAGGATTCTCTGATTGATACTCCCACCAAGAGTATGATGAAGATAGATGGAAAAGTACATTCGCAAGATAGGGATGTTGCCAAATATTGGCAGAACAGCAGAATAAATATTGCTTTGTTCGGTTTTG
>GL890595.1:0-19889 GCA_000209465.1 Lachnospiraceae oral taxon 107 str. F0167 | reverse complement strand
CACTTGACATTTATTTAATGTCTCAAATACTACCCGTATTACTTCCGGTATTGTAATAAATTTTATAATTGATATAATACATATATAAGTGGATTTAACTATGATTCTATATGGTTTTTCTAAATTTTCTATGATTTATATTCTTAAGTTTCACCTGAGCATGGATTCAAAAATATTTTTTTGGTATAATAAAGGAGCAAGATATGCAAGAAAAAGATATAACCCAAAAGATGTTGGAACAATTTAATGATGTTTTTTCCGATATCGTAAATGTACTCTTATTTGATTGTAAGGATGTCGTGGATGAAAATTCTCTGATTGATACTCCCACCAAGAGTATGATGAAGATAGATGGCAAAGTACATTCGCAAGATAGGGATGTCGCCAAATATTGGCAGAACAGCAGAATAAATATCGCTTTGTTCGGTTTTGAAAATCAAACTGTGCCTGATAAACTGATGCCTTTAAGAGTAATCAGCTATGACGGTATAGAGTATGGCAGACAAACCAAAAAACGATACAGGTATAAAACTAAATATCCTGTAATTACCTTGGTACTATATCTGGGATATAAAAAAAGATGGAACTATCCGATTAATATACTCGATATTGTTAAAGTTGATGAAAGGCTAAGACCTTTTGTAAATGATTATAAAATCAATCTTTTTGAGATAGCATATTTGGATGAAGAAAAAATATCTTTGTTTAAAAGTGATTTCAGGATTCTGGTTGACTATCTACATCAGATACGAACAAATAACTCATATAATCCAAAAGATTATATTATAAAGCATATAGATGAACTGCTAACCCTTATGTCCGTTATGACAGGGGATAAAAGATTTGAAGATTCAATAAATGAAGCTAATGAAAAGGAGGCTAGATATATGTGTGAAGTTCTTGATATTATCGAAAATAGAGGTATTGAAAAAGGTTTGGAGCAAGGTCTGGAAAAAGGTTTGGAAAAGGGGTTGAAACAAGGCAGACAGGAAGGTGCCGATATGGTCAGTAAGCTTAATGAGCTGCTATTAAACGAAGGCAATATCGATAAACTTCGCAGAGCTAATACTGATAAGAACTATAGACATAAGTTGCTGAAGGAATATAAGATATTGCGGTAGGCTTTTAATATATTATTTCCTGTAAAAAAAATAGTTTTTATACTCTAATCAATAATTTTATAAAATATTAGCAATTAATAATGGGTGTAGAAACACAATAAGTTTTATACTACAATCAAAAATTTTATAGAATATTAGAATTAATAAACGGGTGCAGAAATCATTTGATTTAATGATTTTCTCACCCGTTTATTTTATACCTACTATATAAATTTCAAGCCTTATTCGGCTAAATCGTGAATATCTTACTCCTCAATAATATCATTTTTCACAAACCTCGTTGGCAAACGGAATACTTGGGGATGCACCCTTTCTACTTACCGTGATGCTTGCAGCCATAGCTGCCTGTTTCATTGCCGCTTCTACATCTGTGCCCGATACTATACCTGCTATAAAATATCCGGTGAAGGTATCTCCTGCCGCCGTGGTGTCAACTACTTCGGTCTTATATATATCCTGTCTTATCTTCTTTGTTTTATCCACATATACAGAGCCCTTTTCTCCCAAAGTCAACATTATTTTTGTGTTGGGAAATCTTTTTGTCAGTTTCTCTATCAGCTCATCTTCCCCTGTATCTGAGGCTCCGAGTATATCTGCCGCCTCTATTTCATTCAGTATCAGATATTCCACCTTTTCCAGATCACATTCAAATATCTTTTCATTTAAAGGCGAGGGATTTAATACAATTCTCATTCCTTTAGACGCTCCCTCATCTACAATAAATGCAAGATTGCTTATCTCATTTTGAAGTAAAAGTATATCTCCTCTATCAAAATCATCCAACACTTCTTTGATAAATTCAACTCCTATATTTTGATTTGCTCCACCGTATAAAAGTATACAATTATTGCCGTTTTTGTTTTTTTGTATAATTGCATGCCCTGATGCCATATCATATTTTTTTATATATGATATATCGGCACCCACGCTTTTCAGTGCATCCAAAAGCATGGCTCCATCCGCACTGCCAACCGCACCGGCATGATATACCTTTATACCTGCCTTTGCCAGCGCCACCGACTGATTGAGCCCCTTTCCTCCACAAAATACATTCATATCTTTAGAAGATAAGGTCTCACCCTCTCTTACAAAATGGTCTACATCATATACATAATCCAGATTTAGCGAACCGAAATTCAATACTTTCATTATCCACTCTTACTTTCTAAAAATAAACATATTCCCTTTACCATAAGGCATCCTGCCACTGCACCCTGGTCTGCAATGCCCTTGGCTTTTGCCGAAAATACCGCAGCCTTTCCAAACTTAGGCAACATATCTTTTGTGGCTTCCACACCTTCCTGTGCACCCTTTAGCGCTGCATTTGCCACATCAAAAAGAGTGCTGTTCTCATTCACAGATTCCTTTGCCCTATCTCCTGCCACCAACAATGCATCATATATTGTTCTGTCACCTGCCTCACATTTTCCTCTTTTCTTGATTCCTGCTGCAAAGCTTTCAAAAAACACTGCCAAATCTGCGGCTTCTATTTTATCCTTTTCATTTAAAGACTTGCCTGCTTCCATTATACCGCTTGCCATCAATGTACCCATAGTGGAAGGTACCACTGAAGACATCTTCATGCCCGCTTTAAATAAAGTTTTTCCTATATTGTTTTCTACAGTATTTTCTCTTATAAGATCCGGCATTGCACTATATCCCTTGCTCATGGTAAGTCCTAAATCACCATCTCCCATATTGGCATCCATGGCACATAGCTCATCCTTTTTCTCCACAAAGACCTTCGCTATGGATTCAAAAAGCTCCTGTAGATCTTCTATTCTAATCTCTGTCATAGCTGCTCCTTATAATCTTATAAATGGAGTTTTTACTTCCATATCAAGCCATGCCTTTTCCTTTTCGCTGTTTAACTTGCAAACAGATATGGATGCACCTGCCATCTCCATACTTGTGGCATACTCGCCTACAAAAGTTCTATATATCTTGATACCCTTTGATAGTAATATTTCACTGACCTCTCCCGAGAGTATATAAAGCTCCTCGATACTGCTGGCACCAAGTCCGTTTATAAGTACAGCAACCTCATCATCTTTTGCAATATCCATATCGGCAAGTATTTCTCCCACAGCCTCAGCTGCAAGCTCCTTTGCGGTTTTTATATCACCGTTCCATACTCCCGGCTCTCCATGTATACCCATACCGAATGCCATCTCATTTTCTGCAAGAGTAAAATTGGAATGTCCAAGCTCAGGTATAACACATGGTGTCAGTGCAAAGCCTACCGTTCTTGTATTCTGCTTTGCTATATTTGCAGCCTCATATACTTCATCAAGACTTCCCATTTCGGCAGCCGCCGCACCTGCATATTTGTACATAAAGAATATACCTGCAACACCTCTTCTGGTTTCAGGAAGCTTGTTTGAGAGTACATCATCCGCGCCCACAATACTTCTGGTCTTGATATCATCCATCTCAAGCATTTCTGCCGCCATATCAAAGTTCATTATATCACCGGTATAATTTCCATACAGGTATAATATGCCGCTTCCGGCTTCCACTTCCTTTGATATTTCATATATCTGCTCTGCTGATGGAGACTGGAAAACACTTCCCACTCCACAGCCGTCAAGCAGATTCTCACCTACATATCCAAGGAAAAGAGGTAAATGTCCGGTACCTCCACCTGTTACGATTGCAACCTTTCCCGGTTTCTTCTCTGCTATACAATAGCATCTAAGGTCGTCTGCAACATATTTTACCTGCTTATTTGCAAGATAAATTCCTTTTAACATATCATCTGTATAATTTTCAGGAACATTGATTATCTTCTTCATATATTCTCCAATCTAATTATTATGCAAACATTTGTAGTAAATATTTTTATAAACTACAACATTACAATTAAGGCAACACCTTCCGAGCTTTCCATTACCCAAACTTTAACACTACAATCCCAATTTTTCAAAAGCCTTATCAAAAGGATATTTACAAATACCTTTCTCTGTAATAATACCTGTAATAAGAGAGTGATCAGTTACATCAAATGCCGGATTATACACATCTATATTTTCCGGTGCCATTCTCTCTTTATACCACATACTTGTAATCTCATCCCCGTCTCTTACTTCTATAGGAATATCCTTATCACATGAGGCTTTCATATCAATAGTGGAAGTGGGCGCACATACATAAAAAGGTATTCCATAATGCTTTGCTATGATTGCAAGCCCTGATGTACCTATCTTATTTGCGGCATCTCCATTCCTTGCCACCCTGTCACAGCCCACAAAAATAATATCTATCTTACCGGATTTCATCAAAATAGATGCCATATTGTCGCATTGCAAAGTTGTCTTTATACCTGCATTGCTAAGTTCAAATGCGGTAAGTCTTGCCCCCTGTAAGAGCGGTCTGGTTTCATCACAGTATACATGCATATCCTCGCCCGAAAAGCCGTTTTCCAAAGCCATATACATAGGTGCGGTTGCGGTACCGTATTTTGCAGTGGCAAGTGTTCCGGCATTGCAATGAGTCATAATGCCTATTACTTTATCATTTCTTTTCAGTTTCTTTAAAAGCTTAAATCCAAGTTCTCCGATACCCCTGCTTATTTCAATATCCTCATTTCTGATATTTTCCGCTTCTTTAAATAAAGCTTCCTTTATCTCCTCAATACCCTTTTCACTATTGGCTTTTAATGCTTCCTCCATTCGATTTAATGCCCAAAAAAGATTCACCGCCGTAGGTCTTGATGAGGCAAAATACTCCTTCAGCTCCAAAAACTCTCTTTTAAAACTCTCATAATCTGATGCCTGTATAAATGAAGCCGTTTTTGCAATACCATATGCCGCACATACTCCTATTGCAGGAGCTCCACGAACTCTAAGTTTTTTTATCGCTTCCCAAATTTCTTCCTTTGTATTTAGATTTATTCTCTTTATCTCACCCGGAAGAAGAGTCTGGTCAATAATATTAAGCTCTTTATCTTTTGTCATCTTTACAGAGATAATCTTGTCAAAAAATTCTTCAATACCCATTTATAACTCCTCTGCCAAAGCCCTGCAATTTAAAATAGTGTCTACATAATCCTTACCGCTTTTAAAGTATTTTGCTTTAAGTATAAACTCCTTACCCGCCAAAATATTGATTCTCTCAGCTATAAGCCTCTTTTTCTCATCTGCTATAGTGGTGACATCAGTTACATTTGCCATACCTACAGTCCTTCTGTGAAGCTCGGTTCCGGTAAAGCCTGCCGTATCCTTTAAAATACCGTCTAAATAATACTCCTTAAAGCCCTCTACCTTTGCCATGGGCTCAGTTACCCATTCATCATAGTATTTATTATATTTTTTTATAAATAAATCTATAACCTCTTCCACCGATTTTAATATCCAGTCGGTAAACTCATGCTTTTCATAGGCGATTCCGTTCACACAGGCAAAAATAAGATTTGCAATAACATTTCCAATATCATACCCGCAAGGTCCCAGTATGCCAAACTCCGGATCAAATACCTTGAGCGCATCCTCTTTTATAAAGATAGATCCTGTATGCAAATCTCCATGTATCAACGCCTGTGCATTGGTCATAAAATTAAACTTTAATTTAGCCACCTCAAGATGTAAAGCTCTATCCTCATACAATTCCTTCTTTACAAAACCGGCATTTGGAGGATATACATTGTTCCTGTTATTTAAATCATTATAAGGCTCCATAAGAACAAGTTTTTCAGTTATATCACAAAGATCAGGAGATACAAGCTTACCCCCTATAAGCTTTTTTTCTTTGTGATCTATCACCACATCGCTACTTTTTAAAAGTGTATTTATCAAAAAATCTGTTATCTGTTCAGTAAAATGAGGATATATCTTATGCTCCAGCATCGCCTGTCGCATTACCAAAAAGTCTGAACAATCCTCCATACCGCAGGCACACATTACAGTGTCATAAAAGTAAATGTATGGCACCATTCCCTTTGCATACCTTTCCTGTAACATCAAAATCTCTGATTCAAGTCTGTTTCTGTCTCTGGAAGGCTTCATATCCTTTGAGATTCTGGTCTCGGTACCCGCCTGCTTTATATATATTGAATGTCCCTTATCATCCATTACCCTGTAAACATAGTTGAGATTTCCATGTTCCTTAGGAATGATGACCTTCATACTATCCTTATCCCAGTCTATAGTTGTAGCCTTTAACAGCGTATATTCAACTATATCTTTTTCTTCCATTTGAAAATATGTATCAAATCTACTCATATTTACTCCCTTTTATACTATTCCCTCTTATATGCATATGCAGCTATCAATGCCAAAGCAAGTACCGCACCCTTTACAGCCGGCAGTACAAAGAAAGGTACCGCACAGATTGTAAGTCCGTTTTCAAGTGTGGATACGAGCATTGAACCTATCATAGTTCCAAGCGCATTAGGCTTTTCCGCACCTCCTACGGTTCTTCCCACAAACACCGCCGCAAGTGCCGGCATCAGATAATTATCACAGCACATAACCTGTGCAGAGCTTCCTCTTGATGAAACCAAAATACCGCCAATAGCTATAAATACCGCAGTTATCATACCTGCAACATATCTATATTTTTTAATATCAATACCTGAAAGTTTTGCAGCTTCCTTATTTCCACCCATTGCATACAAATATCTTCCAAACTTTGTAAAATCAAGGAAGATATATGCGGCAAGCACACATCCAAGCATAATGATAATTATCCAAGGTGCTCTTCCTATTGCCGAGAAAGAATCTGAAAGTGCTATTCTTACAGGCTCTGCATTCCATGGTGTTCTCATACCTGTAGATACCGCACCACCTCCTATATACCACTGTCCAAGTCCCTGATGTACAAACATCAATGCACAGGTTGCCAGCATATCCGGTATCTTACATACCAGAATCAAAAACATTGTAAGCTGATAAAGTACCAAAGTAGTCACAATAGTTATTATAATAGACATAAAAAGTGACTGACCGAACCACAGATATGAAGATACAAATGCATAAGCGGAGCAGCTTCCAAGTGTACCTGCCGACATATCAAAGCCGTCCGGTGCCATGGTAATGGTCGCTGCAATACCGAATACCGTAGTTATCGCCATTGCTCTAAGGATATTTACCATATTGCTCTGTGACATAAATGCACTGCCCTTAATCGCTGTAAATGCTACAAAACATAGAATCAGTGCCAGGATAGCAGCCCAATCTATTCCAAATTTAATAATTTTTTTGCGTTCCATCAAACTACCTCCTCCTGAGTCTGCTTACCACCTACGCTATAATACATAATCTCATCTTCATTAGTATTTTTTGTTACAAGTTCTGCACTTATACCGCCATTGTACATTACATAAATCCTGTCGGTGAGTGCCAAAAGCTCCTGATTTTCACAGGTTGCATATATTACCGCATTTCCTTTTTTGGCTATTTCATGAATAAGGTCAAATATATCCTGCTTTGCACCCACATCCACACCCTTTGTGGGTTCATCAAATATATACAAATGGCAATCAGCCGCCAGCCACTTTCCGACTGCCACCTTTTGCTGATTTCCACCCGAGAGCCTCTTTACAAGTTGCTTCGGACTTGGAGTTGAAACATTTAAGCTCTTGATATAACCCTTGGCATTATCATTTACCTTTCTTTTATCTATAAATGAAAACTTGCAAAATTTCTCAAGTGATGCCGCCGATAGGTTAAAGCTTACACTTTCCTCCACAAGTACACCTTCTTTTCTTCTCTCCTCCGGTACCAATGCTATTTTATTTTTAACTGCAAACGCAGGATTTTTTAGATTTAATTCTTTACCGTTTAATATAATTTTTCCGGTACTCCTATATGCTCCGAAAAGAGTTTTACAAAGCTCGGATTTGCCTGCTCCTACAAGACCTGCTATACCCAGTATCTCACCCTCTCTGACATATAGATTTATATCTTTTATCTTTCCTTCAGTTTCGGTCAAATTCTCAGTTTTAAATATAGTATCACCTATCGGTATCTCTTCTCTCTTATATGCTTCTTCAAATGTCCTTCCAAGCATAAGTTCCACAATTTCCTTTGTGGTGGTGGAAGATTCTATAGGATAGGTACCTATCATTTTTCCGTTTCTCATTACCGTATAACTTTCACATATTTCCAGTATTTCATTTAATCTATGTGAAATAAAAAGTATTGCAATATTCTCTGTTTTATGTAAATGCTCCACAACTTCAAAAAGTTCTTTTGTCTCCTGATTACTAAGTGGCGCTGTAGGCTCATCCAGTATAAGAAAATTACATTTTCTTCTGATTGCCTTTGCTATAAGCACCATCTGCTTATCAGCCAAAGAAAGCTTTGAAACCAAATCTCTTTCATTTATTCTCTCTTTGCTGATATGAAGTCTGTCAAGCGCCTTTCTGCCTTCTTTATAAACCTCATTCCAGTTTAAAACGGCATTACCCTTATCCATCACCAAATCACTTTGAATAATATTTTCCGCCACCGTAAGATTTGGAAAAAGTGCCGTATCCACCTCCTGATATACTATCTGAACACCGCATTTTTTAGCGTCTACCGGAGTTCTAAGCTCCATCTCTTTTTCATCCAAAAAGACTTTTCCGGTATATGTAGGATTTGCACCCGATAAAACCTTCATCAGCGTGGACTTTCCGGCACCGTTTGCTCCTACAACAGCTCTTATCTCTCCGGTACTCACCTCAAAGTTTATATCCTCCAGTGCTTTTACTCCCGGAAATTCTATTGACACATTTTTTGTGCTTAACTTTATTTTGTCCATAATCATCCAATCTAAAACAGGTGAGTCATCAAAAATTCAATGACTTTTATAAATAAAAGTAAATGTATCTGATAAACTCACCTCATTCTTAATCTCTAAGCCGATAAAGATATTTTATAATATCTCACTTTATGGGCTTATTTTCACTTATACTTCTTAATTATTTATGTAATAAATCCTTCGGCATCCAATCCGCTTCGGATAAGTAATTCAAATTACCATAGGTCTCTCCTGCTACATTTCCAAGATTCTCCACATTTGAATCAGCCTTTAAATCGGAAGCCTTAATAGCTGTACCCGGCACTTCTACCACATCAACTCCCATTTCACCTGTTGCAGGATCATAAATCTTATCATACTCTCCTGCCATCTCAAGTAAAAGAAGTCTCATAGCTATTTCACCGTTTAATGTCCAGTCTGTTGTTCCTGCCGCTGTCCATACATCAGGTCTTGTCTGCATATTTGTGATATCTACAGGATCTATATCTACAGATGCCATAGGAAGTGCATCACCGTTCTTACCGTTCATATTATCATTTTCTATAAGTGCATTATATACACCCTGACCATACATATCATAGTAAGCGATAACTCCGTCCACATCTTCTCTCTTAATACTCTGAAGATAAGCTGCAGTTACTGTATTGGCTGAGTCTACAGAATCCTGTAAAGGCTGTACCTCACCTACAGTTACAATCTTTCCCGCCTTTTCGTATTCCTTCCATCCCTCTTCTCTTCTGTCAAACGGACTGTTATAGTTTGGACCTCTCCATACCTTAATAAGTCTTACGCCCTCGCCGTACTTTGCTACCATCTCATCAAGGAGAACTGTAACCAAAGACTTATCCTGCTGGAACATCTGTGTAACACCCTCAAGCTTTTTATACTCGCCGTCCGCATAGAACTGTGTGTCGAATGTAACAATCTTCAGATCCTTATACTCATCTAAAATTCCCTTTAAAAATACATAGGAACCGTCCTGATTTCCATGACTTACGATAAGTCCGTCATAACCTGCAGAAGCACAAGTTCTGATAGTATCCTGCCACTTATTGAAATCTCCGTCACAGAAGAAGAAATCAAACTGTACACCCAGCTCATCACAAAGCTTCTTGCAGGAATCCTTCCACATCTGGAAAATAGTAGCCGAAGGCATAATCATAATATAAGCCACTTTCTTGCCTGCTACAGGATTGCTTGCATCTGTAGGTTTACTGTCATCAGCCTTACTGTCTGCAGTCTTACTGTCCGCTACAGTGGAACCGGCATTATCAGCACTCTTTGTTGCTCCTCCACCACATCCGATTAGTGGAGCACTGACCATTGCACCAATTAACAACGCACTAACTAACTTCTTGAATTTTCTCATACATCCTCCTTTGTTTACTAAAATTTTAACAAATCAAGAACTATCGTTTATATAAACAATAATATTATTGTTTGCAAAAGTCAATACAGTCCGGTCATTTCTACCTATTGTACATATTTTAGAATTATTTTTGTGCATATAGTATATTACCTAATTTTTAAAACATTTCATCGTTTAATAAACTTAAATTCAGAACAGTTAATATTTTTTTATAACTAAAAATAAAATTTTTTATAGTATATATTTACTAAAACTAAATCCTTTGATTACTCTCTAAACAGTTCAAAGCAGGAATTTTTATCTGTTCCCATTTGACAATATATTTTTGAAATAGTATTATGATTAGTGAAAATAATTATTGTTTAGTGAACAATATTTTAGGAGAATACTATGACAATTAGAGAGTTATCAAAACTGATAAATGTTTCTCCTGCCACAATTTCCATAGTCATAAATGAAAAAAAAGGCGTAAGTGAAGAAACAAGAGAAAAGGTGTTGATGGCAATGCAGGAATATAATTACTGCCCTCAACAAAGAAAAAAGCCTATAGAAAATAAAAATGTACTGGTTCTTAAATATTATAGAAGTGGTGTTTTTGTAGAGGAAAATCAGGGATTTATAGCAGGAATACTGGATGCTGTTGAAAACAGATTGCAAAAAGAAAACCTGAATATGGTTTTAAGAGTATATAAAGAGGGATTTGAAAAGTTTTTGGCGGAAACGGATCTAAGTCCCTATGAGGGTATTATACTGATAGGCACGGAATTCACTCCGGATTTATACCCGCTGTTTGCCTCCATTTCCATTCCATATGTAGTTGTAGACAATGTATGCCCGTACACCTCTTGCAACAGTGTCTGTATGAACAATGAAGAAAATGTTTATATTGCAATAAACTATCTAAAAGAATGTGGACATCAGAGTATCGGATATATAGGCGGAAATGTTTATTCTGAAAATTTCCAACTTAGGAAAAAAGGATTCATGGAAAGCGTGGAAAGGCTGAATTTAAACTATATAAAGGAACATACTTATATGATCTCTCCTACCATGGTAGGTGCATATAATGATATGCTTATACAACTTGATAATATATCCACCCTACCTGACTGCTTTTTTTGCAGACAATGATACACTTGCACTCGGAGCTATAAAGGCATTAAAGGAAAAGGGAATAAAGATACCAAAAGATGTATCTATAATAGGTTTTGACGATATACCGTATTCGGCGGTATCATCTCCTGCACTGACTACGGTACATGTACAAAGAAATCAAATCGGCAAACTTGCCGTAGAAAAACTTTTAAAAATGAAAAAAGACAGGAAAATCAAATCGGCAAAAACCTTGATTACCGGAAACTTAATTGTTCGTGACAGTGTAGCAAAAAAGGCTTAAAAAAGCCTTTTTTGCTGTAATAATAAAATTTATCCCATAAAATAAAACTTCGGATCGTCTGCTACAAATTCCTGTGGAAATTTCTCATATTTCATTGTATCAAAATTATAGATACCTATCTTAACAGGTTTTTCACCCCTGCTTGAAGCCACCTTTTTATAGCTGTCCACAACTATATTCGAATATTCTATATCTCTTATTTCAAGTTTTGCAAAGGCATCTTCCACCGGTACATATATATCTATTTCATTTTCACCTAAATACTCCACTGTCATTTCCGAAAAATTCATTAGACAATCATAGAAAGTATTTATAATAAAAATATCGCTTACATCCGGATCATAGATTCCCTTTTCGAAATCATATTCTGTAAATGACAGCAAATCGAAAATAAGATCAATACTTATATCAAAATTTACAACAAATTTTTCTTTATTATAATTTGGCTTCATTCCCCAAACTGCAAGTACAATGCCGTCAAAGGCAGATAATTGCTCCAGCTTTTGTTCAATACTTTTAATGTCCGCTTTACTCATGACAAATCCTCTCAGTTATTTATAGTTTTTAATAAAATTTTCCTTAAATTATAATCCAAATTCCTTTAATATATTTTCCAATGTTTTAAAGGAATAGTTTTCCCTTGCTATATCATAATTTTTTTGAATTATTTCTTTTGCCTTATCGCTATCTGTAAGTATATCAATTACCCTGTCTGCAGCATCCTCTATCACCTTATTTTCAATATTTATCAAGTTATTATCCTTTATATATTTATCACCAAGACTTACTATATCAAATCCTTTCTCCTTTAAATCGGATTTATATACAGGATACTCAAAGGCAATAACAGGCAGCTTTGCAAAAACAGCCTCTATAAATTGATTGCCAAATCCCTCCCAAATGCTTGGATATGTGACAAAATCCGCATATACATAGGCATCCCAAAGTGAATATATCTTTTTATTATCTTTTATAGCCCCGGAATGTGATACTCTCTCACCTATAAAGCGTATATCCACATTGTTTTCCACGGCTCTTTTCTTTAAGTTGTCCACATATTTTGATGAAATCCCGAAGTTTTCCACTATCCCTGCACAGAGTAAAATTATACTGCCGGATTCATTAAACATTTTTCCATTATACAGCCGCTTACCTATAAGCCTGTCTTTATGCCTGTTTAGCTCTCCTATAATATCAATTGCCAGCTCTATGCCCTTTCTGTCCATTACTCTGGTAGCCTGTAAAAATATAAGATCATTTTTTCCGATATTAAAATCCTCTAAAAAATCACAGTTATACTCATTACTGCTCCAGGCTTTCATATCAAAGTCAAACACATTAGGCACTACTTTTGCCGATATATTTTTCTTTTTAAATAAGGCTGCTTTTGCTATTTTATTTATTACAAGATTTTCGACATTCGCCAAATCCGGAGGTGCCATCTTTTCCAGCATATCCTCAACTTCCTTACAGGTTTGAATAACCTCTCCACTGTCCTCAAAATAAAAATCATGATTATGACATATTGTTTTTATACCTGTTTTTTCTATAATCTCGTATATTGCCTTTAATGCGGCTATATGATATCCCACACTCATCAGATTATTCGGAATAATAAGCTCAATTTTATTCTCATTTATTATATTAAATAATTGAGTTTTTATAATATCCGCACTTTTATTTATATCCTCTAAAAGCTCTTTGCCATCCTTATAATCTCTTAAGGCTACAGTAGCATTTTCTATTTCCTTCTTTGTCTGAGGATGATAAAAGGATAATTCCGGAATACATAAAATATCATCTCTCTCATTACCGGCAATATAAAATACTTCATGCCCCCGCCTTCTTAATACCTCTCTCCATTTGTCCACTTCCAGGGAAACACCGTCCGTTTTCCCGAGTGCATTATGTAAAAAAGCAATTCTCATACTACACCTCATCATAATAGCATTCTATAGATTTTAATCTATGTCCGCCCTTTTCATCCTCTCCTACACTCTCCAGGGGAGTGTATCTTATATATCTGGTTATTGTGGTTTCAAATATATAGGATTTCGGCTTTCCGTTATTTTTATTTTCCTCGATATAAGTAATATATTCCTTCCCGTCTACTGAAAAATCAATATTAAATTTTTTGGCATATTTATAATCATCTGTAAATACACATATTCTATTGACCTTCACAGGCTTACCTATATCCACCAAAATATAATGGTTCCCCGGTGAATCGGACATTGTAAAATCATCTAAACTTCCATTTGTACAGTTCAAAAAGTTACCGTC
Organism: Lachnospiraceae oral taxon 107 str. F0167; assembly: GCA_000209465.1. GTDB lineage: Bacteria > Bacillota > Clostridia > Lachnospirales > Lachnospiraceae > Lachnoanaerobaculum. The sequence goes on along the minus strand of GL890595.1, from coordinate 5,977 downwards.
ATCTGAAGGTCTCATATTTGACCTTACGCCCTTCCTATACAAAAGATTTTTGGAAAAGTTTATATTAACAAGCCTTACCTTTAACTCGGTTGTATTTTTATCTAAAATGATTCTGCCGCTGCCATTATCTTTTATACCTTCGCTTACATAATCAATATTTTCCAAAAAACATGGTATATCTATAATAATTCCTTCATGCTCACCTCTAAACTTAAAGCATAGTATATTATTATTTAATGCCTCCATTTCAAAGCCGAATCTTTTATTATCCTGTATCGGAAAATTATCCACTCTTATTTTCTTACCCGGATAAAGCCATTCCTCAGGTATACCTCTGCCTATCAGCAAGCTTTTATCATATTTTTGTGCGATAAGACTTTCTAAAAGCACCTTTGATGCCAGATTTTGCCCCCACATATGCGGGCAACTTCCGTCACCGCTTACAGGATGATATCCTCTCCACTTTTCTTTTACAGGTTCTCCCGCACTTTCCCAAAAACTATACGGCCCGCTTTGCCCATAGCTTAACATCGCCTGATATGCATATATCCCCTCACATCGGTATTTTTTCCCTCTAAGACCTGTAGCCGCAAGACCTGCATTATAAGAGCCTATACTGTCTGAAAAGCTTCCGCCGCCAAAGGAATGTGGAAATAATCCCGCTTCCCTTCCTCTTTTTAATCCATAATCATAGGTGGCATCAATCATATCAATCATATATCCATACTGTTTTGCATCAAAAAGATAGCCGTCCCATGCCCATCTTCCAAACAGAAACATAGATGCCCAATTTGTATTTCGGGGTTTCCTGCAAATATTATTATCATTGCTCTCAGTCATTGATGCAGGGATATAATCAAGCTTATATTTTTTTACTGTTTCACTTATTGTCCTGTCGGCATTTAAAAGTAATCCGTCATACAGGCTCTTTGCAAACTCATACTCATTTTCTTCACCCAGTACCTTTGCTATATACATATATGCACAAAGCCCTAAAAGTGCGGACCAGTTATCCACAGTCCAGTACCCGTTCCTGTCAATATCCCAAGTCTGTTTTATAATACCTTTTTCATCAATATCCTTTTCTATCTCATGGGCAAAATATTTTAATTTATCAAAATTTTCAAGTAAAATATCTTTATCACCTGTTTTTAAATAATACAGCGCAAACGGCCATGAAATTTTAAACTTTGCATCATCATATTGAATCTGAGATTTCAGATTTGAAAGTAAAATACCGGCATCTTTAAAATATCCTTGAGTAAACAGATTCACCAAAATCCCTATAGCATCATGATCAAAAACCTCTTCATACCCATTTGCACCTACATATAGATCATATTTATTTTTTATAATCTGAGTATAAATAAAATTTGCCCTATAACTCTCTATAAGTTCTGTATCCGGCAATTCAATATCCGCAATATTTGAAAGCTCATGAAGCCAATACTCTCTCATATGGTTGAAGTGAGTATCAAATCCTCCAAGACCGATAAGTTCATCATCACTCGGCAATCCATAAAGATTTCCAAATCTGTCCGATATTATCACAAAATCATGAGCTGCACTTTCATTTGGCAAAACAGCTTCGGGTACATTATTCAAAGCAATAAGCTCCTTTGGTGCTCCTATATCTATATGCTTTAAAATATCAGAATTATTTTTTATTTCCACCCTGCTGTATACTGCCACATAATCTCTGTTATTTACAGAGATCTTATCTGCAAAATGCTTTATTTTGATATCACATTCATCATATTCAAACTCGGTAACAAGACATGGTAAAAAGCCTTCTTCATTGTACCAATCAATTTGTTTTGCCTTTTTGCCTATTTCAAACTCCACAAGAATATTTCTGCCGTCTCTTATAAAGAAGCCACCCTCTAAATAACAAATTACACTCTCATTGTCGCTATCCCAGCCTATTACTCCTGCCTTACTTAAATCATCCTTCATATCATCCCTTTATTCCGGCACCATAACTGACTGCCTTTTCTATCTCCTTACTGAATATCACATATAGTATCAAGGTTGGCAGACTTGAAATCATCAAAGATGCAGCCATTGCGCCCCAGTCCGTAGAAAATTGCCCTTGAAACTTTACAAGTCCGATAGGCAATGTATTGAGCGACTGTTTTCCTATAACAACAAGTGCAATAATAAATTCATTCCATGAAAACAGCAACACAAACAAACCGCAGGTAACTATTACAGGCTTCATAAGAGGTACTATTATTTTAAAAAATGTAGTATAAACACTTGCCCCGTCAATAGCTGCCGACTCCTCCATCTCAAAAGGAATACTTCTTAAATACCCGTAAAAAATAGTGATAATAAAGGGCAGTTCAAATGCCACATAGGGCAATATAAGTGAAATCAAGGTATCACCTGCATGCAAATCCCTTACAAGTATTACTAAGGGTATAAGCACTATCTGTACCGGTATAAACATACCCAGACTTACATAATTTTTTATAAACTTGCTGCCTCTAAAATCCATTCTCGATATCGCATAAGCAAACATCATCGCAAAAAATATCGTAAAGAAGATAACAAAAGCCGCTACAATAATACTGTTGGTAAAGTATCTTACTACATCATACTCCAGCCAGGCTTTCACATAATTTCCAAATCTTAATACTTTCGGGAAGCCGAAAGGATTTGTTGAAAAAATCTCCTCATTGTTTTTTAGTGAATTAAATGCCATCCAGGCAAGCGGATAGGCGGCAAAAATCGCATATAAAATCAATAATATATATATTATTGCAGTTTTTATTATATTAAATATCTTTTTCATATAAGATTAAAAATTTATTCTCTCTCTTGCCACAAATCTGTTTATTATCAATGTGCACAGTAAACATTCCAAAACCAGAGTCACCGCTATCGCACAGGCATATCCGAAATTTCCGTTCATATAGGCGCTCTTATACATCATATATGTCAATGTGGAAGTGGCATTTCCCGGACCTCCGCCCGTCATTATATACATATGATCAAATGCTCTGAGCCCTCCGGATATAATCAGTATCAAAAGAAGCTTATATGTCTCTGATAGAAGCGGTATCGTAATATGTATATGCGCTTTAAAGCTTGTAGCTCCGTCAAGCATAGCCGCCTCATAATATGCCTGCGGTATACTCTTTATCGCCGTATATATAAGCAATATAGTATTTCCGATACCCTGCCATGCTGTAAGAAATGCCATAACTATAATTGCGGATAATCCGCTTGAAAGCCAGTTCTGTGAGTAATTTATACCTAATAAGCCAAAAATCCTGTTTATAAGACCTACATTGCTCTGATCACTTGCAAGCATAGCCAGCCATAACTTACATACTATTACCGTAGATAAGGTACTGGGTATAAAATATATTGATCTGAATATCCTTGAGCCCTTTATCTTTTTTGAGGAAAGCACCAAGGCTATAACTGTTCCGAGCCCTATCTGATAAAGTACTGTAATTGTAGGATAGATAATGCCGTTTATAATGGAAACTCTAAATGTAGAATCTCTTGTAAACAACTTTATATAATGCTTTAATCCCACAAATTTACCAAGATTTATTCCATCCCAATTGTACAGACTCTTGACCAAGGTCTGTACAATCGGATAGAATACCACCACTGTATATATTAACAATGTGGGGAAAATAAAAACAAATATGGCAATTTTATTTTTAAATATATTTTTCATTTAACTCTAATTGGTCTCTTCTATTGCCGCATCAATTTCCTTTGCAAAATCTTCTGCTGTTATAGTTCCTGTCAAAAGTTCCTGTGCCTTATCTTCCATAACTGTCTTAAGCTCCTGATTTGAAAGATTCCAGTCAAACTTTGACATGGATTTAAAGTTTTTTGTGTCCTCAATATACTGACTCATCACAGGTCCAAGTTCCGTCTCAGACTTAGGTGAATCCTTATATATGGAAGTTCCGCCCTCAAGGGCTACAAAGGCATCATTTACCTTTCTTGAAAGAAGTACTGCATACTTTGCCGCTATTTCTTTGTTTTTGCTGTACTCCGGAACCGAAAAGCCTCCCTGACTGTAGCCTCCGCTCATATTCCATCTTGCCTCTTCTTCGCTTCCTGCAGCCGCCAAAGGATAATACATCAGTACAAGATTGTCCCCCATCTCCTGCTCAAGTCCGTTAAGTGCCCATGTACCTGTCATAAACATAGCACATTTATCAGATGTAAAAAGTGCTTTTGCCTGATCATAAGTTGTATTAAACACATCTTTTGAAAGCATACCTGCATTTACAAGCTCGATAAGCTTATTTGCAGCCTCAAGATAATCTGCATCACCTGCCTTGGCTGTATTTTCATCAAGTCCTTTTATGCCGTCAGGTGCTTTTCTGGTAACCATGATATCATACAGATGTAAACACCACTGTTTCTCCTTGCCAAATAGTGCATAAGGCAAAACTCCCTTTTCATTGAAGGTCTTAACAGCAGTCAAAAACTCATCATAGTTTTCCGGAATCTTTACACCATTCTCCTCAAATACCTTTTTATTGGCATAAAAAGAGTTTACCCAAGGTGACTGCCATGGTACAGCATATATATGACCGTCGGACATATACAAAGCATCCTTATATGCATCCGCTATATCGTCTATAATCCCTGCCTCCTTAGCATATTCATCCAGTTGTAATAAAGTACCCGATTTATTTAATATCTCAATATCCACTCCGTCAGACTTGAAAATATCAGGTAGATTGCCTGATGCGGCATAAGTCTTTAACTTCTGTCCGTCATCCTGTGATGCAGGTTCAATCTCTACGGTTACATTCGGCATTTCCTTCTTCATTGCCTCAATTGCCCGGTCAAGAGTATCCTTTTCCTGATCATCAGAATAATTCGCATAAAGCTTTAATGTGACATTTTCACCGCTATCAGCCTCTTTATTTGACTCTGATGTTGTCTCACTGCTATTCTTAGGACTTTTACTATCCGGTGAAGCTCCCGAACAAGCAGTTAACAATAAACCTGCTACTGTAGCTATTGATATAGCCTTTAAAAAACCTATCTTCATAAATACCCCCTAAATACATTTATAATGTCATATAAATTACAAAGAACTCCTAGTTTATGCATAAAAATAGAGCTAAGTTTTATTGTTTTAAAACTATTTAGCTCTATTATAAGTATTTATTATCAATTTTTCAATATCGTGATAACTAAAAATATATTAAATTTAACTATGCTTTTTGCACTAAATAAGGAGGTGCCTAAGCACCTCCCCATTGTTTTTGAAACTAAAGATTATCTAAATTTATAGATTATCTCCAAGCTCCGTTTTCATTTACAGTATAACCGTCAGGTGTTGTTTCGTTCTGATACATTGAACCATATGGTCTTGAATTAACATTACCGAAATTCCATCTGTCTGTTTCATTATCATAGAACCAAGTCTGCTGCTGTACTGTCGGGTTCAAATAGTAGAACTCATTTCCATCCTTTAACCAGTCTGTATGCATTGAACCGTTGCTTGGGTTAAGATAATACCACTTGCTGTCCTGTGACTCGAAATGCCATCCTCTGATCATTTCTCCGTAGAATCCGTTGTGATCCATTGACAGATAATACCATCTGCCATTCTCTACAAACCATCCTGAATTCATTACACCGTCTTCGCCGAAGTGATACCACTCAGACTTTGTCTTGCCTTCGAATGTATAGCTTAAATAAGCCCATCCCTTAGCATTACCGCCGGTCTTTAAGTTAAATTTCCATTTACTCTTATTAAGGTTTCCTGCAGCTTCATCAGGATTTATAAGCTCCCAATTACCGTCCTGACCTACTGTAAGGATCTTGGTATCGTAATTGACTCTCTTACCTGAGCCGCTTGAGCTTCCGCCACCTGAGCCTCCACGACCGCCACGGCTTCCGCCGCCGCCCTTGTTGTTGTCAGGTTCATATGTTTTTCCGCCCGCATCTTTTACTGCCTGATTTAATGCATCAAGTGCAGCTA
>GL890594.1:8633-85289 GCA_000209465.1 Lachnospiraceae oral taxon 107 str. F0167 | reverse complement strand
TGCTTTAGATAACCTGGTTTAGATATTTCTGTTCCCGGATGTGTTGTTTTCATATAATTTCGCAGCTCCATTTTGAGAGTAAGGCCCTTGCGATTAATCATAGAATACACTAAAATCTTCTAGTGGCATCTTTCTACATCTGACAAGAGTGTTTGTTTTGCCACCACGACATACCTCAAGAAATACATCTGAAAGAATATTATTCTGATCTTTTAATAGTCTATTCTGTGATTTTCTCACTACAGCCCTCCAATTATTTAATCCTCATCATAAACAAGACGAGGTTTCTTCTTAGCATAGGCTGCCTTCAAATATGGAATCTGCTCCCCAGTAACTGCACTCAGATTCGCTTTCACTGTCTGCACAACCTTGCCATCAATACGTTTGTTTTCAACAAGGCTGGCATAATAATACTTTTCACCTCTATATTCTTTTGTAAGTATTTTTATAAACATGCTACACCTCGTGATTTTTCTCACTATAAGTATAGCATAATTATTGTTTTTAAACTATCTTTTTGTAATATTTTTCTCACTACTCTTAAGTTAATGACATTGTATAAATACGGAACTTTTTTGTTTCTGAATATAAAAATCTCCTCTAGGTCTGTGATATAATGGAGTTGCACAAAACCATAAACCACATCCCGAAAGGAGACATTACTATGATATCACAAAAACAACTCTCTTTGGCAGATATTTTTGAAGATTGGCGAGTTTTGCAATTACTTAATTAAATATTTACTCATTTGTCTTTGCAAAATTCTAAGTGCATTTTCTATATCATCACCCAGATTCAATTTGGAAATCTTTGAATCCGCCATTGATATCGCACCTTCATATCCGCTAAATTTCGGTTTGCCGCTGCCGTTTTCAAGTATATGGCAAATAAGCTTGGAATCTATAATATCCTCATTTTCCTTAAAAATATTTTCAGACTCCTTACTTTCCATCACTTCCTTTAAAACCGACGCCACAGGCATATCATTGTACAAAGTCTGTTGTATTTCCACATCATAGGTCAGAGTTTTTAAAAATTCCCATGCAAGCTCTTTCTTATTTGATTTTGCACTTATTGCAATATTCAGACTGTCAATCATACTTACATTATTACCGGATTGACCTGCAGGCATAGGTATACAATCCCATGCAAATCCTGTATATTTTTTTATCTTATAAGGATAGGATTTATATGTTCTGTATTCCGCCAATGACATTTGACTAAAGGCAACATTGCCGCTGTCAAACTGCTCCTTTGTTATATTTTTATTTCCATTCAGGGATTCCAGACTCTTTACAAATCTTATCGCCTCTGCAAGCTTCTCCTGATTAAAATATGATTTTTTACCATCCTTGGAAAACAACTCCACATCATTTGAAAGTGCGGCATTTATCCAGTCATATTTATATATTCCGAAATAATCCGGGCTACCGTCCAAATCTCTGTCAAGAGTTATCATTCTGCAAAGTCTGTAAAAATCATTAAAGGTATAATCATTACTTGGAATATCCAGATGAAAGTTTTCAAGTAATGTCCTGTTTACAAACATAAGTGTCGGCATTGCCTCATATGGCAGAGCATATCTGTGACCTCCAAAAACACCCGAACTTGCAATCTCGCTATAATATTTATTTATATCAAAATCACTGTCTTTTGCAATATATTTATCCAGATTTTCTATCAGACCGAGATTTATATAATTCTCAAAATCCTCATCCAGTACCATAAATATATCAGGCATTTTATCCTTTAAGATTCTTTCAGACATCCATTCACTGTAATCTTCCTTTAGTATGCCGCCGGAATATTTTATTTTTACACCTGCATGCTCTTTTTCAAATTTTTCTATTGCCTTATCAATTACAGAATAACTCTCCTGTACCGCCACATCCCAATTGCTGCCGTTAAACATCGCAAACTCTATCACGGTTTCTTTCGGCCTCCATCCATATACATATATTCCAAGTAAGACTGTTAAAAGAGCTGTTGCCGTAAATATTATGCCCCTCTTTTTCACAACTCACCTCTGCCTATTGCCCATATTGCAAGCTGTGTTCTGTCACGGAGTTCTAATTTATCCAATATGGTTGACAAATAATTTCTTACAGTGCCTTCCGAAAAGTTAAGTTCCTTTGCAATTTCCTTATTACTTTTCCCCTTTGCCACCTCTTCTATTATACTCCATTCGTTTTTTGTTATAGCCTTTACATTTTCTGTGGGTACATGTATTGTTTCATTATTGACTGCAAGCTTTGAAAAAAATCTTAAAACCTTTGAAGCAATATCCGGATTTATCATTGCCTGACCTTGATATACGGTATTTATCGCCTCTACAAGACTCTCCATACTTATACCCTTTAAAAGATAACCGCTGGCGCCGTATTTTAGCGCATTAAATACATACTCATCATCATCAAAGGTTGTCAGTATTATTATTTTTATATCGGGATATCCCTCTTTTATAATCTTGGTACAGGATACACCGTCAAGTCTCGGCATTCTGATATCAAGAAGTATTATATCCGGTCTTTTTTCTCTGACACTTCTTATAACTTCCAGCCCGTCTGACACCGCATCCGTTACCTCTATATCAGGCTTACTCTCAAGGATTATCTTTAAGCTTTCTCTTATCAGTTCCTGATCATCTGCAATTAAAACTTTAATCATATTCCTCTCCCCATCTTATAGGTATCATAGCCTCCACCTTAAATCCCTTATCGCTGCTAAAGCTCACCTGACCTTTGAGCATATTTACTCTTTCTCTGATATGTCTAAGTCCGAATCCCGCTTCCAGCTTTTCACAACCTATTCCGTCATCACATATTAGGAGTCCTATACTTCCATAGCTTTTCTTTATTAAAACATCTATATTTTTAGCATTTCCATGTCTTATAGCATTGGTTAGGCTCTCCTGTACGATTCTGTATATAGCCGTCTCCTCATCTTCATCAAACTTTAAAATATCCGCATCACAATCGAATTTAATATTTACCCCTGAAATCTTTTTAGTATTTTCTACCAGTTCCTCGATTGCCTTTTTCAGGTTTAATCTTTCCGTGGCATCAGGTCTTAATGAACTCACACTCATTCTGATATCCTTGATGCCGTTCCTGCTGACCTTTGAAAGCAGGTCCAGCTGGTTTCTAAGCGGTGTTTTTTCATCTCCCGCCAATGCTATACAGGCATCAATACCTGCCGCAAGCCCTGTAAGTGTATGCCCCAAAGTATCATGTATCTCTCTTGCAATACGGTTTCGCTCCTTTATCTCAGCCAGCCTTGCATTGTCCTTTAAAGACTTTTCAAGTTCTTCATTGGTCCTTTGCAAGTCCGTATTTGCTATCTCAAGCCTTTTATTTAACTCAAGATTTTTCTCTATGATTTCTTCCTTGCTTACTATTATAATAATACAACATAATATAAAACATACCACAGTCATCAGATTTAACACATTATAAATAAAATATATAAAGGTCTGCAAATTCTGGCTGCAGGTTTTTATATATGATGAGATATCAAAAATATTTATAAAGAGTTTTACAAGTTCATGTGTCGTAAGGAGATAACTTATCATTGCAATCACTACAACTATGGGCATATATTTATTTCTTTTTAAATACATAAGTGCATTTGCAAAAGTCCAAAGCAGTATTCCGTTATAATTAAAATTCAGCAATACAATGCATATCAGTCCCAAAACAAATTCTATTACAAAGGTAATAAATACAACTTTTGTATAACCTGCAATGTCGCTGTTTCTTAAGCAAAAGGTCAGTATAAAGCATACCGATGATATAAGCGTAAATATAAATATATGAAGCGTATTTCCCGGTACATTTACCGCATTTGATAAAAAAAGTTTTGCCTCATGCAGACTTATAATCCTCTCCGTCACTATCCATATAAAACCTGATGTCAGCATCATAGCCGCAATGGATATGCAAAGCATTATATCCAATATTGTATTTATTTTAAAATATCCTACACTTTTCATATTATTGCCATTTTGATATATCAAATCTCGTTATATTTCCTGCATTTATCAAATCCACATCTATATGAATATCCGATTCTATTTCCTTTCCGTCCAGATAATCATATGCCACTCTTGCAGCTTCCTTTCCCATATAAATCGGATGCTGTGCTACAGTTGCGGTATAAAGTCCCTGCCTTATAAGCTCTTTTGCATCCGGAGAGCCGTCTACACCATAGATTAAAAACTTTTTTTCGCTTTTTTCTCTAAGTGCGGCAATCGCTCCTATGGCTGTAGGATCATTAAGTCCGAATATAACATCAAATTCCTTATCATTTGTTTTTAAATATTCACTCATGGCTTCATTCACGGTTTCTATTTCACTGACACCGTCTATTTCATCCACGATTTCATACCTGCCCTCACCTGCAAGTCTGTCTATAAAGCCCTGTCTTCTTTGTACCATTGATGAAGCTATAAGATTTGCAACTATAAGAATTTTTGCTCCTTCGGGCTTTTTTCTTATCAAATCCTCCGCCAGCAATACTCCTGCCTTATAGTTATCTGATTGAATGGCACTTATCACTCCCACTCTGTTATCGACATCCGTATCCAGTAAAATTACCGGTACTCCTTTGCTTTGACATTTATAGAGTGCCTTTTCTATTCCGCTCTTATCCACTGCATTTACAAATAAAATATCAATGCCTTCATCAAGCATATCTATAATCTGTTCATTCTGCCTCTCCTGACTCTGTGCCGGATCTCTTGTTATAAGTATATCACCATTTGCCTCAATAGTATCTCTAAGATTTTCATTAAGCACATTAAAATACGGATTATTCATAGTCATATATGTTGATCCGAAGATTATTTTTTTATCCTTACTTCTTATCTTTAGTAAGAATATCAATAAACACAATAAAAAAACATATGCTAAGAGCATATAAAATACTCTTAGCCTGTTTTTGCCGTTTTTTTCCATTATTTACTCTTTTTTAAATTCCTGATATAGTCAATAAATACCGCAAGCAGTATAACAATACCCTTTACAACTGTCTGCCAGAAAGAGTTTACATTCATAAGATTAAGTCCGTTACTCAAAATTCCTATAATAAGCGCACCTACCAATGTACCTCCAAGCTTTCCATATCCACCGGACATGGAAGTTCCGCCTACCACTACCGCAGCTATGGCATCCATCTCCGCACCGTCACCTGCCGTAGGCTGTCCGGAATACATACGGGAAGCTAAAATAACTCCTGCAAGTCCTGCCATAAGTCCTGAATAAGTATACACCATGAATTTTACTTTTGAAACACTTATACCCGAAAACTTTGCCGCAAGTGTATTTCCGCCGACTGCATATATATATCTTCCGATTTTTGTTCTGTTCATTATAAGAACCGATATTATAAATATTATTATCATTATAATAACAGGTACAGGGAAAATCCCTATATATCCGGCTCCAATCCACTGCCATTCCTTGGATACCACTCGCACCGGTGAACCTCCGGTATATACTCCCGAAAGTCCTCTTGCAATATTCATTGTAGCCAATGTTACGATAAATGGAGGTATTGTGGTTCTTGAAATAACAAATCCGTTAAATGCACCTATTATAATTCCGATAAGTACTCCTATAATCATTGCCAAATATATATTCATACCATATCTGGATACACAGCCGGCAGCAAACACTCCTGAAAGTGCTATTACCGAACCTACAGACAAATCAATACCGCCAAGTATGATTACCATTGTCATTCCGCATGCAAGAAGCATATTTGTAGATATCTGTCTAAGTACATTAAAAACATTCTTTGTTGTAGGGAATGAGCTGCTTGTTGCAGGAAATACCGTAAGGAATATTGCCAGCACCAGCAATGCAATAATGATTCCCATATTCTCTTTGAAAAAATTTAATGCCTTCATATTGTTTGATTTTTTCACTTTTTACCTCCATTATATAGCTGCCATTGCCATAATGCTTTCCTGTGATATTTCCTCGTGGTCTATACAGCCTCTTATTGTTCCTGCCGCCATAACATATACTCTATCGCTCATATTTATTATTTCAGGCAGCTCCGAGGATATCATAATGATTGAAACTCCGTCTTTTACCAGCTCATTCATTATTTTATATATCTCGGATTTTGCACCTACATCTATTCCTCTTGTAGGCTCATCCAGTATCAGAATCTTAGGATTTGTGGCAAGCCATCTTCCAATCATCACCTTTTGCTGATTTCCACCTGAGAGATTTCCGATTATCTGCTCCTGTGAAGGTGTTTTGGTAGCCATCATATCTATATATTTCTGAGTTATTTCAATCTCTTTTTTGGAATTTACATTCAGATTTTTTATAAACTCGTCAAGCACTTCTATTGTGGTATTGTATTTTATATCCTGAAGTAAATAAAGCCCCTGTTCCTTTCGACTCTCAGGTACCAGTGCCAGTCCATTTTTTATAGCATCCTTAGGTTCTTTTATGCTGACCTTTTTGCCTTCAATATATATATCGCCCATAGCATCTTTAGAAAGTCCGAATATTGCCTGCATAGCCTCGCTTCTGCCTGCTCCTACAAGTCCGGCAAAGCCTATTATTTCACCCTTTCTTAATTCAAAGCTGACATCCTTTACCTTATCACCGTCCTTTAGATTCTCCACCTTCAAAACCACCTCTTTTGTAGGCATAAAATCTCTTACATAGTAATTTGTCAGAGTTCTTCCAACCATCATTGCTATAAGCTCATCCTTGTTGGTCTCCTTTACCACCTTGGTACCCACATACTCGCCGTCTCTCATTACGCTTACTCTGTCACATATTTCTTCAAGTTCGCTCATCTTATGTGATATATATATGATACCTACGCCCTTCTTTGTCAAATCTCTCATTATATTAAAGAGATTTTCCACCTCTCTGTCACTTATAGAGGATGTAGGTTCATCCATAACAAGTATTTTGGCATTTACAGACACCGCCTTTGTTATTTCCACCATCTGCTGCTTAGCTATAGGCAAATTCATAACAAGTTCTCTTGAATCTATATCCATACCCAAATCATCCAATATCTTTTGGGCATCTTTTTCCATTTTTGAAATATTTACGGTAAAGCCCTTTCCGGACTCTCTTCCAAGATAAATATTTTCAGCCACTGTCATATATGGCACAAGTACCAGCTCCTGATGGATTATCGCAATATTATTTTTTGAGGCATCATGTACCGACTCTATGGATACCTTTTTGCCCTCAATCTCTATCTCACCTTCATCAAGGCTGTATATTCCACCCAGCACTTTTATAAGCGTTGATTTACCCGCACCATTTTCTCCCAACAGTGCATGCACTTCTCCCGCCTTTAATTCAAGGTTTACTTTATCTAAGGCTTTTACTCCGGGGAAGCTCTTAGATATATTTTTCATTCTTAATAAAATATTGTCTGTCACTGTTTCACCTGCTTTTATTTTCTAAATAAGGCATCCCTTAGGATGCCTGAATTTTTATTATATACAAGTATATACCCCTTATTTGTTCTTAAAGAACATTACTGCCAGCCGTCTGTTCCGTACTGTGCCACATTGTCTGATGTAATAAGGAATGTTTCTACAGGATATCTCTCATCAACCTGCTTTCCTTCTACATAATCATACATTATCTTTACCGCCTGCTCTGCAATAGAAACCGGAGACTGTGCACCGCTACCCTCTATTAAAGATTCTCCCGAAGCAAGCTCTGATTTGATATCAGGTGAACCGTCAACACCATAAATCATGCAATCCTTAATACCTGCAGCATTTGCCGCTGCCAAAGCTCCAAGTGCTGTAGGATCGTTTCCGCCAAAGATAGCAACTACATCAGGATTTGATTGTAATAAATCCTCTGCAATACCCATTGCAATCTGAAGATTTCCCTTTGCATCCTGCTGTGCAACCACTTCAAAGCCATGATCCTTTATAGCATCCATAAATCCGTTTGTTCTGTCTACTACAGACTGCATTGTAGGGGAATCAAGAACTATGATCTTTCCTCCGTTAGGTGCCTTTTTAACAAGATCCTCACCTACCACTTTTCCTGCATTGTAGTTATCGGAACCGGTGTATGAAACAAGGTATGACATATCACCTACCTCTGTATCAAATCCTACCATAGGTACACCTGCCTCCTTAGCCAAATCAAGTGCAGGTATAATGCCCTGTGCATCAACCGGATTCATAAACAAACCGTCAAGCTTTTGTGAAAGCATATCCTCTACCTGTGAAATCTGCTTTGTAACATCATTTCCCGGATCTGTTACGATAAGCTCATCACCGTTTGCCTCAACCAATTCCTTGATTTTGTCCTGAATTGTAACAAAGAAAGGATTGGTTCCGTCCATACATGTGTATCCGAATTTATAATGCTTTTTTTCGCCACCGGCACTTTCGCTCTTTTCCGCCACAGTGGTTTCCTTGCTTTCTCCCTCAGATGCGGCCTTTGTCTCTCCACCGCCTCCGCTTCCACATGCTATCAAACTACCTGCCATTACCAATGCCAATGCACTTGCTAATAATTTTCTTCTCATAAGTCCTCCTCGTTTTACCTCTTTGGGTGTTGTAATTATAATAACAATACTTAGTCTGCTTAATAATTGTTTTTTGTAATAATTATAGGATGACAATTGTCATTTTTTAAATGGACTTATTATATAGCTTATATCAGATTTTTTGCATATCAGGATACTGTAGTCCGACTTAACAGTAAAATTGTGCAAGTTTTTCATTTTATTTGGATTTAAAACAGACACGCTTTAAACCAAGCAAATATGCCGCTCCTGCAAGAGTGGTACCGTAAAACCTTACATCTTTACCGCTTTCCATATAGTTTAAATATTCAACTATCGATCCGTTTGCAATTGTACTTCCGGTACATAGTATCAAATCTGCCCATGCTATGGCTTCATCATGTTCTTTGCCTCCATCCTCCACAGTTACACCGTTTAGAGTTTTTCCTATATTTTCAGGATCCAGATCCAGTATACGCATATTATAATGCAAAGAAAGCTGATTAAATAATGCCGGCTGATAGCCTATCTGTAATATATTTGGATTATCAAAGTTTTCTTTAAGCCAATCTATAAAATCCTTCGCACAATCCTCAGGTCCGTTATTTTTACAATGCACAGTATGGTCTATAAGCCCGAGGTATCTCATTACGGCATTTATACATGCTATAAATAAAGCCCTTGCATGCTCATTGGATGCTATATCCGCATTTATTATATTATCAATATTTCCCGTATAATCTGCCGGTGCCAAAGTAAAAGCCTGACCTATACAGCCCCTGTACTCAGCCATTACCATTATTTCTTTGCCTGTAAGTATAGGATAATCTGCTCTCTTTGTCTCTCCTATAGCTTCTTTAG
This sequence comes from Lachnospiraceae oral taxon 107 str. F0167, assembly GCA_000209465.1. GTDB lineage: Bacteria > Bacillota > Clostridia > Lachnospirales > Lachnospiraceae > Lachnoanaerobaculum. The sequence continues at coordinate 75,911 of GL890594.1, read as the reverse complement.
GCGTCATTCCCCTTGATTTTATGGAAATATTTTTTGTATCACATTTATACTCCTTTAGCAACTCTTTAAATTTTTCTCTAAGAGTTTCAAACAATTCCTCCTTTGTCATACCAAAATCTCCCCTTCTCCTAAAAATATAAGTTTGGGCATTTTATATCACAGCATTCTTCCTGCATTATCTGTTTTTAAAGATTTTTATTGCATCCTTATAGGTCTGCTTCATACTCTGCCTTGCCTGTACAAATATATCATGTGAATATAAGTTTCCGCTTGTATCCGCTGCCATTTGTCTTATGGCATCACCTGCAAACTTGGCGGCATAAGTATAGAAGTTTATCTTTCTTACTCCACGGTCTATGCATTTTCTAAAATCACCGTCACTGATACCCGATCCTCCATGCATTACAACCGGAACACCTGTAAGTTCTCTTATCTTTTCTATTCTTTCAAAATCAAGTTTCGGTTCACTCTTATATATTCCGTGAACAGTTCCGAATGAAGCCGCCAATGCATCAATACCTGTTTCTTCCACAAAAATCTTTGCAAGTTCGGGATCCGTATATGCTCCCATAATATTATCCTCTGCACCCTCAGCACCCATTGCACCAAGTTCCGCCTCTACCCCTGCCGCATATTGATCTGCAAGAACCTTGGCATATATTGTATTTGCCACATTTTCCTTAAAGCTTAGTGCCGAGCCGTCATACATTATGCTTGAAAAGCCAATATCCAAAGCCTTTTTTATCTCATCAAAATTATCACCATGGTCTAAATGTACACATACAGGCACCTTTGCCTCCTCCGCCAGCATTACCATTACCCTGCCTATGGTATCAAGTGGTACATATTTTCCATGTGCCGCATTGGCAAATTGTAGTATTACAGGTGTATCTTCCTCTTGCGCCGCCTCTATCACTGCCATTATTCCCTCCAGTGAAGTTGCATTAAATGCAGCTATTGCCATATTTTTACTTTCCGCTATATCTAAAATATTTTTAAGTGCTATTACCATTTTTACTCCTTTATAAAATCCTGTGTACTCCAGTTATTTTTTATCTTTTCTTTCAGTTTTTCAATATCCGATAATCCGCTAAATGTATCATACTCCGTAATACACATAGCACCTGTAGCCGCCGCTATTTCCATAGCCTCCTTCGGTTTATAATCATTTATAAATCCATATAAAAATGCAGCTATTGCGGTATCTCCCGCACCTATTGCCGATTTTATCCTATCCGGCTTAAAGCTCTTTTGGAAATATTTGAAATTATCCCATTCAAATCCTATTCCAAGCTTTTTTGAAACATCCTCTGATGTGCATAAATACATACCTGCCGCACCGCATTTTATTAAAAGTATGGATACTCCAAGCTCCATTACCTTCTTTGCAAGAGGCAGGATATCATTTTTAAGGCTCAGACACATACATACATCCTCATCTTCCGCCCTTTCCAAAAGCTCTTTATATGCCTCCTTATCCATCATACATAGCAATTCTTCAAAGCTTGGCTCAAATATATCCACATATGGAAGTACCTGTTTTAAAATTTCTTTCCAGTCAAGTTTACCCTGTTTACTCTCAAGGTCAAAAGCTGCCACATCAAGACTTGTAATAAGACCTGCTTTTTTTATGTTTTTATACATCTTTATCAAATCCCCGGCATTATTTTCATAAAAGCCTGCCATCAATGTAGGATAACCGAAATGGAAAAGATAGCCGTCCTCTATATTTGACATATTCAAATCATCAAATTTAAATGTATCATTGGTTCCCGTAAAATGCAAAAAACTTCTGTCAAATCCCGGCGGTGATAAAACTATAGTATAAGAAGTGTCCTCTCCCACAGCCTTTATAAAGCTTGTTTTGGCACCCTTTTCTTCACATGATTTTATTATCCTGCGCCCAAACTCATCATCTCCGACCTTGGCAATAAGTTCCACATTCGCACCGAATTTATGCAATGCCATACCGGTATTGTTTACGGCACCGCCATTGGCAACCGTGGCCCTACCTACATTTATCAACTTCCCCGGCTTTAAAATATTTCCGAAATTTTTCCCGTTTGTATCATATATCTGAGGTGTGATATCATAGGATATATGACCTGCCACTATTATTTTTCTGTCCATAGTACCCCCTTTCTAAAAATAATTTACTAAAATTCACAAAAAAATAATAGTTACATTAGTCATTTGATGACTTATATAACTATTATCCTTTATTATAATTTCTTCCATATAAATTTCCACATTACCCATAAAAGTACTGCGGTAATAACACTGATAAGTATCCATCCGCCCTCCATCTTGGCAAAGGGCAAGTCTACATTCATACCGAAAAAGCCCGAAATCACTGTAGGTATAGTCATTAGAAGCGACCATATGGTCATAATACGCATGGTTTCATTCAGCTTGATATTTATAAGATTATTATACATACCGCTCATCTGTTCCACTATACTTGCCGCCATATCAGCCATATCACTTGCCTGCTTCGCCTCTATATATGCATCTTCAAGTTCCTCTTTTTCAGCTTCATTGCATTTTTTTATTGCCGATGTTATTCTCATCTGTCTTATTGCCACAACATTCTGTCTTGTAGCGGCTCCCAAATAAATAAGACCTACCTCAAGATCCGACAAATCCCAGATTCCCTGATTATTTGTATTCATTCTAAGCCTTCTGTTTAGATGTAGTCTTTCCTCATTCAACTTATCAAGTATGGGCATAAATGAATCGGAAATTACAAAAAGGCTTAAAAATAAAAGCATCATAGGGCTGCTTGCCTCTTCCGCTTTTATATACTTTTCAATCTGTGGAACTATATAGTTTGTATCATAAGTAACAAACATAAAAACACTCTCTGAATTTACAAAAAACTTTATAGACCTTGTCTCATAATGTCCGTTATTTTGTGTAAATGCCAGAACATGTATTACTACAAGCAAATTCTTTCCGTCATATTCCACTCTGGCTCTTTCATTGGAGTCAAGCACATATTCCGCCATTTCCTCAGTCAGATCAAATTTTGTTTCCAAGGTCTCTACATCCGCTATATTGCTGACATCTTCAACCCTCCAATAATACTTCTTTCCCTCTTCTCCCAGATACATCTGCATTTAATTATCCTCAAAGCTCTTAGCTGTTTCTATTTATATTCTTTATACCATTTATCTTCAACCGTGATATACTTTATTTTTTCCAAAAGTAATTGCTCTATATTTGCATTGGTCTCTTCTATAAATTTTTTTTGTAATCTCTCATAACTGCTGTCTTCAAATATAAGGCTTATATTTACCATCTCATCAAATACGGTATCCTCTATAACTATATTTTCGCTCTCTGCAATATATTTTATTTTTCCGTAAAAATCATATCCGAATCTGTACTTTACCCTGAATCCGCTTCTAATCTCTCCGCTTTTACTCTTATCAAGTCCTTCTATCACCGCTCCCTGATATGCACGGATAAGTCCTCCCACCCCAAGTAAAGTTCCGCCAAAATATCTTGTTACCACTGCAACTATATCAAAATATCCCTGATTTTCCAATACCTCCATCATGGGCATTCCTGCACTTCTTTGCGGTTCTCCGTCATCAGAGCATTTTTTCTTATTTCCATCCTCTCCTATAATATATGCATAGCAATTATGCCTCGCATCATAGTATTTTTTCTTTATCTTATCTATAAATTCTAAAGCCTCTTCCTCAGAACCCACCGCCGCTATATTGGCTATAAATCTTGATTTCTTCTCAACAATCTCCGCTTCTTTGCTTTCCAGAATGATTTTCATAGATTTCTCCCCTGTTTTTTAATATAATCATATATCATTCTATTCACCTCATATTTTTGAACAAAGTATTTTCTCTTCTATAATATAATAAAATCTCAAAAAATCAAATACCGGATACAATACTGAAATTTCTTAAATAATCAAGTTGTGTCTTACCTGATCTGTAACAAGAATCCTATTTCCAAAAAGTAACCGGTCACAATTGTAACCGGTTAAAAATTCTTGAACATTTATTATCAAGCTTCTACATCTTTATTTCTTTTCTCTGACATTGCTGCCGTCATTAAGCTTTTCTTCATCCGAATTTATAATTATTTTATCATCCTCTTTCAGACCTTCGCTTATAACTGCCTGTGTGGATGATTTATAGCTTATGCTTACAGGGGTTTTCTTAGCCTTTTTATCCTCTATCTTAAACACATAGTCCACTTCATCTTCAGTAAAAACAGCACCTATCGGTACGGCAATCGCATTATCATTTTTATATAGTGTAAATATCGCATCCACACCATAACCGCTTTTTAATATATCATTCCCTGCATTATCTAATATTGCCACAAGTTTTACCCTGTACTCCTTTAATCCCAGAGGAGACTTTTCCTCAGTCGCAAAATCATATATTTCACTTATCTTTCCGCTGTAGTTTTTCTTTATCCCTCTTAGATTAAACTCAGCCTCCATTACATCACCTACATGCAGATAGGGTATAACATCCGTTAAAACACTGCACTCCAGTCTGTACTCATTATTGTTTGTATCAATTACCGCAAGTTCCTGACCTGCTACAGCCATTGATATATCCTTTGCAGGTATCTTAGAAATAATTCCGTCATATTCCGCTTTTACTTCACAATCTTCTATTTGATGTTCCAACTGTGCTATAGATGTTTTTTCGGATTCAATCGCCGCCTCAATCTGCTTTTTTGTACTTTCATAAAACTTCTCACTGATATCCTTTTCACTTAAGCCCTGACCTTTGAGAGTTTGCAGATATTTATTGCTTTCATCAAGCCTTTTTGATGCGGTTTCAAAATTTGATTTGGCATTTTCAAAATTTGCCCTGGAAGTTTCAAATTCAATCAATGATACACTCTGTGCTTCAAAAAGTGCCTGTTTTGCCGAGTAATCTGTCTGTGCCGCCTCATAAGCTGCTTTTGCAGTATCAAGACTTGATTTCAGTCCGCTTATATACTCCATAGGAGATGTTGCCATAAGCTTACCTATATCACTTTCTTCCTTTTTTGCCATATATGAATCCAAGCTGCTCTGTCTTAACTGCTTTTGATACAAAAGATCTCTGCTTGATATTTTTATAAGCACATCTCCCTTTTTTACCGGTGAATTCTCATTTACCAAAACCTCTTCAATACTTCCGTTCACCTTTGAAATAATATGATACTCCTTTCCAAGACTTATGACCGCATTTTCCTTATATGTATCATTCACCTCTTCTTGCTTTACGGTATAGACCTCCACATCTATAGCCTTATTAAGATTATTTATAATAAAGACTGATATAATCACTAAGATAATAATAGAAATCAGTATATATTTTTTTCTTCCTTCAAAAAGCTGTGCTAAACTATTTTTTTTCATAGTTAACCTCTTTCTTTTAAACTGTCATTCGGATTTATTTTATCAATGGTTTTAAGAATTGCCATTCCGGATATATATAGCATCAATATACAAAATATAAGTGAGGATATATACATTGATATCTCTATATTTAATTTCAGAGTAAAGGATTCTGAAACCAGCAAACTCTCAAGCAACCATTTGAATAATTTTAAAAGCGGAATACTTAAGATAAGTCCGCATATAAGATATACCAGCTGTTCCATAAAAATCATCTGTTTAAGTTCCGTATCAAGCACCCCCATAATCTTCATAGTGGCAAATTCCGTTTTTCTCTCCCTTATGCTTATCAAAGAAATATTGTATATAAGTACCACACCTGAAAATAATGCCAGATATATAAACATTCTGAGCATAAATTTGGAGCTTTTCATTCTATCCTGATAAATCCTCAAAGTATCTCTCTTACTTGAAAATGAAGTAATATTTGCACTGTCATCTGTAAGCCTCTTTTTAATATTATCTTCCATTCCTCTTTGTGTATTAAAAATCAATGTATTTGAGAAGCTCTGCAATGAAAGGTATTGATTTATATTTTTTATATCCACATAACAGCCGCTTCCAAATGCCTCAAAAATAATCTTACTTACAGGCAATTTCGTTTTTTTCTTAGGGGCATAGCCTGTACTGATTTCAATACTGTCGCCCTCTTTTACATTCAAATCCTTTGCAATCCTTGAATTTAAAATAATTCCTTGTCTTGGAGGCTCATAAAATACATCATCCACATCACATATCCTATAAAGCTTTGAACCTCTGCCTATGCCTGTAAGTAATGTCGGCTTTGTATGATTTTGAGATTTTAATGTTACAGGTATCTCACAAATAATCTCTCTCTCCCCCACTCCGTCTATACTGTCAAGTGAATTAAATACACTGTTAAAAGAGGAATAATTTTCCATAGTTATTTTTACATCATATTTTGCAATATCTTCAAAATATCCTACAAACATCTTATTGACCACATTTTCCGATGCCAGCAAAGCACATGAAAGTGCAAACGGAAAGGCAATCGCAAAGGCAATAAAAAATGTTCTGAACGGACTTCTTAAAATAGAGCGTATGCCCATTTTATGCATAACATTAAAATGTCTTATTATACTCGGAGAAAAATTATTTCCGACACTCGGTGCGGCTGCCCTCATAGCCTCCGCAGCCTGTATTTTTGTTATACCGCCCACTCCCAAAATCACAGCCGCAATACTTGAGGTGGCCGCTATTAAAAATCCTTTAAGCTTTGTGGAAAGCGGATCGATATAGCTTGGTGACGGCAATGAAAAAAACTCCGCATACTGATTAAACATATACATTCCGAAAGGTCTTGCAAGTATGCAGCCGATAAAAGCACCCATAAAACTTATCATAATCGCCTGTACCAGATATGCGCCTAAAAGCTCACTGTTTCTAAGCCCCATCGCCTTCATTGTTCCTATAAGACTTCTGTCATTATCAATCATTTTTTTCAGCACCGTATATAGCATAAATACAGACATTGACATAAATACAACCGGCAATATGGTACCTGTACCTGTAAGTTCTGTAATCTCACCGTCTACCATATTGTAGCTGCTTTGCTTTTCCTTATTTGAAAATCCCTGCAATCCGTACTCTGATAAATGCTCCCTTAAACTGTATCTGACTTCCTCATAGGAATAATCGCTTTCCATTTCAAAGCTTATTTCATTTACAATATTCTCCCTTCCAAGTATCTTTTCAAGCTTATCCGAATTTACAATTGCAATATCATAATCTCTTCCGTCAGATATTACCGCACCACTTGGAGGAATGGCATATATATAATTGGGTGCGGACGCAACTCCTGCAATTATAAAATCATAACTCTCACCATTATGTATAAGACTTATGATATCGCCTTTTTTTAAGTTTCTGGCTTTCATCATCTTTGAGCCTATAAATATCTGCTCACTGTTTGGAGGAATGTCAGGCTTTAAAAGAGGTCTGTTTAAATAAGCTTCCTCATCATAGGAGAGTACATGCAGATTTGCTATATCACCGATACCCTCTCCGGCAATTCTCAGATCTGCACTCAAAATACCTGAAGCTCTCTTTATGCCAGGATAATCTTCAAATTCCTTTAACCTTTCTTTCGGCATGGAGATAACATTTGCAAAAATATCAGCCATATTATTTTCTTTATAATAGCTATATACCTGCCCTTTAAGATTTATAAATGTATCATTCATTGAAACAAATATAAAAACTCCAAGAGCCATTATAAGAGCGGCACCTATATATGTTCCCAAATTCCTTTTTGCGGATCTGAATAAATTTTTTGCAAAATATTTCATTACCACACCACCTCATCCGGACTTATGGGATGCTCATTTGTCACTATTTTTCTGATATTGCCGTCCTTAAGATAAAAGACTCTGTTTGCAATCTTTGCCACATTTTCATTATGGGTTATTATCATAATGGTTTTATTATATTTTTTATTAAACTCAAGGAGTATTTTAAGTATCTGTACTCCTGTGGATATATCCAAAGCACCTGTAGGCTCATCACAAAGCAAAAGGTCCGGATTTTTACAGATTGCTCTGGCAATCGCCACTCTTTGCTGCTGACCTCCGCTCATTTTTCCCGGATAATGATCTCTTCTATCCCATAATCCGACCTGAGTAAGAAGCTCCTTAGGATCAAGCGGATTTGGTGAGAGTTCCGCCGCCAGTTCCACATTTTCAAGAGCATTTAAGTTCGGCATCAGATTATAAAACTGAAAAATAAAGCCTATATTTGCTCGCCTAAAGGAGGTAAGTTCTCTTTCTGTCATACTGCTTAAATCAATTCCGTTGTAGCTTATACTCCCTGAGCTTACGGTTTCGATTCCTCCAAGGATATTTAAGAGCGTGGACTTTCCTGAGCCTGAAGGTCCCAAAATAACCACAAGTTCCCCTTTATATACCTCAAAGCTTACATCATCAAGTGCATTTACCTTTACTTCCCCAAGAAGAAATTCCTTATGTACATTTCTTGCAATTATAAGTTCTTCCATAGTTCTACCTCATATGTTTATTCGTCAATATAAAACCTTCTTACATATTGTTTTGAAACTTCCGTCATTTCCTCATCCAACAGCGGAATACCTATGGCATCAAGAATCACTTTGAGCATATCTATTTTTCTAAATGCACCCTCCATACTGTTATCTGTCAGTGTAGGCAATAGCCAGACCTTTGAAAGCAGACCGAATACCTCCGCCACCTCCTTGGTGTATTTGGGATCAACTCTCATAGAGCCGTCCTCATTCCCCTCCTTTATAAGAGCTTCTATCTGAGGTGAAATATTTTTTAAAACAGTTTCAACCAATTGAGTAAAAAAATGCGGATTATGAATCAGAGGGATGGTTTCCATATTCATTCTCCTGACATTCTCATCATTGGCGGCTTTCTTAAAACTTACCCTGATTTTTTCCAATGCGTTTAATCCTGTATGATTTTTTATCATATTCGTAAAGCTGTACTCTTCACATAATTTATCAAAGATTGCACTGAGAATATCATCCTTTGATTTAAAATGATGGTATATAGCCCCCTTTGTTATATCACCCAGCTCATCCACAATATTTTGTATGGACACATTATCATAGCCCCTTGTGGTAAAAAGGTAATAAGATGTCTGCAATATTCTCTCCACTGTTTTTTCAGGGTATTTATTTCTTGGCATATCTCCTCCGGTATCTCTTATTAAAAATTATTTATCCCTTCTTAGCTCTTTCGAATATATTTAGTACGAAACTTAAAATATACATACCAACCGTATGTATGTATATTATAATATTATTATGTTTTTTTCAAGATAAAATACTATAAAATCAGAAAATAGTAGTTCCGGTTTATTTATTATCCCGGTACATAAAAAAGCTTTTGGAAAATATCCAAAAGCTTTTTATCCGTATGACTTCAAGTTCTCCCGGCAAAACTTAATATTATATTGATAATACCATATCCACCTGCCTGGAAAATGATATCCCCGTTTTACACCACAATGCAAAATGTTCACAATTATTTTTAGCAAAATTATAGGATTTCTCCCCAAGCCTTGACTTTGCTCTCTCTATAGTCTCTTCAGGTGAAAACAGCTTATACTTTGCCTTAAATAAAAAATCAAACACTCCTGTGTTTTCCCTCGGATTTACACTGAAATTTGTGCTGCTCCTCAGCTTTCTCGGCGGCCCTCCGCTCTTTGGGAAATGCAATACAAAATAATCCTTTGATTCTCCTTTAAACTCCTTAAGCCCGGTTTCATATATGCTGATATTTTTACCGAAATCCTTTGATTTGTCCGCATAATGAATAACCCTGTCGTCACCTATATAAATACCATAGTGATCATACAATGTTCTGGAAACACCTATTACATCACCCGGCTTTAAAAAACTCTCAGATACAAGTCTTTCAAATTTCTCTTCCATTGCACTCATTGTTCCTATGGCTTTTCTTATATTGTTTTTATCCAATATTCTTACACTTCCATCCAGCTGATGGTACTGTAATCTATAACCGTTTTCTTCCTTTATATCTCTCCAAAAATACTGTTTGCCTCTGACTATTTCTTCTTTATTAGGTCTGTCTCCACTATGCTGCATCAATATCTTTCCGGCAATCAAAAGTGCTAATAACATATATGCTCCAAGTAATATACTGATTTTGCCAAGTTAGGTTTAACTAAGTTAGGCAAGACTAATATATATTACCTGAACATCTTTTTCAAGTGGAAATTACTTTTCCGAAAATTTCGGCAGGTATATATGCCTTTATGGAAATACCCTCGTCTATATATTCCTCACTAAGTATTTCTCCGAATTTTCTTATAACTGCTATTTTGCCCGCATCCTTATAAGAAAACACATGCTCGAGATATACTCTTTGTTTTTTCAAAATATCCTCAATGGTATTTTTCAGTTCATCTATACCCTCTCCGGTTTTTGCCGACATTTTTAAAACCTTATCCGCATGAAAATCTCTTGGAAGTTCCATTCCCTCTTCCATCAAATCGGTCTTATTAAAGACTGTTATAATATCCTTATCCACCACATCCAGACTTCTTAATGTATCATATACCACCAGCATTTGTGATGTAGCCTCTTCATTTGCGGCATCCACCATATGTATCAAAAGATTGGCATATTTTGCCTCTTCCAAAGTGGATTTGAATGCCTCTATAAGATGATGGGGAAGCTTTCTGATAAAGCCTACCGTATCCGTTACCAGTATTTCCTGACCGCTTCCAAGCTTTAACTTTCTTGTTGTTGGATCAAGGGTTGCAAAAAGCTTGTCCTCCGCCAAAATACCCGCATCGGTCAACTTATTGAGCAATGTGGATTTTCCCGCATTGGTATAGCCCACTATTGCCACATTAAAGGCAAGATTTTCATCTCTTGACTTTCTTATAAGCTCTCTGTGATTTTCAACCTTTTTTAACTCGGCTTTTAATTGAGAAATCCTCTCATGAATAAGTCTCCTGTCCATTTCAAGCTTTTTCTCACCCGGTCCTCTGGTGCCGATACCTCCTCCAAGTCTTGAAAGACTGTTTCTAAGTCCTACAAGTCTTGCCGCCGAAAATTTCAACTGGGCAAGCTCAACCTGTATTTTACCCTCACTTGTGGTCGCTCTTTTTGCAAATATATCAAGGATAACCATAGTTCTGTCCATTACCTTGGTATCCAAAAGATCCTCCAGATTTCTAAGCTGTGCGGGAGTAAGCTCATCATCACATACCACACCCGTGGCATCCAGCTCCATAACTCTTTCTTTAACTTCTTCTATCTTACCCTTTCCAAGGTAAGTACCAGGATGTATTCTCTCTCTTGTCTGTATAATGCTGTCCAATACTATAGCTCCGGCAGTATCCACCAAATCAGCCAGCTCTTTTACAGACTCCTTTGTATCATCACCTACATCCACACCCAGCAGAATAACTCTTTCCACTATTTCCTTTGTTTCGTATGTATTCATATATTACCTATCTTATTCTGGACTTTAAAAAAGCCACTTCATGAGAAACCGCCTCATCCTCGCCATATTTTTCAATATATGCATTAAAGCATTCCAATGCGGTATTATAATCGCTCATATATTCATAGCAGGAAGCTTTTGAAAACATCAATGATTTTAAAACCTCATCATCATGTTCATTAAGGCTTTTATTCTCTAAAAGTGCAATTCCCTCTTCTACTGCTTCAAGTGCCCTGTCATAGTCCTCTCTCATAGCCAGATGCTTTGCATAAACGGCTAAAACTTTTGCATTTTTCCTATTGGTTTCTTTTAATAATTTTTCCAAAAAATCTTCAGCCTTATCAAGATATGTTGTTTCAAGATTTTTATCATACATATCTTCATAGTATTCTACAATACTTACTCCGGCATTGATATGCAAATCGCTTCTATCCTCAAGGTTCTCCGACCTTTCATACATTTCTATGGCATCTTCTATATCAATATCCATATCTATATTGCAAAGATTTGTATATATAATGGATAACATATCCATATACTCTCTTCTTTCTTCATCGGCAGACATCAAAAGCTTATAGGTATGCTCCGCAGCCTTATAATCTCCCGCCTTATATTCAGCCTCCGCCCTATATCTTAGGATATCTATTTCAAGACCTCTGATATTTTTACTTCCATGTGCACTTATTGCCTTATCAAAAGCTTCCACAGCCTCTGTATATTTACCCTCATCAAGTAGTGCCTTACCGTTTTCAAAGTTCTTTTTTTCATTTGCAGAACATCCGCTGAGTAAAAGTATTGCAAATATTGCTGTTATAAATAGTTTTTTAATTCTTCCCTGTACTTCCAAAGCCACCTCTGTCAACCCCGTTCAGTTTATCAACTTCTTCAAATTCAAAAAAATCCTGATGTTTTATTATTCTAAACTGACATATCCTGTCATTTATATTTATTACCGTATCCCTCATTGCCAGTGCGGGATACTTCCATTCATCATTGTCACCGCAATATGACTCATCAATAACTCCTATGGAATTTGTCTGTAAAATTCCGAAGTTTTTAAATGTAGAACTTCTTGGAACCACCAATGCCTCATAGCCCTTTGGCAATTCTATAGCTACTCCAAGTCTTATCAGTCTGTATTCTCCCGACTTTAATTCCACTCTTTCAGCCGACCTAAGGTCAATCCAATCACTTTTTCCGTCTATAAACTTTAATTTATCAATCTCTTTACTTAAATACTTTATCTTTAACTTCATATATTTTATTTATCTTCACCTGTTTTGTTTATTTCACTTTCAAAACCGAATTTCCATCCGGTTTCTTCTTCCACCTCATGCACAATCTCAGCCTCCAAATCGGAGTTAAGCCTTGGTAGAGACTCCTTTGATTCCATTCCGAATCTCCTTAAAAATTCTTCCGTAGTGGCAAACTGTGCCGGTCTTCCGGGAGCATCCAGTTTTCCCGCCTCATATACCAGACCGAATTCCACAAGTCTGCTTACCATATAATCCGATGAGACTCCTCTTATTTTTTCTATCTCAGCCTTTGTTATAGGCTGCTTGTAGGCAATAATAGACAGAGTCTCAAGCAGGGCATCCGTAAGCACCTGTTTTTTTGGAGTCTTACAAACTTTGATAAGCTGCTCATAATACTCTGTTCTTGTGCACATCTGTACGCAATTACCCAAATCAATTATTTGTATGCCTCTATTGTCTTTTTCATACTTTTCTTTTAAAGAGTCCAGATTCTTAATCACTTCGCTCTCCTGCATTTCAAGTGCGGCACATAATTGTCTGATTTCTACAGATGCCCCAAGTGCAAAAAGTATTGCTTCTATGGAAGCCTCCGCCTTACTCAATTTAGCCATCCAATATATCGCTAAGATCTAGCGTTTCCTCCTTCCCCTCTTCTTCCAAAGTTTCTATTTGCATTTCACCAAAGGTCTCCTCCTGTGAAAGCTGTATCTTTCCGATTTTCATAAGCTCCAATACACTTAAAAATGTAACTACAACCTCAAGCTTTGTAGCCTGCTTTTCCAAAAGCGAATAAAATGTAAACTTCCTGTGTTTTCTTGCATATTCCATTACTTCCTTTATCTTATCCTCAAGGGAAACCGGCTCTTTTTTTATAGTGCCGAAATTGCTTCTGACCTTATCTATCCGATTTTCCTTTTGCTTCATCACATTGTCAAAAACTTCTTTTAGCTTATGCAAATTTAAATCACCGAAAAGTTCATCCAGATTTACAGGCTCACTATATTCCGCCACTTCACTTGGGATACTCGGCTCTTTAAAAATCATCTTTTCGGCTTCAAAATATTTGCCGGCAAGTTCATTTGCCATCAGTTTATATTTTTTATATTCCAAAAGCCTTTCCACAAGCTCCGCCCTCGGATCGATAAATTCCTTAGTTTCCTCATCCTCTTTCGGAGGCAGAAGCATCCTTGCCTTTATATCAAGAAGTGTGGTAGCCATCACTATAAATTCACTCATCAAATCCAGATCATCCGTTTCCAAATGATTCATATAGTTTAAGTACTGCTCCGTTATACTTACGATAGGAATATCATATATATCTATTCTGTCTCTTTCTATAAGATATAAGAGTAGATCCAGCGGTCCTTCAAATCTTTCCAATTTGTATGAAATCTCCATACTCACCTCACATATATAGGTATATCTCCAAACCTTACTATTGTACCAAATTAATGTTTTTTTTGCGAGGCTTAAGATTTATCACCACTATTTCAGACATATCATTTAATCTGATATTGACACTATGTGTTCCAAGTCCGGCTCCTATTATCTGCACCATATTCCCAAGTCTTTTCATCCCCACAACCAATCTGCTGAAAAAATGAAACTGTGGTGTCATAAGCCCTATGCCTCCGGGCAATCTTATGGTACCTCCGTGAAAATGTCCTGCAAGTGCAAGATCTACCCCGCTTTCTTCATAATCCTTTATAAAAAGTGGAGAATGTGCCAGCAAAATATTAAACTTATCTCTGTCTATAGCAATATGCTCCTTTATATAACCTGTATCCATACCGCCTTTATATCTTCTGTAATAATATTTTTTCAACAAATCCAAACCGTGAACACAGATATTATCATCTATATCCAAACTGTTATTTGAAAGATATACTATGCCCATGCCCTCGATTATCTGCTTATATTGAAGATAGTTTAATCCGAATTTATTTTCACCGAGTCTTTGCTCGTGATTTCCGTTTGCATATATACATTTATATCTGCCTGAAAGCCTTTTTAAAAGCGGCAATACATTCTCTATACCAAGCTTATCTTTTACGGTTATCATATCTCCGCCTATAAGTATCAAATCCGGAGATATGCTGTCTATTGCATAAAAAAGCTTTTCATTATTTTTACCGAAGCTGTTATTATGTAAATCCGTCAAAAAGACTATTTTCTTTTTAGTATCAATTTTTTTGCTTATTACATCATATTGTACTGTTTTAAAATTCTTTCTCTCATAAAAAGAACGGAGCAGCAAGGCACTACACCCCACTACTCCCAATCCTAAAATTTTAGAAAATATATTTTTCATTAAACTCCTAGCTTACCCAAACTCCTTCACTATTTAAAGTGTAGCCGTCAGGTGTGGTGGTATTTGTCAACATTTTACCATCACTTCCAAAATAATACCATAGTCCATTATATTTAAGCCATGCCGATGCATTCATAGCACCTGAATCTTCCATAAAATACCATGCACCGCTTGTATCCTGTCTCCAGCCTCTTGCCATATATCCGTTTGAATCAAACCAGTATTTTTCCCCGTTTATATTTAAAACTTCGGCTCTTGCGCTGCTTCTGTCTGATTTTATATAGAACCAATTGCCGTTACTTTCTTTCCATCCTATATCAGGAGCCATTCCCGGACCATAGTTCTCAGCTCTTATATCTGAGGTACTGATTGATTTGGGGGCTGCATCCACCTTTGCACTGTCGGCTATGGCTACCTGTGCCTGTGAAGTACTTTCAACTACAGCCTTTGTCTCCTGTTTGGCTTTTACAACAGCATTTTTTGCTCCTGTATCCTTTGAGGATATATTTACCCCGCCTGTTGTAGCAACTTCAAAGCCGTAGTCAAGCAGTGCCCTTGTATCGGCATAATGTGTGGACGGACTCTTTAATACTACCACTATCAGCCTTACGCCGTTTCTTTCGGCACAGGTGACAAGAGTATTTCCGGCACTTCTTGTATATCCCGTCTTTCCGCCTATAACTCCCGGATAATTATCGCTTCCGTTGACCATTCTATGATGCATTTTTATAGGTGTAACTTCAGCCTTAGTCTTTATCGCCGGAAAATTATATACCTTAGTACCTGCAATCACCCTAAAATCAGGATTTCTAAATGCTTCAGCTGCGATACGAGCCATATCTTTTGCTGTTGTCACATGGTTTTGATTGTTTAACCCGCTGGGATTTACAAAATTTGTATTTGTAGCTCCGATTTCTCTTGCCCTTGCATTCATCATACTTGAAAAACCTGCTATAGAACCTCCCACATACTCGGCAAGTCCGTTTGAAACCTCATTTGCCGATGCAAGCATTGTTCCGTAAAGAGCATCTCTTACACTCATTTTGTCGCCTTCACTTACACCAAGTCTGGTAGCACCTGCTTCCAAATTGGTGGTGGCAGCCCTTGAAAATACAACTGTGTCATTCAAATTTGCCTGCTCTAAAACAATCAAAGTGGTCATTATCTTTGTGATGGATGCGGGATAAAACTGCCTGTCTCCGTTTTTTTCATACAAAAACTCACCCGTGTTTGCATTATAAACCGCCGCTCCCTGTGATTTTATATCAGGGGGAATGGCTGCATGTGTTACCATAGCGTATTCCGATGAAAAACTTATCATGCCTATAGACAATAGTATAGATAAGCCACCGGCAACTAATTTTTTAATTTTCATCTTTTCTTCCTACTTTATTATTTTACTTTACGGTTCATATTTGATGTCATAGATTTAGAATGAACTCTTATGATTTAATACTCTAACTTATTAATATTATATCACATTTATTACACATAAGTATTACATAAACCTTACATAGCAATGATTTTATACTAAACTGTACCATTTTAGTAAAGTATATAAATAATAGTTTAAGAAAAATACAATGAATAATTAATAAAAAAGAGCAAAACCGCTCTGCGATTCCGCCCTTTAAATTTTTTATTTCATATCCTCTGTCAGCTCATGCATAATATCTTTTACATATTCAAGCCCCGTAGCTCTATAAGCATTGGAACCGCAAAAAAGCAATGCATGATTTTCATCCGAATTTGCAGCAGAGCAAAGTGCATCTGTTATACAATACGGTATGGTCTTTCTGTCACAGATTGAATGTGATAAGCAATTATGGCAATGCCTTATAGGTATAGGGCCCGACTTTAATCTGTCCATAAAATCATTTCTGATAGCTCTTCCCGGCATACCTACAGGTGATTTTGTAATAACTATGTCCTCTTCCTTTGCGTTTATATAGGTCTGCTTATAGTCATCCGGAGCATCACATTCATAGGTGGTCACAAATCTTGTACCCATCTGCACTCCGTCAGCACCAAGGCTTATAACATGTGCTATATCCTCCCTTGTATATATGCCTCCTGCCACAAATACCGGAATTTTTTTTCCGAATTTTTCTTCATATATTCGTACTTCTTCTATGATTTCCTTTATCTCGGCATCATACTTTTCCCTCTTATAATTCCTGCTTGCCATAGTATCGGCTCCAAGCTCATGAAGTTCATCATAGGAAAATCCCAAATGTCCTCCTGCAAGCGGACCTTCTATAACTATTGCATCCGCCGTGGTCTTATACTTTCTGTCCCACATTTTTAAAATGACCTTGGCACTTTTTCTGCCTGAGACTATCGGCGCTATACAGGTTCTTTTTTCATTATCGCTGATTTCCTGAGCTTTTTGTACAAGTTCGGGCAAATCCACCGGCAGTCCGGCTCCCGATATAATTATATCGGCTCCCGCTTTTACAGCCTCTATTACATAATCGGCATATTTATTTGTTGCCACCATTATATTAAAGCCTATAAAGGGTTTATAATTTTTTAATTTGTCTATAAAACCTGCAGCCTGCTCTGAAACCTTAAAACTGTTTTCAAATACTTGTACAGCCAAATCTCTGGCTTTTTGAAGTTCCGTCTTTATAGCACGAAGATTGGCAACTATCGGATTTTTATAAAAATCATCTTCTCTAAAGCCTATTTGTGCTGTGGATATGATGCCCATTCCACCATTGCCTGCTACATGTGCCGCCAAAGATGAAAGACTGATACCTACTCCCATACCTCCCTGAATGATCGGATAGAGTAAACTTCTGTCACCTATTTTTAAGAATTCCATATTTCCCTTTCATAGCTGTTTAAAACTTTCTGAACCTGTTATATCTGTCCTCTTCTATCTCAGCTTTTGATTTTGAAGTATATTTCTCAAAAAAATCATCAATATTTGAGGTCAAATCCTCCACTACCGTATCCATACCGTCCAACGTCAGAGGTATATCTTCTTTTATAACTCTGTCTATAACTCCCAGATCGAAAAGTTCCTTTGATGTGATCTTCATTACCTCGGCAGCCTCTTTGCTCTTTTTTGCATCCTTATACAATATGGATGCAAAGCCCTCCGGTGAAAGTATTGAATATATTGAATGCTCCATCATCCAGACTTCATTTGCAACAGCAAGTGCAAGCGCACCGCCTGAACCTCCCTCCCCTATTACCAGTGAGAGTATCGGCACTGTAATATCGCTCATTTCAAATAATGCACGTGCAATAGCCTCAGCCTGCCCCTTTTCCTCAGCCTCTATACCGCAGAATGCTCCCGGGGTATCCACTATACATATAATAGGCATATCAAACTTTTTTGCATGCTTCATAAGCCTTAAAGCCTTTCGATATCCACAGGGGTTCGGCATTCCGAAGTTTCTTATCTTATTTTCCTTTAGATTCTTACCCTTTTGCTGTGCAACCACCATAACAGGTCTGCCATAATAATTGGCAATACCTCCAATGATAGCTCCGTCATCTCCGGATAATCTGTCTCCATGCATTTCCAAAAAGAAACTGAATAATCTTTCGATATAGTCTTTTGCCGTAGGTCTGTCAGGTCTTCTTGATAAAACCACACTGTCCCAGGCGCTCTTAGGTTCTTTTACCTTCTGATGCTTTTCCTTTTTATTTTCTACACTGTCATCTTTACTCTCTATACGATTTACTTTCTTAAAGCCGGAGGTATGTGCTCTTAAGATTCTCTTTAAAACACTTCTTTGTTCCGTTCTTTCAACTATCGCATCTATAAAACCGTGTTCAAGTAAAAACTCCGCACTTTGAAAACCTTCAGGGAGCTTCGCACCGATGGTCTGCGCTATTACTCTTGGACCTGCAAAGCCTATAAGCGCCTTTGGTTCTGCAAGTATTATATCTCCAAGCATTGCAAAGGATGCACTCACTCCTCCCATAGTAGGATCTGTAAGAAAACTTATAAAGAGCTGACCTGCTTCATGATGCCTTTTTAGAGCGGCTGAGGTCTTTGCCATCTGCATAAGTGAAATAAGCCCCTCCTGCATTCTGGCACCTCCCGAGCATGAGAAAATAACAATCGGCATTTTCTCCTTTGTAGCATTTTCTATAGCAGCCGTTATCTTTTCACCCACAACTCTTCCCATGGATGACATCATAAACCTTGCATCACATACGGCTATGGCAATTCTTACATTGCCTATTGTAGCTTCTCCGGTAACCACAGCTTCATTAAGCTTGCACTTTTGTCTTTCTTCTTCAAGCTTGATTTCATAATCCGGAAAATCAAGAGGATTTGATATGGGCATTGTCTTATTCCACTCGATGAAGCTTCCGTCATCCACCAGCATCTCTATTCTTCTGTATGCATGAACTCTAAAATATCCGCCACATTTCGGACAGGTATAAAGATTTGCCTTTACATCCTCTGCAAAAATAGGCTCTTTACAGATTCTGCATTTTTTCCAAAGCCCTTTTGGAATATCTATCTTTTCGCTTTCCGGCTCTATTTTTGCATATGTCTTTTTAAACATATTTCTAAACATGACAACACCTCAAAACTTTCATCGCTACATTTTAAACTGTTTTTCAATAAATGAAGTATCTATATCAGCCTCTATAAAATATGGATTATTTATTATCTCATAATTAAAGTCGATATTTGTATCCACACCCTCTATTACAATCTCACCTAGAGCGGATCTCATCTTTGCAATAGCTTCCTGTCTTGACTTGCCGTGTACAATAAGCTTTAGAAGCATTGAATCATAGAAAGGAGATACTGTATAATCATCATATATATGTGTATCCACCCTGACTCCGTTTCCTCCCGGCAAATGCATACTTGTTATTCTTCCCGGAGAAGGTGCAAAGTTCTTTTCAGGATTTTCAGCATTTATTCTACATTCTATAGAATGACCTTCTATTCTCACATCCTTTTGTGTAATGGAAAGCTTTTCGCCCGCCGCCACTTTTATCTGCTCCTTTATAAGATCCATTCCTGTGATCATCTCTGTAACCGGATGTTCCACCTGTATTCTTGTATTCATTTCCATAAAATAAAAATTCTTATTTTTGTCTACAAGAAATTCTATAGTTCCGGCATTTTCATAGCCTGCAGCCCTTGCAGCATTTACAGCCGCCATTCCCATCTTTCCTCTAAGCTCTTCATCAAGAAATACCGAAGGTGCCTCCTCCAAAACTTTTTGATGTCTTCTTTGTATGGAGCAATCCCTCTCCCCAAGATGGATTACATTGCCATGGCTGTCAGCCATAATCTGAAACTCTATATGTCTCGGTCTTTCAATATATTTTTCAATATACATGGAATCATCGGAAAAGCCTTTAAGTGCCTCAGCCTTTGCAGTCATAAAGTTTTCCGCAAAATCATTCTCACCTCTTGATATTCTCATTCCTTTTCCGCCACCGCCGAGTGCGGCTTTTATCATTACCGGAAATCCTATTGTTTTTGCAAGACTTAAGGCTTCACCAACTTCCTTTACACTTCCGTCAGTACCCGGTATTACGGGAATATTTGCCTTTTGCATAGTTATTCTTGCCTCTGATTTATCCCCAAGCTTTGCAATGGTTTCAGACTTAGGTCCGATAAATTTTATACCCACCTCGCTACAAAGCCTTGCAAATTTTTCATTCTCTGAAAGAAAGCCGAATCCCGGATGAATAGCCTCCGCACCTGTTGTAATAGCTGCACTGAGTATTCTTTCCATATCAAGATAGCTCTTGATTGCCGGCGCCGGCCCTATACAAACAGCCTCATCCGCAAGCATGGTATGTAAGCTGTCTCTATCCGCCTCCGAATATACGGCAACACTCATAATACCCATCTCTCTAAGCGCTCTGATGATTCTGACTGCAATTTCTCCTCTGTTTGCTATCAATACTTTTCTAAACATTTATTCTCCAATGATAAAGGTAAGTTCGGCATCCACCGCAATCTCACCGTCCACACTTGCTATAGCTTTTCCTATTCCTATTCTTCCCTTTGACCTGATTATCTCACAGGATAATTTAAGCTTATCTCCGGGAACTACTTTTCTTTTAAATTTAGCAGAATTTATAGCTCCGAAATATGCGGTCTTACTCTTGTTTTCAGGCAATGAGAGTATTGCAACCGCTCCTGTCTGTGCAAGCGCTTCTATCATAAGCACACCCGGCATTACAGGCTCCTGTGGAAAATGCCCCAAAAACTGCGGCTCATTATATGTAATACATTTATATCCTACGCTTTTTTTACCCGGCTCCAATTCCTCAATGCAGTCAATCAGCAAAAAAGGATGCCTATGAGGTATTATTTCCTGAATTTCCTTGATTCCCAACATAAATATTCCTTTTATCAATACTATGATTATTCCAATATAAACAGTGGCTGTCCAAACTCTACCACATCCTCATCCTTAACCAGGATTTCCTTTATAACTCCGTCAAAGTCGCTTTCCAGCTCATTCATAAGCTTCATAGCCTCGATAATACCTATTACCTGTCCTTTTTTAACTCTGTCTCCGACATTTACAAAACTTGGAGCATCCGGTGAAGGTGCACTGTAGAATGTACCTACAAGAGGTGATGTAACCGTATGCCCGGAAACCTTGGTGTTTTCTTTTTCACTTAAAGCCTCAAAGCTTACACTTTGCAGTACCGGGGCAGCCTGAATCTCACCTGTAACAAACTTTTTTTTGTTCTTTTTTATAACAATCTTTTCTGAATCTGTAGCATAGTTTAATGAATCAACATCATTCTTACTTACTGTTTCTATCAGCTTTATAATTTCATCTATCTGCATAGTACTACTCCACGAATTTTTTTATAACTATACTTGCATTGTGACCGCCAAAACCGAGCGAATTGCTGATGGTTCCTGTTACCTTGGCATCTCTTGACTCGGTCAAAAAGTCCAAATCGCATTCAGGATCCTTATTTATAAGACCTACATTCTTATGGATGAAACCATCCTCTATAGACTTCACACATACAATTGCCTCTACTGCGCCTGCAGCACCCAGCAAATGTCCTACCATTGACTTTGTAGAGCTTATTCCCACTTTATATGCATGCTCTCCCAAAGCTGTTTTTATAGCCTTTGTTTCAAACAGATCATTGTGATGTGTACCTGTACCATGTGCATTTACATAGTCAATATCCTCAGGCTTCATGCCTGCATCATTTATTGCAAGCTCCATGGCTTTTGCAGCACCGGAACCGTCCTCGGCAGGTGATGTTATATGAAAGGCGTCACAGGTTGAACCATATCCTGCCATCTCGGCATATATATGTGCTCCCCTTTTTTTTGCATGCTCAAGCTCCTCTAAGATAAGTACTCCCGCACCCTCTCCCATAATAAAGCCGTTTCTGTCCTGATCAAAAGGTATTGATGCTCTGTCAGGATCATCTACAGTGTTTAATGCGGTAAGTGAAGTAAATCCGGCAACACCTATAGGAGTTATAGAGCTCTCGGCTCCACCGGCAAGCATAACATCAGCCTCACCGTAAACAATGGATCTGAAAGCCTCACCTATACAATTTGTTCCTGTAGCACAGGCTGTTACTACATTTATATTCTTTCCCTTACATCCGAAAGCAATGGCAACATTTCCCGCCGCCATATTTGAAATCATCATAGGTACCAAAAGGGGTGCCACTCTACCGGGGCCCTTTTCCAAAAGCTTGCCGTATTCCTTTTCCATTGATTGGAGTGAACCTATTCCCGAGCCTACCGCAACACCCACCATATAAGGATCTTCATTTGCTATATCAAGCTTTGCATCTTCCATAGCCTCCTTTGCCGCAGCTACTGCAAACTGTGAAAATTGCTCCATTCTTCTGGCGGATTTCGGGTCCATATAATTTTTGGCATCAAAGCCCTTTACCTCGGCAGCCAGCTTCGCCTTATAATCTGTGGTATCAAAGTATGTTATAGGTCCAATACCATGTACACCTTCTTTTATATTTTTCCAAAAATCATTGACATTCAGACCTATAGGAGTGATAGCTCCCATACCTGTAATAACAACCCTTCTTCTCATAGTCACCTCATTTTTTCACTAAACTGCTTACATACTCATTCCGCCATCTATTTTGATGACCTGGCCTGTAATATATCTGCCCTCTTCTCCGGCTAAATATGCTACCATATTGGCGATATCCTCCGCCTCACCTTGATATCCCAGCGGGATAAATGAATTTATCTTTGCCTTTGCATCCTCCGGCATGGCATCTGTCATATCTGTTCTTATATATCCCGGCGCTATCGCATTTACAGTTATATTTCTGCCTGCCATCTCTCTTGCTGCAGTCTTTGTCATACCGATGACTCCCGCCTTTGATGCCGCATAATTTATCTGACCTGCATTACCCATAACACCGCTTACAGAAGAAATATTTATTATTCTTCCGCTTCTTTTCTTTATCATATACTTTGAAACCGCCTGCATGGTATTAAAAGTACCCTTAAGATTGGTAGCTATTACCACATCAAAGTCTTCCGGTTTCATTCTCATCATTATATTATCTTTTGTAATTCCGGCATTGTTTACCAATATATCAATAGCACCCTCTTTTGAAATAATATTTTCAATCATCTCCTTTGTGCTGTCATAATCCGATATATTACATTGGCAAAGCAAAGCCTTTCCGCCATTATCTTCTATCTCTTTTGCCACAGCATTTGCAGCCTCTTTGGATGCCGCATAATTTACATATACAAGTGCACCGTCAGCGGCAAGTTTTTTTGCTATAGCCGCACCTATACCTCTGCCCGCACCTGTTACCAATGCTGTCTTGCCTTCTAATCTTTTCATTTTGCCTCCAAAATCTGACTACAAACTTTTTCAATATCCTCATATTCTTCAATATTGAATATTTTTACATCGGCATCAATTTTTTTAACAAAGCCTGCCATTGTCTTTCCGGGACCGATTTCCACAAAGGTATCCACTCCCCATTCAATCATTTTTCTAATGCTCTGTTCCAAATGTACGCTTCCCGATACCTGCTCTATCAAATTTTTCCGTATATCATTCTTATCTGTGACAATCTCTGCATTGATATTTGCCACATAAGGTATCCGTATATCTTTTATTTCGATATCATCAAGTACTTTTCCCAGTTTGTCACCGGCTTCTTTCATCAGTCCGGAATGAAAAGCTCCGCTTACCTTTAGCGGCAATACTCTCTTTGCACCGGCTTCCTTTAATTTTTCACCGGCAAGAGCCACAGCCTCCGTTGTTCCTGATATTACGGTCTGACCGGGGCAATTATAATTTGCCACCCAACACCCCTCTATATCATCCACTATGGCTTTAATAGTCTCATTTGAAAGTGAGAGCACCGCACTCATGGCACCGCCCTTTATTTCAGACATATACCGACCTCTTTTATTCACTATGGCAATTGCATCAGTTTCATTTATTGCACCGCTAAGATACAGTGCTTCATACTCTCCAAGGCTCAGCCCTGCACATATATCAGCCTTCAGCCCTGTTTTTTCTATAGCCTTTAACATGGCAATTCCTGTTGCCACCATGGCTATCTGTGTAAATCTGGTATTATTTAATTCATCATTTTCCTTAAAAATCAGATCACATGCATCTATTCCCGTGACCGTTTTGACACTGTCAAAAACCGCCCTTGAATCCGCATCATTTTCATAAAAACTTTTGCCCATATTTTGTTTTTGAGCTCCCTGTCCCGGGAATAAAAATGCTATCTTCATATTTATACCAAGCTCCCTGCATTCTTTAAAAGATTACCTGCCTCAGCTATTATCTCGTCAATTATTTCTTTTGCACTTTGCTTTTTATTTATAAGTCCTGCTATCTGACCTGCCATAACGGTTCCGTTTACGGTATCACCTTCCATTACAGCTTTTCTGAGAGTTCCAAGAGTCAGATACTCCAGTTCCTCAAAGCTCTTTCCCTCAGCCTCAAGCTTAGTGTACTCTCTGGTCATTGCATTTCTAAGACATCTTACCGGATGTCCGTGGCTTCTTCCTGTAACAGCCGAGTCTATATCCTTTGCAGCTATTACCCTGTCTTTATAGTTTTCATGCACTATGGACTCATTTGCCACTACAAATCTTGTACCTATCTGTACCGCCTTTGCACCAAGCATAAGCGCAGCCGCCAGACCTCTGCCGTCAGCAATACCTCCTGCAGCAATTACAGGTATATCTATAGCATCCGCTACCTGAGGTACCAAGGTCATAGTGGTAGCCTCGCCTATATGTCCGCCGCTTTCAGTACCCTCGGCAACCACTGCATCGGCTCCGCATCTTTCCATTCTCCTTGCAAGTGCAACACTTGCAACGACCGGAATTACAACTATTCCGGCTTCCTTCCACATTTTCATGTACTTTTCAGGAGAACCTGCACCGGTAGTAACTACCTTTATACCTTCTTCCACCACTACTTTGGCGATTTCTTCCGCATGTGGCGACATAAGCATTACATTTACTCCAAAAGGCTTATCTGTAAGCTTTCTCGCCCCTCTTATCTCATTCCTTATGACATCAGCCGGCGCATTCGCTCCGCCGATTAAACCAAGACCTCCTGCGGCACTTACAGCGGCTGCCAGGTTATGCTCGGCAACCCATGCCATACCGCCTTGAATTATCGGATATTCTACACCTAATAACTTTGTTATATCTGTTTGCATTAATTTCCTCTACCTTTTTAAGAAAACGCCTAAAGAAGGCGTTTTTTATTTTTATAAATTGTCTACGCCCTTATCCTTAAGGTAATTTACCACATCACCTACAGTTAAAAGCTTCTCTAAATCCTCAGAAGGTATTTCAACACCGTAATTGTCCTCAAGTGCCATTACCATCTCGAAAAGGTCAAGTGAATCCGCATTCAAATCATCCTTAAAGCTTGACTCCAGGCTGATTTCTGATGCATCGATATTTAGCTGCTCTGCAATAATTGATTTCATTTTCTCTGACATAATTTTCTCCATTCTTTAAGCCCAAGGCTTTTTATTTTTTATATATAAGTTGTAAATAATTACAATCTTAATACACAACTTCCCCAGGTTAAACCTGCTCCGAATCCGCATAACAAAATCAAATCTCCCTTTTTTGCTATGCCCTTTTTTATCACCTCATCCAGCAGTAAAGGTACACTTCCGGCTGAAGTATTTCCTGTGTTTTCAAGATTATGCGGCAGTTTTTCAAGAGGTATATCCAGCTTTTTTGATACTGCCTCAAGTATCCTTAAATTTGCCTGATGTAAAAGATATACATCTATATCATCCTTATGTACTCCTGCCTTTTTAATCGCATTCTCAATGCTTTGAGGCACTGTTCTGACAGTAAATTTAAAGACTTCCTGTCCGTCCATTCTTATATACCTGTCATCACCATAGGAATTGTCATATAGTGCAAACCCCTTACTTCCGTCGGCTCCGATATCAAAACTTAAGAATCCCTCTTCTATATCCGATCTTTTAAGTACCGCCGCTCCCACACCGTCACCAAACAGTACACAGGTGGTTCTGTCGGTCCAGTCCATTTCTCTTGAGAGTACATCTCCGCCGATAACAAGAGCATGCTCTATATCCAAAGTGTTCATCATGGAATATGCAATACTCAGTGCATATATAAATCCCGAACATGCTGAACTTACATCCATACATGCACAGTCCTTTGCTCCCAAAAGCGGTTGCAATTCACAAGCGGTATTTGGAAGTCTCTTATCCTGAGTAGATGTTCCCACTATTATAAGTCCCAAATCTTCGCCCTTAATATTTGCGGCTTTTAATGCATCTCTTCCCGCTTCAAACGCCAGACTTACAAGGTTCTCATTCTCACCTATAATATGTCTTTGTTTGATACCTGTCCTTTGACTGATCCATTCATCACTTGTATCTACGATTTTACTAAGATCATCATTTGTTAAAATCTTAGACGGCAGTTTTGAGCCGGTTCCTGCAAGTGCTATCTTCATCTTCTATAAGCCCTTTCATAAGACTTTCATCAAAGCAAAAAAATACTTTGATACTCAAAGTATTTTAATTTTGCAATAGAACTTTGTCAAGTGTTTTAGAGCATGATATGATTTTTTTAAGTATTTTATTCTCTTCCATAAGCTATTAAAGCATCATTTTGTCTTACACCTAAGGATAAGGTATAGTATAAAACCCGGGCATCAAACTCCGCCCTGACTTCTTGCAGGATATTCCCTTCAATATCTTTTAAAATCCCAAGCAATTCACCTTTTTTTACATTATCACTTTTTTTAACATGTGGATACCACAGCCCCTCACTCCTTGCTTCCACATATTCAGCCTTCACTATTTCTTTTTGATTTTTATTTATACTTATATCATAACCTTCTTTTAATATTCCAAGCATCTCCATAAGCCTGTAAAGATCTTCCTTTTCAGCAAGTACATCAGCCTCACTCCATAGACCTTTAGAACCTCTTTCATAAAGCATTGCGGGAATTTCTTTCTTTGTGGCATAGCTGTAGAGACCGTTATTTGCATACGAACCCACTCTAAAATCCACATTCATTCTGGAGGCTATATCTCCTACATAGCTTTTTATCTCCTCTCCCGAAGCGTATGGGAAAAATATAAGAGGTGTAAGGCTTTCATTTATATCTCCACCATGCAAATCCACTATAAAATCAGCCAATGGATATAGATATTTTTCCACATCATGGGCAATTTTTTGAGTAATGCTGCCTTCCTTATCTCCCGGAAATTCTCTGTTTAAATTTTTTCCATCCACTGTGGAGATTTGCTTTACACCATTATAAAATCCGTCCGTATTCAAAATAGGACAAATAATAATATTTCCTGACATTTTCTTTGGATTAAGCTCATTTATAAGCCTTAGTGAAGTCTCTATTCCGACATACTCACAACCATGTACTCCGGCTGTTATTACAAGAGTTTTACCTTCATTTTTACCACAAAAAATCACACCGCTTATCTGACCGGTTTTAAACTTTTTCTTCTCTCCTTTTTTTATTAAAATTTCTCCTATTTTCACAAATTTAACCTTTCCTGATGATAATTAATCGTTATGCTTATATTAACACAGTTAGCTGTTGCTAACCATATTTATCTTAATAATTTAATTATTCTTTAATTAATTACAGATAAAATGTCATGTATTTCTTTTATTTTTATAATAACTCTCTCTGATGTTTTATTAAAAAATATTGAAAAAAATATTAACAAGTAGTATCTTTACATATACAACAATTTAACATAGAAAGAAAGAGAGGAATTTTCTATGGCAACATTTATGATTGGTCTTGTTATCCTGATCGTAGGTGGATTTATTATGGGGCGCCTTTGTGACCATGTTTTCCAGCCTGATGACAGAGAAACACCCGCCTTTTCCAGACAGGACGGCGTTGACTATGTTCCTATGCCAACATGGAAAAATGCTTTAATCAACCTGCTCAATATCGCAGGTACCGGACCTATCCTTGGACCGATCCAGGGTATCTTATTCGGACCTATTGCACTCCTTACAATACCGATAGGTAATGTAATCGGCGGTGCTGTTCACGATTATTTTGCCGGAATGATCTGTACCAGAGACGGTGGTGCTCAAATGCCTGAAATGGTTCGTAAATATACCAATAAAACAGTCTTCTGGATATATGACGCATTTGTATGCTTATTGCTTCTATTGGTAGGTACCGTATTCATTTATACACCGGGTGATATCGCCGCAACTCAGGTTTTTGGTTTCAGCGGTGCTCCTACAGAGGTTTCGACCTGGGTTATTTATGGAGTTATTTTCGTCTATTACTTGGTTGCAACAGTATTCCCTATCGATAAGATTATAGGAAGAGTTTATCCTATATTCGGTGCAATCCTTGTATTCTCCGCAATCGGTGTATTCGCCGCAATGGTTATTTTCCATTATCCGCTTGTAGAGGTTTGGGGTGATTGGGCAACAACATCATTTGACTATGCCGCATACTTCAAGGAAGGACATTTTGTTCCTATTTTCTTTGTTACTGTAGCCTGCGGTATCCTTTCAGGATTCCACTCATCTCAGACAGCTCTTGTTGCGCGTACAATAAAGAGTGAAAAAGACGGTCGTATGACTTTCTACAATATGATGGTTGTTGAGGGCTTTATCGCAATGGTATGGGCTGCCGGTACAATGGCATTGATTCAGTTTACAGCTGCAAACGGCGGTATCACAATGCAACTTAGTGATAAGGGCGTATGGCAGTATATGATTCAAAAGGGTGGAGAGTTGGTTGCTATTTCTCCTACCAGTGTTGTCGGTGTACTTTGCAGAAAGGCACTCGGTCCTGTAGGTGGAGCGGTTGCACTTATCGGTATTATTATACTACCTGTTACTTCAGGAGATACAGCGCTTCGTGCACTCAGACTTACAATTGCGGATACATTCCACATCAAGCAGGATAATAATCCTCGTAGACTTAGCCTTGCATTACCTATTTTTATTATAGTAGGTGGAATTCTTGTTTGGGCAAAGGTTGATCCTAAGGGATTTAATATCTTATGGAGATATTTTGCATGGTCAAACCAGACAATGGCACTCTTCCCTCTTGCTGCGGCAAGCATTTATCTGATTATACATAATAAGGTAAAATGGGCGTGGATGACTCTCATCCCCGGAGTGTTCTACACATATATTTGTGCCTGCTATATCTTAAATGCAAAGCTTGGCTTTGGACAAAGCTGGGGTGTTGCTTATATAGGCGGTGCAGTTGTTGCTGCTGTTTATGCAGTTCTTATTCTTTGGAGAGGTAAAAAAGGCGGTACCACTCCTGCAGATCCGGCATAATAAATTATTGCTACTCCCAAGACAGTTGTAATATAATACTGTCTTGGGAGTTTTTTAGAATTGTCGTTTTTTATGAAACAATTCTATACCTTTTAGGTAAATATATTTACCCATAAATCAATAAAAATAAACAGAGGATACTATGGAAATTTTAGAATTTTTAAAACAGGAAAATATATCAGATAAAATAATTTCAGAAATAATTTCATTTCGCAAGTTTTATAAGCTTGAAAAGGAAGAAGAACAAAGGATTCCAAAAGAGTCCTATCTCTACTATGGAAAAGAAATCTGGGAGGAGGCGGCTACAGCGATAATCGCAGGTGAAAATATTTTACTGGACGGCGCAAAGGCTACAGGAAAAAATGTACTGGCTGAAAATCTTGCCACAGCCTTTGCCCGTCCCGAATGGGATATATCGCTTTATATCAATACCGATGCGTCATCCCTTATAGGTTCGGATACCTTTGAGAATGGAGAAGTAAAATTAAGAAAAGGCCCTGTATTAAATTGTGCAATAAAGGGCGGCTTTGGTGTACTGGATGAAATAAATATGGCAAAAAACGAATCCCTTGCCGTACTTCATGCGGTGCTTGACTTTAGGCGTGTTATCGATTTACCCGGATATGACAGGATAAATCTCCATGAAGCTACCAGATTTATCGGTACCATGAACTACGGATATGCCGGTACAAGGGAGATGAATGAAGCACTTGCATCCAGATTTATGGTACTTCATATGCCTGTTATAACAGGTGAAAACCTTGGCAAACTTATAAAGGATAAATACCCTACATTAAAACCCGAGTATATCTCACAGTTCACCTCTCTTTTTGATGAAATAAGAAAAAAGGGAGAAGGTGGTGAAATATCCACAAGAAGTCTTGATTTAAGAGGTCTTATCTCATGTATAGGTATGATGAAAAAAGGTCTAAATGTAACAAAGGCGCTTGAAATGGGGCTTATCAATAAATGCTTTGATGAATATGAAAGACAGCTGGTGCTGGATATTGTAAATGCCAGATTGCCAAAGAGCCTTCCCGGGGAGAATATTTTTTCATGATTTTAACAGAATTTGAAAAAAAGAGGGCTGCAAATATGATTTGGAATGCAGCCGGAAATTATAATGTTTCTGTCGGTTTTCGTATGTATGATGATGATGCAAAAGCTGATTTATATTGGAATACGATACTTGGAAGCAGCTATGCCCATTTTGACTGGAAAAAGCTGAAAGAATTTTATAATACCTTTCATGAAACAGTCGGTCAGGGCACCTACGAGGCATTATTTTGGATTGCACTTGAAAATACCACCTTTGAAAAGGAAAAAGATAAAAGACCGGGGCTTTTGCTTTTGCGAACAGAATATTGCAAAAAAAAGCTTCGTGAATTTATGCCAAGCATAGCAGAAAGCAGAGAGGGATGGATACTTGAAGGACATTATAAAACATCCATAGGAGAGGACAGCGGACTTCCGGATCTTGTGGACAGAAAGCTTCTTGATGAGCTGGAAATCTCAGGAGATGTTGATACGGAAGGCTTTATAAAAAGTCTTTCATCCACTTTGGCAAAGTATTTTACCTATCTTCCGGGAGTCGGTTCAAAGGGACAAAAACGAAAGTTTAAAATACCCATACCAAGACTCTTCTTTGGAAAAAAAGCCGGAGTATCGAGTGAAATATCAGGTGCAAAAAAACTTGTTGTAGGTTATGTCGAAAATCAGGGAGGTTCCGATACCTCAGCCTTTGAAACCGACTCCGAAAAATTCAACCGAGTCACGGAGGAAGGACTTAGAAAATATATCAGCAGTTATTTCGGCAAATCCATATATGATGATAAAACTTCCGAAAAAATTCAAAGAGAATGTTGTACCGGCAATCACTTAGGTACTCGAATATTTTTCACAAGAGGTGAGGATGAAGAAAAGGTCACGGGCTTTGCCGCCAAAATGAGAAAAGAAATGAAAAAACAGCGTGAGAAAAATGAAGCTGCATTCTTTTCAAATATGAAAATAAATAATGCGGCAATTTCCGAGCTTACTCATAGAATAAAAAACGCTCTTCTTACACAGCTGGAGCCTACCGCCGTCTGCTCAAAGACCGGAAAACTTAAACCTTCTCTTGTTTGGAAGGCTCTATATCTTAATAACAATAAGATTTTTGAAAAACAAGTCGTTGAGGGCAGCGGTAATATCAGTGTCGATATTTTACTTGACGCCTCCGCCTCACAGATACATCGTATGGATACAGTTTCCGCACAGGGATATATCATTGCCAAAGCTCTTGATAACTGCCATGTTCCTGTAAGAGTGTGGGGATATTCATCTATGAACGGATATACTGTAATGAATCTTTATCGCAATTATAGTGAAAGCTCAAAAAACAAAGAAATATTCAGATTCTTTACTACAGGTGCAAATAGAGACGGTTTGGCTCTAAATGCCATATTATGTCAGATGAGAGAAAATACAGCCACCCATAGAGTGGTAATCTGGCTTACCGATGTCAAACCCAATGATATAATGGAGGTAAGCCAAAAATCCACCAACTACAGCGGTGATATCGCTATAGAAGATATGACCGAGCTTGTTCATAGAGCTAAACTGGAAAATATCTATGTACTCTGCGCCTTTACCGGTGATGATGCCGATATACCGAATGTTCAAAAAATCTTCGGCAGAAGTTTTGTAAAAGTAAAATCTCTTGATAATTTTGCATCTTTGGTCGGAAATATGATACAGGCGGAAATAAGGAGAATGTAAAAAAGAGTAGTTTGCCAAAACGGCAAACTACTCTTTTTATACCGGCTATACATCCTGTTTAACTGCCTCTTACTTTTTAAGTCTTATTATTAAATACCTTATAAAAAGTCCAAGACCAACCCAAACTCCTATATTTATAACCGGTGCCAAAGCATCCCAAAACAACTGCATATCCATAACTTATCCTCCCCATTATAAGTTGATTCACAAAGCTTTTGCTTATTTTCATTGTACATCTTCTATATCAGTTGTCAATACTTATATCTATATTCAAAATGTTCTATAATTTATACTGTTTTACAAAACTATACTAAAACCAATTCTTCCTCTTTATGAACTATCTCATCAGGTACAGCCCATCCAAGTGCTTTCCTCTTCTCAATAATATCTGCAACTATTTTTTCACCCAGAGAGTCGGGATTTGTATCTACAACCATAACAGAGCCAAGTAATTCCTTCGTTCCCTCCTTCAAAAATTCTATTACATTCTTTGAACCGTGAATTTGAGCCTCTACACAGTGATATGAATTGATTCCCATAAGTCTGAAGCCAAGTGCGGCATCTATTCCCTTTTCATTGCTCCACTCGGGAGAAGTAAATGCAAAAGGCATTTCAAATAAAGCCTTGCCTGCCTCACCCGCTACTCCTGACAGTATACCGCTTGATCTTGTATTATCAATACATTCTCCAACATGCCATACCGGCGGAAGATCTCCAAGAAATTCCTTTAATCCCTCACCTGCATGATCCTGACCTGAAATATTGCAATATCCCATCTTCATAAGTGGAAATGATGCACAACCGTTTGTAAGAATCAAAATATTATTTCTTAATAATGCATTGGCTACATCAATAATACATTTTTCATAAACCACCTTCGGATTATTACATCCCACCAGATTTACAATACCCAGTATCTTACCTTCCTTTAGTGCTTCATACAGAGGTCTCATTGAGCCATAGTGCTTATGTACATATTCAGGTGAAAATCCCACCTCAGCATCCACCTCATATGGTGGAATATATACAGGTATACCCTGTCTGTCTTTGAAGCTTTCAATTCCCCTGAGTATTATTTTTTCCGCAAGCTCTCTTGTTTCTCCTATGTTTGAATGATGATGGTCATATTCAAATCTTTCCGCTCCCGGAAGCCTTGCAGACTCACTGGTTGTAATAACTGTGGTTCTAAAGCAATTTGCCACCTCCATTATAGCCGGGAATACATCCTGTACATCCGCAATCCAAAGATCAAGTGCACCTGTTCCAAGCACCAGCTCGGCAGATACCGCATTTGAAAGAGGAATAACTCCGGCATATCGATACATTGCAGAAAGCCCCGAACAGCAGATTCCATAGAATCTTATACCCTTTGCACCTGCTTTTTTAGCCAAATCTATATACTTCTCTTCCTGTCCTACCTTTACTATCTCGCTGACTAAAGTAGGAAGATGTCCATGTACCGCAATATTTACATAGCCCTTTTTCAGTGCCCCTATATTTACCTTTGAAGTCACCCTGTCACCTACTCCAAAAAGCCCGTCTGTAGCTATGGCTGTGCTTACCACACCTGAATATGTAAATGCAAGACCGCATCGCAGAAACTGCTGCATAACACTCTTCCAATCACCATCTGTACCCACACCTGTTTTATGATAAGCTTCAAAGACCTCATGATAGGCACTTATCGGCAAAATATCCAACTTTTTCCAGGTATTTTTTCTTTCTTCCAAACCCAGTGCTTCAATTATTTTATACTCTCCCGGCACTGTACGGCTCATATCATCTAAAAGTATATCTGCAAGCTCTGAGGCAATCTTTTTAATACTTCTTCTCTCTGTCTTTATTCCAAAAGCCTTTGCAACATCCTTTATCTTTTGCTGTCCTAAAATAGGCAAGTCAAGTTTCCCTTCAGCCGCCCATTTTAAAGACAATATAACCTCACGCCCATGCATACCATGCTGTGCAACACCTGCAGCGGCGGAACGAAGTAAATTTCTTGCAACTATTAAGTCCGCATCGGCACCACAAATTCCTTTAGGACTTTTTGAAGTTATCTTACATGGTCCCATATTACAGATTTTACAGCAAATACCCGCCATACCGAAACTACATTGTGGCTGCTGTTTGTCAAATCTGTCAAAGGTGGTATCAAATCCAAGCTGATTCTGTCGTAAAATCATTTCTTTTACAGCCGGATCCGGAGTGTTTTCAAGTACCTCATCCTTTGACGGAAAAGTTTTTCTATATTCTGAAACCGCATTCATGTAATCTCTTATAAATGCCTTATCATCCCCATCCTCTTCATGATCCGATTTTAAAGTAATTGTCGGTATACCATGTTCATCAAAGCCTATTAAATTTCTATGGCTATGGATATGATCTACTCCATGCTCATCATGATGATGTTCATGACTATGTTCATGACTGTGTTTATGGCTATGTTCATGATTATGTTCTTTCTTTCCCATGAGACTTCCTTCCTGCTTTTTAAAAAACTCAATGGCCTATTTACCTATTAGTTTAGTATGTTAAAATGTTTTTTGATTATAAAATAATTTTTGATTTATGTCAAGCAGGAAATATGCACTCTCTTATAAACAAAAAATCGCTATAAACTCCGTTAAGTAGTTTATAGCGATTTTTATTTTAAAGATTATCTAAGATTTTAATATCTAATGTAATCATTCTTCCTTTGCAAGCTCAGCCTTTATCTTCTCTGTAAGTGCAGGTACTATCTTATTCAAATCACCTACAATACCGTAATCCGCAACACTGAAAATAGGTGCTGTCTCATCTTTATTTATAGCGATGATGATATCACTTTCTTCCATACCTGCAAGATGCTGTATTGCACCTGAGATACCTATTGCAAAGTATAGATGCGGACGGACTGTTTTACCGGTCTGTCCTACCTGAATATCCTTAGGCATCCAGCCTGCATCCACTACAGCCCTTGAACAGCTTACAGTACCGTGAAGTACATCTGCCAAATCCTTAAGTATCTTGAAGTTCTCGGCTGAACCTACACCTCTACCTCCTGATACCAAAATCTTTGCAGCCATGATATCTTCTGTAGTCTTGGCATTCTTTACAATCTCCAAAATCTCCACATATTTATCATTTTCTGTCAGCTTTGCATCAAAGTCTATTATCTGTGCCTTTGCTCCCGCAACTCTCTCCTTCTTTTGCATAACACCCGGACGGACTGTTGCCATCTGCGGTCTGTTCTCAGGACATGCAATAGTTGCTATGGTATTTCCACCAAATGCAGGTCTGGTCATAAGAAGCTGATTATGTTTTTGCTCTCTTCCTGCAATAGCTACCAATGGATAATCTCCTATTTCAAGCTGTGTACAGTCTGCTGTAAGTCCGGTTCCGACTCTTGCTGAAACTCTTGGACCAAGATCTCTTCCTATAGCTGTAGCTCCGATAATAAATATCTCAGGCTTAAACTCATTTATAACTGCTGCAAGTGCCTGTGTATATGGCTCTGTACGATACTCTTTTAATTTGGAATCATCTACTACTATTATTTTGTCCGCACCATGTTCAGCGAGTTCATCAACCAAACCCTTTATATCAGATCCCAAAAGTACTGCTGTTACTTCTGTATTAAGGTCAGCAGCCAAATCCTTACCTTTACCAATAAGTTCAAGGGAAATACCGCTCAATTTGCCGTCTACCTGTTGGGCAAATGTAAACACTCCCCTGTATTCCTCTGTATTCTGTCTCATAAACGACTCCTTTTTAGATGATATGTGTTTCTTTTAACTTGCCTATGATGTAATCAACAGATTCTGATGCACCAAGGTTTACCTGTTCCCCCGCACCCTTTCTTACCTTATCGGATGCTTTTGCAATCTGTGTCGGTGAACCCTTCAATCCGATATTTGAATCGTCTACATCCACAAGATCGGCTCTTGAAAGTACGCATACTTCCTTCTCATAAGCATCAAAAATACCGCCCAGAGTCATATATCTCGGCTCATTAAGCTCTGAAAGGGCTGTAATAAGTACAGGCATCTTTGCTTTTAAAACATGATATCTATCATCAAACTGGCGCTCCACTATCACACTGTCGCCTTCAATTTCTATCTTTTGTGCATAGCTGATAACAGGTATATCAAGATGTTCTGAAATCTGAGGTCCGACCTGTGCAGTATCACCGTCAATAGCCTGACGACCTGTAATTATAAGATCATATTCCAGCTTTCTTAATGCTCCCGCAATAGTCTGT
Organism: Lachnospiraceae oral taxon 107 str. F0167; assembly: GCA_000209465.1. Classification (GTDB taxonomy): domain Bacteria; phylum Bacillota; class Clostridia; order Lachnospirales; family Lachnospiraceae; genus Lachnoanaerobaculum. The sequence continues at coordinate 39,147 of GL890594.1, read as the reverse complement.
GATGTAGCCCAGGTATCTGCTCCTCCAAGTACTCTGTCTGTAATAAGTACCGCCTTATCAGCTCCCATTGCCATAGCTTCTCTAAGTACTTCATCAGCTTTTGGAAGTCCCATAGTAACTACTGTAACTTCCGCACCGTATTTATCCTTAATTCTGAGCGCCGCCTCAAGTCCCGCCTTATCATCGGGATTCATAATTGTGAGCATGGCTCCTCTGTTTAATGTGCCGTCAGGGTTAAAAACAACACCGCCCTTGGTATCCGGCACTTGTTTAATACAAACAACTATCTTCATGACATCCTCCATTCGTAATAGCACTATTATTTAAGCAATGAACCGGCAATTACCATTCTTTGTACTTCACTTGTACCCTCGTACACTTCTGTAATCTTAGCATCACGCATCATTCTCTCAATTTCATACTCTCTTGTATATCCGTATCCACCATGAAGCTGAACCGCCTTGGTGGTAACTTCCATAGCTACCTCCGCCGCAAACAGCTTTGCCATTGCAGCTTCTTCTGAATATGTCTTCTGTGTAGCTTTAGCCATTGCAGCTCTATATACAAGCATCTGTGCCGCTTTTACTTTGGTTGCCATATTTGCCAACTCAAACTGAGTATTCTGGAAAGCTCCGATAGATCTTCCAAACTGCTTTCTTTCTTTTACATATGCAATAGTTCTCTCAAGTGCACCCTCTGCAATACCGAGTGCCTGTGCGGCAATACCTATACGACCGCCGTCAAGAGTATGCATTGCAATACCGAAGCCCTTACCTGCAGGACCTAACATATTTTCCTTCGGTACTCTGCAATCGGTAAAAATAAGTTCGTATGTGGATGAGCCTCTGATACCCATCTTCTTTTCCTTTGTTCCAAAGCCGAATCCCGGTGTATCCTTCTCAACTATAAATGCCGAGAAAATCTTTTTCTGTCTGCCCTTTGCATCCACCTTTATCTCTGTACATGCAATTACAACATATATATCAGCCTCTTTACCGTTTGTAATAAAGATTTTTGAGCCGTTTAACACATAATCATCACCATCAAGTACCGCCTTTGTAACAGCACCCTGTGCATCAGTACCGGCATTAGGCTCTGTGAGCGCAAAAGCTCCGAGTTTTTCACCCTTTGCCAGGGGAATGAGATACTTTTCCTTTTGAGCCGGTGTACCATACATAGCAATAGGATCGGCACAAAGGGATGTATGAGCTGAGACGATAACGCCTGTTGTGGCACAAACCTTTGATATCTCTTCTACACACATAACATATGCCAACGGATCGGCACCCTGACCTCCAAATTCCTTTGCTACAGGAATACCAAGGAAACCGTATTTTGCCATCTTCCTTACAGTTTCTCTTGGAAATACTTCTGTTTCATCCACCTCTACTGCAAGAGGTTTTACTTCCTTTTCGGCAAACTCCCTGAATAGGGTTCTTGCCATCTCATGTTTCTTGTCTAAAGTAAAATCCATGAATCATACCCTACTTGAATAAATCCAAGTGCAAACATAAATGGTGAAAGTCTTTGTTTGCGTTATCCTTTCTTAGTTTTCTTTCACCTATATAGTAAATACAAACCCGCCTTTTGTATCTATATCGTATTAATCCCCCTTCTTACATTCTGGTGTAAAAAGGGGGATATATATTTTACTTATAAGAGAATATTCCTTCTCCTGTTTTCTTACCAAGCTTACCTGCCGCTACAAGCTCTTTTAACTTCGGAGCAGGTAAATACTTATCATCCCCTGTCTCATTGTGAATAACTTCCATAATAGCCAGACAAATATCAAGACCGATAAGATCCGCCAAGTGAAGTGGTCCCATAGGATGTGCACATCCAAGAATCATCGCTGTATCTACGCCCTCAGCATCTGCTGTTCCTGCAGCCCATACATTGATAGCTTCATTGATCATCGGAACAAGTATACGATTTACTACAAATCCCGGTGCTTCCTTAACCTGTACAGGTGTTTTTCCGATATCTTCAGATATCTTTTTAATCTTCTCAACCAAATCGGCAGGTGTCTTTTCTCCGCCTATTACCTCAACAAGCTTCATTCTGTCAGCAGGATTGAAAAAATGCATTCCTACTACAGGTCTGTCAAGTGCTTCACCGATTCTTGTAATGGAAAGTGATGATGTATTTGAAGCAAAGATACAATCCTTAGGAACAATGTTTTGAAGTTCTTTAAAAATCTGCTGCTTAACTTCCATCTTCTCTAATGCTACTTCAACTATTAAATCACAGTCGCTGCAAATATCGCTAAGGCCTACTTTTATCTTTGAAATAATTGCATCTCCGGCTTCCTTTGTTATCTTCTCTTTTCCTACAAGGAAATTGATATTCTTTTGGATCTTTGCAAAGCCTGCCTGCGCAAACTCTTCCTTAATATCGCAAAGTCTTACTTCATATCCGTCTGTCATTGCAAAAGCCTGAGCAATGCCTGAACCCATTGTACCTGCACCAATAATACCAACTTTCATCTTCTTATCCTTTCTGAAACAAAAATGTTTTGTAAATAATTTTAAAATATACTAAAAATTTATATCTGCCAAATTCTTATGAATTGGTAAAATTCTTCTCTTTTCTCTTTTCAAGGAAAGCATTCATTCCCTCTATCTGATCATGTGTCTCAAAGCAGCTTCCAAACAGCTTCTCTTCTATAACAATAGCATCATCCATCTTGGCATCCAGTCCGTCATTGATAGCCTTTTTACATGCACGAACAGCAATAGGGGCATTCTGTGCTATGGTATTTGCCATCTTCCTTGCTGCAACCATAAGTTCTTCCTGTGTATATACGGCATTTACAAGTCCGATTCTTAACGCCTCATCCGCTTTTATGGTTTTGGCTGTGTAAATAAGTTGCTTTGCCATACCTACACCTACTATTCTCGCCAGTCTTTGTGTTCCGCCAAATCCCGGTGTGATACCAAGCCCAACCTCAGGCTGACCAAACATTGCATTGTCTGAGCATATGCGAATATCACAGCTCATTGCTATCTCACATCCGCCACCAAGTGCAAATCCGTTTACAGCCGCAATTACCGGTATAGGGAAGGTTTCAATCTTACGGAAAACATCATTTCCCTTTTTTCCGAAAGCTTCACCCTCTGCAGGGCTTAATTTACTCATCTCACCTATGTCCGCACCTGCCACAAAAGACTTCTCTCCCGAACCTGTCAAAATAACCGCTCTGACAGAATTTACATCAATACCGTCAAAGCAGGCATCCAGTTCAGCCAGCACTTCGGAGTTCAAAGCATTAAGCGCCTTCGGTCTATCAATGGTAATAATCCCTACAGCACCTTCTGTATCAAACCTTACAAAACCCATAAAACACCTCCTCGTCAATACTTCATGTCCGTTTTTTGACATGTCAATCCATATGATAAAAATATAACATATATATATCCGACAATCAATCAGTTTTTTTGACTAATCATTATATCTATTTTGCATAAGCATATTCCAATATAAAAAATAGCTGTATGCAAAAAACATGTAATTTTATATATTATATTTAGTAAAATTATTTTCATATATTTTTTAGCAGTCTCAAAAGATTAAACAACTGTTTCCTATAGTATTTTTGACATATACGGACTTTTATCTATTATAACACTTTGTTTAAATAATATATATATAAATATTTATAGTTTTTTTTATAGCAATTTTCAATAGTATAGGGGTGGATAATTGATTTGACTTATGTTATGCTATATATGATACATATATGTGACAATACAAGGCGGAAATGTTTACTCTATTGGTATTGTCTAATTTTATAGAAGATATGAGGTATGAGAATATGAAAGAAGTAGTTATCGTTAGTGCTGCAAGAACAGCTATTGGTAGCTTTGGCGGTTCATTGGCAGGTGTGAGTGCAGTAGATTTGGGTGTGACAGCAGCAAAGGGCGCTATCGAGCGTGCAGGTATTGATGCTTCTCTTATTGATGAAGCCATCATCGGAAATGTACTTAGTGCAGGTCTTGGACAGAATATAGCTCGTCAGGTCATACTTGGTGCAGGTCTTCCAAACACCACCCCTGCATTTTCAATAAATAAAGTTTGCGGTTCAGGTCTAAGAACTATTGAATTGGCAGCTCAAATAATCAAAGCCGGTGATGCTGATATCATCCTGGCAGGCGGTACCGAGAGTATGTCAAATGCTCCATATGTTGTTAAAGGAGCAAGATTCGGCGTAAAGATGGGCAATCAGACCTTTATAGATGAAATGATCACAGATGGTCTTTGGGATGCTTTCAATAACTATCACATGGGCGTAACAGCGGAGAATATAGCGGAGCAAAAGGGTATCAGCAGAGAGGATCAGGATGTATTTTCTGTTGAAAGCCAAAGAAGAGCTCAAGTTGCCATAGAGACCGGCAGACTTAAGGATGAGATAGTTCCTGTACTGATTCCACAAAGAAAAGGTGATCCTAAGGTATTTGATACGGATGAATATCCTAAGTTTAATACTACAATCGAAAATCTTGCAAAACTTAAACCGGCTTTCAAAAAAGACGGTACAGTAACCGCAGGTAATGCATCAGGTATCAATGACGGTGCCGCTATGTTTATTATCGCATCCAAGGAAAAAGCACTGGAACTCAAACTTCCTATCATGGCTACTATAAAGGGCTATGCTTCAGGCGGTGTGGATCCTAGTGTAATGGGACTTGGAGTAATCCCTGCATCAAGAAAAGCAATGGAAAAAGCAGGTATTACAGTTGATGATTTGGACCTTGTAGAGGCAAATGAAGCTTTTGCGGCACAGGCTCTTGCAGTATGCAGGGAACTTGGCTTTAAGAGCGAAATCACAAATGTAAACGGTGGTGCAATAGCACTTGGACATCCTATCGGAGCATCCGGTGCAAGAATACTTACCACTTTACTCTTTGAGATGGAAAAAAGAGATGTGAAATGCGGCCTTGCTTCACTATGTATAGGTGGTGGAATGGGCACAGCAATTGTTGTAGAAAGGGAGACAAAATGAAAATAGTTTCACTCAAGGATGCTATTGCAGGTATCAATGATGGCGCTACTATCATGGTAGGTGGATTTTTAGCATGTGGTACACCTGAGCCGATTATTGATGCATTAGTTGAAAAAGGCGTAAAGGATTTAACACTTATTTGTAATGACACCGGTACTCCTACCACAGGTATAGGAAAACTGATTGTCAACAATCAGGTAAAGAAAGTTATTGCAACACATATCGGTACAAACCCTGTAACCGGACAGAAAATGCAGGATGGCAGTATGGAGGTGGAGCTTTCTCCTCAGGGAACTCTTGCAGAGAGAATACGCTCAGGTGGCGCAGGACTTGGCGGTGTACTTACACCTACAGGTGTGGGTACTGAGGTTGCCGAAGGTAAGCAGGTACTTAATATAGACGGTAAGGATTATCTTTTGGAGAAACCTTTAAGAGCCGATTTTGCTCTTATAGGAGCTACTATAGCTGATGAAAAAGGAAATCTTTATTTTACAGCTACAACCAAAAACTTTAATACTGTTATGGCTACTGCTGCCGATGTTGTTATCGCAGGTGCGGAACTTATTGTTCCCGTAGGCGGTATACAGCCTGAGAATGTTGCAGTACCTGCCATATTTGTAGATTATCTTGTAGGAGGTGAGTCATAATGTCAAAAGAAAAGATTGCTAGGCGAGTTGCAAGTGAATTACATGATGGTGATGTAGTAAACTTAGGTATCGGACTTCCTACTATGGTGGCGGATTATGTTCCTGAGGGAATAGAAATTACACTTCAATCAGAGAACGGTATCCTTGGTATGGGAGCTTTGGCTTCTCCGGAAACAGCCAATAAGCATCTGATAAATGCAGGAGGTCAGAATGTCACAGTACTTCCGGGTGCCGCATATTTTGACAGCGCTTTCTCATTTGTAATCATCCGCGGCGGACATGTGGATATGACTGTTTTAGGTGCATTGCAGGTGGATGCACATGGAAATCTTGCAAGCCATATAGTTCCCGGAAAGATGGTTCCGGGTATGGGCGGTGCCATGGATCTTGTTACAGGTTCTAAGAAGGTTGTTGTCGCTATGACACATACCGCAAAAGACGGTGCTCCAAAGATTTTAAAGGATATCACCCTACCTGCTACAGCAATTCATGCCGTTGATGAGATTGTTACTGAATTGGCTGTAATCAAGGTTACAGATGATGGTCTATTACTTACAGAGGTAGCTGAAGGTGTAAGCGTAGATGATGTTATTGCAAAGACAGAAGCAACTTTAAAGGTTGCGGATGATTTGAAGACATTCTAAATATTTACCGTTTTATATCAAAACAGGGATATTATATATTTGAAACTTACTTTTTAATTAAGGCAAAAGTAATATAATCATCTGATTTATATTGCTTTTGCCTATTATTTGGTATTTTTGTGTGATATATATAATATATTTGTATGTTTTCATTGTTTTTGCCACTGGAAAGTATAGTCCAATCTTGATATAATGTTAGTGTTAATAATTAAACAATTTGCAAAAGGAGGCAGATAAATGTTTAAAAAATTTACAAACGCATGCGTAAATATAGTTCAAAAATTTTTGCCTGATGCATTTATTTTTTGTATCATACTTACCATATTGGTATTTATAGCAGCAATGCCTGTAAGTAAAATGAACCCGTTTGAAATAGCCAATGCTTGGGGCGAGAGTATGTGGTCATTACTCGGATTTTCAATGCAGATGGCTTTGGTACTTGTTCTCGGTACGGCACTTGCTACCGCACCGCTGGTAAAGAGGGCTATAAATGCGGCTGCAGGAGTTCCTAAATCTCCTACATCGGCAATTATTTTTATTACCGTTGTTTCAATGATTGCCTGCTGGCTTAACTGGGGATTCGGACTTGTAGTCGGCGCCATACTTGCAAAGGAAATCGCAAAAAAAGTAAAAGGCGTTGACTACAGACTTCTTATCGCATCGGCTTATTCAGGTTTCGTAATCTGGCATGCAGGTTTCTCAGGTTCCATACCTCTTCAGCTTGCATCATACAGTGAAGCTATAGGTACACAAACGGCAGGTGCTGTAACCGAATCAATACCTACTTCACAGACAATATTCTCAGCTTGGAATCTTATAATTGTAATAGCTATAATTGTAGTTATAGCATTTGTAAACGCTCAGATGCATCCCGCTCCTGAGGATACCGTTACTGTAGATCCTAAGCTGCTGGCAGAAACCGAAGCTGCCAAGGTTACGGATAAAACAATGACACCGGCTGAATGGCTTGAGAGCTTTCCTCTGCTTTCAATACTCGTGGCAATACTTGCCATAGTTTATTTGATATACACATATATGACCAAGGGAAGTATCACTCTGTCACTTAATATAGTAAATTTGATTTTCCTTACACTTGGAATTATATTCCACGGAACACCTATAGGCTATGTAAACGCTATTACAGATGCCGCTAAAAGTGCAGGCGGTATTATATTGCAGTTCCCATTCTATGCAGGTATTATGGGTATTATGACTGCTACAGGTCCTACAGGACAATCTCTTGCAGGTGCTATAAGTGATTTCTTTGTAAATATCTCAAATCAAACCACTTTCCCATTGTTCACCTTCCTCTCAGCAGGTATTGTAAACTTCTTCGTACCTTCAGGAGGCGGTCAGTGGGCTGTGCAGGCTCCTATAGTAATGCCTGCAGGAAACGCTCTTGGAGTCTCTCCGGCAGTATCCGCCATGGCTATTGCATGGGGTGATGCATGGACAAATATGCTCCAACCTTTCTGGGCTTTACCGGCTCTCGGTATTGCAGGACTTGGTGCCAGAGATATTATGGGATATTGTGCCATAGTACTTATAGTTACAGGAATTATCATAGGATGCGGTTTCCTATTCCTTGTACCTTTCCTGGCATAATACAAGCTTTATTTTTAATATAGCTCTTTATAATAATTTAGCAATTTAAAATAAAAATGGATGCAGCCTGTTTCACACAGGAAGGCATCCATTTTAAAATTTATTTTTTATTATATATCCGCCCTATATTACTGTCTTATGATAATAAATATAGTATAAATTACATAAATCAACACCATGGCAAAACCTTCTTTTTTAGATATCTCACCATCATTTTTAGCCAGGATATATACCATCAATGTGGCAAATAATAAAAATAATGTATCATATACAGCCACGGCAGCAGCTCCTATAGGATTAAGCACAGAAGAAAATGCCAGTATAAATATTATATTAAAGATATTTGAACCTATAACATTTCCAAGTGCCAGACCGTTTTCTCCCTTGCTTGATGCCACAATGCTTGTTACAAGCTCCGGTAGAGAAGTACCTATAGCAACTATGGTCAAGCCTACCAAAGTTTCACTCATTCCAAACATTATAGCTATCTCGGAAGCGGATTCAACCACCTTATCTCCTCCAAATACTACTAAGGCAAGTCCGCCGGCAATATAAACAATGGCTAAAGGCATGGATATTTTCTTTTTATTCTCCTCTTCTTTAACCTTCTCTTTTAATGCTGTTTTTACAGTATATATCATATATATAACAAAAATCAGCAAAAATATCGCCCCTTCTATTCTGCCTATGCCACCTGTAAACAATATAAATCCAAGCATTATTACAGTAATGGCTATATTTACAAGATAATCAAACTTCAAAAGCATTCTGTCTACAGGCATTGCATTTATTATTCCGCAAATACCCACAACTGCCAAAAGGTTGAAAACATTTGAACCTATTACATTATTTAAGGCTATTGCATTGCTTCCTTTCAGCGCCGCATCAATACTTACCGCAGCCTCCGGTGCACTGGTTCCGAAAGCCACTATTGTAAGCCCTATTACAACTGAAGGCACATTCAACTTTCTTGCCACCCCTGAGGCTCCTTCCACAAAAAAATTCGCTCCTCCGACAAGACATACAAAGCCCAATATAAGCCATATATATACCATATATTTATTCCTTTACAAAATTTATTTTTAAACACAGACATAATATCTGTATATTCAAAAAAAGTCAACAAAAGTATGCCATAATACTAATATTTTTTTATTAGACAAATCCCATAAATCCATATTTTATCATACAGTTACTATTTAAAAAGCTATTTCATATTCCTTTAAAAGTATTTAAGAAAAACATCAACACAAATATCATATTATCTGCTATACTATTTGAGTATAGAGAATACTCTGTTTGTCATCTACATTCTATATTTATCTATCGTAGATTCCACACGACTCAGGGCATTCAATTTATCTAAGGAAGGTAGACATGAAAAAGAGAAGTAGAAAAAGACAAAAAAATATTTTTGTCCCCATTGTAGTTTTAATTTTTTGCTGTGTTTTCACAGCAATGGTTGCCTATGGTTGGCAATCCCGTAAAAAAAATGTTAAAGTAGCCGATTCATCAAGTACTGCAAACGAGACGGTAGAATCCGCTCAAGGCGAAACTTCCGGTGAAAGTGAAACACAAGCCGTATCTGAAAGTGAAACAGATACAACTGCTGAAACAACCACTGCGGCTCCTGAAACCACCCCTTCACCTGATGACAAAATCGTTTATCTTACATTTGATGACGGTCCGTGGGTAGGCACTCCAAGGCTCCTTGACATACTGGATCAATACAATATTAAAGCATGCTTTTTTGTTACGGCACAATATATGGAAAATGATGCACTTGTGGATATGTTAAAACAGATTAAGGACAGAGGTCATAATATAGCAGTCCATAGTTTAACCCATGACTATAAGAAGATATACGCTTCTGTAGACGCTTTCCTTGCAGATTATGATGCCATGGATGATATAATACTTAAAGCCACAGGCGAGAGAACAAAGCTTCTTCGTTTCCCCGGCGGAAGTAATACCGGCTATAATAAAGCTATCAGAACCGAGCTTTTACAAGCTGTAAGAGATAGAGGTATTATATATTTTGACTGGAACTCCTTTGACGGTGATGTTGAGGGAAAAAGAGGTCAGGCACTTATTGATCAAACCATACAGCAGGTAAATGCCAACAAGCATTCCACATTGCTGATGCATGATATGCCGTCTACAGCATTTGTACATGATGCATTGCCTACAATCATAGAGCAGTTAAAAGCGGACGGTTACAGATTTGAACTTCTTGGAATGGATACTCCTCCAAAACAGTTTGCAAAATAATTGATATTTATATAAAGGTCTTAATGTTCTGAGAATTAGATTTTCAGGACTTTAAGACCTTTTTTATTTATACTAAGTTTTGTCTTTCAATCTATTTACTTATAACATAAAAAGAGAGAAAACCGAATCGATTTTCTCTCCTATCCCTTTTGCAAATGTATTAATTATATTTCCCCTATATAAAAGGGGCGACATTATAAAGATTGTGATTTTATCTTTGTTATCTTTTGTAATCAATCATTTCTGTATATTAATTTATCTGTCGTGTTCTGTTTATTTGATTTGATCTACTGTTATTGGTTTTGACTTGCCTGTCTTTCAGCTCTTCTTGCCAAAATCTCATCAATCTTTTGCTGGGCTTCCTTTGCATCGCCCTCTACGATATAAAGCTCAGGATATCTTATTCCATGTGCTCTTGCCTCGCTGTCATTGTGCATAAAAATATCAATAGTTCTTCCCTTGATATTTCCGCCTGTATCTTCTACAACATAGATAGTGTCGCTGTTTCCGATACGTACTCTTGTACCTCTTGGAAGTATGGACCAGTCAGCTGCTATAGTCTTACCTACTACAGGTCTTGTACCTGCTCTTGTTATATTGGAAGGATCACAATCCAATGAGTAAGCATATGCTTTAAACTTACCTATGGAACGCCCTCTTGCCGACTCTCTAAGAGCAGCAATCTCCGCATCCTCCTTCGCTACAAGTTCAGCCTCCTGCTGTTGTTTATATGAGTCGAGTGTTGTTTCATACTGATCCGCATTAAGACCAAATGCAGGACCGGTAACATTATCCACCTCAGTCTGTGTGGCAGCATGAGCACTTCCTGCAATCAATGCAGAAAAAACGAATACAACCAGTGTAATCTTTTTTATCTTGTTTATCATTTTCTTCCTTTCTTGCAAAGAACGAATCCTTTTGTTCGTCGGGATAAATTTATTATATTACATAAATGTTAAATGTCAATAAGAAAATGTTGCAATCTCTTTGCGAACTGCTATTTTCTACTTTTCACTTGTGTTTTTTAGTTTGATTTGCATAAAAAAAGACATATTATAATGCTTTTATTATACATTATAATATGTCTTTTACTTTACTCAGTATAAAACTTTGTTAAATATTTTTGATATAATTATTGTTTACATTTATATTAAAAATATCTTATCAAGCCTTTGAAGCTATCTTAAAGAGTTCCACTACCTTTCCTATAGGAACCAACAATCCTCCACCCGATGCGGCTATCTTATCATCATAGGTATATGAAGGCACAGCCTGAATCTCCAGAGTCTGCCAAACCTCCGTATTGGAATCCTCAACTTTCTTTGCATTTCTATTCTCATTCAGCAGTGCAATAATATCTTCTCTCTTTGCACCCGCCTCCTGTCCAAGGTCAGCCAATAAATCTACATCATCTATTCTTTTCTGATTTTCAAAATGAGCCTCAAAAACCAAATTATTATACTTTTTAATATCAAAGCCGTTCTCTGCTATATAAAAACCCACCTGTGCCGCCAAATCCGAATGTACTCCGGCAGGTTCAGGTCTTGGATGAGCCTCACAGGGGGACCAATCTATCTCTACATTTTTATAATCCGGTAAAATATCTTGAAGTTCTCTCAAACCCTTGTAACAATATGGACAGGTGTAATCATAAAATACTTTAATCTTTTTTGACATAAACATCCTTTCTAATATGCAAAACAAATATCAAAACATATAATAATTTTATACATTGTAACATCCGTTTCATATTATAAAATATATTGTATTATTTATTATAACATATTCATATTATTAACGCTATATTTTACAAATTTTATTTGTTTTAAATAATTTTTAATATCTTGATTTTCTTTTTAAAACACAATATCCGGCATCCGATACCGCCTTTGAAAGTTTTTCAATATCCGGCGGACTCTTAAGTAATACTGTTGCCTGATTATCTTCAAGACTTACACTCGCCCATGTACCCTCAAGTGAATTCAATGCATTCTCCACATTCCTTACGCAATTCCCACAGCTCATGCCGTCAATTGCAAGCTTTGCTTCATAGGGATAATGTGACTTATCTCTATCCTTTACTTTTACGGATTTTGTGGCTTCTTCATGTTCAGGACAGCAATCCCCACCCTTCTTTAGCTTTTTGATATAATTCACAAGTCCAAAAATCGCTATTACCGCTATAATCATTGTTATAATTATACTTACTGTATTCATAAAACCTCCAAGTTATCTTCTACTAACTAAGATTATACCACTAATTTGTAAAAATTGCACTCTTTATAAAATCAGTATCCAAGACTCTTTACCAAAGCTTTAATGTCTCCAATTATTTATCCTTTACTATCATTAAATTCTATTTTTTCAATTCATTTTATTGCAAAATCCACCAATGCTCTCTGACTCATCAATTTTAATTTGCAATCACCGATCGTAGTTGTTTTAACATCAAACTCTCTTTCAAAATGCTCTCCTATCTTTGTAAAATCTTCACCGTCCACAAAAAGTGTTTCATAGGACTTCCACACTCCCCTGCCATCTTCTGTAATGGCACTATGCTCTGTAATATTATGCTTTCCCGAAGATATTTGAAAGGTCATGATCTTTTATAAGATAATCCGCATTCCTTCCCCATGCGGCAAAAGATGTTTGTGGTTAGGCTTCTTTTTTCTTTTTATAAAAAACTTAGGGAGTGTGTGAATCAAAATGAGTCACACACTCCCTATTTTGAAGTTATCTATTTACCGATAGCCACTAGTTATATTTAAAATACTAACCCAATAAGGTAACAACAATCGGAACGACAATTATAAAGAGTATAGTGCTCAATGTCACAACATTTGTAGAAAATTCCACATCTCCATCTCCCTGGTTAGCTAAAATTGGGAGGACGGCTAAGGCCGGAGCTGCCGATTGTACTACAAATGTATTAAATTCTTTTGTCTCCATACCGGAGGCTGCAAATTTTAATATAAGGTACATTGTAGCAGGTGCCAAAATAAAGCGTCCTACCAATGTGACAATGGTATCGGTGTCAAAACGAATGGTCTTCAATCCCGCCTTGGCTAAGACAATTCCAATATATAGCAGAGACAAAGGCGTCACTATATTCCCAATGTAAGTCAAGGTGTTTGTTGCAAAACTTGGTACTGAAATTCGCAAGATTAAGAAAACCAAGGCAACAAGGAAACCAACAAGGGGAGCAGGGAAGAGTTTCTTCCAATTAAATTTAGCTACTTGCTTACTTTTCCCTGACTTACTGTCTGTTGTCATTAGGTAAACACCTAAAGTCCATGTAGAGACCGTATTGGTGATATAGTAGATGAGGAAATAAGGCAGTGCCTCATCACCGAAAAGAGCAATATTTAAAGGCAGACCAATGAAAATGGTATTAGCATTGACAAAGGTATTAATCATCGTACCACGGCGCCCGGGGCGAACATTGAATATTTTTACAGCCGCAAATGCAAAGATATAGCCTAAAATACAAGCACCAAAGGTATAAATCATACCACCGGACAGACTAATCAACTTATCCAAAGTCAGGTATTTCAAAACAGACACAAAGATGGAAACAGGCATTGCGACATTCATAATCAGCTTAGATAAATTACCGCCAAAACTATCATCAAACCATCCTCGTACCTGCAAGAAATAGCCCAGAATTATAAGGACTATAATGGGAATAATACTTTCAATTGAAGTTAAAAAAACCATATTATATACCGCTTCCTAGTACTTTGGATACCACTTAAGTTCACTAACAGCTTTCTTCATATCAGTTTCTTGACTTTGTGCCAATCCCTGCTCTTGAGCTTTTTTAGCAACAGCTTCCGCTACTTTACTTGAAACTTCTGCCACATAAGCAAATGGCGGTAAGACAGGTGCACCCGGTTTACCGGAATCAACTATACCGCTCAATGAATGCGCAGCTGCACCAATCATTTCATCTGTCAAGAGCTTAGCTTCTGAAGCAAGCATTCCAAGTCCCAGACCCGGATAGATAAGAGCATTATTAGCCTGACCAATCTGATAAGATACCCCTTTATAATCCACATTGTCGGAAGGTATTCCTGTCGCTACAAAAGCCTTTCCATCAGACCACTCAATCAAGTCTTTAGCACTTGCTTCTGCCAGCTCAGTTGGATTACTCAGTGGGAAAATAATTGGACGCTCAGTGTTATGACACATAGCCTCAACAACCTCTTTAGTAAAGGTATTAGGTTGTGTTGATGTTCCTACCAAGATTGTCGGTTTAACCGTCTTTACAACTTCAAGCAAGTCTGTTAGCTTATCAGCATTAGCAAAGTCAGAACGCTTCTTTGCAAATGGACGTTGCTCAGGTGTCAAATCATCCATATCATCAAAAAGAAGGCCTTGTTTATCTACCATAAAGAAACGTTTGTAAGCTTCTTCTTCTGAGAGTCCTTCTGTAATCATTTCACTGAGAACACGTGATGCAATTCCTGCACCTGCTGTTCCACCGCCAAAGCAAAGATAGATTTGGTCTGTTAATTTTTCACCACTAATATCCAATGATCCGTAAATACCACCCAGTGTGACAATACCCGTTCCTTGGATATCATCATTGAACGTAGGAATTTTATCCTTGTACTTGTTGAGAATATTGGCAGCATTTAGACGACCGAAATCTTCCCAGTGTAAGTAGAGCTTAGGGAAAAGACGTTCAGCTGTTTGTACAAACTGATCAATGAAATCGTAATAACGGTCTCCACGTACACGTTCATGGCGGTTCCCAAGATAGTTAGGATTTTCCAGCAATTCTTTACGGTTAGTTCCGGCATCAATTACCAAAGGTAAAACAGTTGCAGGGTCAATACCGGCCGCTCCTGTGTAAACCATAAGCTTTC
Source organism: Lachnospiraceae oral taxon 107 str. F0167 (assembly GCA_000209465.1). Lineage (GTDB taxonomy): Bacteria > Bacillota > Clostridia > Lachnospirales > Lachnospiraceae > Lachnoanaerobaculum. Next base: position 24,107 of record GL890594.1, on the reverse strand, counting down.
CAACTGAAATATCCACACCATTGGTTCCCCAGTCACCAATACCTAAAATTGCTTCTGCATCTGTCACAACAATAAGTCTAATATTACGGTCTCCGGCCGCATTCTTAAGGGTAGCTTCTATATTTTCAGGGTGGTTAATGTCTAAATAGCCTGCATATTGCGTATCAACAAATAAATCGCTGTAATTTTCAATCGTAGTTGCAACCGTTGGATCATAAACAATCGGATTGAACTCAGCAATGTGTTGGCTAAAAAGATAGTAAAACAAGGTGCGATTAGTATTGAATATTTCCATCAAGAACAAACGCTTTTCCAAGTTTGTTGCTTTTTTAGAAAAATGAGCATAAGTTTGCGCCGCTTGCTCCTCCAAAGTTTGCACATAAGGTGGCAAAACTCCCACTAATCCAAGGTCTTTACGCTCTTCAAGTGTAAAGGCAGTTCCCTTATTTAAAAAAGGGTTATTCAAAATATCATGTGCATTCATAATGCAACCTCCTTTAATTTTGTGAATTCATTATAACACAATTATACATTAAATATAAATACCTTGTATCAAATACAATGTTATATATTTTAAATGATGGCACTCCATTTTATACATCCGGATAAACAATATTATAGAAAAACAAAATATCCCGACAAAGTCATAAGGCTAAAACTCCCTAGATTTGTCAGGATATTTCTATTTTGCTCTGTAGGTATTAAAAGTCCTTGTTTCCCAACAGTCACATATAAATTATTCCATCTTTACATATTTCCTTGTCTCTTCATCTATATAATCAAGATCCATATAGTTCTTACTGTCAGGCTCCAGCCCCTTTTTCCTTAAGAAATGCTCTGCGAGTCTGCCTATAGTTCTGTAAATTATTGCCCAGGTAGGCACTGCTATTATCATTCCTACAATGCCGAAAAGTCCTCCGAATAAAAGTATCGAAAACAGTACCCAAAAGCTTGGAAGTCCTGTAGTCTGACCTAAAATCTTCGGTCCTATAATATTTCCGTCAACCTGCTGCAATACCAAGATCCAGATTGCAAATTGTAATGCCGTAATCGGTGAAATAAGAAGCAGTAATACTATACTCGGTACCGCACCTATAAAAGGTCCGAAAAAGGGTATAACATTTGTTACTCCCACCACCACACTTATAAGCAGGGCATAGGGCATATGTATTACAGCCATAAAGATATAGTTTATAAGTCCTATTATTATGGAATCTATTATCTTGCCCACAATAAACTTCTCAAACATATTCTTTATATATCTCGCCTCTGTAACTATTTCATTTCCAACCCTCACTCCGGCAACAGCATAAACTATTTTTTTTGCCTGAGATACCAATGTGGTCTTCATATTCAGCAAATACATCATTACCATCATACCGATTATAATATTTACTATTACACCCAAAGCATTTAGTACACCGCTTGAAAGATTCTTAACATAGGTATTTACATTCGGCAAAACATTGGTGGTTGCAAAATCACTTAATCTCTCACTGATATCCAGATAATTCCCTATTATGAGCCTTTCTAAATCAGGATTTTTATTCAGAATATCCTTTAGCCAATTTTCAAGATTTTCCATGCCTGAAGGTGCATAGCTTATAACATTTGTTATACTGTTTGCAAGTTCAGGTATAATCATCATTATCAATGTGAATACCACCAGTATCAAAATAACAAGGCATGCAAGAGTTGCTATCATTTTGGCATATTTACCGGACTTTTTCCATTTTGGAAATAATGATGAGAGTATCTCACTCACCCATACCGTTATCTTATCATATACGGGTGCCATCAAAAATGCCATTACCACACCGTAAAGCACTGATGAAACAGTAGATATTACAGTTCTGACAGCCATGGCAATATATCCCAATCTGTTAAAAATCAAAGATATAACTAAGGCTATTATAATAACCGAAACCGCTGTCAAACCCCATTTAAAATATATACTGTTTTTATCTTCCTCATTTCTTCTATCTTCCATCTTTTAATCCTCTAAAGATACCCCGTCATCTCTTATGTCAATATTTGTCTCAAAAAATGCCTTTAATGCACAGACTGCAAACTCTACATCCTTTGTACCTGCCGTCTCATATGATGAGTGCATTGCCAACTGCGGTAAACCTATATCCACCGCATTCATACTTACCACAGTATTGGAAAGATTACCGAGAGTGGAGCCGCCTGCTATATCGCTTCTGTTTGCAAAGGTCTGATATGGAATATCTCTTTTATCCAAAATGCTTTTCAGTATAGCTCTGCTGAAAGCATCTGTAGTGTATTTTTGATTTGCACTTTCCTTAATCGCTATTCCTTTATTTAAAACCGGTCTGTTCTTTATATCAAAAAGCTCCGGATGATTCGGATGAATGGCATGTGCATTGTCACAGCTTATAAGCATACTCTTTGCAACAGCTCTGTAATAGTCTTCCCTTGATTTTCCAAGTGACAGATTTATTCTGTCCAATGTGCTTGAAAGGAAGGTAGACATTGCTCCCTGCTTTGTCACCGAACCCACCTCTTCGTTATCAAAAACGGCAAATACATTGATATGATTGTTGTTTTTTGCCTCTATAAAACCTATAAGCGAGGTATATACACATTCAAGATCATCCAGTCTTCCGCTTGATATAAACTCATTGTCAAATCCTATAACTGAGGCTTTTTGTCTGTTTACAAGATATAAATCCTTTGCAAGTATTGCATCAGGTGATACCCCCAGTTCCTTTGCCGGTATTTTATTAAAATCATCCTCTTTCAGATTTCCGGCACTGAATATCGGAAGCATATCTATCTGATTGTTAAAAGCAAATCCCTTGTTAATTTCTCTATTAAAATGTATGGGTACATTAGGGATAATAAGAAGATCCCTGTCTATATGAATAAGCCTTGCTTTAATACCGCTATCGGTACTGACCATCACCCTTCCGGCAATGGTCAAAGGCTTATCAAGCCAAGTGGCATTAATCATACCGCCATAGCCCTCCACATTTAGTTTCAAATAGCCGTTTGATTCTATTACCGGCTTATCCTTTAACTTAAATGTAGGCGAATCCGAATGGGCGGCACTTATTTGAAAATGATAATCTCCATCCGCTATATCAAAAGCAATAAGGCTTGATGAATTTCTCTTTGTATAATACTTTCCTGCCTTAATATTCCACTTTTCATTTTCAGGTAAATATGTAAAACCCGAATTTTGCAAAATCTTTTCACATTCATTTATTGCATGAAACATTGTAACCGATGAATCCAGAAAATCCATCAAACCCTTTAAAATCCCCATACAGCCTCTTTCTATAATATAATCAATATATAATCCCAACAATTATACCATATAAAACCTTTAGTGTATCAGGGAAATTTATTACAGTTCTTATATTTATATATTTAATAGACTTTAACTTTATTCAACTATCTTTGTATATACTCTTGAGGTAAGCCCGAATATAATAAAATATATAACTGCAAATACAGCTATCACTATACATAAACAAAGCATATACAATGAAGCATCACCTACACCGAAAAGCCTTAAAAGCCTGAATATAATCTTTGATGCCACAATGCAATGAATTGCCGCTACAATAAGCGGTGCATAAAACATCCAGCCTATTTGAGAAGCAGTGGTTTTCCTTATCAGATTATCCGAAAGCCCAAGTTTTTTCATAATCTGATACTTTTCCCTGTCCTCATATCCTTCACTTATTTGCTTATAATATGTGATGAGTATGGCACCGGTTAAAAAGATTATACCTATCAATACCCCAAGGAATAAAAAGCCGCCGTTAAACCTGTAGCTTTCTCTTATCTCCTTTGTTCTACTTCTTAGATAAAAAAAGTTGAAATTAACATATTGTTTACTTAGGACTTCTATTTCCCTTTCATACTCTTCCTTTAAAACACCTTCCACATCCCAGTCGACAGAGCAGGATATTTCAGGTCCGCCCAGTATTTCATTGATATATTTAAGTGTAGCTGCATCCTTAGCCACAATACCATAGGCATCAAGTGCCACATATTCAGGAGAAACAAAATTTTCTATTCTTTTAATCTTAAAAGTTTTATCTCCTATAATAAGATTTTTTATATCCTCTTTGCTTTTCCTGCTCTCACAAAGTAAAAGCTCATTCTCCTCCAATTCTATATTCTGTTTTGTTCTCTCATTATACCCCGCCAAATCCATTCCTATTACAAATTTCGGCTCACTTTTTACTCCTTCTTTGTATGCCATCAACCTGTCACCCTCTTTTATTGCAACACTATCTATATTGAAAGCAGTAAGAACATTCTTTATCATATCGGGACTTGAAACGGTTGATTCCACCCTTTTCATTAATATATCCCGCATCTCTTTGATATCTTTTTCAAAATGTGCCGCTGCTATATGGTATTCCCTCGGCATAATACTGTTTCCAAGTCTCCATATATTACTGTAGATAGTCACTGTTGTGGCAATACTTAGAATAACTCCGGTACATAAAACAGTTATACTTGCAAGTGAAATCGCATTTCCTCTCATTCTGTACAAAATCCCGCTTATACTTAAAAACTTCTTTGGCGTATAAAAGCTTTTGCTCTTCTTTTGAAGTTTTAGAACAAATGCTGAAAAGGTCACATATAGTAAATAGGTGGCTCCGATAGTAGCCATAACCGCTATAAAAAAATACATCATAGATGAAAGCAGACCTTCTACAAATAATGCAATCCCATAGCCTATAAATAACAATACAAATCCGGCTATCATTATATAATTTTCCGACTTTTGCTCGCACTCTCCTCTATGCCCCTTTTCAAGCAATTCCACCGGTGTGGATACATAGATTCTGAGCCCGGTTTTGATTACAGTAACAATATAAAGTACTGTCACAAGAATAGTGGTATTTAAAAGGGCGTGCATACTGAATGGATAATCCATAAGTCTACCTGCCACATCCCTCATTAAAAAATTCAAAAAAAGAAAGCTTAATTGTCCGAAAATATATCCGCCTATAATGCTTATTATCCATACTATTCCAAATAATACAAAAAATTCAATGCTTATAATTTTGCCTATATGCTTTTTCTCAAGTCCCAAAACAGCATATAATGCAAACTCCTTATTTCTCCTTTTTAACTGAAAATTTGTAGCATATTGTACAAAAATAAAGCTGAAAACAGCCAATATAAATACTCCTATCAGTATTATATCCGGCAACGAATCATGTCTGTTTAATACGTAGTCATTTTTTAACAGACTTGTCATTATATTAAAGAGCATCAGCATTATTCCGGATGATAAAACAAATGGTATCTCAAGCAGTCTGTTTGCCAACAGATTTTGTTTTACAAATTTTTTTGCCATAGAAAAACTCATAATCTTTTACCTCTACTAAGCATAAACTCCGACTGACTGATTCTTTCCATAAAATCGCCCTGTGCCTCATTCTCTCCTCGGTAAATCTCATGAAATACTATTCCGTCTTTGATAAATAATACTCTCTTTGCATAGGATGCGGCTCTTAGAGAATGAGTTACAAGCAGTACGGTCTGTCCATGTTCATTTACCTGACGAAACAGATTTAAAATCATCTCTGAGGATGTCGAATCCAACGCTCCTGTAGGCTCATCCGCCAACAAAAGTGCCGGCTTTGTAATAACAGCTCTGGCAATGGCAATCCTTTGTTTTTGCCCTCCTGATATTTCATAAGGATATTTGTCTAAAATCTCCTCGATTCCCATTATATCTTTGATTTCACTCAATCTCTCTTCCATCAGTTCCAATTTTTCATCTGAAAGTACCAATGGCAAATAGATATTTTCTTTATTATTAAACTGGTCCAAAAGATTAAAATCCTGAAATACAAAGCCTAATTCTTTTCTCCTAAATGCCGATATCTCACTGTTTTTTAATGTACCCACATCCTTGCCGTTTAGCTTTAATGTACCGGAAGTTGCTCTGTCAAGCGTTGCTATAATGTTTAAAAGAGTGGTCTTACCCGCTCCGGATTCTCCCATTATAGAAATAAACTCTCCCTTTTCTACAGAAAAGTCCACTCCGTTTAATGCCTCTGTTATAATTTTCTTTGTCTTATATACCTTTTTAATATTTTTACATTCTAAGATTGTCATTTCTACCTCCTTTATATACTGTATTCTATATTCTCTTTAAACTTCCTGCATTTATCTAATATGACAATCCCGCCTTTTTTCTTACAGTTTTGTAAGATTAAAAGCTATTTGAATATAAAGTTAAACTCACTTCCTATATTTAATTTGGAATACACCTCTATTTTAATATTTAGAATCTGAGCAATTCTTCCCACCATATAAAGCCCAAGCCCGCTGGACTTTTCATTTACTCTGCCGTTAAAACCCGAATATCCTCTGTCAAATATTTTCTTTATATCCTTTGAGGGAATGCCTATTCCCGTGTCCTTAATACTCAGTTTTAAAAGCTCCTTATCAAAATTTATACTTATTTTTCCCGATTTTGTGTATTTTAATGCATTTGAAATAATCTGTTCAAGCATTATGGAAAGCCACTTGGCATCGCTTATTACCTTTGCATTTGTAGGAGTATAGTTAAGTGATATTTTCTTTTCGATAAATATAAGAGAATATTTTTTTACTATACTGCTGATTATGATATCCAAATCCACCTCATAAATGTCCATATCCGAGGTTCTTTCCAGCAATTTCAAATAATTCATAGCCATATTTGTATATTCCTCTATATAAATCATCTGCTCTCTCAATCTGTGATCCGCATCAGGCTTGCCCAAAATAAGATTACAAACTGTAATAGGAGTTTTTATCTGATGTATCCAAAGCAGAAAATACTCTTCCAAATCTTTTCTTTCATCTATTATCTTGCTTTGCAATGCTTTATTTTCGATTTCCAGCTCCTCTATTCTTTTTGCCATATCCTCTTTTTTTACATAGGAAAACCATTCCATAACAAGAAAAATAAACAGGGCAAATAATATAATTTCAAGCCCTAAAACAAAATATTCCATATTTAAACCGGCAAACAAAAATACCCCTCCAAATATAGAACATACAAATAGAAGGGTAATAAAAACACGATATTCACTTTTTAAAAAAGACCATAATTTATTCATATCTACCTCTGAAGGTAATATCCCATACCTTTTTTCGTCTGTATAAATTCCTTATATCCTACAACGCTTAATTTTTTTCTAAGTCTGGTAATATTTACTGCCAAAGTATTGTCATCAATAAAATCATCACCTTGCCAGCAATGATTCATAATATCCTCTCTTTTTGCAATCCTACCTCTCATATTAAATAAATACTCCAATATAAGAAGTTCCGTCTTTGTAAGGTCTATACAAAATCCCTCACCCAAAAGTTTCGCCTTTGATATATCAAGGCTTATACCTTCAAATACAGGCTTATCAACAGGCATGGTATATTCATAAGTTCTTCTTAGTATTGCCTGTATTTTTACTCTTGTAAGATTTATATCAATAGGTTTTGTAATATAATCATCCGCACCGAATTGCATGGCGGATACCATGTCTACCTGATTATTGTGAGAAGAGATGAAAATAATAGGCACATTCGAATTTTGTCTAATTTTCTGTGTCCAGTAAAATCCGTTATAATATGGCAGAGTAATATCCATCAGCACAAGATTCGGATTATACTGAAATATCTCATTTGCAACATCATTAAAATCCCTTACCGATTTTGTTTCATATCCCCACTGCCTAAGTTCATCACTGAGCAGTTCCACTATATTCTCATCATCTTCTACAATAAATATTTTCATAAAAACCCCACTAAGCCTGCTTTAACAAAAGATTTTCTATAAACTCATATACTTCTTCCCTGCCCTGCTTCGTCTCTGAGGAGAAGGGTATAAGCACACCTTCTTTCGGCAAGCCAAGCCCCTCTCTCACAGCCTTTACACATTTGGCTATCTGACTTCTTTTAAGTTTATCAAGCTTTGTTGCTATGATTACCGGACTGTAACCGTTATATACAATCCAGTCATACATCTGCTTATCATTTTTACCCGGTTCATGTCTTATATCAATAAGTAAAAATATGCATTTGATTTGTTTTGAGGTATGCAGGTACCTCTCTATCATCTTGCCCCATTTCTCTTTTGTTGCAAGATTGGCATTGGCATATCCGTATCCCGGCAAATCTACAAAATACAAATCATCATTTACCTTATAATAATTTATTGTCTGCGTTTTTCCCGGCTTACCGGATGTTCTTGCCAATGATTTTCTATTCATCAATGCATTTATAAGCGAAGATTTCCCTACATTTGACTTCCCCGCAAATACTATTTCCGGCTCTTTATTGTCCGGAAATTTGCTGGTTATACCGCATACAGTTTCAAGCTCAGCTTTTTTTATTATCATAAATACCTCTTATATCAGTGCAGTACTTAGGACTTCCTTTATATCCCTAACATATACTATCTCAAGTCCGCCGGTAATCTCAACGGAAAGCTCCGCAATATCCGCCTCATTTTCCTTAGGTACACATACAGTCTTTACTCCGGCAAGTTTTGCAGCCAAAAGTTTTTCCTTAAGCCCGCCTATAGCTAAAACTTTGCCCCTGAGGGTTATCTCCCCGGTCATTGCCACATCAGCTCTGACCTTCCTTTCGGTAATAGCCGATATAAGGGCTGTGGTCATTGTAACACCTGCACTTGGACCGTCCTTAGGTACTGCACCCTCCGGAATATGCAAATGTATATCATGCTTTTCAAAAAATCCCTCAGCTATAGAATACTCCTCAGCCATACTTCTTACAAGGCTCTTTGCGATTCCGGCACTCTCCTTCATTACATCACCCATATTTCCGGTTAATGTAAGTACACCCTTTCCCGGCATTATATTTACTTCAATGCTTAAAGTATCTCCGCCCACACTGGTCCATGCAAGCCCTGTAACCACTCCTACCTGAGGTTCTTTTTCTATCTCATCAAATCTCACTTTTTCTTTTCCGAGATATTTATAAACACTCTTTTCAGTGATTTTAAATTTCTTTTTTCCCTCAAGAGATTCTCTGGCACATTTTCTGCAAATATCTCCTATTCTTCTTGAAAGATTTCTGACTCCCGCTTCCCTTGTATAATTGTGGATTACCTTTTTTATAGCCTTATCACTAAAGCTTATTTCTATATCCCTAAGTCCGTTTGCCTCCACTTCCTTAGGTATTAAATACTTCTTTGCTATATGATATTTTTCATTTTCGGTATAGGAACTGATTTCTATAATATCCATTCTGTCAAGCAGTGGTCTTGGGATGGTATCAAGAGTATTTGCGGTAGCTATAAACAACACCTTTGACAAATCCAAAGGTATCTCCAGATATCTGTCTCTGAAAGTCTTATTCTGCTCGCCGTCAAGCACCTCCAAAAGCGCCGATGATACATCTCCCTTATAATCTCTTGAGCTCTTATCTATCTCATCCAGCAAAAGAAGAGGATTTGAAACTTTGGCATTCTTTATAGCCTCCACTATTCTTCCCGGCATAGCACCTACATAGGTTCTTCTATGCCCCCTTATCTCCGCTTCATCCCCTACTCCGCCAAGACTTATTCTCACATATTTTCTTCCAAGCGCCTTTGCAACACTCTTGGCAATAGAGGTCTTACCGGTTCCCGGCGGTCCCACCAGACATAATATCGGAGAATTTCCTATAGGATTTAATATCCTGACCGACAGATATTCCAAAATTCTGTCCTTTACCTTTTCCAAGCCATAGTGATCCTCATCCAATACTTTTTTGGCACGGAGTATATCATTAAAGTCCTCACTATATACCTCAAAAGGCATTTCAAAAACAGTGTCAAGATATGTTCTCAGCACATTACCCTCAGCCCCGTTGCTTCCGGCATTATTTAATCTGGAAATATCTTTTTTTAGTTTTTCTTTATATTCATCAGCCAGCTTTAATTTAGCCAGTTTTTCTTCATATTCATCAGATACGGTTTCATAACCGCTGTTTTTTGCCATTTCATTTTGAATTACCTTTAGATGTTCTCTAAGAATATAATCCCTTTGATTTTTTGAAATGTCCTTATCCACTTCCACCTTTATGGTATCGGCTATAAGCTTTCTGTTTACCGCCTCAGCCATAATACTCATAAGAATCTTTGCTTCATCTATAGGGGTATTTGCATCATTGACTGCAATTCTGTTTGTATAATCAAGCGGCAATGCCAGCCTTAATCCGTCCAATAAATCCGGTAAATTGTCCTCTGCAAGAAGATCCTCAAGGAAGTTTTTTCTAAACTTCGTATTCACCTCACCATATTGCCGCATGGCGGTTTGAATACTGTTAAACATTGTATCAAAGCCCTCTTTGGACTTTATATATTCTTCTACATCACCCTCCATATCATATGGACTTTTTGGGTACAATGTTTTCAGTTTTGCTCTTCTTAATGCCTTTGCCATTATTTCGGTAGCACCATTGTCCTTGTTTTTTACAGTTTCTACCTTTATAATGACACCATTTGTCTCTATTTCCGGAAAATCTGTTTCATCTTCATTATCTGATTTATATCTTGTTAAAAACAGTTCTTCATCATTGTCAAAGGCTTCCAGCTGCATCTTGATTTTATCCGATTCAATGGATGAAAATCCGATTACCTCTCCCGGAAAAATTATCTGTCCTCTGACTATTACAACCTTTAATCTATCCATCTTTTTCCTATTTTTTATATTTTTTTACCCCCGGGGAACCGAGGGTAAAATTCTTAAGCACTTTCGCTGTTTTCATTTGTATCTTTTATCTTCTTTTTTCTTACAGATTTATCTCTGTACACAATATCCGGCTCCCCACCGTCTATTGTTTCCTTTGTGATAGTGCAAATTCCGATATTCGGATCCGAAGGTATCTCATACATCATATCTGTCATAACACCCTCAAGTATTGACCTTAAACCTCTTGCACCGATTTTTCTCTCCAATGCCAGATTTGCCACCTCTTCAACAGCCTTTTCATCAAACTCAAGCTTAACATCATCCAGCTCAAACAGCTTTTGATACTGCTTTGTGATAGCATTCTTAGGTTTTGTCATTATCTGTACAAGCGCATCCTTATCCAGCATATCAAGTGATACCGTCACAGGCACACGACCTATAAACTCAGGTATAAGACCGAACTTTGTCAAATCACCCGGAAGTACCATCTTAAATAATTCATCTACAGACTTTGAGTTTTTCTCCACTACATCTGAATTAAATCCTATGCTTCCCTTTGAAAGTCTGTTCTCGACAATCTTCTCAAGTCCGTCAAAAGCACCGCCGCATATAAACAATATATTGGTGGTGTCTATATGGATAAGTTCCTGCTGAGGATGCTTTCTGCCTCCCTGCGGCGGAACCGATGCCATCGAGCCTTCCAGTATCTTTAATAATGCCTGCTGTACACCCTCACCCGATACATCTCTGGTGATTGATACATTCTCGGACTTCTTTGTAATCTTATCTATCTCATCTATATAAATTATACCATACTCGGCTCTGTTTATATCACCGTCGGCAGCCTGAATAAGCTTTAAGAGAATATTTTCAACATCCTCTCCTACATATCCCGCTTCTGTAAGTGTAGTCGCATCCGCAATAGCGAAAGGAACATTCAAAATCTTTGCAAGAGTCTGTGCCAAATATGTTTTTCCCGAACCTGTAGGTCCAAGCATCAAGATATTACTCTTTTGGATCTCAACCTCTGCACTTTTTTTAGACTTTATTCTCTTATAATGATTATATACCGCTACGGATAATACTTTCTTTGCACTATCCTGTCCGATAACATACTCATCCAAAAAGTTTTTTATTTCCTTCGGCTTTAAGAGATTTATATCATTTGAAACATCATAGTGGTCTGAAACCCCTTCAAGCTCCTCCTCAAGTATTTCCGAACATAATTCTATACATTCATCACAAATATACACTCCATTTGGACCTGATAAAAGTCTTCTCACCTGATCAGATGTTTTCCCACAAAATGAACAACATATTTTGTCCTTATTGGCCATAATACCTCCTTAGTGGTGTTCTATAACCTTATCTATAATTCCATAGTCAAGAGCCTCTTTTGCAGACATATAATTGTCTCTTTCGGTATCTCTTTCTATGACCTCAATAGGCCGATTTGTATTCTCAGCCAAAATCTTATTCATTTTTTCTTTTGTCTTCAAAATCTGTTCTGCGGCTATCCTAATCTCTGTAGCCTGTCCCTGTGCACCGCCTGACGGCTGATGAATCATAATCTCCGCATTCGGAAGGGCATATCTTTTTCCCTTTGTACCGCCTGCAAGAAGGAAGGCTCCCATGCTTGCCGCCATACCCATGCATATAGTGGATACATCACATTTTACATATTGCATTGTATCATATATAGCCATGCCGGCTACAACACTTCCGCCGGGGCTGTTTATATACAGATTTATATCCTTTGTAGGATCTTCAGACTCAAGGAAAAGAATCTGTGCAACCACAAGACTTGCAGTAACATCATTTACCTCTTCTCCTAAAAATATTATTCTATCTTTTAATAATCTTGAGTATATATCAAAGGCTCTCTCACCTCTGCTTGTAGACTCAATGACTGTAGGTACTAAACTCATAATTCTCCTATCTGACTGTCTGATTTATTAAATCCTTTAATGCTCCAATAAGCCAGCCTCCTGGCTGACTTATTTTTATACATTATACTAATTTAGCATTTTCCACTAAAAAGTCAATTGCTTTTTGAACTGCAAGATCCTCAGACATCTGCTTTCTCTCATTTTCTCCAAAGAATCCTTTGATCTTGTCTAATTCCATTTTGTAAGAATCTGCTATCTTCTGTAACTCTTCTTCTATCTCAGCCTCGGTTGCTGTAATGTTTTCAGCCTTAGCCACTTCTTCAAGTACAAGTCTTGTCTTAATCTGCTTTAAAGCCTGAGGCTTAAACTGATTATTAAGATCCTCTCTTGTCATACCTGTAATCTGAAGATACTGATCAAGTGAAATGCCCTGAGACTGCATTCTTCTGCCATAATCAGCTACAAGTCCTTCAACCTGTGCATCAATCATCGGATCGGGAATATCCATTGTAGAAGTCTCAATCAATTTATCTACAATAGCATTCTCATTTTCTGTAGCCGCTCTCTTAGCCTTAGCCTCTGCAAGCTGCTTCTTTAAATCTTCCTTGTACTCAGCCATTGTCTCAAACTCGCTGATCTCACCTGCGAAATCATCATCAAGCTCAGGAAGCTCTTTTTTCCTGATTTCCTTTACTTTACAAGCAAATACGGCTGCCTTACCTGCAAGATCCTTCATCTGATAATTCTCAGGGAATGTTATATTTACATTAAAATCCTCGCCTGCATTATGTCCGATAATCTGATCTTCAAATCCCGGAATAAAGGCACCTGAACCGATAACAAGCGGATAGTCCTCTCCCTTTCCGCCGTTGAAAGGCACTCCGTCAATGCTTCCTTCAAAGTCAAGTGAAATATTGTCACCCTTTTCTACAGGTCTGCCCTCTACAGTAATAAGTCTTGCGTTCTTTTCCTGCTCGCTCTTTAATGCACTTGCTATATCATCATCATTTACAACTTCATCAGCCTTAGCTACCTCAATACCCTTGTACTCTCCAAGAGTAACCTCAGGTCTTACAGCAATCAAAGCCTCGTATACAAAATCTTCACCCTTTTTAGCATTCTTAATATTTATCTGCGGTCTTGAAACTATTTCAAGCCCTGACTCTTTTGCAGCGCCCGGATATGTAGCATCAAGTGAAAAATCTATAGCATCTGGAATCAGGTTGTCCGAACCGTACATCTTCTCAAAAACTTCCTGTGTAACATGTCCCTTTCTAAATCCCGGAACATTGAATCTATTTTTATTTTTCTTAAAGGAATCAGCTATAGCCTTATCAAATTCTTTAGCTTCTACTGTGACTGTAAGCTTTGCCATGTTTTTTTCTAATTTTTGTACTTCTACGCTCATTAAAGTTTCTCCTTGTTTCATAAATGCCCAAAAGAGGCATATCTAATTAACCATTATAGCATAAAGATAAATCTCATACAACAGTGATTAAAAAGTTTAAAATATATTTTAGGATATTTTAGAATTATTTGCATTACGGTTCAGGTATCCCCTTTAGAGTTTTTGTTTTACAATCCTAATCACAACTCTTTCTTAAAACTTTGCAGGATTTTACGCATTCTGCAAAATATCCCATTTACATCCAAATAAAACCTATAAATGCAGCTGGAAAATACAGAGAAATGCCCTTATAATTCAGGTATGTAAAAGCTATATAACTATTCCTCAAAGCTTTTATTATATTTTATTAAAAAAACACCTGTTAATCAAAAGGAGAAGTATGGAAAATATAGAAATAGAGAGAAAGTTTCTTGTAAAAGAGATACCTGATAATTTAAACAACTTTGAAAAGACAGATATGACTCAGGGCTATTTAAACACCGCTCCTGTTGTCAGAATAAGACGGGAAAATGATGATTATGTGCTTACCTATAAGGGAAGCGGTCTGCTCTCACATAGCGAATACAATCTGCCGCTGAATGAAGAGTCATTTAATCATCTTCTTAAAAAATGTGACGGAATAATTATTTCAAAAACCCGCTACAAAATTCCTATAAAAAATGACCTCGTAGCCGAACTTGACATATTTAAAGGTGAGCTTGAAAGCTTAACTTTGGTTGAAGTTGAGTTTAAGTCAATTGATGAAGCAAAGTCATTTATCCCTCCTTCCTGGTTTGGAGAGGATGTAACCTCAGATAAAAGATATCATAATTCTTATATATCAAGGTATGGGATATAAAGCCGGTATTCTTTTCCTGATAATATTATAAAATTATCAGGAAGTTTTTATTACAATTACCAATCCTTAAATATTTTTTAAAGCACTATGAATCCTATAAATACATTTGTATTTTGGTCATTTATACCTAAATATTTAATAATATACACTTCGGCCTTAACCAGATAAATTAAAAAGGTTTTAGAAAATTTCCTCTAAAACCTTTTTCACAATTTATTAGACTATTATATTGCATTATTATATATATTATACATATCCTGATAATCCAAAGACTTAAAGCATCCTATACTTCTTGATTTATTATATGAACAGTTCAAAGCCAAATCTTCTATATCTTTATCACTCACCTCTCTGCCAAGAAGCTCATGCAGACTTGTAGGCATATCTACGGATTTAAAAAATTCCTCCGTTTTTTTGATACCTGCAGCAGCAGCTTTTTCATCATCACTTTCCGCTATTCCATATACTCTTCTTGCAAACCTTGCAAATCTTGCTATATTCTCATCCTTTACATAATTTGCCCATGAAACCCATAATGCACTGAGAGTCGCACCATGTGTAGAATCAAAAAGTGATGATATAGACATTCCAAGCTGATGACATGACCAATCTCCATCCCTTGGAGTATCTCCCTTTGCACCAAGTCCTGTAAGT
>GL890594.1:0-8346 GCA_000209465.1 Lachnospiraceae oral taxon 107 str. F0167 | reverse complement strand
ACCGTCATATACAACATCTATCATTATTCTTCCATTGCTCTTTTCCTCTACAAGCTCGGCAAAACTCAAATGCTCCAAGTGTGGTAGGATAATCCTTAGGATGATTTTCCGCATAGGTGAAAACATACTCCGTGTCCGGCTTTTTTCTTACACATGAAATATTAAAAATCATAGCAATAAAAGCTAAAAGCCATACTAAGTTTATTTTTCATTTCTTTATTCTTTCCAAAATATCTTTAAATATCTGTTTATAGTCTTTTCCAACTATTCTCTTTGTAAGAATATATCCATTTGTATTATCGGTAAAAATAATCAGCATCTGCGGAAATCTCTTCCCGGCTTTTATCCTGCTCCATTCCATGAAATCATGCTCACTGCCCACTTCAACACTTATTCCCTTTTCTCCAAGCTCAAGGGTAAGCTCCTTCAAACTTTTTTCGTTCTTTACTGCCTTTTGATACATCATAACCGGCTGAAACAACACAAAAAGAAGCACTGCAAACACCAGTATAACTCTTAAAAAATTATTGGCTTCATGCCATCTTACAGATATAAGCGCCAACATAGCAAATGTGAAAATAATATTTACAATTCCCACCAGAGATGAATAAAGAAAAAAGAAAGACAGCTTAAACAATTCAAAAACCGTATTTTTATATTTGAATTTGTAATTCATAAATCCTCCGCATTTCATAATGAAATATATTAGGTATATTCTATATCAAAAAAACTGTGTTGGCAAATATGAAGTTGTATGGATAGAAAAAAGGCCATGCTAATGCATGGCTAAATCAAATCTAATATTATTTAAATGAAAAATAATATTAGAATAATTCGTACATCTGTCTCAGCTTATCCATTGCCGGCTTATTGGAGTATATTGATAATTCAGGAAATCTTTTATAATTTGGCAACATTTCTAACATCAAGTAATCATTATATCCTACTTTTTTTAATGATTTAATAACTTCTAAAAAGTCTACATCTCCTGCAAATATATCCACAAACGCTCCCAATCCACTTTGCTCAACTCTATAATCGCTTATGTGTATCTTTTTAATATGTCTGCCTAATATCTCTATGTAATCACTGGGATCACCTATATACATAACATTCCCAATGTCAAAATAGGCACCCACATATTCAGAGTTTATATCATCCAAAAACTTTTTTATTTCTAGTGGAGATAGCAAAAACTTGTTCCATACATTCTCTATACCTATAGATACTTTATACTCTCTGGCTACTTTTTCCAATTTAAAAAATAATTCATACGCTCTATCATATGCTACATCATATGGTACTTTTTCAGGATTTTTTGCAAAACCACAATGCGTATATCCAGGAATTACTAAAATAGTATTAGCACCAAGTATGCTTGCAAACTCTAATTGTCTTTCTATAATATCTTCAGCTTTTTTTCTAATGCTTAAATCATTTGAAACAGGATTATTATCCCACAAAGACCAAACACCAACGCTCGGTATTTCTAGTCCATTTGCATTTGCAATTTTTTTGATTTCCGACACTTCGCCTTCTCTCATACTTGGATTTAGATACCCTTCCTCACTAAGTACCGGCTCAACTCCATCATATTTCATAAGACTTATATCAGAAAAGACATTCTTTAAATCTATGTTCTCAGAAAAAGAGAACAGGCTATATCCTAATTTCATATACTATCTCCGAGTGCGACTATTCTACCTGTCTCTAAAGACTCCTTTATAGCCTCCATAACTTGCATTGTATTTTTAATGCTCTTTAAGCTTACTAGTTCCGACTCTCTATCTTCATTAATACATTCTACAAAATGTTTCAATTCTGATTGATATGCATCAACACCATATGTAACGATTTCTTCTATACCTTTCTTACTATAAACACTGGAACGCCTTATTGCACTTTCTCTATTTTCAAGGTTTTTACCGGCTTTCATTTCATATTCATAACTAGCATCATCTCCAACCATACATAGCTTCATAGTAAATGGATAATTTTCGCTCATGCTTATTACTCCATGAATACTCGAAATTACATTTTCAGAAAAAGTCATACTTGTATTAACAAAATTCCAAGCATCATTCTCGTCCTTAATACCATTTGCATATACAGTGACAGGTTTTCCAAACAGATATACCAAGAAATCTATATCATGTAAGTGCAAGTCAAATAATCCACCACCACTCTTATCGGCCTTTTTATACCATAGACTCCAACTTGGTGGTTCAGATAGTCTATCAGCTTCTATATACCTTAATTTACCCAGGCGCCCTGTTTCATATATACTCTTTGCATTTATATACTCTTCCCAGAATCTTAATACTTGACCTAAATACAGTTTTGTATTATTTTTTTCAAGTACCTGAAATATATTCTCTAATGAACTCATGCTCAGAGTTATTGGTTTTTCACATATTATATACCTTACGTATTCACTTGCTTTTATAATATACTCTTCATGTAAAAAAGTCGGAAGGCATATATCCACAAAATCGACATTTTTTGAACTAAAAGTATCTAATAAATCCTCACAGTAAAGGCAATTATATTCTTTAGCAAACTTTTTCCCTTTTCCCTTATCCTTATCTACAATACCAACCAGCTCGACTTCATCCATGCTATTATATA
This sequence comes from Lachnospiraceae oral taxon 107 str. F0167, assembly GCA_000209465.1. Lineage (GTDB taxonomy): Bacteria > Bacillota > Clostridia > Lachnospirales > Lachnospiraceae > Lachnoanaerobaculum. The sequence continues at coordinate 5,718 of GL890594.1, read as the reverse complement.
TAGATGCATGAGTTTGTCCCATAAACCCTGCACCGATAATTAATACCCTTAACATTTTCTTCCCCTCATACTCGCTACATTACTAAAAACCACTGCTGCTGCAATAATGATGCCTGTTATAATTGTTTGTATATAAGTTTCTACCTGTAAAATATTCATAGCATTACTTATAACACCCATCAAAATACATCCTAGAAAAGCACCTGCTATGCTTCCCTTTCCACCTTCAAATGTAACTCCACCTATAATCGCTGCAGTCAACGCACTTGTTTCGTAACCCAAACCTGCATTTGCCGTTACAGAATCTATTCGGGCTGAAAAAACTATAGCTGCCACAGAGCAGAATATTCCTGATAATGAATATATCAGTATCTTGTACTTATCTATTTCTATTCCACACAAATAAGCATTTTTCTCATTTCCGCCAATAGCCATCAACCGCTTTCCAACAATAGTTTTATTCATTAGAATATAGGCTAAAATAATCATAAGAATCAGCACTATAAGCATTGCGGGAAAAACCCCAAAAAATTTTGTTTTGCTTAAAACATCAAACACACCTGAGAAACTCATTATTCTTCCCTTAGATATTGTAAGGGATAGACCATAAAATATTTGACTGGTTCCTAAAGTTATTATGAGTGGAATGCATTTTGATTTTGCTATTATAAGACCATTTAATAATCCACAAACCAAGCCTGTAATGACACCACAAAATATCACTATAAAAATATTTTGTCCCTTTGCCAGCAATGCAGCCATTACAACTGAAGAAAGTGCCATTATATTCCCGAGAGAGAGATCTATTCCACCACTTATAAGCAACATGCTCATAGCCATAGTAAGTACACCTATTACGGATATTTGACCAAAAATAGTAACTATATTTTTTATAGTTATAAATTTAGGATTTATAACTGTAACACAAGCTATTATTGCAAATATCACAAATAGTAAAAGCATCCTTTGATCTTTAAGTATAATCTTATTCTCTTTCATAATTAATTTACTCCTAAAGCTTTTTCTATGATATTTTCTTCATTTATCTCATCACCTATCAGCTCTGTTTCTATTTTATGGTCCCTGATAACTAATACTCTATCACTCATAGAAATAAGCTCCGGCATATCTGAACTTATCATTATTATACTTTTTCCCTCTTTACAAAGTTTTGACATCTGGCTGTAAAACTCCGACTTGGCACCAATATCTATACCTCTCGTTGGTTCATCAAAAATATAAATATTTTGGTCCATCAATAACCATTTAGCTAATACCACCTTTTGCTGGTTTCCACCTGATAAATATATAACTTCTGTATTTACACTTGGAACTTTTATATGCAAGTCATTTATCAAAGAAGAAATAGCCTCTTTTTGTTTCTTTACATTATTAAATAGCCCTTTAAATATTTTACCTATAGCTACCAAAATGATATTATCCAAAACGCTTGCCCTCAAACCAAGTCCAAGTGCCTGCCTGTCTTCTGTTATATGTGCAAATCCCTCTTTTATACTATCCTTAGGCGATTTTATTTTCACCAAACTACCATTAATATAGACTTCGCCACTATAAAAACTGTCTGCTCCAGTTATTGCTCTAACTATCTCCGTCCTACCGGAACCAACCATTCCGGAGAATCCAAGTATTTCACCTCTTTTTAAAGAAAAACTTATAGGTTCAAACTCTTCATATAGCTTCAAATCTTTTACTTCAAGTACTATGTCACCTATCTGATTTTTCTCTCTAGTATAAAAACTGTCTATAGATCTTCCTACCATATCTTTAGTAATTACCCTTAAGTCTATGTTTTTACTAGAATTTTCATAAGTGCTAATTGATTTACCATCTCTTATAACGCTTATCCTATCCGCTATTTCTCTAACTTCCTCAAGAAAATGTGAAATATATATTATACCAACACCTTTGTCAGCTATTCTCTTAACCAAGTCTAATACTTTTTTTGCATCTTTAATATTAAACATAGATGTAGGTTCATCCATAATAAGTATTTTAGGGTTAGTTACAAGAGCTTTTAATATTTTTACAAACTGTTTGTCTGCTACAGATATATCTGCAACCTTGTCTAAAGGGTTTAGCTTTATCCCTAACTCTTTTATAAACTGAGATGTTTTATTTATAGCCGTTTTAATATCATAAAAAAATACATTTTTCTTTATCTCATTTCCTATAAAAATATTTTCAGCTATAGACATGTTCTGTACCAAATCATTCTCTTGATAGATTATACTTATACCTAAACTTTTAGATAAATTAGGATTTAGCTTTGTATAATTTTCTCCTAGAATATTTATATCTCCACTATCAGGAATATATGCTCCTGATAGTATCTTCATAAAAGTTGATTTACCTGCACCGTTCTCTCCAACCAGACAATGTATCTCTCCTTTTATAAGATCAAAATTAATATCTGATAAAGCATATATTCCTGAAAAGCTCTTTTTTAGGTCCTTGATTTTCAATAACTTTTCATCACTCATTATTCTTTCCATTACTTAGTATATACATAATTATATGCGGCATCATAATCATCCCACGCTATAAAATCATCTAATTTATCCGCACCAACCGGTATTATTGGAAGGGCTTTAAACTTCTCTACTTCCTTATTTAAAACTACACTGTCATAAAGATTCTGAAATGTTGTTATACCTTGTATACTTACTGGTGCTGTCATATTTGCACTTTCTATACCATCCTGCAGCATTTTGTAATCATCAGGTGATCCACCTGTTGATACTATAGGGATATTATCTAAACCTGCATCTTTTACTGCCTTATAACATCCTTGAGCCATCAGTCCATTATTTGCAAATATATAATCAAATTCTTTACCTGATGATATTAAATCTGTAGTAATATTATATGCTTTTTCTGTCTGCCAATCTCCATGTAATGTGGAAACTACACTTACCTTGTCTCTAAATTCTTTTAACGCTCTATCTACACCTTCTTGATACTTTTCATAAACTCCTGCCCCCTGTTGCCCTGCACAGAAGAATACTTTCGCATTAGGTTTGGTCTCTGCAATATACTTTATAGCCGCATATCCTATATCATCATATTTGCAGGCTATACTTGCAATATAGTCACCTGAATTATCATTCATCTCAAAGTTTTCCACAGTTACAGGTATTCCTGCTTCATTAGCCATTTTTACCAATGTGCTTCCTTGTTCTGTAGATATAGGGAATATGGAAATACCATCCACACCCTGTTGTATTAATGATTCCATTGCAGCAACCGACTCCTCTAAACTATTTTGAGAATCAAGAATTACCGTTTTCACCTTTACATCTTGTTTTGTAGCAGCATATTCAAAAGCCTTTGCAGAATATTCATTCCATATATCCTTCATATCATAAGCAATATATCCGAAAGTATATTCATCTTTTGTTTCAGCCTTCTCTGTCGTTTGTTGCTTATCATTTCCTACATTACCACTATCTTTAGTACATGCAGCTAAACCAATACCTAATACCATACAACCAAGTGCAACCAATAATTTACTCTTTCTCATATTTCCCTCCTAAAATGAAAAACCTTTTTTCTTTAAATAAGTTGCTGAATCTATAACCGCCTTAGTTACATCCTCTATGTCCTTTACACCTTTTTCTATAAACTCTATCTCTATACTGAAAGGACAATTATTATTTTCTAAACCTAACTTCTGAAATATTATATCAAAGTCTATATTCCCTTTTCCTAATGCAGGAAAATTCCACTCATTATTTTTTCCTGCCTTATCCTTAAGGTGCATATATGATACATCTTTTATACAAAAATCTATATCGAATTCCGGTCTTACATTACTGTAAAAAATAACATTTGCAGTATCATAATTAATACCTACATACTTGCTATCCACTTTATCTATTATGTCTTTTAACACTCTGGCATTTGAATGCTCTCCATGAGTTTCCAGTACAAGTTTTACATCTTCTAACTCTAATATTTCTATTAGATCCTTTATATTTTTTATTAAATCTGCATCTCCACACTCTTTATCTTTTAAATGTGCCTCCCCTACAGAAGATACTATGTATTTAGCCCCAAAAAATTTAGCAAGATGTATATTACATATAAAATCTTTCAACCTATCCTTATCCAAAAGATTAGAATGCCCACTAAATCCTACACATTCCATATTTAATCTATACATTAAGTCCTTTATACTTTGTAGATATTCAAAGCTCATATCTTTATATACATGTTCTGTCCATCCCTTAGTGGCCGTCAGTTCTATATATTTAAATCCGGCTTTTTTTATTTCATAAAGTGTTTCCTCTATACCAAAACCATGATATGTGTTTGTATTTACAGCTATAATTCTTTCCATACACTCTTTTTCCTAACTCAAAAACAAATCTCCCTCTGCATTCCTGCTAAAATCAAAATGCTTATCAATATAATACTTTGCGGCTCCTATAAATATCGCTGAATCGTTTAGCTTTGTATACTTTATGTTTATATTCTTACAAAACTGTATAAAGCCATTGCTTTTTATATTCGCCTGTATTCTATTCAAATACTTCTCTCCCAGTTTCCTGCCAATTCCTCCTATTACAATTATTTCCGGATTTAAAATCACAATGATTTTCCCTAAAGCATCACTCAACTCATCTGCTAATGCATATATTAAAGTATCAGCTTTTTGATCCCCCTTAGATGACATCTCTTCAAGATCCCTAAATAAGAAATCACTATCAAAATTTTTATCTATAAGACCATATTCAATAGCTCTACTTCTAAGAGATAACTCTCCTATATAATTTTCTAAACACCCCCTATTCCCACAACTGCATGGTACACCGTCCTTTTTAATTGACATATGTCCCAACTGCATAGCTAATCCCGTAGTTCCTCTAAGTATTTTTGAATCATGTATATAACTTGCTCCCACTCCTTCATTTATATTTATATATGCATAGTTTGCACTCTCCACAGATCCAAAAGTATTTTCTGCATATGCTAAACTCGTAGTATCATTAAAAAAAGCAAGTCCGTATTGTTGTGGAATATAATCTCTCAAATCATCTATAAATGTTTCATTCTTTTCCATATCAAGAACCATAGTGATTATATTCCTATTAACATTATCTATTATTGCCGGTAATACTATACATACACCTAATATTTCTGATGAGTACTTTTTCAAGCTTTCTATTATAATATCAGATAAATACTTTACATATATTTTACCTTTATATGTATAGTAGTAGTTTTCTCGCACCTCATACGATGTAAGCGCACAATAACATGATGCCTTGTATTCCATCAAAATCCATATGATAATAATATAAAATAAAAGTGCTCAAAATTAAAAGAGCACTTTAAGTTATAGTTTACACTCTTCCTGCACATCCATTGACCAGGGCATTAAATCTTCCAAAAGATCAGTATCAGACTGCCACTCAGTATCAGGCATGTACATGAGGAGATATTCCAGATATGTGTAGGCATTCAATCCATTTGCCTTTGCTGTTTCTACAATACTATAAACAATAGCACTTGCAGACGCGCCTTTTGAGGTGTCTGAAAATAGCCAATTCTTACGACCTACCGTAAATGGACGAATTGCATTTTCAGCAGTATTATTTGAAATAGCACATCTTCCATCAAGTAAATAATTCTCAAGATATGGGCGTTGATTCTTTGCATAGATGATTGCTTTTCCAAGGGCTGAACCTTTCAAAG
>GL890593.1 GCA_000209465.1 Lachnospiraceae oral taxon 107 str. F0167 | reverse complement strand
ACAGGCAAGACAATAAAGCCTATAATAGTATTTAAAATAAATCTAAGATTGATGAAGATACTTAAATATGCAGGATATAATCTTTTAGTGACATCCGAGATAGATATGGATCCATTACAGGTATATAAAACATACCATAGCCTATGGAAAATCGAGGAATCTTTTAGACTTACAAAATCATACCTTGATGCAAGGCCTGTTTATTTACAAGAAAAAAGAAACAATCTATGGGCATTTTTTTGATATGCTACCTTAGCTTGTTTCTTTTAAGAGTATTAGAAATCAAGTGCTTCAAAAATAAAATAAACTCTTATGACTTGATTAACTTTATGCGTGATTTTAGGGTAGTAAATAAAGGTGATAATACATATATCAATATATCAAGAGACCAGGCCGTTAACGAAAAGGTTAAAAAATTGGTTGGCTTTAGTAACCTTGATGCCCTCTATTTAACCAAAGCTGAAGTCGACAATTTCTTTCAAAACTGCATGCTCTTGGATACCTAGAGTACTAGGTTTTGAGAGAAACGACGGAAGTCAGGTACTATAAGTATATGTAATATAGGGGGCTATGTACAGTTAAAATTTTCTTACTTATTCATATCTTTGTACTCAAATTTTATTCAGAATATATTCCACCAAATGCTGTTTAAAATATATTTCCAGTACAATATCCGATAAAAATGTAAATAGCTCAATATTTTCATCTTTCTCATCAAAATTATTGAGTCTGCTATGTGAATATTCCAGTCTTTTCTTAAGATCATCTATGATTTCGGCTTTTTTATCATTCTCCAGACTGGTTATAATATCATATAATTTAGAAAAGGATTCATCCTCTTTTTCAAAATTTTCATATATGCTCAAATCGCAGAGTCTTTTTATATCCGCGAATGAAAGTACATTTTTGTAAAAGTATATAAGCACAAGCAGCATCACATGGTTCTTGGTATATTTTTTCTTATCGGATGGCGGAAGGAGCTTATTCTTGGTGTAATTATTGATCATGGTTTTTGTAAGAAGTTTGTCCTCCTCCTCTCTTTTAAAACTTCGAAGCTTCTCATCAATCAATCCCGTCATCTGATCCATATATAATAAAATATCGGGAATATCCTCCGATTTTACAATATCAAGTTCCTCAAAATGCTTTATCATATCATTAAAAATTTTTATATTGGTTTTCATAACATTAGTATATAGTATTAAAAACTATATATCAAGTAATAATCTGTCCATATCTTATGTATCTGTAATCCCTGTAATCATCCATATACATATAATATAATTAGATATAAAGCCGGTTATACCAATATAAGTCTACATTCTCCCTGCAAAGTATAAAAAGAGCCGCCAAAGCGACTCTCTTTATTATAATTCATTATTTATAAATTTTGCTAAAAGTGTATATCCATCCTCTATGAATATTCCGGATTCTTTTGCATTCTTTTCAGTATAAGCCTTTGCAACATCTGTTTCATTATTTGATCTGTATATCTTAAACGGAACGGGATCTGAGGAATGAGTTTTGGTCTCTATAGGTGTTGGGTGATCGGGCATTATAAGCATGGCAAAGTCTTCATTTGCATCCCTTAATGCCTTGCAAAGCGGACCTACCACTTTTTCATCAATTCTCTCTACTGCTAAAACCTTACCTTCAATATCTCCATGATGCCCGCATTCATCCGGACCTTCCAAATGAATATATACAAAATCATTGCCGTCTGTAAGCAAGGTCTTTTTTGCCGCTGCAAGCTTTCCCTCATAATTTGTATCCACAGTACCTGTTGCACCGTCTACATCAATGCTTTCCATTCCTGCACTGAGCCCGATGCCCTTTATAAGATCCACTGCTGAGATAACGGCACCCTTAAGTCCGTTCTTTTTCTCAAAATTATCTACATTCGGCTTAGTACCCTCACCCCAAAGCCATATAGAGTTCGCAGGGTTTTTACCCTCAGCTTTTCTCTTTAAATTCACCGGATGATCCTTTAAAATATTATAGCTTTTCTCCATCAGACTTAGAATCTTTGTATCCTTTGGCAGATACTCACCTATCACTCTGTCTGAAATATCATGTGGCGGTGTAAGCTCAAGCCCTGTATTTCCATTATCCCATATAAGGCAATGACGATAGGATATGCCGGGATAAAACTTAAACTCATTATCTCCGAGTTCTTTTTCAACAGCCTCTATAAGCTGCCTTGCTTCCTCAGTTGAAATCTCACCTGCGGAGTAGTCAAGCATTGTTCTTGATTTGGAATCACTCTCATCCGATAATGTTACCAGATTACATCTTATTGCAACATCTGTGTCATTCATTTTTATACCTATGCTGACCGCCTCAAGAGGTGAGCGACCGGTATAACATTCCAAAGGATTGTATCCCATCACTGCGAGATTTGCCACATCACTGCCGGGCTTAAGCTCATTCGGCACTGTTCTTGTCATACCGAGTATACCCTTTAAACCGTCAATATTCGGCTTTTTTGCCACATCAAGTACAGTCTTATTCCCAAGCTTTGGAATATCTCTGTCTGCCATTCCGTCTCCAAGTACAACTATGTATTTCATATTATCCACCTTTTTATTTATTTGCTTAATGCACCTATAAAGTTTTTTGTCCTTTCATTATTGGATGCAAAGACTTCTTCAGGGGTTCCCGACTCCACAATAACCCCGTCAGACATAAATATTACCTTATCAGATATCTCTCTTGCAAATGCCATCTCATGGGTGACAATGACCATTGCAATATCCAAATCCGATAAAGATTTTATCACCTTTAATACCTCGCCTGTAAGCTCCGGATCAAGTGCGGAGGTAGGCTCATCAAAAAAGAGTATTTTAGGATTGAGTGCCAATGCTCTTGCAATAGCAACTCTTTGAGACTGTCCGCCCGAGAGCTGGAAAGGGTATGCCTTTGCACGGTCTTCAAGCCCCATCTTTTTTAGTAAGGCAAATGCCTCCTTCTCCACACTACTCTTATCCCTTTTTTGAACCCTGATCGGTGCATCACATATATTTTGCAATACATTCATATGCGGGAAAAGATTAAAGTTTTGAAATACCAGTCCGAAACATTCCGAAATCTTTTTTAGTTTACTATGACTTTCATAAACAGCCTTTGAGTCTAAACTTTTGCAAACCGCATTGCCATTATAATATAGCTCCCCGTCATCCATCTCCTCAAGCAAAGTGGCACATCTTAAAAGTGTAGACTTGCCTGAGCCTGAAGGACCTATAATACTTAAAATCTCACCTTCATTTACTTCCAGTGATATACCCTTTAAAATTTCCACACCGTCAAAGGATTTTTTAACTGATTTCATACTTAATAATGCCATAATCACCTACTTGTAATATTCCAATTTTTTCTCAATCATATCCATAACAAATGCTACTATCGCATTAAACATATAATAAAATAATGCCGCACAGACAAATGGATACATACTTGTTGTACTGCTTGCCAGTGCCTTTGCCATTGTAAACATCTCGGCTACACTGATTGTAAATGCCAATGATGTATCTTTTACCAATGTGATTACCTCATTTGTTATAGACGGCAAAATTCTTTTTATTACCTGTGGCAATATTATAATAAAAAAAGTTTGTGATTTACTATATCCCAGTATTTTAGCGGCTTCATACTGCCCGCTTGGCATAGACTGTATTCCGCTCCTGTATATTTCCGCAAAATATGCCGCATAATTTATTACAAAACCTATTACGGTAGCTATTACTCTATAACTTCCCGAGATGGAAACCCCGAAAATATAATATGGTCCGAAGTAAACCACCATCAGCTGAAGCATAAGCGGTGTTCCACGCATTATGGAAATATATATTTTACATATATATGAAACAACCTTTATTTTGCTCAATCTTCCAAAAGCTACAACAAGTCCAAGAGGAAGTGAAAGCAGCAGAGTTGTAAAAAATATCTGTATACTTACAAGCATTCCCGGCGCAAGTTTTAATGCAATATCAAGAATATTCATAAAATCTCCAATCAGTGTAAATATCTTACTATTATATCCTTTATTTTGCAATCCTACCATAAGTTCTTTTTTGGAACTGAAAGAATTACAAAATAAAACTTTTAGAATAATAAAACGCCGGCAGATATCTGTCGGCGCCCCATCATTAGTTTAAGGTGGTAACATCCTTACCAAACCATTTTTCCGAAATAGTTTTCATAGTTCCGTCAGCCTTCATTTCATCAAGTGCCTTTTGTACTTCATCTCTGAGGGCTTCATTTCCAAGCTTAAATCCGATACCGTACTCTTCTGTGGAAAGTGGTGTATCAAGTACTGTAAAGCCTTCGCCTCCTCTTTTGGTTATCTGATAGTTTGCTACTACACTGTCCATAGCTATGGCATCCACACCGCCCATATCAAGATCCATAAATCCTGTATTATAATCGGCTACAGTCTGTAACTTACCAAAGGTTGATGCCAACTCCGTATTTTCTTTTAATGCGGCTTCCGCTGATGAATCCGCTTGAACTTCTACCGTCTTTCCTGCCAAATCCTCTATTGACTCAATACTTGAATCCGATTTTACAACAAATACCTGTTCATTATTCATATATGGCTTTGACCATGTGTACTTATCTTCTCTGCCCTGGATACTGAAACCGTTCCAAATACAATCAATAGTTCCTGAGGAAAGTTCCATATCCTTTGCATCCCATGCTATAGGCTGATACTTTATCTCCTTGCCGAGGCGTTTTGCAACTTCTGCCGCCAGCTCCAAATCAAATCCTGTAAACTCTCCGTCATCTCCTACAAATCCCATAGGTGGAAAGTCCTGATCAAATCCCACTGTAAAAGTATTCTTGCTGTCTGTGACTGCCGCTGTAGTTGTTTCACCTGCTACCGTAGTTTCAGCCTTACTTGTGTCAGCTGATGAACTTTCAGCCGGCTTTGCTGATGAACAACCTGCCAAAACAAATGCTGCCAAAATTCCCAATAAATACATTTTTTTCATAATACACCTCATTTTTTCGCTTGCTTTTTTAATGTTCCTTTGTACTTTCTTATGGTAGCATGCTAAAGTAGTTTTGTCAACACTTTATTTCTCTACTAAAATAAAGTTTTTATATTCATTTAATTTAATAAAAAGAGCCATTATACTAATCATATAATATAAATTATGTCGGATAATTCATATATCCTTAATTTATACCTTAGTACAATAGCTCTTATATATTAAAATATCAGCACTTTCTGGAATACATACCTGCCAACAGGCTCATATATCCTATAAGCTTATCATCTATAGATTTTTTATTTAATCTCCACTTCCAGTTCTCACCCAATGTACCCGGAGTGTTGATTCTTGCACTCTCTCCAAGTCCCAGATAATCCTGTATAGGTATTATTACCGTATCAGCCACTGATGCAAACAATGTCCTGATACATACAAGATGCAAATTATCTTCAGCTGTGTTCTCCGCTCCGAGATATTTGATAATGAATTCCTTTACATCACCTTTTTGCTCGTCAAGCCATGCCCTGAGAGTTGTATTATCATGAGTTCCGGTATATGCCACACAGTTTCTGTCATAATTATGCGGCAGATAAATATTCTTATCACCCGAGTCAAAGGCAAACTCCAGTACTTTCATAGATGGGAAATTGCTCTCCTTTACCATCTCTATTACAGAATCTGTAAGCAGTCCCATATCCTCGGCGATTACCGGCAATATATCAAATCTGTCTTTAAAATACTTCTCTACCGCCTTAAACATCAGCAGTCCGGGACCTTTCTCCCATGTTCCTATTATAGCATTCTTTGCATCGGCATCTATTGCATAAAACTCGTCAAAACCTCTGAAATGATCCAGTCTGATATAATCATAGAGTTCCAGATTGTATTCAAATCTTTCCTTCCACCATTTATAATCCGTACTGTTGTGATAATCCCAGTCATACAGAGGATTGCCCCAAAGCTGACCTTCCGGTGAAAAATAATCCGGTGGACAACCTGCCACCTTTTTCGGCTTTTTGTTCTCATCAAATAAAAACAGCTTTTCATTTGCCCAACTGTCACATGAATCAAGTGAAACATATATCGGCATATCACCGATTATCTCAATTTTTTTATCATTGGCATACTTTTTTATCTTTTTCCATTCTACATTAAACAATACCTGTATCCATTCATAGAATAGAATAAGCTCTTTTTCATCAGACTTGAACTTTTCAATTGCTGAATTATCTCTAAGCTTTAAATCATCTTCCCAGTCATACCATGGCTTATAAGAATTTCTCTTTTTTATAGCCTGAAAAAGACAAAACTCTTTTGTTTCTCTTGAAAGATTTTCTTTCAGCTCATAAAATTCTTTTACTGTTAAGATATCTTCCTCATAAGGCATCTTTTCTTTGTCAATGATATCATTCAAGGAAAACTCACCGGATTCAAGCACTCTTTTATCCTCTGTGCCGATATCTTCTTTAAGAGTATCTTTTACAGATATATTCTTTTCTTTATATTTTTCTTCCAGGAAGTTTAAAAAGGCTTTATGTAAAAGCTTTTCTCTGTTCTCCCACATAATACCGTAGTCTATCTTTTCTTCTTCACCCCAGTATATATCCTTTAAATCACCTTTATCCAAAAGACAATTGTCAAGAAGATACTCAAGGCTTATATAATTGGCATTGCCTGCAAATGCGGAGCTTGACTGGTATGGAGAATCTCCGTATCCTGTAGGAGCCAGAGGCAATATCTGCCAATAGCTCTGACCTGACTTTTCTAAAAAGTCCACAAACTCATATGCATTTTTTGAAAAGGTACCTATACCGTAATCTCCGGGAAGACTTGATACAGGCAATAAAACACCACATGCTCTCTTCATAATATTTCCAATCTATTTTTTACTTAATGAATTTTTTGATTCATTTATATGTACTTCTAATTGATCATACGGAATCTCAATACCGTTTTTATCAAATTTAACCTTTATCTCTTCTATGATTCCCCATCTGGCAGTCCAGTAATCCTCTGTCTTACACCAGGCTCTGCCCCCGAGTATAACTGCGGATGATGCCAATTCGCTTACATAGGAGAGTATCTCATTATTTTTTAATACCAGACCGTTTTCATCAAAAGCCTCTTTTATAAGCTTTTTTGCTCTTCTGATATCCGTATTATACGCAACTCCTACCTGAATATCTATTCTTCTTATATCATTGGCTGTGACATTTGTTATAACATCATTTGCCAATGCTCCGTTCGGTATGGAAATGCGCTTATTATCGGGAGTCAAAAGTATAGTATATATTATTCCTATAGTATCTACAATCCCCTCAGCCTTGGGCGTAATAATATAATCTCCTCTGCTGAACGGGCGGCTGACCAGTATAATCATACCTCCTGCAAAATTGCTGAGACTCCCCTGCCACGCCAGACCTATAGCCACACCTGCAGAACCCAAAACAGCCACTATTGTAGCCTGATTTATTCCCAGCCTTTCAGCCAATGCCATGATTATAAGAGCATACATTATTACTTTTAATGTGGAAATTAAAAATCTCCTTACAGCCAAATCTACATTTATCTTCTTTAAAAACTTATCAAGCATCTTTGATAAGAGCTTTATAATCCGGCTTGAAATAAACAATACAATTACTACAACAGCTATATTATATGCGATTGCAAGCAGGAAAGGCGAAATCTCCTTAAGAGTCTGCATCATCACACTTGGCTTTAAGTTTTCTATATCCTCCACTACGGATTGTGCCACATCACTTTCCGATATACTTGGCAAACCGGAATTTGCCACAGCTGTTAAACAAATTCCGGTACCGAATAAACTACTTATTAAATAACTGAAAATCACTGTTCTTCACACTTAAATACTATCATAGCCATTGGTGGAATCTTTACTTTCAAAGAGTTTTCTCTTCCGTCAACTTTTTTCTTGACTGATTTCTTTGCTCTCTTATTTCCTACTCCGCTTCCGCCGAATTTCTTATCATCAGAGTTGAAAATCTCGCTATATACACCCTTATACGGAACTCCTATCTCTTTTTCATACACTACCGGAGTAAAATTACATACAACCAACAAGGTATCTTTTGCTTCCTTAGTCTTTCTTAAGAAAATAACTATACTCTCATCCTTTGAAGTACAATTTATCCACTCAAATCCCTCAGGATTATAATCAAGCTTATATAATGCAGGATTTTCAATATATAATTTATTTAATGCCTTGCAATACTTTTGCATTTTTTTGTGAATATCATAGTCCAAAAGATTCCACTCAAGTGAAGCATCCTCATTCCACTCATTCATCTGTCCAAACTCCTGCCCCATAAAGAGGAGCTTTTTACCGGGATGAGTCATCATATATCCATAAGCGGCTCTAAGATTGGCAAACTTTTCTTCCTGTGTGGCTCCCGGCATCTTTCCTGCAAGCGTCGCCTTACCATGCACCACCTCATCATGGCTTAAAACAAGTATGAAGTTCTCACTGTAATGATATAAAAGTGAGAAGGTCAAGGCATTATAATCACCACTTCTAAAATACGGATCCAGCTTCATAAATTCAAGGAAGTCATTCATCCAACCCATATTCCACTTATAGTCAAAGCCAAGTCCGCCATCATTCAGATCACCGCTGACTTTAGGCCATGCCGTGGACTCTTCGGCTATTAAAAGGCTTGACGGGTTTTTCTTTTTATATATCGAATTCAGATGTTTTAAAAACTCAATGGCATCCAGATTTTCATTGCCTCCATATATATTGGCAACCCACTCTCCGGCATTTTTTCCATAATCAAGATAGAGCATGGAAGCCACCGCATCCATTCTTATACCGTCCACATGGTATTTTTCAGCCCAGAAAAGTGCATTTGATATAAGGAAATTGCTCACCTGCGGTCTTGCATAATTGTATATCAAAGTACCCCAGTGCGGATGTGCTCCCTGTCTGGGATCGGCATGCTCATACAGATGGCTGCCGTCAAAACATGCAAGTCCATGTAAATCTCTTGGGAAATGCGCCGGTACCCAGTCTATTATTACTCCGATACCTTTTTTATGTAAATAATTTATAAAATACATAAAATCCTGTGGGGTTCCATATCTGCTTGTAGGGCTGTAATATCCTGTTACCTGATATCCCCAACTGGCATCCAGCGGATGCTCCATTACAGGCATTATTTCCACATGTGTATAATTCATCTTCTTTACATAAACAGCCAACTTATGTGCTATTTCACGGTAATTATAGAATACGGAGCCGTTTACTTCCTCGCCGTTTTCATCATATTGCATCTCTTTTCTTATCCATGAACCAAGATGCAATTCATATATATTCATAGCTGCGGATTCATTTATTTTTGTGGACTGGGAATCCCCTCTGTTATCCATCCAATCTCCGTCAGCCCATTCAAAGTCTGAAATATCCGCCACTATACTTGCAGTATTTGGACGAAGTTCTGAGTAGAATGCATAGGGATCCGACTTTAGCATCGGCTCGCCCTTTTTATTCTTTACCTCAAACTTATAGAGATCTCCCACACGCACACCCGGTATAAATATCTCAAATATACCGAAATCTCCAAGTCTGTTCATTTGATGTCTTCTTCCGTCCCAAAGGTTAAAATCGCCTACTACCGATACTCTCATCGCCTCCGGTGCCCATACTGAGAAGTTTACACCCTCCACACCTGAGAGAGTCATGGGCTTTGCTCCCATTTTTTCATATATCTCATAGTTGATTCCGGCATCAAACTTTGATAAATCTTCCTCAGTATAAATACTTTCAAAGGAATATGGATCAGAAATCGTCTGTTCTACTTCATTATCATATTTCACTATAAACTTGTATTTGAATGCCTGCTTTCTTCCGACAAAGCATGCGAAAAATCCCGCTTCGTCCACACATTGCATAGCTACAGGGTTTTTATTGCCGTCAATCAATAACCCTATCTCTTTTGCACTTGGGATAAAGGTTTGAACCAAAAAACCGTTTTCAACCCTATGTGAACCCAGAATCTTACTTGGTCTATCACATTCAGAATAAGTGATTTCTTCTATTGCTGCCCAATCCATCAAATCATATAAATTCTTATCCATAGCCTAACCTTCCTTCTAACAATCTGAGTAATAGTTCAGATAAGATACCGCCCGCTTATCCGCTCCATAACATTTATATAGATTATACTATTCTTTTACAAAACTGGAAAGTAAATGTTATAAACTTACAGATGTAAATGTGATTATTATTATTTATATAATTATTTTATATGTATTTATCAGTTGCCACCTACATTCACCTAATCAACTATAGGCTTATATTCAGGTTTAAACTGCTTTACCGGCTCAGTATATTTATAAAAATCTTCAAAGCTGTCTACTTTATGAAAAAGTCCGTCTACAGAGCTCTTCGCATCCACTATTACACCGTCAAAAGAATTTTCCTGACCGTCATTTACAAACAGCCTTAATATCTCCTCATAAGTCAAATCATCAGACAGCATAAAGTGCTCTAATCACCTTTTGATTCTATGACCTTGTTTATTCTATTTCAGCACTACCCATTTACCTGACTTGGTAGAGCCTTCTCTTTTAATAACTCCATGAGCTTTAAGATTCCTTATATGGTATCGCACTCCATCTGCTGATATTTCTTTAATCTCATTTGCTATCTGTTCCGCGGTAATACTTGAATTACTTTTCATAAGAAGAACTATTTGTTCTTGGATACTACTTATTTCTTTGGTAGTTTCTTTGGTAGTTTCTTTGGTAGTACTATCATTAAACTCTTTCAAAAATTCTTTGTTCACACCCATAACTGCATTAGTATAGTTATCTTCTTCATTGTCAGGATAAAACTTAAGCTCAGGAGAACCATTTTCTAATAGTGCATCTTTTGCACGCCTTATTCCTGATCCGTAGGACTCTATCAGATTAAGAGAAAAGAACATATCTTTAAGCTCTTTATTAAGATACTGCCTTCTATCAAAACTTCTGTCTCTATTAAGAGCTTCGATAGTTACAGGAGGAAGTGGTCTGTTATGGTTTACAAAAGAAATTCTATCCTTGTAAATATATATTCCTACATATTCAGGTGTATCATATTCTTTATGCAAAATAGCATTAGTAGCAAGCTCCTCAAATGCAGTAAGAGGATAGTTATAGATAATCTTATGCTCAATTTTATCAGCTTCCCTTATGGTGTATGAAGCCATAATATTATCTTCAAAATACTTGCTGACTTATCCTTCATCTTCTTTTTAACATTTTCCCCGAATGATACTTCAAAATCATTTTTTATACTGTTTTTGTACTAACCATTATATCAATACACATTACATATTTATTATACCATAAAAGTAATCACATATAATATTTAAAACTTTAAAGTCTTATCAAGATATTTATTACTATTTCCAAAATAATTTTATCATTTGGTTGTATTATAAATTCAATTATCGTAAAATAGTATGAGTTCAAACAAAAAAAATTTTGTGCTGCAAAATTAGATTGGAGAAGATAATGAAGAACAATTCAGATTTTGATGTTGTAAAAGAAATTTTCAGTTGGATTTCTATAATAGTGGTAGCGGCAATAATAGCACTGGTGCTGAACCTTTTTATTATAGCTAATTCAAGAGTGCCGTCCGCCTCTATGGAAAACACGATAATGACCGGTGATAGAGTGGTTGGCTTTAGACTTACTTATCTTTTCCAGGAGCCTAAGCGTGGAGATATCATTATATTTAAGTTTCCGGATGATGAAAGCTTATACTATGTAAAAAGAATTATCGGTGAGCCGGGAGATGTTGTAGATATCAAGGAGGGCAGGGTTTATTTAAATAATTCCGAAACTCCTCTTGAGGAAGACTATATCAAGGAAGCTATGATTCCCGAATCGGATATGCATTTTGAAGTGCCCGAGGGGGCTTACTTTTGTCTGGGAGATAACAGAAACAACTCCGCCGACTCCAGAAGGTGGGTTCACCCGTATGTATATAAAGAAAAGATAATTGCAAAAGTAATCTTCCGATATTTCCCGGGATTTAAGTTGATAAAATAATAAAAATATGGGGCTGTTTCAAGTTTGTGACAGCCCCATTTATATGCCGTTTTACCGGCTTTTCTTTTAATTCTTAAAGCTATGTATAGGCGCAGGTATTCTGCCTCCTCTGTTTACAAATTTCTCACAGGAAAAGCTGTTTACAGGCATTATAGGAGCATATCCCAAAAGTCCGCCAAATTCTACCACCTCCCCCTCTCCCTTGCCTATAACAGGTATGAGCCTTACTGCTGTGGTCTTTTGATTTATCATTCCTATAGCAGCCTCATCCGCAATAATGCCTGCTATAGTTTCTTCTGAAGTATCTCCCGGTATTGCAATCATATCAAGTCCGACAGAGCATACACAGGTCATTGCCTCAAGCTTTTCTAAAGTCAGGGCTTCGGCATTTACAGCATCTATCATACCCTGATCCTCAGATACAGGTATAAATGCGCCCGAAAGTCCGCCTACATAGGAAGATGCCATAACACCGCCCTTTTTTACCTGATCATTTAAAAGTGCAAGTGCCGCCGTAGTTCCCGGTGCTCCCACTCTCTCAAGACCGATTTCTTCAAGTATTTCAGCTACCGAATCACCTACCGAAGGTGTAGGCGCCAAAGAAAGATCTATGATACCGAAAGGTATACCAAGTCTCTTTGAGGCTTCTCTTGCCACCAGCTGTCCTACTCTTGTAATCTTAAAAGCGGTCTTTTTGATGGTCTCACAAAGTACCTCAAAATTTTCGCCTCTGGCATTTTTTAAAGCCGCACGCACCACTCCCGGTCCGCTGACACCTACATTTATAATGGCATCCGCCTCGGTAACACCATGGAATGCACCTGCCATAAAGGGATTATCATCCGGAGCATTACAAAATACAACCAGCTTTGCACAGCCTATAGAATCTCTGTCCGCTGTCATAAGGGCAGTCTCTTTTACAATCTTTCCCATAAGCCTTACAGCATCCATATTAAGCCCTGATTTTGTGGAACCTAAGTTTACAGAACTGCATATAAAATCCGTCTCATTCATAGCCTGCGGTATGGACTCCATAAGAAGTCTGTCCGCCGCAGTTATTCCCTTTGATACTATGGCTGAATATCCTCCAAGGAAATTCACTCCCAGACACTTTGCCGCCTTATCAAGTGTCTTTGCTATTTGTACAAAATCCTCTTTACTCTTACAGGCGCTGCCGCCCACAAGTGCAATAGGTGTAACTGATATTCTTTTATTTACAATGGGCACTCCGAAATCTTTTGATATTTCATCACCCACCCTCACCAAATCCTTTGCGGTATTTGTGATCTTATCGTATATCTTTTTACAAAGCTTATCAAGGTCCGTATCTATACAGTCAAGTAAGCTTATTCCGATAGTAATAGTCCTGACATCCAACAGATCTTTGTCTATCATGTCATTGGTTTCTATTACTTCAAACATGTTCAGCATAATTCCTCCTAGAGTCTGTGCATGGATTCAAAAATTTCTTCCTTTTGGGCTTTTATCTTTACCCCTATACTGTCTCCAAGGGCATCCAAATCCTCTGAAACCTTTGTGAAATTCACTGTGGACTTTTCCATATCTGTAATCATCATCATGTTAAAATATCCGCTTACAATAGTTTGGGATATATCCAATATATTTATTTTATTATTCGCAAGATAGGTACATACTCCTGCTATAATACCTACCGTATCCTTGCCTACCACAGTTATTATAACCTTGTTCATAATTTTCTCCATTCCTAATGCTAAATATAACAAATCTCCGATAATTCGTCTCTTTTTGCAACCTCTATGTCAAAATCTTCCGGACTATAAGGTCTTTCATCTGCAAAAATTTCAAATCTTACGCTTTCAAGTGCCAGCTCCGGAAGATTGTTTTTATCAGACAGATGTCCGAGGAAAATCTTTTTGATCCTGTCATTTAATATTTCACATATAAGCTTACCTGAATTTTCATTGGATAAATGCCCCTTCTCACTTAAGATCCTTCTTTTAAGCTCATAGGGATATGGGCCGGTCTCCAGCATTCTTATATCATGGTTTGCCTCTATAAGTAATGCATCAAGATTTGAAAGATAACCGACTATATCCTTTGTATATCTTCCAAGGTCTGTAGCTACGGCAATCTTTTTATCTCCGGATTCCACTCTGTATCCGAAAGGCTCATTGGCATCATGGTCTATATCAAATGCCAAAACATCCAAATCTCCAAGCCTTATATGTCTTTTTGATTCTATTATATGAAAATAATCCGTTATTTTGGAGTATTTATCTCTATCCTTTAAATATTTTAGTGTACCCTCGGAAGCATATACAGGTATTTCATTTTTTCTTACAAAAACTTCCAAACCTGCTATATGATCGCTATGTTCATGTGTCAGGAAAATCCCCGAAATATCCCTGCCGCAAAGTCCCAGTTCATTTAATCTTGTTTCTATTTTTTTATTGGATATACCGGCGTCCACCAAAATGTGGGTGTTTTCACTGCCGATATATGTGGAATTGCCGTCACTTCCACTCGCCAAGCTAACCAGTCTCAAAATATCACCTCAAAGCCTCTCTTATGTTTTTTTCCAATTCAGACCTGTCACCGTTATTTTGTATAATTATATCCGCAATAGCCTCAAACTCGGACTCATTTGGCTGCTTTGAGATTATCTGCTCTATCCTATCTCTTTCCAAGCCTCTTGTATTTATCAATCTCTCTATCCTGATATCTTTATCCGTATGCAGATACCAGATGGAATTATAGATTTTTTTATCATTCGGCAAAAGTGCCTGCTCCACCACATTTAATCTGTTCTCTAAAAGTCTTCTTTTGATTTCATCATTTACCAATGGATGTATTATACCGTTTACCCTATGCAGTTTGTCTTTATCATAGTAAAGTATATCACCTAATTTTTTTCTATCAATGTTTTTTTTATCATCCAGTATCAAATCTCCAAAAACAGACTTTAGGGCAGTATATCCTGTCCTGTCTTTTTCATATAAAAAATGTGCTATTTTATCAGCCTCAATAATATTTGCAGAAAATTCTTCTTTAAGTATTTTTAAAGCTTCACTTTTTCCGGAACCTATGCCGCCGAGGAGCAAAATATTCATTATTTTGCCTCCAACCATGTTTTTCCTATGTGGGCATCCACTTCCAGAGGCACTTTAAGACTTACAGCCTCTTTCATGGTCTTCTCCACAAGCTTTGATACTTTCTCCGCCTCTTCTTCCTTTACCTCTATCAAAAGCTCATCATGAATTTGCAATACAATATTTGCATCATATCCGCTCTCTTTCAGCGCCTCATCCACCTTAAGCATGGATATCTTCATAATATCTGCGGCACTTCCCTGTATCGGTGAGTTCATTGCCACTCTGTCACCAAAGGATCTGGTCATAAAATTGGAACTTTTTATCTCAGGTATAGGTCTGATTCTTCCAAACATTGTCTTTACAAAGCCTTTTTCCTTGGCATCAGCCACCTGCTTATCCAAAAACTTTTTTACACCGCCATAGATTTTAAAATAATTATTTATATAATCAAGCGCTTCTTTTCTGGATATACTAAGGTCTTCTGAAAGTCCGAATGCCGATATGCCATAAACCACCCCGAAGTTTACAGCCTTTGCATTTCTTCTAAGTTCAGGTGTTACCTCCTCAAGCGGCACATGGAAAACCTGTGATGCCGTAGCTGCATGTATATCTGCCGCAGAATGATAGCTTTCTATAAGTTTTTCATCACCTGAAAGCGAAGCCAGAACTCTTAACTCTATCTGTGAATAATCCGCATCCACAAATACATATCCTGGCTTCGGCACAAAAATATCCCTGATTTTGCTGCCCATCTCAGTCCTTACCGGAATATTTTGCAGATTCGGCTCTGTGGATGAAATACGCCCTGTAGCTGTGATGGTCTGATTAAATGTACCATGTATACGACCGTCTTCTCTTATATAGCCTGCAAGTCCTGTAGCATAGGTTGAATTAAGCTTTGTCAGCTGGCGGTATTCAAGTATATCTCTTATTATCTCATGCTCCAGAGCCAGCTTTTCAAGTACATCGGCGGCAGTTGAATACCCCGTCTTGGTCTTTTTTCCTCCGGAGAGTTTAAGTTTTCCAAATAATATCTCTCCAAGCTGCTTTGGAGAATTTATATTAAAGCTCTCTCCCGCCTTTGAAATAATGCTTTCTTCAAGTTTATCTATTTTTTCAAGCAAGGTATTTGCATATTTTTTTAATCTTTCTTCATCCACTCTTACTCCGGTATTCTCCATCTTTGCAAGTGAATATATCAAAGGCATTTCTATATTTTTATATAAATCATCAAGCCCAAGCTCCGATAATTTTTTCAATATATTTTCTCCTGAATGTACTGCAACATAACTTTCCATAGCAAAGTAATTTATCGCCTTTTCATCATTAAATCTTAAAACCTCATTTAACTTCGCCTTGCCTATCATCTCAGACTTTGAAGAACAGGCACTTCCCATATAATCTCCGGCGATATCTTCAACAAAATAACTGTCCTTTAAAGGATTTATAAGATATGCCGCTACGGATATATCATAGAAATTCTTTGCATTTTCCATACTTTTAAGCAATTTTAAAAGAGGCTTTAGAGAAAGTATATATTTTTTTGCATCCAAAGCCGTGATTTGCTCCAATATCTCTGCTATATTATCCAGATCCTTTATAATATAACTTTTGTTATCCAAAGTAATGGAAATGGCATATAGTTCACTCGTATGATAGCTTTTTATAGCAGTTTCCTCCAAACAAACGGATATACCGAATTCCCTTGCTTTTTTTAAGATTTTATAAAGGCTCTCCCAATTTTCCCCGGTATTTATAATATCTGTCTCTATTTCTATATTACTTGTCGTTTCTACATTTTCATATCTTTTTAAGAAGGATTTAAACTCCAGCTTATTTATCCACTCAAGGCTCTCCTTTGTATAAAGATTTCCCACCACCATATCGGAAATTTCCGTTTCTATCGGTGCATCTGTCACTATGGTTACAAGCATCTTTGAAAACTTTGCATCTTCTATATGCTCAGCCAATGCCTTTGATGCCCTTGGCGGTTTTAATTTATCCACATGTTCTATGGCATTTTCGATGGAATGATATTCCTGTATTATTTTTGTAGCTGTTTTTTCACCTATTGAAGGTACTCCCGGTACATTATCGGATGTATCTCCCATAAGTGCCTTTACATCTATAAATTCCTTTGGTGTTACACCATATTCATTCATTACATCCTCAGGCAAATAGTCGTGAACTGTAGTCACTCCCTTTGATGTCTTTGGAATTCTTATTTTTATATGAGTATCACTAAGCTGCAAAAGATCCCTGTCACCTGATAATACACTGACAAAAACCTCATCACTTTGATATCTCTTTGCAATAGTACCTATTATATCATCCGCCTCATATCCCTCCTTTGTGAGAATGGGGATATTCATAGATGAAAGTACTTCCTTTATAAGCGGTACCTGCTCCCTGAGTTCATCAGGCATTGACTTTCTTGTACCCTTATATTCCGCATACGCCTTATGCCTGAATGTAGGGGCAGACAAGTCAAAAGCGACTGCTATATAATCAGCCGCCTCCTCGTCCAAAACTTTGAACATAATATTCAAAAAACCGTAAACCGCATTTGTATGAACTCCCTGTGAGTTTGAAAGCTCCGGAACTCCGTAAAAAGCTCTGTTTAAAATACTATGTCCGTCTATCAGAACTAATTTTTTCATATATCTCCTACTAAAAGAACCATATTCTTAATTGCATCATTGCTATGATAAATACTCCGAAAAACATAAGCGTATTTATGGAATACTTCAAAACCATACCCAGGAATATTATAAAAATTCTCTGGTATGCTTCTCTTATGTGACTGTTAAGGGCAGCTGTCAAATCATATTCGATGTCCTCACTATCCGACTTATCCAGTCCCACGTGAACTATATAATAGATTTCAAGCTCATCCATACAAGCTTTGCAACCCCTTACATGTTGCAAAAAATCTCTTGTTTCTTCTATGGAAAGCTCATCATGTATAAACGGTATGATGAGCTTTCTGGCTTCCCTGCAAGTCATATCTATGACATTTCCTTAACCCTTTGGGAAATATTTTCTTTAAAATTTATAACATCATGATCATATTCCGTATCCATAAGCGAAGATGTTATAAGAAAATCGGCACTTGATTTGTTTATAGCCATAGGTACATCATAAACCTGTACTATTCGAAGCAATGCCTTAACATCAGGATCATGAGGTGCTGCAGTAAGCGGATCTGTAAAGAATATAACAAAATCTATCTTACCTTCCACCACTCTGGCGCCTATTTGCTGATCTCCGCCAAGCGGACCTGAGTTATACCCCTTCACGGTAAGTCCCGTCTTTTCTGTAATAAGCCTGGCTGTAGTACCTGTTCCATACAGTTTATGCTTTGCCAGTATATCCTTATTATCTTCACACCATTTTATAATATCAGGCTTTTTTCCGTCATGTGCAATCAATGCAATATTTTTTTCTTTAGGAATTGTAAGGGTTACCTTGTCTATATTATTCATAAAGTCTCCATTCAATTAAATCATCTAATTTAGAACGGTTTTCCACACTCCGGGCAAAACTTTGGAGGATTGCTCGGATCATTTGGAGTATATCCGCATGACGAGCAATGAATTTGAGCTGCTACAGGCTTAGGCTCTCCACATTCTGAGCAGAACTTTCCTGTATTATGTGAATGACCTTGGCTGCAAGTCCAGCCATCCGCCGCCTGCTGACCGCCGCTTTGCGGCATAGCATTACCGCCCTGTGACATCTGATTGCCCTGCTGCGGCATACCGTTCATATTTGGTTGATTACCATATATTTGTTGATTAGCCTGCTGCTGTGCCTGCTCATTTGCTGCCATTTGATAGAGCTGATTGGCATTCATTCCGCCCATCTGACTTGCCATATTCATACCTGCAAATCCCATCATAGCACCTGCTGTATTTTTTGCCGCATCTCTCATAGCATCAGCCTGTGCCGAACTAAGGTTTGCAGCCGCCATAGATGCTTTCTGGAAAACAGCTGTTCTTTGAAGCTGCTTTATCATGTCCTCATCTTCCGGTGGAATAGACATACCGCTTATTGCAAATGAAGCAACCTCAATTCCAAGTCTGTCTCCCCACTTACTTGACATTATACTGTTAAGCTCATCCGCAAGCTCCATAGCATGATTAGGAATATCACTGTATCTTGAGCCTATTCCCGAAAGTCTTCCAAATGCAGGCTGAAGCGAATTTAAAAGATCTGCAGTCATCTGATCTAAAAGCTTCCCCTCAAGTCTGTAATCACCTGCTATATTTCCTGTTACATTTTGATAAAAAAGTAAAGGATCTACTATTTTGAAAGAATATTCACCATGACATCTGATTTTGGAATCAATATCAAGTCCGATATTTGAATCCACTATTCTGTATGGTATAGGTGTGGAAGTTCCGAATTTAAATCCCGGTACCTCCTTTGTATTGATATAATAGACTCTGGTATCTCCGGTAGCACCGCCTCCAAACGCCAATCTGCTCTTAAACTGCTCCCATGTCCTTTTTACAGTTTCTTTAAGATTACCTGCAAAAATAGTAGGCTCTTCAGTATTACTGTATACATATTTCCCGGTTTCGGCACAGACATCCTTTATTTTTCCGTTTTCAACCACTATCATACACTGACCGTCCGCCACCGCAATAATAGAGCCGTCTGTAATAACATTATTTGTAGATTTATTATTTGAACCTCTCTGGTCCACTCTTTTTTTACCTTTTGTTACGAGTAAATCACCTTCCAATGAATCCTCATAGAAATAGTCTCTCCATGAATCTGCCAGTACACCACCTGCTGCACCGCTTATAGCTGAAATAAGTCCCATAGATTCTAACCTCCTGTTGCGCTTAATTTTTAAAGCGATAATTACTATGATTATATCAATTTTTTACAATCAATACCAGTAAATCAATTATTAAATATTTATATAAACTCTAATACGATTTTTAACTATCTTCTCAAAACTTCTTATATGCCGGTATAGCCTGTCTTTACAGGCATTGCCGGTATTTTATCTATCGGGAGATACTCACATATTTTCTTAAATCCGCTTGTGTTTTCGCTTTGAAAGGTAGTAAAGAAGTAGTAAAACATCTCTTTTCCTTTAAGCCACCAGTCTGAAAAATTCCGCCTGTGCGCTGTCAAAGGTGGCGTGTGCGTAATAGTTCAGGGTCATCGTTATGTTGGCGTGTCCAATAAGATACTGCAAGGCTTTCGGATTCATTCCCGCATTTGCCATATTGGTACAGAATGTGTGCCGCAGAGTATGAGGTGTTGTTACCACCGGCAAAACTTCCTCGTGTTTCTTGTTGTACTTTTCTACAAGTTTGCGAAACATAATATCATAGTTAATGTAGTTTTGAGGTGTTCCGTTTCTTGTAAGAAAGAGAAAGCCTGTATAACCGTCAACAGTAAAATCGCTTTTTCTTCGGTTCTGCATCACTCTCTGCAAGGCTTCCAGTACGCGGTCACTCATTGGAATTTTACGAATGCCGTTTTCCGTTTTCGGAGTTTCTATGCGGTAGGACTTTTTACCGGAGTATTGAAGCTGATGATCTACATTGATTGTCCGATTCTCAAAGTCAATATCACTGTCCGTTAGTCCGCAAAACTCGGAAATACGAAGTCCTGTTCCAAGCAGAATGATAAGCTCATCATAATACTTGTAATAGACCTTATCGCTTTTCACGAAGGAAAGCAGGCTTTCTTCCTGCATGGGCGAAAGAGGAATTTTCGGCTCGGTGTCATCCTCAATAACTGTATTGATATGAAAGTCAAAAGGATTTTTTCTGATACAGTCATCCTGAATAGCGGTGTAAAAAGCTGCCTTTAGAGAACGCTTATGGTTGCTAATCGTGATAAAAGAATAGCCTTTTTCTTTCATGCGTAAAGCCCATTCCTTTGCATCAGACATTTTTACATTCTCAATGCTGCATGCTCCGATTGTATCTTTCTCAAGTATTCTCATGAGCTGCTTTCGACCTTGTTTTGTACCATGCCTTACATTTGCATGATTTCGTATGTGCTTCTCATAAAGCTGGCATACGGTCATTTTCTTTCCTACAGGGTCAATCCCGTCATCAAGGTCTTTTTGTATTTCCTTAACCTTTTCACGCAGGGATTTATCCTCACGCTTACCCTTAGGGGTCTTATCCGTAGGAACTAATTTCCATGCGTACACAAATTGCGGTTTCCCAAAGGTATCTGTATATTTGTAAGCATATCTCCCGTCTTTTCTCTGGCTCTCACCTGACCGCAAAACTCGGTTCTTGCTGTCCCGTCTTTTTCCTGACATTTTATGCTCCTTTCCAAGACGGAAAGAGCCTTGATATGCTATATCTATTATACCATCGTCAAGGCTCGATCTCCATTAGATTGTGTCAACCGTATCGATCATTTTTTCAAACTGTCTGCGCTTGATCTGAATACGGTTGCCATTTAATATAACCCAATTTGCAGTAGGATTTTCTTCTGCCAGTTTTCGCAGCTTATTTTCTCCGATGCGAAAATACTTTGCCGCTTCTTCTATGGTAAGGGTATATTTCTCCCAGATAGGCACATCCGTTTGATTCATCTCATCGCCCCCTTTCTCAAAATAGGTATAAGTAAAAGTTCTGATATTCATATTTAAGAAAGGCATTACCGGATGGCTGTAAGCATTAGCCTCACGGGAATCTCACCCCTGCATGGTTCTCATGTAGCCCTACCCATTGCCTGCGACGCTTCTAACGCTCGGACTGTGGCTGTAAGGGAGTATCATTATATATTTTGTGCTGTCATGGCTTGCAAGGTGCTACGCTTGCTTTGCGGTAGAATATTTCTCGCTCGGCTTCCGTGTAGGGAAGTGTCATGGCGTATTCTCCGCACAGCTAAGGCACAAAAGGAAAGTGTCCGGTTTGCCCTATGATACGCCGCCGTTATCTTGCGGGTATATTTGTCAAAGAACAGGCGGCAAGTATTTTCTGCCTTGTCTGCGGAAAGGGGAGCGCAGATTGTTACAATCTTAAATCTTGAAAATCAGGACAGCCTGCATGAGCTTTGAGCGAAGGCGATCTCGCATATCCTCATCTATGCCGTAATAGGTGTTTCCCCGTTCATCACGGAGCTTTCTCATAGAAAGGTGTGCGATATAGCCTGCGTAATGCTGGCAGACAATATTCATTGCCTGTGGCTCTCCTTTGGTTGCGGCTATGATTACCGGATAAGGCAACAAGCCGCGTTCATCATCGGTTGTTTTACCAGCCTGGGTAGTCATAAGCGTGTTCCTCCAAATAGCGTTTCAACAGCTCAAATGAGCTGGTTCTTCGATACTGCACTGTGCTTCTCGGAATCTGATAGAGTGCTGCGATTTCCGCATCGCTCATATCAAAGAAGTAGTAGAGCAGGACAGCTCTTCTTTTTTCTTCCGGCAAGCTGTGGATCGCATCGGCAATAAGATTTGCACTCAATTCCTTTCCACCTGCGAAAAATGTTTGTTCTTCTTTATCTTCCGTAAAAAAATCTTCACAGGTATAAAGTTGGTTTTCCTCTTTCGGTGTCAGGTCGGAAAAGTTAATTTCGTGTGCCTGCCGCTTTTTAAGATCCCGATGGGCATTGATACTTTCGTTTTTCAATGTCCGCTTGCAGAAGCCGTTAAATGCGCAGCGTATCTGCCATTCGGTTCTTTCAGGTTCATTCATGGTATTCACCTCCTTTCGCAGCCGCGAAAGCGGGTAGAATTTCCCCTTTCGTAAACCCTCAACAACACAGAGTTGAAAACTGCCAAAGAAAAGCGAATATTTTTGAAAAAAAGTTTTTGTAGGCACAAAAAATCCCGACTGCACAGGGCAGCCGGGATCGGACATGAAAAGATAGCTATATGTATATGATGTAACAGGTTATCCGTAAGGGTACGGAAACCCGGAAATAGAATATATCCCCTTTAACTTAAGATGACGAAAAATAAACACGACGATACCTCCTTTGATACCGCTGTGTTCTGTGAATAGAGTGACGCTATACATCCTCCGCATCCTTTTTCAAAACAGAAAACGGCGGTTTGAAATTGTGACACTTTCAAAATCGCCGTCAGATCAAATCATATTAACTTTTCAGGTTACAGCATATCCTTGACAGCAGCTTTGTTTTTGTAAAGATAGATGAAATAGCATTTTTCATTGCGCCAAATAATGTAATTTGATTTTCCTATTCATTTTCAAAATAGCGGGAAATAAAAGCTATATTTTCATCTGTCCATTCCCCAAAATGTGACACAATACCGTTGTCCATAAACATCATATAATCGCAACAATATGCGACAAGTTCAGGATCATGGGTTATAATAAATTGGGTTTTGCCCATATCAGATAGTTTTTGGATGCAAGCTGCGACCTCTTTCATATGGCGGTAGTCCAATCCGCTGGTTGGCTCATCATACACGATGATTTCCTTGTGCGTAGCAATGGCACCGGCTATTGCCACACGTTGTTTCTGCCCGCCTGAAAGAGACATGGGATGGCTATCCTTGTACGATAGCAGATCCAACATGGACAGAATGTTCTCCGTGTAATTTTTTCTCTCTTCCTCAGAAATATTTTTAGCCCCAAGTGTTATCTCATCAAAAACGCTTTCTGCAAAAAGCTGGTGGTTGACATCCTGCATCACCATGTAACAGAGTTTCAGTCTCTGTTTCGATTTATATTCTCTCCCAAGGAATGAAAAGGTTCCTTTAATTTTTCTTTCTAAGCCGCACAAACACCTGGCCAGAGTTGTCTTTCCTGCACCATTATTCCCCAGCACTGCAACAACGGAGCCTTTTGGAATCTTCAGGTAGTCAATATTGAGGAGATTTTCCTTTCCGACAGTAAAAGAAAAATCCCGGAGTTCTATCCCTTCATCTGTCCTTTTGCTGCTCACTCGCAGCGGCACAAAGTGGCTTATCCCACGCAAGCCCATTTCATGTAAAGAGGGAAGCGGCTTTCGGAAAAAAATCTCACCGGTGAACTCTTGTTCAATTTTTCCTTTCCTGAAATACAGAACCCGGTCTGCAAGTCTGCGAAGCCAAGCCAGTCGGTGTTCTGCTACAATAACCGTCTTTCCTTGCGCCTTCCACAAAGACAAAATATTCTCAAGCTCATGGATTGTACCAATATCCAGGTTGGATGTCGGTTCATCCAAAACCAAAATATCAGGCAGCAAAGCATGGACAGAGGCACACGCTATTTTTTGTTTTTCGCCGCCGCTTAGTGTAAATAAGTTTCGGCCAAGCAGTGGTTCCAATCGCATTGCGGTCACCGTATCATCAAACCGCATTAGTATATCTTTTCGCTCCATGCCCATATTTTCACAGGAAAAGACGATTTCGGTATCCGTTACCAGGGTATAGAATTGTGCTTTAGGATTCTGAAACACAGAACCAATATAAGGAGCCAGTTCATGAAGTTCAAGCTCTTTTGGAATCATAGTATTAACCTGAACCTTACCGACGAGTGTCCCTTCATAATAGTTTGGAATCAGTCCATTAATCAAACGGCTGAATGTGGTTTTCCCACTGCCGGACTCCCCACACAACAATACAATTTCTCCTTTGGAAATTTGTGCGGAGTTATCAAGAATCGCCGCACCGTTTTCGGCATTCTCATAAGTAAAAGATACATGTTCAACTTTTATCAAAGAAAAATCTCCTTCTAAACATTTTAGCTACCACCCAAAGAATGCGGAAAGAACATAGCAAATAATAATGGCAATACAGAACAACAGTGCGACTGCATCCTGCCAGTGAAATCCTATCGGGCACATATTTGTGCGTCGCTGTGGGGAATCCAATCCCCGCGTGAGAGCTGACGTAGACAGCTCATTTCCAATTGTTACCAACCCTGTCAGAAGAGGCACCATTCTGTATTCCAACATTTCCATCGGATTGCGCCAGCTTAAGTCCCGCAGACGCATAGCATCACGAATCGCTTTGTACTCCTCCCGAATTGTAGGAATAAATCGAAACATTACGGATACCGGAACTGAAATTTTTTTGGATATATGCAGTCTGTCCATAGCTGCAACAAATTCACTTACCGTTGTTGTTAATATCAAAAGGCAAAACATGGACATCCCTGGCAGCAGCTTTGTAAACATGGCAATCATACCGGTGAAAAGGAGGTTGAACAGTGGCGACACATGAGGCATCAATAGCCTCGGTACGGTTGCGGTGACTATATACATAACAACATAGTAGGCTGCAATCTTTGTTTTTTTCAAAAAAACAAGAAATAAAAGAGGAATAGCGGCAAGGCATGGCAACACGAATCTCATTATTCCGATAATATCACTTGACATCATGACACAGGAAACCGTCAGGCAAAGCAGGATCTTTGTACGTGGGTCAAGATACATCTGCTTTGCTGTCGGCCTTGTATTTCGTAATATCGTGTTCATCAGACCAGCCCACTTCTCAAAAAGTGCTTTTTCAGTACAGCCCGACCAAGCAAACCGCCAAGTATGCCTCCGATAAAAGCGGAAAGGATAACTGCAGGGAACATCCACCAATAGTCAAGCCATCCGGAGATGGTGTACATGAAATCCTGTCCGTATGTCGCCGCATTTTTATTGAGCCATTCTGCACTGGCATTCAGCCAATGGATATAGTTGGCGCATGAGGTGAGCATCAAAAGAGCATATCCAAAAACGGCACGCTTCGCACTTCGATAGTCGCCGGATTTGATAATAAATTCCACAATCAGACCAATTACAACTCCGCAAATCAACGCATCAGGTCCCATTCCGGTCAGAAGAAGAACTATTCCGTTTACGAGCTCAAAAATCAGAATCATGCCGAACTTTTTTATTTTCGTAAAGTAAAGCATCATTGGAATGCCCATTATGATCGCTGCAACAAAGGGTATCATCATAAAACCGATGGGGGTTAGACCAATAGCAACTGCAACTACAACTCCTAGAATAACATTGATTGCCGTAAAAATTCCTACATTCATCAAATCTTTACCATTCAGTCGGTTCTGGTTCACTTCTTTTTTCATTTTATTCGATCCTTTCGTTGATAAATTTTTCATAATTATATAGATTTTTTTACAGTCCATGCTAAACTTTCATTTTGCAGTAAGTAGAGGCGGTGATATAAGCCCTTATGTTTCATAAGCTCTTCATGCGTACCGGTTTCCAATAACTGACCCTCCTTCAAAACGACTATCTTGTCGCACTCCACGATAGAGCGAAGTTTGTGAGCAATGATTAAGACTGTTTTATTCTCAATCAGTCTGCCGATCGCCTGCTGGATTTTTGTTTCGTTTTCCGGGTCAATCGAAGCCGTACTTTCATCCAGCAGAATCACAGGAGCGTTCTTCAGAAATGCCCGTGCAATCGAGAGCCGTTGACGCTCACCGCCGGAAAGCGTCTTGCCGTTTTCTCCGATCACTGTATCGTAACCCTGAGGGAGCCGATGTATAAACTCGTCACATTGAGCAAGTTTCGCCGCCTTCATGACTTCCTCACGAGTTGCATTCTCTTTCCCTATCTTTATGTTGTTGTAGATGGTGTCATTGAATAACACCACATCCTGAAACACAAAAGAATAATTCTTCAAAAGCTCATCTGGCGCAATATCGTTGATATTTGTTCCGCCTAAAGATACGCTTCCTCTGTTTACATCCCAAAAACGGGCAGCCAGTCGGCAGAGTGTACTTTTCCCGCATCCTGATGGTCCGACTAACGCAGTGATTTGTCCCTGCTTAGCGGTAAAAGAAATGTCATGCAGGACGTCTTCCTCATTGTAGGCAAAGGATACATGTTCAAAGGTAATATCAAAGGTTTCGGGATGCAGATTCTCAGCTCCTTTCTGCTCAGGATAATCCATCAGCTCCCGGATCCGTTTGGCGCTTACCAGCGATGAAATCATTACGCCTAAGGACTCACAGGCCTTTGTCAGCGGCTCGTAAATTCTGACGGCAACCAAAAGGAAAAGGAGAAATGTAAACACACTGATTTCCCCTGAAATCAGAAGTGTAGATCCAGTAACGATAACCAGACCTACGCCGGTTCTCATGATGTTATGAGAAAAACTAATCGTGGATCCTGACAAAAACTCATATAAAACAAGTCCTGTCAAAACGCGCTTGATTGTTACAGCCAGACGGTTTTGATATCCCTCCATTTTTTCTGAAGAGCGCAACACCTTAATGTTTTCCAGATACTCTTGAAGTCCGTCACTAATGTCAAGTTTCTTTTGTCGATTTCTTTTATTTGTTCCTTCGGAGATAACGCGGCACAGGGACATTATAATAACTACCAGAGGAAGGCAGATAGCCAGACTGCCAGCCAGCTTCCAGTTATAAAAGGCAATAACAATAAGGCAGGAAACACCTGACAAAAAGCCGCCTATAAACTCCGCTACACTTGTTGCCAGAGCCGCTTCCACAGTGGCAACATCATCCATAACTGTGGATGTCAGATCACTCAGGTCACGCCGTCCGATATAAGACAATGGAAGCTTTCGGATTTTATCCGCAATGTCCATACGAAGCCTCATATCTTCAGATGTCGATGTTAGATGCTTATTCCGATAGGTTATGCGATATGTAAAGAAAATTGCAAGCAGCAATACAAAAGCGGCGCCCCAGTACCCCAAAAGCGGAATATCTCCCTGTGTTATTCCAAAATAACGGTTCACCATTTCATTCGCCACCATTGCTAGTAATATTACCGGCAGCAGAGTGGCAATATTGAACAGTCCCATATACAGCCCGGATTTTAGGATTGCTCTGTTTCCCTCGTCGCTGATATAGTATATTTTTTTAAGCATAGTGTGTGCCTCCAATCCGCCATGAAATGCTGCTCTGATATTCTCTGTACATTCCGGCATATACACCATCCAAATCCATTAATTCGCGGTGAGTCCCTCGTTCTACAATACTCCCTTGCTTCAAAACGCAAATTTGATCTGCATGTATAATCGTGGAAAGCCGATGTGCAATCATAACGACCGTTTTCCCTCGCAGCAGCTCGTCAAGAGCTTTCTGGATCAGATATTCATTTTCAGCATCCGCAAAGGCTGTAGCCTCGTCCAGCAATACCACGGGTGTGTTTTTAAGGATTGCGCGTGCAAGAGCAATGCGCTGCATCTCCCCACCGGAGAGGTAAACTCCTTTTGTTCCGATTATTGTATCTGCACCTTGCGGTAATTTCTCAATAATATTGTCACATTGAGCAAGATGAAGTGCATGTAGAATTTCCTCACGAGAAGCATCCGGATTAAAAACAGCGACATTTTCAACAATCGACATCTTAAACAGGTTGGTATCCTGAAACACAATACTGACCTGCTCCATCCACTGCTTATAATCCATATCCCGTACATCTACTCCGCCAACCCTGATAGCCCCCTCCTGAACATCCCAAAATCTTGCAAGCAAATTGGTGACAGTGCTTTTGCCGCCGCCTGATTCTCCCACCAGTGCAGTAATTGTTCCTTCTTTTATATTCATAGATACATTATTCAAAGCTTTTGCGGCTCCTTTTTCATATGCAAACGAAACATGTTCAAAAGCAATATCATACCCTGAAGGTTTACGAGGATTTGTCGGTTCCGGCAAAGGGTTTTCCTCCAATATCCTATCAATTGCATCCAAGGAAGCTTTAGACAGCATCAGATTTGAAGAGCTGCTCATAATACGGGCTAAAATTGTAACTACCATGGGGATAATGACAGCAAAAAACAGAAAACTCAATACCATTTTTTCAGGATTGCCGCCCGCATTAAAAAGGATAATCCCTCCGGGAATTAAGAAAAAGAATATCCCATTGATAGCCGCATGATAAGCACCGTCTGTATTTTCCATTGAGAGTGCATACTTTAACAAATAGTCACTGTACTCTTTTACTGCGGCTTTATAGCGCCTGAAGGAATTGGCAGTTTGTCCGAATACCTTAACTACGGAAATGCCTCTGACATATTCCGTAACCGCATTGCTGATGTCCTCGGCGGATTTTTGATATTGTTTTGCAAAGCCCTCGCTCTCATCTTTCAGCATATACACAAGGATTCCAAAACCGATTAATATTGGGATCAGACAAATCAAAGACAGCCGCCAGTCATATATAAACATAAAAAACAAAAAAGCAATTGGCAGCGCAACAGCTCCCGCAAAATCGGGGATTTGATGCGCAATCAGTGTTTCTAAATTGTCTGAATTCTTTTCTATAATCTTTCGCAGTTTTCCGCTGGGATTTTGGGTATGATACCCCAAAGGCAAGCGTCCCACATGCCGAACAAGCCGGATCCGCAACCTCGCTACTGTATTAAAGGCGGTAATATGGGAAAATAACAATGCCATACCATACATTCCAAAGGACGTGAGGATAAAATATACAGCACGCCAGCCCATATTCACCATATATGCTTGGTCGAGGGAATGTATGTCACCGAGAGATTGGACAATCTCTTTCATAACGTTATACACACACACGAAAGCATATAGGTTGATAACTGCGGAAACCGCGGACAAGATAATAGAAATTATCATTGTGATTTTGAATAAGCCCATGTAACCAAACAAACGGCTCATTACCTTGTTTTCTTTCATAATATCAGCCCCTTACTGCCATTAAGTTAGATCTTGCTAACCACAGGCGAAAAATATATGCCGCTTCGGCGGCATTGAAACGATGTTTCAATAAAAATATACAACTTCTATCAGATGCTGTCAAGACAAATTTCCTTGACACATTTTATTTTGATTCATAAAATGAAAACAACGTTTCAGTCAAGGAGAGAAGAATCATATGAAAAGAATTACCGGTGTTTCAGAGCGCCTATTGGAATGCGCAAGAGATGAATTTTTAGATAAAGGTTTTCAATCTGCCTCCATACGTGATATTGCAAAAAAAGCGAATACTAGCGCTCGCGCTGTTTATACGCGTTTTCCTAACAAAGAAGGTCTGTTTGATGCGATTGTTTTACCGATTTCAGATGGACTCGTAGAGTTATATCAGAATTACGCAGACCAATTCTGGTTAAAAAACAAAGAAAACCGCAGTGCTGCATTCGCCTCTATTGATGATACAGCAATCTATCTTGATATGATTGATTATATTTATGATCATAGAGATGAATTTTTATTGCTTCAATGTTCTTTGGATGGCACACGGCAAACAACTCTGATTGATAAGCTAACAGAAATAAATCTTTCTTATGTCTATACACAGAGCAATATTGCAAGCATGTCCGGTACTGACGAAGATTTGATGCGAGGTGTCCTTCACATGCTGACAAACTCTTTTTATTCTTCTATGTTTGAACCATTGCGTCACGGTAAGAATCGGTGTGAGGCTCGCTTTTACATTGATAAATTGTGTGTGTTTTTTGTTGCTGGAATAAGTTATCTGATAAAAGGATAAGGACCTTGTTGTCCTGAAACTCGACAACAGAAATCTTTCTCCTATTTTATTTTCTGCCAGAAGTGTCTGTCTCCACTTGATGAAATATTAACGCGAAAAGAGCTTGCAGCGCATATACATCTTTCTCACCGTTACATAGCTTCTATTAAAAACAGCGAGCAACCCCCCTCCTGTAAGTTTTCTATCGACTCGTTACTCACTTGGATATATCCGTCGATCAATTTTTTCTCGTAGAAGGGCACCACAAAGACCATACAACGACGTCAGCTCGACGCCCTAATTGACTGTATCAGCGAAAACAATCTGTGGATCATCACCCCGCCGCTAAAGAAAGCGCAGATACCGAACAGAAAAACTCCTTGAAATAAGCAATTTTCCTCCCGCTCTTTTGGCAAAATGTGAATTCCCGTTGTTGTAGAGATTAAGGGATAAGTGGAATAGCAAGCATAGGAAAGGGGTACCCTTTCCGTATTTTCAACTCCTTGCACTATTAGTGCATAGGTTGAAAATTGCTTGTTGGGAAGTGTCCCAAACCCTCTATGAAAACGGAAAGGAAATTCACCTATGAATAACAGAAAAAGAAATGTGCAAATTAAATTTCGTGTTACGGAAGAAGAACGCATTTTGATTGAAGAAAAAATGAAACAGGTGCCTACAAGAAATGTGGAAGCGTACCTTCGGAAAATGGCGATAGACGGATATATCATTCAGGTAGATCACAGCGATATAAAGAAAATGACGGCAGAGCTTCAAAAAATCGGGGTCAACATCAATCAGATTGCAAAAAGAGCGAACGCGACGGGAAATGTGTATCAGGAAGATATAGAAGAAATCAAAGGAGCCTTAAAAGAGATATGGCGGTTACAAAGATTAAACCTATTAAAAGCACATTAAAAAAAGCTCTTGAATATATCCAAAATCCCGATAAAACCGATGACAAAATGCTCGTTTCCTCTTTCGGATGCAGCTATGAAACCGCAGATATAGAATTTGCCTTTACGCTTTCACAGGCACTTGATAAAGGAAACAATTTAGCCCATCACCTGATACAGTCCTTTGAACCGGGAGAGGTCAGCTTTGAAAAAGCCCATGAGATTGGAAAGCAGCTTGCAGATGCCGTAACGAAAGGACAGTATGAATATGTCCTAACCACTCATATTGATAAAGGGCACGTCCATAATCACATCATTTTTTGTGCCGTTAATTTCGTGGATTATCACAAATATAATTCCAACAAAAGAAGCTATTACGGAATCAGAAATATCAACGACCGTTTATGCTATGAAAACGGCTTGTCGGTTATCACTCCGGAAAAAGGGCGAAAAGGAAAAAGCTATATTGAGTATCAGACAGCAAAGACAGGTACAAGCTGGAAAGGGAAACTGAAAGAAGCGGTTGATCTTCTGATTCCTCAGATAAAGGATTTTGAAGAGCTTTTAGAGAAGCTGCAAGCTTCCGGATATGAAATCAAACTCGGCAAATATGTTTCCTGCAGAGCTCCCGGACAAGAGCGATTTACAAGGCTGAAAACTCTCGGTATTGATTATACGGAAGAAGCAATCCGAAAGCGCATTGCAGGAATAAGAAGTCGTAATGTTAAGATACCGAAGCAGGAACAAGGAATATCCCTATTGATTGATATTGAAAATAATATCAAGGCACAGCAATCGGTAGGCTATGAACATTGGGCGAAGATCCATAATCTGAAACAGGCTGCAAAGACAATGAATTTCCTTACGGAAAATAACATCCTGCAGTATGAATATCTGATAAAGAAAATAGATGAAATTATCCTTGACAGTGAACAGACGGCAGACAGCTTAAAGCAGAACGAAAAGAAACTTTCCGATATGGCTGTTCTTATAAAAAATATCTCAACCTATCAAAAGACAAAGGATATTCACAGAGGATATATCAAGGCAAAGGATAAGGAAGCATACAGGCGTAAATATGAAAGCAGCCTGATCCTTTATGAAGCTTCCGGAAAGGCACTAAAGGATGCAGGCATTAAAAAGCTTCCGGAATTGGCAGCTTTGCAGAAAGAATATACCGCCCTGCAAAAGAAGAAAGAAGCCATATATTCCGACTACGGAAAGCTGAAAAAGAAAGTCAAGGAATATCAAAAGATCAAGCAGAACGTTGATACGATTTTACAAAAGGAAAAATCAGGCAAGGAGCATACAAAAGCCCTTGAATAATTCCTCTTGTGGATGATGAGTAAAATCCATGGTATGATATGGCTAACTAAAGAAACGGGAAAGAAAAAATATTAAGGACAGAAAACAGTTTCCGGAAGAAAAGGAGCTGATATTATGACACGCGGGGAAATATGGAAAGATTTTTTTAAGAAAGTAATAGTGCCGGTTTTACTTACAGCCTTTCTCTTTTATTGGGGAACGAAAATATTTACGCAAAACGGGGCAACAAACTATTTTTATGTATGGTTGTTTTGCGGTGTTCCTTTCGGTATCAGAAGAATGTTTTTATGGCTGATTCCGGTAAATCATGACTTTACTGCAACGGTAGGAATATTTGCTATAAATATCATTGTCGGCGGATTGATCGGCTGCATTGTGATTATATGGCAGCTTCTGGTTGCGGCATGGTATATTCCGCTTACGATATATAGGCTTGTAAAAGAATAATGTACAGAAAGAAGTGTTTTTATGAAAAGGGAAAAAGAAAGAATTATCCGAAGCTGGTTTGAAATGTGGCTTCATAAAGAAGATACGGATATTCAAGATTTGTTTGAAGAAAATGCCGTGTATATAGAAAGCTGGGGACCGGAATATCACGGAGCAGAGAAAATCAAGCATTGGTTTTATGAATGGAATACTCGCGGAGAAGTTCTAAAATGGGATATTAAACAGATTTTTCATAATGAAAATCAAACGATTGTCTTTTGGTTTTTTGAATGTGAAATGAAAGACGGTATAAAACAGAGCTTTGACGGAATATCTGACATAACATGGGGTATGAACAAAAAAATAGTAAAGCTTCAGGAATACGGCTGTAATATAGAAAGATACGATCCTTATGCGAATGGCGAAAATCCTGTATTCAGAAATGAAAAATCCTTATGGTTCTAATAGCAAAAAAACAGCGGACGCAGCAGCCACAAATTCATGACTGCCGCATCCGTTTTTTTTGCCTCCCTATGTTACGCAGTTAAACCTTGATTTCAAGGATATAGATATAAACCCTTGCCACAAGCTGAAACGCTCCTAAAAAGCAAGGTTTTACAAGGCGTTTACGCCTTCTATTTCGTAACAAGGCTTCTCTTTTTTCTCATCCTTTCCGCCGCTTGCTTTCTTGTGATTTTCTTTCTGCAGCCGGGGCAATATTTTGCATTGTTGGACTTTGATGCAAAGGGCGCTCCGTATACAGTGCAACGGCGTTTTCCCTCCGGTGCGTAAAGCTCTGAAAAAAGCTCTCTATCAAGAGGAAGCACCGCATCGGAAAACCAATGGCAAAGAAGCGAACAGGATATAAGCTACGGACAAGGACAGGCTTCCCCATCGTCAAGTAAAATGCAGTTTCCATTATCATAGTTACAGCATTCTTT
The DNA here is from genome assembly GCA_000209465.1 of Lachnospiraceae oral taxon 107 str. F0167. Classification (GTDB taxonomy): domain Bacteria; phylum Bacillota; class Clostridia; order Lachnospirales; family Lachnospiraceae; genus Lachnoanaerobaculum. The sequence continues at coordinate 64,393 of GL890593.1, read as the reverse complement.
TCTCACAAGGCGATTGACAAGCTTTACCTGTTTGGGTGAAAGCGTTTTTGATTTCCTCATATTTCATCGGCGGGATCAATGGAAAGCGTGGCAAATTCCTGATCGGACAGGCTGTTTACCTTTTTTACCGTACGCTTTGCAAGCTTCCGCATATCCTTATCCATAAAGGATAGAGCAAATGCGATTTTCTCCGTTACTTCCTCTTTGCTTTCGCCTCTGTAAATGCTTAACAAATTCATTTCTTCTACTGTAAAAGGATTCATGCTCATACCTCCAATTCATAATTTTTTGTTTTCGTGTTATGTTTTTTGTGTTCAGACTGTTTCTTTGCTTCCTTTAGCTGTGCTCTGATAGACGGCTTTTTCTCCGAATCAGTGGAATGGTGTTCCTCCGCTTTAACCGCTTTTGCAAGCTCGGTAAGAGAAATAGATTCTCCCGCCTTTACTTTCTGTTCAAGCTCGTCTACGGTAGGTGCAGGCGGTGTGTTATTCATAATTCCGTCAACCATGTTGTAATTTTGCTCTGTAGAAATCTCGGCAGTTTTCAGGTAATTATCCGGTTTCAGAAATTCCGGGGCTTCCTTGTAACCAAGTCGGTCTACATAGTGAGCCGTGTCCTTTCCGTCCTTATGAAGTACAACCACATCGGAAACAGACAGGCTGTGTCCATAAAAGTCCTTTGGATGATCGATATTAAAGCGGGTATAAATATCCTCAAGGGAAAGTCCCTTTGAAAGCTCCGCCTCATATACCTTGACATAGTTATCCGAGTTAAGTATCTGCCCCGATTCTTTTAAGCGGTCGTAGGATTCAAATTGAAGCTCTCTTGTGTCCTCGCCGCGCTTTAGCTGATAGATCCGAAAGGTATCTTTTTCAGGGGTAGTGTTTTCAGCCTTTGCGTAAAGCTCTTTGATCTGTCCGTTTGTGAGTTTTCCGGAACGCACCTCATCTAAAAGCTGCTTGCATTTCTCCTTTGTTCCGGCATATAAAAGCTCGGACTGCGCCTTGCCGTTTTCCTTTACGATATAGGCCTCAAGGCGAAAGTTTTTCGTGCTGTCTTTTTCAGAGGGATCCTCCAGTACCTTGTAGATATATTCCGGGGTAGCTTCAATGCTGCCTTTCTTTCTGAAATTTCTTTGAAGCTCTATTACGCGTTCTCCCGTAAGGGGTTTTATGCTGCTGATAGCATCCGCCGCATAGATTGCATTGGAATTAAGCTGTCTTTGCCACGCGGAAGCTTTCGGCGACCAGCGAAAGCCGTTTGCCTTTAATTCATCTCTGATTTTTTTGCCGTCCGGCTTATCGTCAAAGAAAAGCTGCAAGCGGTTATCCTTTACATTTATTTCGGCTCTGCCTCCGGTAAACTCCCAGCCTGTGTAAAGCTTATCCTTATTTACGGAAAGGCTTTGAATACGCTCTTTAATTCTTCTGATTTCTGCATTGTTATTGGAAAGTGCCCATGACGGATAGGGCTTGTCCTGAATGCCTCTGATTTCCATTCTTTTCTTTAGCTTTTCGATTGCCTCACTGTCAAGCTCCGGGCAGCCCTCAAGGCTTTTATGCTTTCGGTAGTAGGCATTGACCGCCTTCATGGTTTCCTGCGTCTTTGTCAGCTTCTCAAGCTTTGCAGTTAATTTCTTTACTGCATCCGGATCATCTGCGCTGATTCCGCCCATTCCGGTGCTTCTGATTTTTTCAAGAAGTCCCTGAATATCTTTCCACTCTCCATAGTTTTTATCACGGGCGGTGTTTTGCTTTTCCTTTTTTCGCATAGGGAAATTGGATCCTCCCGCAATCAGTACAGAGGGAACGCGGACATCAATCGCAAATCCGTTATTCATATTTGCCGTAAGTCTTTTAGAGTAGGTATCAAGCAGGGCGTCGATTTTGGTATGAAAGGACGGATCAACTCTCTTTTTTTGATTTTCAGCAATTTCCGTCGCCTGATCCACAAGGCTTTTGTATTCAAGAGTTGCACTTCTCGGCGTGTAGTCCGAAAAGCTGTTCATTTCCTTTGCTCTTTTTGCCGCAGCTTCATTGATAGGATAATACTTTACCTGTATTCCGGCTTTCTTTTCCTGTGAAGCTTCTTCCTGCATCTTTTCAAAATCATCTATGGAGATTTCCTTTAAGTCTTGCCCTGAAAGCTCGTGCATTTTTAGGATTTCATCACGGGCTTTTTCAATAGAGATTTCCGGATTATCAAGCTGTCCGCCATCAAGGTCTGTAAAGTCAGGCTGATACAGAGTATAGTCATAGCCTGTTTCGCAGGTCTGAATATAGAGATAGCTTCCGTTTTCAAGTTGGTAAGCTGCTTCATGTTTTTCTTCCTGCAAAGCTGGTTCCGCTTCCGTTTCTGAAAGCTCATTTTCTCTTGTCCTTTGAAGCTCCTTGAAATGCCCGTCTATATTGTCGATCAGATCCGATGCAGCAAGGCGGATGGTTTCAAGAGAGCCTTTGAGTTCTGACAGTTCCTTACCGCTGCTCCAGCCTGCAACATATCCGAAAGAATAATCGGAGGTATCAAGCCCGTAGTGCTGACATATGGTATAGGCGACGCTTTCCGCTTCAACCTCGCGGGTACGCTGGTTCGGGCGATTTTCCTGTTTCTCTTTCGGTGCATTTAGGTCAATATCATGAAGTTTTGCATGGGCGATTTCGTGAATGGCGGTCTTTAGTGTTTGCAGCTCGCTCATGTTATCGTCAATGGCAATTCTTTTTTCCGCAAGGTGATAGTAGCCGTGAGCGCTTCCCTCGATATGCTCAAGGGCAATCGGAACAGGGGATGCCTTTTTCAGCGCCGTAAAAAAGTCCTCATACTGCGACACATCGCCGGTCAGCTCATTTACTCCGATAGAGGGAAGTTCTTTTCCTTCTGTCTGTGATACATCAAAGACGGATACCACCTTGTAGGCAGGAATGGTAATTTCCTTTTCTTCGGTAACTGCCTTTCCGTCTGCCCCGACAAGGGGCATATTTGTTTTCGGATCAAGCTTTTCCATTTTCTGCCTTACCTTAAAGGGTGCAGGAGCGATAATACGGATTCCTTTTCCTCCTTTTTTGACCGTTCTTCCGTGGCTGTTTTTCCATGCACTAAAGCCTGCAATCAGGGAAGCGTCGGGCTTTTGCAGGGCAATCAGCATGGTATTGTTAAAGCTGTAATGATGAAACTTTGACATGACGCGAAGATACTCCTTGTACCTTTCGCTTTCAAAGACTTCTAAAATCCCTTGCTCCAAACGATCCGTAATTTCCTTTAGTCTGTCCTTTTGATTTTCAGAGCTTAGGACAATGGGCGTAACCTCTTTTATTTCTTCTGCTTTTTCCATATATGGCATGAATTTTTCTCCTTTCGTTTTTTAAGGGTCCGGGACTATCCCGGAAAATATAAATCTCCGCCGCCGCAGGTGCGGAAAACGGAGATTTTTCACGGAAAGGGTACCCCTTTCCTATGCTTGCTATTCTTCTTTTTTCTTCCTCTCTATTTCAATACGATAGTTCACATACTTATCTTTGGTATCGCAAAGAACCACATTTCCGTCATAGGTTTTGCCTGTTTTGTGAGAGTAGATGTCCTTTACTTTTACCGTCTTATCTTTGAGCAGTGCTTTTGCTATCTTTGGTGTAAAGGTGATTTCCCTATCCTCAAAGAAGCGGTCATTCTTCCACATGGAAAAGCGGCAATCCCTGTTACTGCAATAGTAGTTCTTCTTTCCCTCGTAAACGGGATTTTTACAGCGCGGGCATAAGCCGATTACGGTTTTTTCCTCTTTGAAAAGTTCTGCTTTTGCTTTTTCAGCGTCCGCATTTTCTACAAGCTCTTTTGTCATGGCTTCTATCTTTTCCATAAAGCTGTCAGCATCCGCTTCTCCCTTTGCAATCCTTGAAAGCTCGTTTTCCCATTCTGCCGTAAGAAGCGGAGAGGTCAGGGTTTCAGGAAGTACGGAGATAAGGTTCATTCCGTCTTTGGTCGGGATAAGCTGTTTCCCTTTCCTTGTAACAAAGCCTGCCTTGATGATTTTTTCAATGATGGCTGCACGGGTTGCGGGAGTACCTAAACCTTTACGCTCTGCATCCTCTGTGGTTTCCTTGTTTCCTGCGCACTCCATGGAAGATAGAAGCGTACTTTCCGTGTATGCCTTTGGGGGAAGTGTGTCATGCTCCGTAACTTTTATCGGGAAGCTGTCAAAGCTTTCTCCCTTACAAAATGCCGGAAGCTCTTTTTCATTTTCTTTATCCGGTTTTTCTTTTAAACTCATAAGAAAGAATCTTTCTATTTCTTTCCAGCCGGAAGATAACACAGTCTTTCCCTTTGCTGTAAAGGTATGATCCTCGCAGCTAAATGTAGCCGTAACCGTTTCATAGACATGAGAGGATGCGGAAGCCATAAGAAGCCTTGCACCTGCAAGAAAGAGAATGTTTCGCTCGCTTTCGGGAAGCAGGGAAAGTTCCGTTTTTTCAAGCTCCATTGTAGGAATCACGGCATGGTGATCCGATATCTTTTTGCTGTTAAGAAGCCTTGTAATCTCTGGTGTAAATTCTATGCTTTTCATAAAAGAAAGCTTTGAAAGAAGCATGAGAATAACCTTATCCGCTGTTTCTTTCATATCGTCTGTCAGGTAGTTGCTGTCCGTTCTCGGATAGGTCAGAAGCTTCTTTTCATAAAGGCTCTGTGCAAGGTCAAGGGTCTGCTTTGCGGTGTAACCGAAAATGCGGTTTGCTTCCTTTTGAAGTGCGGTAAGATCAAAGAGCTTAGGCGGCAGCACTTCCTTTTTTTCAGAGGTAACAGAAGTGCAGACTGCCGTTTTTCCTTTGCAGGATGTTGCGATTTTTTCTGCCGCTTCTTTCTCTGAAAACTTTTCGCTTACAGCTTCCGTACCGTCTAAAATAAGGCGCACATGGTAATACTTTTCTTTCTTGAAACTCATAATCGCCTCGCTTCGATCCGCAAGCATTTTTAAGGTCGGGCTCTGTACCCGTCCTACATTCAAGGTACGGTTATATAACAGGGAAAAGAGGCGGGTTGCATTGATTCCGACAAGCCAGTCCGCTTTTGCTCTGCACAGGGCGGACTGATAAAGGCTGTCATAGTCCGCTCCGTCTTTCAGATTTTCAAAGCCTTTTCGGATTGCGCTTTCTTCCATTGAGGAAATCCAAAGTCTTTTTACAGGCTTCTTGCAGCCTGCTTTTTCCATAACGAAACGGAAAATGAGTTCTCCCTCGCGTCCGGCATCGCAGGCGTTTATAACCTCGGTAACATCCTTTCTAAAAAGAAGTGTCTTTAATACAGAAAACTGCTTTTCCTTATCCTTTGATACAGTAAGCTGCCATGTTTCAGGCAGGATGGGTAAGGCTTCAAGGCTCCACTTTTCATAGCATTTTCCGTAACAGGACGGCTCGGAAAGCTCTGCAAGGTGTCCTATGCACCAAGACACAAGAAAGTCCGCAACTTCCATATATCCGTCCTTTTTCATTTCTATTCCAAGGGCGGCAGCAATCGATGCTGCCACACTCGGTTTCTCACATATAACAAGTTTCATATCTGATCCTTTCTCATATAATATCTAAAGCTCCGGTTCGCTTTTTTCTTTTATTTTCCTGATACAGTACCCGATGCATGGGGACTTTCTCCTGTAAGGACAGCCCTCACATTTTGAAGAAAAAGAAGCAGGTGGCTCTTTTTCGTGCCGCCCGCATTTCGGTTTTTCACTCATCAGCCTTTCATAGATACTGTCTGTAAACCATGTCATACTGTTTCATCCGGCTCTGCTTCTTCTAAAGCTTCCTCGCCGTCCTCGTTATCTTCATCTGTGAACTCGTCCTCATAGTCCTCAAAGTCAAATTCGTCAAGCTCTGTCGTACCCTTTACATTCTGCTTCGGCTTTAGAATCTTGAAATAGTAGAAGACGCCGCCTGCAAGTCCAAGAATCAAGATGAGTGATAAGGCAATTATTCCGGCAGGATTCTTTTTCTCCTGTTTTTCTTCCGGCTTTTCTTTTTCCGCCTCCGACTCTTTCTTCTCCTCCTCTTTTGGAAGCTCCAGCTTTGCACTCAGACTGTCTTTTTCATCAATAATGGAAAGTAAGTCTTTTTCATCCACCTGATTTAAGAAATGAACCGTGTTTTCTCCCTGCGCCGCATGGTCGATTACGATATAGAAGTAATTTCCGCCCTTGCTTTTTACAATGATAAATTCCTTGTCCTTTGCGGCATCTCCCTTGACATTATCCACAAGGCTCATGTTGCCGTCAGGAGTAAGGGGCGTTTTTTCTTCTTTCTTTTCCTCTGTTTTTACATTGCTGTCATCGGTAGCTTCACCGCCATTTGCATAAGCGGGAATAGAAAAGCCGCCCATAAGGATCAGGGCGGCAAAGAGAGCTGTCGTTATTCTCATCAAAATTTTATTTTTCATTTTCCATATCCTCCATATCTTCATTTTTATTTGCGGGTACATCAGGAATGACGCCCTTTGCTAAAAATACGGAAAGCTCGGCAGGGGTCATGTGAAGCGACCTTACCATCTGCACAATTTCAAGATTTTCCGCCTCCGTTTTCTGCATTTCAAGGTCTTTTAGCTTGCCTTGCTGCTCCGTGATTTTCTCACGGGTCTTTTGGATCTCGTTTTCGATTTTCAGGATTTTTTTGTTTGCCATAAATGTTGTTCTCCTTTCGTTTTTTAATCCCAGTTCATAAGACCGTAGCCTTTGATGTAGCCTGAATTTAAGTCATAGCTTTTTATCTTGCAGGCATTGCCTGAATTTCCTTCAACGGTATAAACACGGCTTCCATCCGTTCCGATAACGATTCCCACATGATCGGCTCCGCCGTCACCGTCCCAGTCAAAGAAAATGGCATCGCCCGGTGCAATATTTTTATAGCCTCTTGCTCCCCATTGTCCGCGTGAGGTAAACCAAGGAACGCCCTGCGACTGACAGCCTGCAAAGCGCGGCTCATTTTTTCCCGCCTTGTTGTAGCACCAAGATACAAAGCAGGCGCACCATTCCACGCGTCCGTTAAAGTCGTACCAGCTCCAGTAAGGATAGCCGCCCACATTTCCGACCTGCTTCTTTGCAAGGCTTACAAGCTCCGGATTTCCGGGGCGGGTGCCGTTTACAAAATGAACGCCGCTTAAATCCTCCGACGCGCTGCCATCAGGGGAGCCTCCGCCGAATACAAGGGGTTTGTTTCCGCTGGTTTCAAGATAGACGCCATACATTTTAAGCTGTTCTTCATTTAAGATTTCTCTTGCAATATCAGAAAGCGGTGTCGTTTTCAGCTTTACATGAAGAATGTAATAGTTGTACGGGACTTCTTCCTCTGTGGTTTCTCCGGTGTCCGGATCGGTATGGGTTTCCGTTTTATAGCGCACTTCAATTTCTTCCTGCAGGGTAAAAGAATACTGCTTTGTGAAAATCTTCTGTAAGTCCGCCTGCACTTTGGAAAGGGTGTAGCTTTGGTGCTTTGCCGTAAGGATAGACGCAAGCTCATGGGGATTATGCCCGATACCGTCAAGCTCATATTTGTACTCGTCATAGCCGGGATGATCCTTTTCTACACTATCTATTTTCCCCTGAAGCGCACTTTCCATAGCGGCATAGGCATTTCCCACTTCCACAAGATCGCTGTCCTCGGATGTATAGCTTGTGCCTAAAATGCCGTTAAAGCCTCCCGATAAAAGAGAGGAGCAGGACGATAAGCCGGTAAAAATCAGAATGAAGATTAGAAGCAGAGAAATAATAAGGGCAAGCCCTCGTCTGTGGCGTATGATAAAGGAGCCTGCCTGTTTTGTTTTCTCTGCGGATGTCCTTGCCGCCTTTGCCGCGCTCTGACCTTTCTTGCGAAGCTCCGCCGCATACTTCTTTTTTATCTTCCTTTTCTGCCAAATACGACTAACGGGGTTTGCAGATGACAGATTCGGATTTTCATACATGGCTTTTTTGTAAAAGTATTTTGCATTTGCTTTCTCTGCGGCTTTCTTTGCTTTTCTTGCCTTGCGGTAGGGCTTTAGCTTCTGATTTCTGTAATTTTCTCTTGCCTTTCTTACGCTGTAACGACCAAGTGTTTCTGCGGCTTTTTCGGTTTTGTGGGCTGCTTCAATTCCTGCATTGTCATGCTCCGTTTCATGAATTTTCTTGTGCACAAAGGCGCCTGCTTCATCAAGGGCAGGCGAAAGAGGATTTGCAGACTTACCGGAGCCTATGGGCTTTTCCTTTTCTTCAAAGTGAAGCCTCGTTTTTCCTTTGCCGGATCTTTCATCAAACTCACGCTCAAAGGAAAGGCTCTTTTTCTTTGGGATTTTATCTCTTGCTTTATCAAGACGGTCCGCCGCCTGATCGGATTTTTTGATATACCTTTGAAGCTCCGGGATAGCTCTTTCTTCCTCGGTAAAGGTAAGCCTTGAGGATTTTCTTTTCGGGATTTCCTTATCCGATATAGGACTTTTGGGAATATCATTTTCGGGATTTTCCTGCATCCTTTTTGATATATTTTCTGTTTCTCCGGTTGTCATATTTTCTCTTATAAGCCCGTCCCGGCTCATTTTTTGCCTGTACTTATCGCGGGGCTTTAGCGGTTCTTTCAAAGTGCATCACCTTCCTTTCCTGAAAAGACGCAAGCGCTTTTGCAGCGCCCAAGCTCAATATCCGCAATGTATTTGAGTATCGGATAAACCTGTGCGGGAACAACGGCATTACCCAGTGCCTTTAAGCGTTTTACCCTGTCTTTTTTATCTCTTGTAAGCCTCGGAATATCCGTAGGCTCTGTTATCCAGAGGAGATTTCCGTCCATGCCCGCGGGAATCCCATCAGCCACTCTACCCACTCCGGATTGAAGCGAAGATCGGGTGCCGCATCCTTTTCCAGATAATAGATTGCCTCCGAAAGATTCGCCGACCAGTGCCCCGTTTTCTTCTTTCTGCGAAAGGAGCCCGCAGGAGATAGGATTACCTGCGGCACTCTCGGACGCGTTCCGGTGTCGGAAGCAAGGGGCGTAGGAAACATCTGCCCCCACGATAAAAGTTCGCTTGCGTTCATGCCATGCGCCGACGCTGCAAGCAGGAAGTACGAATGTCCAAACGGCATATCCCGCTTTCTCCAAGTCAATGATCGTTTTGTTGAGCCCCATATTGACGAAGTTAGCAACATTTTCGCCAAGCACGAAATGGGGGCGCAGCTCTTTAATAACTCTGCACATTTCCGGCCAGAGATAACGGGGGTCTGTAAAGCCCTTTTTTGCTCCGATGGCGGAGAAAGGCTGACACGGGAAGCCTCCGGATATGAGTGTGACGCTTTCTTGTCCTGTTTTTTCAATAAATGCCTCCTTTGTAACTGTGGTAATATCCTGAAAACGCGGAACCTTTGGCCAATGCTTTTTTAATACAGCGGTCGGAAAGTCCGCCCATTCGCATTGACAAATGGTAGAAAAGCCTGCGGCTTCTGCCGCAAGGTCGATTCCTCCGATTCCGGTAAACAGGCTGAAATGCGTCAGTTTCTTCATTCTCTGCTCACTTCCTCCGGCTTTGTCGTCATGACCTTGTAAAGCTTCGTATCTTTCGGGAAGTGATCTACAAAGGGCAGAATCACATTTCCGTAAAAGAGAAGTCCTTCGCCGGATTCCGTATGGGTTACATATTTCATCTGCTGTGGAGAAATATTAAGCTGCTTTGCAAGGATATTTCTGTCGCTTACCGCTTGATTCAGCATCAGTACAAAGTCGCTGTTTTCAAAGATGTTTTCTACCTCGCGGCTTGAAAGCAAATCCTTGACATTCTGCGTGATCCCTGTGGGGATTCCCGACCATTTTCTGAAACGCTTCCAGATTTCAACGCTGTATGCCGCTGTCTGTTCCTCACGAAGCAAAAGGTGAAATTCGTCCATGTAGTAGCGGGTTGCTTTCTTTTTTGCTCTGTTTATGGTAACGCGGTTCCATATCTGATCCTGCACGATTAACATTCCAAGCTTTTTTAACTGCTTTCCAAGGCTCTTTATATCAAAGCACACAAGGCGGTTAGAAAGCTCTACATTGGTTCTGTGGTTAAAGACATTAAGAGAACCCGTTACATAAAGCTCAAGTGCAGCCGCAACTCTTGCAGCTTCCGGCTCCGGCTGTCTTAAAAGCTCCTCATAAAGATCTCCTAAAATCGGCATCCTTTCAGGCACAGGATCTGCAAGAAACTCTCTGTAAATATTTCTGACCGCACGGTCGATGACTGTTTTTTCCACAGGAGCAAGTCCTTCCTTTCCTCCGACTACAAGCTCGCAAAGGGAAAGGATAAAATCCGATTTTAGTGCAAGGGGATTATCATCATCGCTGTAATTAAGGTTTATATCCATAGGGTTGATATATTCTTTACTTGTAGGAGAAATGCGGATTACCTGCCCTGAAAGGCTGTTTACCAAAGGAGCGTACTCGGCTTCGGGATCGGATATATAGATGTCATCGTCCGTGATTAAAAAGGCGTTTGTAATTTCACGCTTTGCCGCAAAGGATTTACCGGAACCGGGCGTCCCCAGTATCAAGCCGTTCGGGTTTTTAAGCTGCTTTCTGTCGCATAAAATCATGTTGCTTGAAAGTGCGTTAAGCCCGTAGTAAAGCGCTTCTCCGCCTTGAAAAAGCTCCTGCGTGATAAAGGGAATGAATACGGCGGTGCTTGAAGTGGTAAGTCCTCTTTGAATTTCAATTTCATTTCTTCCAAGCGGGATGCTTGACATCAGGCCTTCCTCCTGCTGAAAGTCAAGGCGGGTTAAGGCACAGTTATATTTCTGTGCGATTCCTGCGGCGGCAAAAATATCGTTATCCAGCTTTCTTTTGCTGCCCGCCATGTTCACCACTAAAAAGGTAACAAAAAACATTCTTTCGTTTCTGCTTTGTAAATCCTGCAACAGGTTTTTCGCTTCCCCTCCGTAAGTGGCAAGATCGGACGGGATAATATCCATATCATAGCCGGAGCGTACCGCTTTTTTCTGCTCGTCAATTTTCATCTTGTCAAGGTCGGTGATTTTCCTTTTTATCGTCTTAATCGCCTCCGCCTGATCGATGCTTTTAATATGCAGGTTTACAATCATTCCCGTTTCCAAATCCAAAAGGTCGGACAGGATGCGGTCGTTTAATTCCGGAGCTAAGATTTCAAGAAAGCTTACTGCACCAAGCTTTTTTCCCATGCGAAAGGTTCTGCCTTCTCCAAAGTAAAAAGAGGATGGTGCGATAAAGTCCTTTGTCGATAATCCTGACGGCACAAGATAGTCCCAAGAAAAGAAGAAAGGCTCTCCCTCCGGATGAAAAATGCCGTGCATGGTTTTTAATCTTTCGTAGCCGTTCATAGAGTGGGCACTTACACCAAGCACCTTAAAATTGTTTAACATATCCGTTTCAATGCGGTTAAGCCTTGCCTTTGCCGCATTCATATTTTCCGCTTCCACGCTGAATGTTACGAATTTCAGCTTTACAAGACCGTTGTTTCCTTTGGAAAGCTGCTCGGAAAGCATTTTTTGATACTCGCTTCTTATGGACTGAAAGCCATCATCACGCATCGGAATTTCAATTGCGGTCTTTGCTTCTCCGCGGCTTCCCTGATTGATAAAGGAAAGCTGTACATCCACAGAGGAATCAAAATAGTTTAGAAAGTCGCACCAGTTTTCAAAGATAGCGGTTTTCTCGTCCGCTCCTGCAAGCTGGTAGTTTATGTCGGAAAAAGCAATGCATTTGCTGTAGCGGTTTTCCGTTACCTTGCAGATCCCGTCCGGGTGCATTGAAATGTAGGGTATGCTCTCCTGCGCAGAAGAAGCCTTTTTATCCGGCTTTGCTTTTCTGATCAGCTCCGCAATCTGTTTCTTTTCGCTTCTTGTGAGCTTCCTTTTATTTTTTACGCTGTTTTTTCCCTTTGTTTTGTCCTTTAACAATATGAAATACCTCCTTTTCAAGTTTTCTCTGCTTTATTAACAGGGCATAATAGTTTCTCGTCCTGTATGGACGCTCTTTCTTTCTGATAAACTTTGTCTGCACGATGTGTTTCAGGATGACCTCAAGGGACTGTCCGTGCTTTTCGTACATGGCAAAGAGGAAAAAGGGAAGCATGATTAAAATCATGAAAAAAGCTGCAAGGCTTGTTCCTGTGCTTCCCTTCAGGAGAAAGAAAACAGGCAGCCCTAAAATTAAGGCTGCCGTAAAGCAAATGATCTGCCTTTTTGTCAGGTTAAAGGCAACCTTTGTCTTAACCTTTGTTAAGTCCTTCGGTACGGGTACATACGCCATAAAAACCTCCTTTCCGCTAAAGCGTTATACTGCTTTTTACTTCATTTCCCCATATATCCCAGCCGGGACTTTCTTTCCTTGCAAAAAGTTCTATTTTAGGAAGATCTCCCATAAGGGCTGTGATTTTTTCTCTTGCCGCATCCGGCTTTTTGCTGTGTGCTTCAACGGGGCTTATGATAAGCTGGTGGATATTTGCAGCCTTCCTTTTGGGATGACCTTTCGTTGCAAGCAGGCAGATTTCCGCGTTTCCTCTTGTCCAAAAGCCAAGTCCGTAAAACCATGTGTCTGCTTTCCTGTTCGTTTTCAGCCATACGAAAGCAACCGTCTTATACTGAAAGCCCCATGCCTTGATAAGCTGCAGGGCTTCTTTTAGCTGCGGGAAAGTAGCCCATAAAAAAAGTACGCAGTCCTTTTCCGCAATTTCAGAAACGGGAAGCACACAAAGTTCCTCTATGCTCATGGTGGGGTAGTGATTTTCTGCTGCGCCCTGTACCTTACTTCTTTCGTACTTCCACGGCGGATCGGCATAGATAATGCTGTATTTTTTACTGATTGTTCTGATTCCTCCTTTCCATTAAGGGCTAATGTGCCCCGAAAATTGATTTTGAAATAGCACTTGATTTTAGAAGCATAAAGCAAAGCAGCACGGTATATGCCGCAAGGGAAAATATCGCGGTATGCAGGTTATCCGATATAGTCATGCCCTTTACCAAGACGGCATAAATTCCGACGCATACCATGATTAAAAAGCCCTGAAAACCAAGTGCGAATAAACTTTTAAGGTAATTGTTTCCGATCGATCCCCATTCCTTATTTGTCATAGTGGCAAAAGGAATCGGGGCGACGGAGCAGACTAAATAGATCTCTATCATTCTGCCGTAGATGACAACGGTAATAAAAATGGACATGATTTTCATAGAAAGGCTTACAAGTCCCGTTTCTATGGAAAGGAGCAGAAGCTCCGGTATCTCCATGTCCTTTAATTTATCGCCCATAGATGTTATGGTTGAAGAAATATCCATGCTTGTGTCCGAGCTGATTACACCGGCTGCGCCCGATACGACGTGCTGCGCCACATCAAATACCGCCATAGTAATATCAAAGGTATGGGTAACGATAAATACCGCTACCCATGCCTTGAAAAACCACTTAAAAAACATAAAGGTGTCCAGCTCGTGCAGGTTATTTTTATCAATAATCATGCTGATCAGCTCGTAGCAAAGAACATAGGTAATGACAAGCCCCGCAATGGGGACGATCACATTTTCCGACAAGGTTTTTATCATGGAAAATATGCTGCCGTTCCAGCTCTGCGGGGTTTTGCCTACCTCTGCCGCTATGGTTCCTACCTTTTCGTTGACATCTCCGAACAGAGCTTCAAGATTTCCCTGAATGGATCCGATTAAAATATCTTTGATCCATTCATTGATTGCATCAAGTATGCTCTGCACGTGTTACCTCCTTATCCGAACAGTCCGCGAAGAAGCGGAACAAGGGTTGTACCGATAAGGGCAACGCCTCCGCCCGCCATAAGCTGCTTTATTCCCTGTGATTTTGCGCCGGATAGTGATAGGTAATCCTTTGATGTTATCTCCAGATTTTCCCCCACTTCACACCGTGCATGCGACTTTCACCGCACACGGCGTTCCATCACAAGAAAGATTTTCACGTTTTAACTAAGACTTACACACTTCGTAACAAATTATTTTTTCTCTAAATTAGTGGCAATTCTGCCATTTTTCTAAGCTTATTACATTTCTCAATCTGCTTGACTGTTAACCCAAGCTCTTTTATATATTTTTGGATTGTATCTTCTTTTGTTGCATGGATGAGTATATGAACTGCTTCTGTAACAAGAATTAAGTTGCTGTAACTGTCTGTACCACCTTGTTCAAGCGGTATCTTGTGATGGCAATGTATGTCGTTTGGTATAAGTTTTACACCTGTCACTCCACATCTGCCATATTGAGCTGCAAAAAGCGAGATTCTGTTGTCCGCAAACTCTATGCTTTTATCAAGCACTGGGTGTTTCATCAGCCAGATAAGAGTGTCTACATCAATCTGTAAATTTTTATGAATGAGAACTCTGCCCTTTACAGTGTATTTATTTACAGCCTTTTTCTTATGTTTTGCGTCCTTTGTCCTTACATATCCCACCGGAATTAGCGGATGTCCATTAAGGAAGCGAAGCTGTTTACTTTTTCCATATTTTTCTTTGATAAATCCTTTGTTTAGTGTTCCACTGGTTTTAATATCAAGCCTGTTGTTCATCTGCTTTTTAATGTGAAAGGCTATTTTAGCAAAGTCCAAACTCACATTTGTTGCTATTTGGTAATAATTGTGCAAGCCTGAAACAGTGGCATTATACTTGGCTATTGCTTTGTACTGTTCCTTTTCGTTTGCAGGTCTTTTTATATCTGCAACACTTTTAGAAATATTTTCTTTTGCATTTTTCAGTGCCTTATCACTTATATGCGACTGTACAACAAACTTTTTGCCTTTTGGTTTAACCTTAAGCTTGAAGCCTAAGAACTCCGAGTACCTTTGTTTTAGATTTGTTATTTTAGATTTTTCTTCACTTACATTTAGTTTTAATCTGTCTTGCAACCATTTTGTAACTGCCTGATAGGTTCTTTTTGCATCGTAGTAATTACGGCAAAATATCTTGAAATCATCGGCATACCTTACAATGTATATTTCTTTTAGGTTGCTTGTTCTTAAAGCTCTGTAGGTATGGCTTTTTATCTCTGTTCCTTGACTGTTCGTTCTCTGTTTATATGGATAATGCGTGGGCATTGTCAGCCATTGAGAAGAAACCCACCAATCTAATTCGTTCAAGACTACATTAGATAGTAGCGGTGATAATATTCCGCCTTGCGGTGTTCCCTTTGTTGGTGTAATTACCTCTTTATCAGGCATAACTATATCTGCTTTCAGCATTTCCTTAATGATACAAAGTAACTTTTTGTCTTGGATTCCCAAATTCCAAAGCTGCCTTATGAGCTTTGCATGATATACATTGTCGAAAAATCCCTGTATATCAATATCAACCACATAATGTAAGTGCTGTATCTGCATTAGTCTTGCACATTCTGCTATAGCGTGTTCCGTACTCCTGTTGGGTCGAAACCCATAGGAGCTGTCATGAAACTTGGCTTCACATATCGGCTCTAGTATTTGCAGGATACATTGCTGTACAATTCTGTCTACAATAGTCGGTATTCCTAAAGGTCTTATTTTTCCGTTAGGCTTTCGCATTTCCACTCTCTTTACAGGGCGTGGTTTATACCAATGGAACTGTTTTTGTATGAGAGAAATGTATTCTTCTTCATTTAGCCTTGATAAATGTTTTATTGTTCTGCCATCTACCCCAGCCGTATGACTTCCTTTGTTCCCTTTGATACTCCGATAGGCAAGTTTGATATTTTCTCTTGAAGTTATTAGCTCCATTAAATTTGAAAATACTTTATTCTTACTGCTATCTTCATATAAATCATCAAGGACTTTCTGCAAGTCATAATATTCCGTATAACGGATTTTGCTTTGTTTCAGTGTTTGTTTCGAAGCGGACACAGTCACCATCTCCTTTCGGATTTGATTTTCTTTGTCATACTCGAAGCTGTGTTTGTCTTAATTTCAGTTCTTGTACTTTCCTGTGACTGGTGGCTATCCCTCCACGAACTTATTATTTTCGCTTCATAGGTACTGTGCCACCGCTTTCACCAAGATAAAGAACGGTTATATGCTGTTTTTTCAGTCATTTTCCCATTCAACACTTCATTAGCATTAGACTGCTTCCGTGTTCCTGGCTTACCACGTTCCGACAATCTTATCATTGAATACGTTTAGGTTCTTCCTCTAAGCCTGTGTTTAGTTTTCACCATATCGCCTGTAACGATATATGGATTTTCATAACAACCATTCTTACTCATCCACAAACACCCCATCTTTGATGGGAATTGCCGTTAGGCAAATTCAAACGTTTAGACTTGTACATTCGGAAGTACGTCAGTGCTTTGGTATACACATTCTCACCATGCGTATTCGACACCCGGCATATAGGTAGCACCGTCCACCTCTGAACAGCTTTCGTGTCTGATGTTAATATCAGTCTTACGGCTACTCTCTGCCGACTTTACCGAGCTTTTGACAATGAAATAGTCTAATATTCATTGCCAATCGGAGTATCAGTGTAGGCATTTCAGGGCGTTACCCCGTCATTCTACCTATTAGATTGTCAGTTCTCCTAAGTTTTGAACTTTTAGTCCTTCGACTTAGTGCATAAGCTTTTCACTTATGAACGTGTCGCACGATTGTCGTTCCCATATCCTTCCAAAAGGTTTACAATGCCCCAAATTCCAAGACCTGCGCCAAGTGCGATAACAAGTGTCTGTAATACTCCGACTGCTGAATTAAAAAATCCCATAGATTCATCCTTTCTGCCGATACATCGGCTAAACATAGTTTTGTTTTCTTTTTTTCTTCATAAAAAAATCCGCTTTTTTTAGCGGATCGGTGTTTAGGCGTCAGGCGCCCGCGCTCTATATACTGCTGTCTTATAGATCAAGTTTTTCCTCCTTCTTTTATTCTTCCGTCAATTTCTCCGCATCGATTTCATAGTAGTCAAAGACTTCATTTTGTCTTACGACTGCGGGGCGGCGTTTGATATACCTTTCCGCATCAAAAGAGTTTTTCTTGTCATAGTCGGAAAGGTATTTGTAATTGGGATGGGCTGTAATATCGTACTTATCCGAAAAGAACGGTCTTACACCTCTTATTTGCAGGATGCACTTTCCGCCGTCCATTACCGCGATTTCATCCTGCGTCATAAGTTCTTTACCGAGCTTTTGATAGTTCAGTCCGTGAGATAATTCCCGTCCTCTTGTTTCAGAGGTGTTAAAGCTGTCGATGGTTTCTTTACCGAGTATTTCAGATACGTCCTTTAACGTTGTTTTTTCCTTGCCTCCAAGAAAGAGGAAGCTGTCGCAGTTTCCGACAATGGTGTCTGCATTTTCCTTATATATGGCTTTAAGCTGGGACTGGGACTGTAAAATAATAGAAGCCGATATTTCACGGCTTCGGATGGTGGCAATGAGCTTTTCAAACTTTGGAATCTGCCCTATATTTGCAAACTCATCAAGCAGACAGCGAACATGAACAGGCAGCCTTCCGTCGTACACATCATCGGCTTTGTCGCAGAGAAGATTAAATAGCTGGGTGTATAGAATACTTACAACAAAGTTAAAGGTATCATCGGTGTCGCTTATGATAACAAAGAGTGCGGTTTTTCGATCTCCTATGGTATCAAGCTCCATTTCGTCCTTTTCAAATAGCTCTCTAAGCTCTCTAATGTCAAAGGGGGCAAGTCGGGCGCCGCAGGAAATTAAGATTGAGGATCTTGTTTTTCCGGTGGAAAGCAGAAATTTCTTATACTGCCTTACCGCAAAATGCTCCGGATCTTTTTCCTCTAATCTCTGAAACATAAGGTCAACAGGGCTTTGAAATTCCGGATCGTCCTCTCTTGCCTCCGATGCGTTTATCATTTCAAGAAGCGTGGTGAAATTCTTTTCTTCCTCCGGTGCTTCATAGAAGATATATCCGATCAGTGCAGAGTAGAAAAGACGTTCCGATTTGGTCCAGAAGTCCTCGGCGGCTTTTTCGCCGTCGCCTTTGGTGTTCATAATGATTGTATTTACCAGCTTCAAAATATCCTTTTCGCTTCGGATATATGAGAAAGGGTTATACCTCATAGACTTTTTGAAATTGATGGTATTCAGCACCTTAATCTTATATCCGCCTCGCTGCAGAAGCTTTCCGCAGGAGAGAAGAAGCTCGCCTTTCGGGTCGGTAACTACATAAGAGCTGTGCATCTGCATAAGGGACGGCTTTACAAAAAACCGCGTCTTTCCGCTGCCTGATCCTCCGACAACAAGGATGTTTTTGTTTCTTGCGTACTTCGGATTTTTCGGACGGCTATTCATGGTAATGCACTCCGTTTTAGTAAGAGGAATGTTATTTCTAAAGACCGGATCGACGTATGGTTTAATGTCTTTTTTATTTCCAAAACGGGCGGATCCGTACTCTGTTCCTTTCCTATATTTCTTTGCATTTTTGCCTTTTACATAGACAGCAAAACGAATAAGTGCCGCCGCTATGATCCCTATCAAAAGATCGGATAAATGAAAGCTGATAAGGGGAAAAGAGAAGGCTTCTGTTAAACCCTTTGGAAAATGCAGAAGCTTTGTTCCCATATCCATTCCGTAGGATAAGCGAAAGCCCTGTGCTATTTTGTCAAAGAGATAGACAAAGACCAGATACGGCAGATGCAGTAAAATTTGTTTCTTTGTTTCTTCCGTCATCGTTCAATCCCCATGTCCTTATTTTTTACAACCTCCCGTCCTTTGTTTATTGCCTTTGCCTGCTCCTTAAAGGTGGAAAGCACTTTTCTTACAGAGGGGAGCTTTTCTTTTGTGAGTTTCTTTTTTGAAAACTCGTCAAATGCCGCCTTTAGAACATCCGCATCCCGTCCCTTGAAAAATACAAGGTGGCGGGGCGGCGAAGTGCTTCTGTCTTTTTTTAGGGCAAAGTCGATTCCGTATTTCTTTGCGGTCGCTTCAAAGGCTTTGATATTCTCATCTGTGATTTCAATGTTGGAAACGCCGGCATTCTGTTTCATAAGCTGCTTTAGGCTTTGCTTTCCGTGAGGAAGCTGCCGCCTTGCTTCCTGTTTTTTTATTTCGGCAAGAAATATCTTCATTGCCTTTTGTAATAGCCTTGCCGTTATTTTTCCGCCCTTGATATACAGGGCGATTACTTTTTCATTTATTTCTTCCTGCAAATTTCCTCCTCCTTTCTCCGCTTCCTACGCGGCTATATGAATTAAATTCGTACCAAAAGTCCGTTTAAGTCCTCGGTGCGTATGCCCGTAAGATACCAGTTATTGCCGTACTCCATTCGAGCGGGCTTCCACTTGCCGCGGGTGAATACCTCAAGACAGTCCCCGCAGTGCAGCCCTCCGTAATATTCGGTTAAGTCAAAACGAATGTCATAGCGGTCGCGGTATTCATCAAAGATAAGGGTTCCCTGTTTCATAAATTTTCTCCTTTAGAAGTCATTTCTTCCGTACATATCGTGATTAACAAGCGCGGTGTAATAGTTTCCTATTGTTGACGGGGCGTTGAAAAGCACTGCCTTTAGATACTGCTTGATGTTTCTTACCTTTGTGGTGTTCTCCTGCATACAGTCAAGAACAAATTCAATGTGGCTGCTGTTAAGCTTCATGAATTTTGCCTTTACAAGCTCCGCAGGGTACTCATCACCTGCAATTAAGATTTTCTTTCTTTTGCTGCATACTGTTTCAAGAATGAGGTCAAGGATTTCATCAATACGATCACGGTCAAGGCGTTTTGCATTTATGAGGTGTTCATACTCGATATTGTCCTTGATAATTTCTTCATAGATTTTGTATGCGTCTTTCTCTTCCTTTCCGTCCTGTTCCGGTAAGGACTTCTCCAAAGGAGAGGGGTCAGGGGAAAGGATAGGAATGGAATCGGTATTCAATCCATCTTTATTTCTTTCTTCTTTTTTTGATAGATCTGTATTTTGTATATCTTTATTTAATTGCGTTGGATTTTCCGATATCGGATTATCCGCTTTCGGTTTTTCCAATATCGGCTTATCCGATGTTGGATTTTCCAATACCGGACTAATCGGCTGCTCATAAATGGTGTAGGTAATGGCTGTCATTTTTCCTTTTTCATCTCTGCCTTGCGACCTTTCGATATATCCCGCTTTTTCAAGCTCCAAGACTGCGGTACGAATGGCATCAATGCTTTCCTTGTTGATATGGGATAGTCCCGCAAGGGTATAGTCCCAGTTTTCAGGAAGTGAAAGCATTTGAGAAAGCAGGCCCTTTGCCTTTAGGGTCAGTTCCTTATTTCGCAGATGATGGTTGCTCATGACGGTATAGCCCTTGTTTTTCTCTACTCTGAAAACTGCCATGATCTTAGCTCCTTTCATTTTTTATTTGTTACGCAGTGAAAGGGCGATTTTGAGGGAAAAGGTATATTCCCTTTACTTTGTCAAAACCGTCCTCTGAAAGCCTTGTATTTCAAGCCCTGATTGGCTTCTACTTCGTAACATGGGCATAAAAAAAGCGGTGTTCTTATACTTCCTTTACAGAAGCGAAAGATCACCGCTTTTACGATTTCCTATTTAATTTTGATCCCTGCAACATACCTTACGGCATCTGTGGTAAAATACCTTTATTCGCAAGAGTTTTTACAGCACATCAAGGCTTTTTCCTCAAAAGTAGTAAATTGGTAGTAAATTCAATCTGTTCTCTTGCAAATATCCTTGTATTTCAAGGGGTTTGAGGGTTAATTATTAAAGTTTTATATAATATGAAATATATTATCTGTTTTAAAAAGTACGGTGATTTTAGTAAATGTTTTATTTCCACAAATAAATTTATATCTAATATAAAAAAGAGGCTGTACAAATCTAAAATTTGTTATAAAATATATATAATAAAAAGAAAAGGAGAGTTACATGAAAGTAATTGATACAAAAAATGCACCGGGTGCTATCGGACCATATTCACAGGGATTTATTACAAACGGACTTGTTTTTACATCAGGACAGATTCCTGTTAATCCTGAAAACGGTGAGGTTCCTGAGGGTATCACAGCACAGACAGAGCAAAGCTGTAAGAATGTAGCCGCTATACTTGAAGCTGCAGGTTCAGGAATGGATAAGGTAGTTAAGACAACCTGCTTCCTTGCAGATATTGCCGATTTTGCCGCATTCAATGAAGTATATGCAAAGTATTTTATTTCAAAGCCTGCAAGAAGCTGTTTCGCTGTTAGAGATCTCCCAAAGGGAGTTCTTTGCGAAATCGAGTGCATCGCTGAAGCATAATCAAATAATTTAATAATTAAAAGGACTGTTTCTTTAAGATATGCCACAGATTAATCTGCCGGCATTGATTGTAACAGTCCTTTTTTGCCCCTATATTCATTCTTTACGGATTATTAAACAAAATCTGTACAGTAATTAACTGAACTGTAACAAATTTTATCCCCTTTTTTACGAATAATTCTCACTAAATATTGTCTTTTATATGGATTATATTGTATAATAAAGCTAGGTTTCTGTGAGCTTTGTATTTACACTTTTATTCACAGATATATAAATGATTTTAGAGGAGGTTTACCTAATGGCAAACTCAGCTACTCGCAGTGCTTGGCAGCAGATTCAAGCAGGGGTTTATGATACAGAGAAGCTTTTAACCAATCAGGAATATAATTTATCCATGATTAAAGCCAGACAAACCCTGGAGATAATAATAAAGCAACTCAGCGGAAGAGAGGATGAAGAAGATCAAAGTCTGGCTGATATTATAGACTCTTTATATACAAATAATATTATTTCAAAAACATCATGTGAGCATTATCATAAGATTCGTGCCATAGGGAATAAGGCTGTACATGAAAATAATGATGACGGATATAATGCAACTATTGCATATCAGTTACTTTCAGAAGAGGTACAGACCTTTATACATGATTATTCTCCTAAAAAGACCAGAATAAGTCCTGTTATAACACCTGTCAGAAATGACAATATTCAAAGAAGACAAAGTGTTTCAGCTACAGAAAGTACACCAAAAAGAAAGGTTGTCAGGAAAACTTCCAAGAATAAGAAAAGACCTACTGTAAACACCTCTGATCTTGCAAAGGTTGCTGTAGGCTTTGTTATATTGCTTATTTTGATTTTCCTTTTCAGATCGCTTAATCCTTTTAAGAATAATAAAAAGACTACAACAACTACTACCACCACCGCAGCCACTTCCGGAGAAAGTTCCGACAGTTCAGAGACTAATTCCGAAACTTCCACAGAAGCCGCTGCCACTGCAAGTACAAAATATGTCACTACGGCAAAGTTGAATGTTCGTTCCGCTCCAAGCCGTGACGGTGATATACTTGCTACTTTAAATGTGGGCGTTACTGTGGACTATGCCGGCGAGCATGATTCCACATGGTCTATAATCAATTATAATGGCGGACAGGCTTATGTAGCCACCGCATATATTAAACCGGCACAATAAATAATAAAGACTATAGCATATGAGCCCGGCTCAAAATGCTATAGTCTTTTTAAAATTAAAAATGAAAATCTCCACTCTTACCACCTGTCTTTTCCACAAGGTGAACATCGCTTATTAACATCCTTTTATCTATGGCTTTACACATATCATATATGGTAAGAAGTGCTATATTAACTCCCATAAGAGCCTCCATCTCAACTCCTGTTTGACCTGTGGTCTTTGCCATAGAAAATACCGCTATATCATTTCCCTCTATTTCAAATGTTATCTTTGAACTTGTAAGATTTATATTATGGCACATAGGTATAAGTTCGGAGGTCCTTTTTTGTCCCATAATACCTGCTACCTGTGCCACTGTAAGTACATCACCTTTTTTTATTTTTCTTCCCCTTATGGCTTCCATAGCCTCATCACAAAGGGTGATTCTCCCTGTAGCCATAGCAACTCTGTCGGTAGCTTCCTTATCTGAAACATCCACCATCACCGCATTTTTATTATCATCAAAATGTGTAAATTCCATATATTCTCCAATCTATCTTAACAGTAATATATTTTCTTCATCTATTTGCAGTAAGTCGGGCAAACCCTTTTTATCAATCTTTTCCTTGATATCCTTTTGTACAAGCCAGGTAATATCGCCGTCACCATCTGTATTCAGATAATAATTATCCTCAAAAGGAAGCTTGGCGGTACTCTTTAAATTAAACTTAATTATATTGCCCTTTTCTTCACCCCACACAGGCTTAAATTCATGTGCCCTTATCCCTATGGCAGTTACATCCTTTGGCAGCTTGTATGAAAACTCAAACCGTACTCCCCATTGTGTCGCCTCTATTATATTTTCGGAAATATATCTTATATCCGAAATGTTTTTACAGCCTGTAAGTATTGCCGAAGTCTTTGTCCCGGGATTTTTAAAAATATCCTTTGTCTTTCCGAGATTTGATATTTTACCTGAATCAATCACCATCATACTGTCACAAAGTCTGTATATTTCATCTCTGGAATGTGATACAAAAATTGCACTTCCTTTAAATCCTGACAAAACATCTGCTATCTCTTCCTGAATATGATCTCTTAAATAAATATCCAATGCGGAAAATGCCTCATCAAATAGTAAAATCTCCGGTTTTCTTATAAGTATCCTTGCCATTGCGACTCTGGCAGCCTGACCTCCGCTTATTTTATTCGGCTTTGAGTCCCTGATTTTTGTAAGTTCAAACTTTTCCAAAAACTCATCCACCTCTGCCCTGTTATTTGTATCAAGTCCTATAACAATATTTTCATATACGCTCAGGTGTGGAAAGAGAGCGTAGTTTTGAAAACAATACCCTATATGTCTGCCTTGAGGCTTTATATCAATCTTTTTATCCGAATCAAATAACAGCGTATTGTCCAGCTTTATATAACCTCTGTCAGGTTTTTCTATACCTGCAAGCATCTTTAAAATCATACTTTTTCCGGCACCTGAACCGCCAAGTATTCCTATTCTGTTGCTGTCTAATTTACATTCTATATTTAAAGTAAAATTATTAAGTTTCTTTTTTATATTTATATCAAGCATATTATCTTTGTATATACTCCATCAAAAGCATTATAAGGAATGCTATAAAAAGCACAATGCTTACCCATATTCCGGCTTCAAGATATTTCTGATTTTGCACAAGTATCGCTATCTGCTGTGATATGGTAGCGGTTTTCCCGGATATATTCCCTGCAAGCATGGATGTAGCACCGTATTCTCCTATGGCTCTTGCAAAACTTAGAATCGCTCCCGAAAAAAGTGAGGGAGATGCTATAGGACATACTATCTTAAAAAATATCTTAAGCTCAGAAAGTCCAAGTGTTCTGCCTGCATATATAAGATTTTTATCCAGCTGTAAAAATGCCGATTTTGCATTTTTATACATCAGCGGAAATGCTATGATAAAAGCCGCAATTACGCAGCCGGCAAAGCTTTGTACTATCTTTATCTGAAAATTGCTGTATAAAAATATACCTACCGGTCTTCTTCTACTGAATATGAGGAGTAAAAAAAAGCCCATTACCGTAGGCGGAAGCACCATCGGCAATGTAAGTATACTGTCAAACACAGCCATTACTCTTTTATTCATATACAGGCTCACATAGGCAAGACCCACACCCAGAAAAAAACATATTATTGTAGAAAGAAGCCCTATTTTTAGGGTTATAAAAAAAGGGCTCCAATCTAAATGTGCTAAAACATTACTCATATAAATATTTTTCAAATACTTTCTTGGCATCCTCCGACTTTAAATAGTCATAGAACTTGTCAGCCTCAGCACTTATCTTGTCATCTGCTTCATCATTGTTTACTCTTGCTATAGGATATGTGATCTTTCCTGTAAGGCTCTCATCCACCTTCTCAATAATTTTTACATCATCTTTTCCGTAAGTATCTGTAATATATACAAATCCTACCTCACCAAATCCCTCTACAACAGATAAAAGTGTTTTTGTAACATTTGAGTTTTCTATTACTTCAAGACCAAGCTTTTCCTGAAGCTGTGCACCTGTGCTCTCCTTGCTGATTCCAAGGTCAGGATATGATTTTGAAAGAGCCTCTCTTGCATAAGCACCTGCAGGTACTGTTGTCTCTCCTATAGAGATTGACTTTGCATCCTTTATATTTGCAATACCTGTAACCTTTGTGTCCGATTCCTTCGGTGCCACTATACAAAGCTTATTGTGAAGCAGGTCTGCATCTGTTCCTTCCTTGATAAATCCGCCTTCTTTTAACTTCTCCATCTGCTTCTTACCTGCACTAAAGAAGATATCGCATGCGAATCCCTCTTCTATCTGTGTCTGAAGCTTACCTGAAGAATCTGTATTCAAATTGATTTTAACATCAGGATTTGCCTTATTATACTCGGTGATGATTTCTTCCATTGCGCCCTTTAATGAAGCGGCTGCAAATACATTTATGCCTGAGCCATCACCCATGCTCTCCGCCTTTGTTGTCTCCGCACTTGTTGTAGTTTCCTCTTTTGTTGTCTCTGCAACTGTTGTAGTTTCAGCTACTGTTGTCTCAGCTTCCTTTTGTCCACCGCAACCTACTAATGTCAATGCTGCAACTACACCCAATACTTTAAACACATTTTTTAATCTCATAATTTTCTCCCTTTAAATAAAATCTATCAATCGCTTTCTCTGCCGCTTAAAATTCCCAAGCCATGTTTTAGCGGTCCCATTATATAATCAATATTTTCTTTACATGCCTTCGGACTTCCCGGCAAATTTATTATCAGAGTATTTCCCCTTATCCCTGCTGTTTGACGGCTCAGCATTGCCTTTGGCGTAATAGTCAGTGAATAGCTTCTAAGCGCTTCTCCAATGCCCGGAACTTCTCTTTCCACAACCTGCTTTGTCGCCTCAGGAGTGACATCTCTTTTGGAAAATCCTGTTCCACCTGTAGTAAATACCAAATCTGCCTGTCTTTGATCGCTAAAATGCAATAATTTTTTCACTATCTGACTTTTTTCATCAGGAACAATAATATAATCAACCACTTCCATTCCGGCAGCTTCCACAAGTTCCTTTATCATAGGACCTGATTTATCCTCATATTCTCCCTTTGAAGCCCTGTCTGAAACGGTAATTATACCCACTCTGTACGGTCCGTTCTCTTTTTCAATTATTTTTATAATATCGCCTTTTTGTACATATCCCTCCTTTAGTACCTCTGCAAAAATACCTTCCCTCGGCATAATGCAGTCTCCCATCTTTTTATATATATTGCAATGGCTGTGACATTCCTTACCTATCTGTGTAACTCTAAGTTTTGCCTCTCCTATTTCAAGGACAGTTCCCACAGGCAGATTTCTTAAATCTATGCCGCCTACAATAATATTCTCTCCAAATGCACCGAAATCAACCTCCGCACCTTTTTTTCTAAAGGCGTCTATCTTTTCAAATGCCAAAAGACTTACCTGTCTATGCCATTTGCCTGCATGTGCATCTCCTTCAATGCCCCAATCCTTCTTTAAAGCAATCTTTTCTACTTCCTTTTTTTCAGTTCCTTTTTTCTCACTTATACAGACTGCTAAAACCTCTGCTTTTATATCCATTTATTTATCCACCTATTTCCGACATGTCCTTTAACTCGCTGATTTTAGATATATCCTCAAAAGAATGTGCCAAAGGTTTTGACACTATACATTCATTTATTTTTTCTCTTAATATAGCATTTTTTTCATCTATGCTAAGTGAAGCATCTTTTAAAATATCTTTTAAGTCAATATTTGAGTCATAACAAAGACATGGCTTTAATTTGCCTGTAGATGTAAATCTGATTCTGTTACAGGCATCACAAAATTTGCCATGTATTGCACTGATAAATCCTATTGAACCTGTAAAACCCTCAAGTTTTATATACTTAGCAGGTCCGTTGCCATGGCGTCTTGTATCTTCTGTAATGATATACTTTTCTTTCATTCTTTCAAGGATTTCAAAATTGCTTACGCCCTTTGACTCCTTACCATGCCCTATCGGCATCATTTCTATAAATCTTATATTTACTCTGTCATTTTTTGCAAGTTCTATGATATCAAAGAGTTCATCATCATTGACACCCTTTTGAATAACCGTATTTATCTTTGTAGCGATTCCCGCTTTTATTGATGCTTCTATACCTGCCATCACATCTTCCAAAGCGTCCACACCTGCAATTTTTTTAAATTTCTCTCTGTCAAGAGAGTCCAGGCTTACATTTATACTTGAAATCCCGGCGGATTTTAGAGCATCGGCATATTTTAAAAGATAAAAACCGTTACTTGTCATAGTAATATCTTTTACATTGTCCAAATCATTAAGTCTTTTTATAAAATCAACTATGCCTTCTCTTACAAGAGGCTCACCTCCGGTTATTTTAAACTTGCTTATACCACATTCACTTGCCGCAAATGCAACCTGATATATTTCATCAAGGCTTAAAGTTTCCTCCACCTTCTTGGCTTCCGGCATACAATACGTACACCGGAAATTGCATTTATTGGTAACAGAGATTCGCATATAATCTATTTTTCTATTATAACTATCTCTCATATTTAATCTTAAACAAGCTCAAGCAATACTTCTATTCTTCCGCCGCAAACCATACCTTCAATGCTTGCTTCATCATCTGTGAGATCAACATGCAATAAATATGGCTGCATATCGTCATTATTTTTAAGTATCTCTTCCACCTTAACCATAATATCATGTTCCGCTTTTCCGCCACCTATAGTTCCGACAAAGCTTCCGTCTCTTAAGAATAATGCCTTTGATCCTACACCTCTCGGTGCGGAACCTTTTTTGCCTACTATTGTAGCCATGACCATTCTCTCATTGCTCTCCTCTATTCTTTCAAGCATTCCGTCTACATAGCCAACATTCTTATTCTTTGCATTCTTTACGGAGATTATTTCGGCAAAAATGGAGATTGCTATCTCTACCGGAGTCTCAGAGTTTATATCAAGACCAATCGGAGAGTAAATCTCATCAATTTTCTTCTCATCAAAGCCCTCACTTCTGATGGCATCCAACACAAAGCCCACTCTTCTCTTGGCACCCATCAAACCTATATAAGCATATGGCTTCTTTAATATTTCTCTGATACATTCCTTATCCCACTGATGCCCTCTGGTAACTACTACAAAATATGTATCATAATCCGACTCGAATTTTGCAAGCGCCGATGAAAAGTCCTCACAGCAAACTCTGTCTGCACCTGCATTCTTTGCCTTAGCTGCAAACTCTTCCCTGTCCTCTACAACCACCATCTCAAAGCCAAGCATCTGCCCCATCTTAATCATGGCTATACTTGTATGACCTGCACCGCAGATTACTATCTTACCGGTATTGCATATACGCTCTACATATACTTTATTACCGGATATCTCAATCATACCTGATTTATTTATTTCCTTTATCTGTGCAAGATTTTCATTTAAAAAACTTGTATCAGGACTTATCCATACCGGCTCGCCCTCTCTTATCACAGCCTTGCTGCCATAGTCCTTGTCACCTAATGCTGTAAATACAAATGTTCTTAACCCTTTTTTCTTTGACTCTTGTATTATTTTGTATAATTCCTTGTCCATATTCTCGCTCCTTTATAATTTATGACACACCAAATGAACAATTCGGGAATATACATACAGGGCAATGCATGCAATATCCGCCTACTCCCAAACAATCTATATCGGATTTTTCCACCTTTTCTCCTGCCATAATTCTTGGCAATACAATATCAAATATTGTTTTCTTTTCATACATTACACAGCCCGGAAGTCCCATAAAGGTAATATTTTCATTCTCACCGCCATAGGCAAGCATAAACATTGCACCGGGAAGCACCGGTGCACCATAAGTAATAACTCTGCTTGCATTCTGCCCTATAGCATAAGGTGTCTTATCATCAGGATCCACGCTCATTCCGCCTGTACAAAGTACTATATCTGCTCCTGCCGCCATGACCTTTTTGATGCACTCAATTTCCATCTCCACATCATCACTGCTTATCTCATGTGCTATAATTTCTGCACCGTATTGCTTCATCTTGTTTATAACCACAGGTGTAAATGTGTCCTTTATTCTACCATAATACACCTCATTACCTGTAGTAACTATTCCGACTTTCTTTTGTCTGTACGGTAAAAGATTAAAGAGCGGCTCACTGCCTACAACTTCCTTAGCCTTTTCCATTTTTTCTTTTTCTATTATAAGAGGTATAACTCTCATACCTGCCAGATGTTGACCGGCTTTAACAGGAAAATTATCATGTATGGTGGCAATCATCATCTCACCAATTGAGTTGAGCTTATTGATCCTTTCCTTATCTATTTTTAAAAGTCCGTCACATTCTGCAATCAACTCCACCTTACCTTCTTTTATATCAGGATCTCTTGTAAGATGTTCATTCTTGCACATATCATAAAGCATCAGTGCCGCATCATTTTCATGCAGCATATTTTCATTTACTTCCCAGATATATATATGATCCTTACCCACTGAGAGAAGAACTTCCACATCTTCTTCCCTTATGATATGTCCCTTTCTGAATACAGGACCTTTTTTCTCACCCTTTATTATCTGAGTTATATCATGACAGAGCATATGCCCTACGGCATCTTTTGTATCAATCAGTCGCATATTTCCCCTTCTATGTAATAATCAGAAATTTAATACCGAGCATTCCATCCGCTATTACATCTACTTTTACACTTATACCAAAACATTATACTATAAAGTCGATAAAAACGCCATGATTTATTTTGTATTTAAATAAATCATGGCGTATATAAAATATATTCACTATAAAAACTTCTGATATGGCTTTCTCTCTAAGAACTTACCCTCAGGAATATCTTTGATCTTACCGTTGTCCACTATCTCGCTTCCTCTTAAGAACACCTTCTCGATATGTCCGCTAAGAACTCTGCCCTCAAGCGGAGCATAGTCACATTTTGAAACCTGAGTAGCTGCTGTAATCTTAGTATGCGCCTTCGGATCCAGTATAACGATATCCGCATCAAAGCCTTCCTCTATAAAGCCCTTTCTGTCATAGAGCCCGTAGAGTTTTGCCGGATTTTCACAAAGTACCTCACACATCTTCTCTGCACTGATTCTACCGGCTGCAACACCCTCGGAGTACATCACAATACCCCTTGTTTCAACTCCCGGCATACCTCCGGGAATCTTTCTGAAATCTTCCGTTCCAAGTTTCTTTTGCTCAGATGTGAAAGAACAATGATCCGTTGCTACAGTCTGGATTTCTCCGTCTGCAATCGCCTTCCAAAGCTCATCAATATCTGACTGCTCTCTGAGCGGAGGCGCTATAACATACTTTGCTCCCTCAAATCCCGGAAGCTCATACAGAGCATTGGTCATTGTAAGGTATTGCGGACAGGTCTCGGCATATACCTTCTGCCCACGCTTTCTGGCAGCTCTTATCTCATCCAAACCTTCCTTACAGGTCAAATGCACATCAATTATATCACTGCCTGCCACCTCTGCAAGATGAAGTATTCTGTCAATAGCCTCAGCCTCGGCTGCAGCCGGTCTGGTTTTATAATGAGAGGAAACTTTATTCTTTAATCCCGCTTCTACATATTCCTGTTGCATTGCAAAGATAAGTCCGGCATTCTCACAATGTACTCCGGTAATAGCACCAACTTCCTTAAGTCTTTGTATTACCTCAAAAGCCTCATTATCCTTTAAGAGAATATCGTATGTAAGATAGATTTTAAAAGTGGTCACACCCCTGTCCATCATATCCTGACATTCCTTTTTTGCCTCTTCATTCCAATCACTGATGGACATATGTATACCATAGTCACAGAATACACCGTCTTTAGCCTTTGCAAGCCAATTATCCATTCCTTCATTAAGGGTTTCACCCTTATACTGTGTACCGAAATCTATAATAACGGTAGTTCCGCCGCTTATAGCCGCTCTCGTTCCGGAATAAAAATTATCACAGGTCACAGTACCTGCCACATGCAAATCAAAATGTGTATGTGCATCTATAAATCCCGGAAAAACAAGCTTTCCTCCTGCATCTATTATCTTTGTATCGGCATCAAGCTTTACTGTTTCACCGGATTTAAGAATTTTACTTATTTTTTCATCTTCTATAAGTATATCTCCGACATAGCATTCTTTGGAATTTACTATTGTTCCGCCCTTTATAAAAACCCTCTTCATATTTTCTCCTTACATAGCAAAATATGCCACTTTTTCGGGTGGCATATCTCACTATATCATATTAAAACCAAATATATTATAGATATTACAGAAGCAAATACTCATACTCATTATAGATTGTATCTATAATTTCAGCATATCTGTAATTCAACTTATCATTTGCTTCACCGATTCTATATACAAGTTCCTGACCGTCAATTCTAACCTTAACATCCTTGCTTCCCTTAATGATTACAAAACCGTCATTCTCTGAATCAAGCATATCAGCTTCATTTGCAAATAATGTAAGCTTATCCTTATATGGTGCAGAAGCGTATGGACAGAATGTCTCACAGTTACCGCACTCATTGCACATATAATCCACATGAACTATCTGATGGCTACCCTTTACATTAACATATACATTAGCTCTGTTTGGACAAACCTCTGTACAATTCTCACAAATATAGTCACAAGCTAAACATCTGTTGTCCGCCTTCTTCTCCTCTACCTCTTCAAGGATTCCTCTGTATGAGTATACCTTCTCATCAGTAGTATCAGAAATCTTAAGTTCACCTATTGCGTGATTTACAATAGCCTCACAAGCTTTCTTACTGTCAGCAATAGCCTTTACAATAACAGATGCACCCTTTGCACCGTCACCTGCCGCATATACTCCCTTAACATTTGTCTCGAAAGTAACAGGATTAAGTATAGGAAGATTCTTCTTGTCAATCTCGATACCGTTGCTTGTGTAGAAATCACCTCTTACACTCTCACCGATTGATGCGATAAGTGTATCACATGGCAATTCAACAAGCTCATCTGTTTCCTTAACACCTCTTCTACCGCTCTCATCCGGATCACCTAGTACATTCTTTGCACATATAAGTTTTCCGTTCTTGAATGATTTTGGAGATACAAGTGTAACAAACTCTACACCGTCCTCAACCGCCTCATTAAGCTCTTCTTCATCAGCAGGCATATATCTTGCATTTCTTCTGTATGCAAGGTATACATTCTTAACACCCGGAACTCTCTTAGCCGCTCTTGCTACGTCCATAGCGGTATTACCGCCACCTACAACGATAACATTCTCGCCAAGATCCATCTTACCGTTTGTCTTCTTAAAATCCTCCAAGAAGTGAAGTGCATTGATTGCCTTTCCTTCTTCAAGCTCAAGCGGAAGTTCCTTATGCGCACCTATTGCGAGAATAACCTTGTCATAGCCCTCAGCCATAAGTGCTTTTATATCGTCAATTCTCTTGTTTGTAACAAACTTTGCTCCGTAAGCCTTGGCAAGCTCTACGTCTCTTTGTATATCATCAGCAGGAATTCTAAATCCCGGGATAATGTTTGCAACAACACCACCCATGGTATCTCTCTCATCAAATACAGTAACATCCACACCTTCTCTTGCAAGGAAGAATGCGGCTGCGATACCTGCAGGACCTCCACCTACTACAGCGACCTTTAAGTTCTTCTTATCGGCACTCTTTAGTGTAGGTACAACATTTTCAAATGCGTTCTGTGCGGCAATAAGCTTGTTTCTTCTAATCTGTACATCTGTCTCATAGTGATTCCTTGTACAGGCACTTTGACAAGTATGTGTACAGATATGACCTGTCATAAACGGAAGCGGATTCTTTTCAAGGATTACATTGAGTGCATCCTCATATCTTCCTTCATTAACAAGTATTCCGTAAGCTGTAATATCCTGATTGATAGGGCATCTGTTTACACATGGTGCCATATAGCAATCAAGGTATGGTACCTTCTTATCACATTTTCTGTTTGGAAGCGGCTTTACAGGCTTAACATGGTGCTTATCAGTTCTGACATCTTCTACAAGCTTCTCAAGGCCTTCTACATTTATTCCTGACCAAGGCTTAATTTCAGGCTTTTCAAGTTTCTTAGCCATCTGATCAAATCTCTGATATCCGCCCGGTTTTAAGATTGTGGTTGCCACTGTTACAGGCCAGATTCCAATGCCTACAACCTTATCTATATTAAAGTAATCACAACCGCCTGAGTATGCAATTCTTAACTTGCCGTTAAAGCTTCTTGAAAGATTTCTGGCAACTAAGAGTGATAACGGGTACAATGACTTTCCTGACATATACATTTCCTGTGATGGAAGCTCATTATTCTTAACATCAACAGGGAATGTGTTGGTGATCTTAACACCGAACTCCAAGCCCTTTGAAGAAGCAAGTGCCATAAGTCTTTCTAACATAGGAACCGCATCTGAATACTGTAAATCCTCTTTAAAGTGAAGATCTGTAAATGCAATGTAATCATATCCCATGCTGTCAAGCATCTCTCTTGCAACTTCATATCCAAGAAGAGTAGGGTTACATTTTACAAATGTATTCAAATTCTTATCTGTGATAAGATATGATGCAATAGCCTCGATCTCCTGTGGAGGACATCCGTGCAATGTGGATACTGTTACAGAATTTACAATATCAGGAGTAATAGCATCAAGATCAGCCTTTGTAAACTTCTTGAATTTGCTTAAATTCTTCTCAAGATATTCCTTACACTCTTTATATATAGGTGTTTCTGATGCATCCATCATTCCATTGATGAAATTGTCCACCTTAGGAAGTTTGATACCTGCAAGGTCATAACCTACAGAGATATTGAACTGGAAGCCGTCGCTTCCTCCAAGATCCCATTCCTTTGAGATAACCTTCAGTGCAAACCATCCCTTGATATACTCATCAAAAGCCTCCTGAACTGTAAGCTCTGTTGACCACTCACAGTTGTAGCACTCATCCTCGGCTGTGATACATGGCTTTGCAACGCATGCCGCAAGCTCTCTACCATCCATCTTCTGAACTGTCTTAAGCTCGAAGAATCTTGCACCTGCATAATATCCTGCAATGATGTTCTGTGCAAGCTGTGTATGAGGACCTGCTGCAGGACCTATCTGTGTCTCCAATTTCCTTCCGAAAATTGTATAAAACTTATTCTTATCAGCCTTATAAGCTTTCTTTACTCCATAACAAGAGCCTTCTTTTTCCATCTCCTCAAGGAGTCTTCCCATGATCCTATCAAAAGGAATCGGTGTCATTATATCGCCCATTATGCATTTCCCCTTCCATTGATCTTATTCGCAAGTCTCATAGCGCCTTCTCTTACCTTAGCAAGCACTTCTTTTTCATCAATGTGAAGAAGCTCTCTATCTTTCATCAAGATATTTCCGTTTGCAATTGTAGTTCTTACATCTTTTCCACATACTCCAAATAATAAATGGCTGTTTATATTTGAAGCTGTCATAGGTGTATTAGGTGTATAATCAACTATTATAACATCTGCTGCAGCTCCCGGCTTTAATACTCCAAGCGGCTTCTTGAAGTATCTGTTTGCAATATTTGCATTGTACTCAAAAAGCATCTTAGGAACTTCGCCCCAAGCTGCATTAGGATCACATAAATGGTGCTTATGAAGCACATTTGCAACCTTCCATGACTCCAAAACGTCATGTGTATAACCGTCACTTCCGAGTCCGCATACGATTCCTCTGTGAACGAGCTCCATTGTTGGAGGGCATCCGCATGCATTACCCATGTTTGACTCAGGGTTATGTACTACACAAGTATTTGTATCTCTGATGAGATCCATCTCGTGTGGGTTAATATAAATACAGTGTGCAAGCAATGACTTATCGCCAAGAACCTTCCAGTCATATAATCTGTCAACAATTCTCTGGTTGTGTACTTTCAAGCATGAATGTAAATCTTCAATACCTTCAGCTACGTGGATATGACATCCGATATCTTCCGGCTTTCTTGACATAGCATATTCCATTGATTTGTCACAAATAGTGAAGCTTGCATGCATTCCCATCATACCTGCAATCATATCGGAATCATCTTTTTTTGCATAGTTTGCAAAATCGACATTTTCCTTAACGGCAGCCTTCATCTTGTCTTCGCCATCACGATCTGATATCTCGTAGCAAAGACAGCTTCTAACTCCTGTCTGCTTTGCAGCCTTCTCAATAGCAAAAAGGCTTCCCTCAATCTCGCCGAAACTTGCATGATGATCAAAAATAGTAGTAACACCGTTCTTGA
Source organism: Lachnospiraceae oral taxon 107 str. F0167 (assembly GCA_000209465.1). Lineage (GTDB taxonomy): Bacteria > Bacillota > Clostridia > Lachnospirales > Lachnospiraceae > Lachnoanaerobaculum. Next base: position 29,270 of record GL890593.1, on the reverse strand, counting down.
TACAATCAATGTAGGTAGTCATAGCAGACAGATATGTGAGCTCATTGTCTAAATTTCTGTCTATGGTCCACCACAAACCATCTAAGATCTCTAAGAATCCATGTGGGTTGTAACCATTGATACTTAAACCTCTTGCCATTGCGGAATAGATATGCTCATGTGTGTTTATGAATGCCGGCATTATGAGCCCGCCTTTTGCATCCACAAAAGTTGCATCCGCATATTTTTCCTTCAAATCACGGTAGTTTCCAACCTCTAAAACTGTGTTGCCATCCAGTACTACAGACCCATCCTCAATCAATGGCTGTTCCTGATTTCCAGTAACTACCCTTCCATTACCAATTAGTAGCATTGTAAATCTCCTCTCTGAATTATGCAGTTTTAATTACAAAAACCTAATAATGTAGCTTGTATTTTAACATTTTTCTATAAGCTTTTCAAGACTTATCTAATTATATTTTAATATTTCAAAAATATTTTAAGAGAAACAGCTATGTATTAAAAAATATACACAAAACAAGCTTTATTTTATTATTTTTCTGTTGACAAAACTTCTCCGGTTTGGTATTATTACACAGTAACTTTTGCAGGTGTAGTTCAATGGTAGAACATCAGCCTTCCAAGCTGAATACGTGGGTTCGATTCCCATCACCTGCTTTTTTTGTGCACTTCTTTAGGCACTTACTCTCTTTACATACTGAGAAAATATAAGTACAATATATTTGTACAGACCAAAAGGATAGAAAGGGGTGATACCTTGAGAATTGAAAGGGTTAGTACCAATCAGATAAGATGTACATTATCCAGTGTAGATTTGGAAAACAGAAATTTAAATGTTGTGGAATTATCCTATGGCAGTGAGAATGCCAAAGCCCTGTTTCAGGAGATGTTAAATAAAGCTTCTTATGAAGTAGGATTTGATGCGGATGATTCGGCACTTATGATAGAGGCTGTTCCGCTGTCCAATGAAAGTATTATTATATATGTAACAAAGGTTGATGATCCTGAGGAACTTGATACAAGATTTGCCAAGTTCTCTCCTTCAATATTTGACAGTTTATTTGCAGCCTTTGATTTAAAGTTTAATAATCTGCTTGAGGGTGCACTTGACTTGGATACCGAAGACAGGGAAGATGATTCTAAAAAAGAACCTTATTTAAGAGCATATTCATTTAACACTCTGGATGAGTTTATAGAAGCCTCCAAGGCTGTTCAGATTTATTCCGGTGAAAATACTTTGTACAAGGATGAAATAAACAAACGCTTTATACTTGTTCTTAAAAAGAATGATAATAATAAGGATTTTGCATCTGCTGCAAATATTCTTTCCGAATATGGAAATAAATTATCTGCCACATCCTTTAGCGAGGATTATTATAAAGAACATTTTAAAGTTTTGGTAAAAGAAAATGCTATAAATCAAATGGCAAAAATATAATATTTGACAATTTTAAGAGCATCGGTTTATACGATGCTCTTGTACTTTATTATTTTTTTAACAAAGTTCAAAATATTATTGCTTTTTTCCAAATAGTTATGTATATTCTAATAAGGTTCTTGTACTTTAATAAGTACATAACTTTTATATTGTGTATCAAGGGGAAAAATGCCTTTTCACCCGGGGGTTCATAATATCAAAATAAATGAATTATAGAAAAGAGGATTATTATGGCAAATATTGATTTAACTCAGTATGGCATCACAGGCACTACAGAGATAGTACACAATCCATCTTATGATGAATTATTTGCAGCCGAGACAGATTCTTCATTAACCGGCTATGAAAAAGGACAGGTAAGTGAGCTTGGTGCCGTTAACGTATTAACAGGTATCTATACAGGTCGTTCCCCTAAAGATAAATTTATAGTAATGGATGAGAATTCTAAAGATACTGTATGGTGGACATCTGCAGATTATGCAAATGACAACCATCCTTTATCGGAGGATTCATGGAAAGTATTAAAAGACCTTGCAAAAAATGAGCTTTCAAACAAGAAGCTTTATGTCGTGGATGCTTTTTGCGGTGCAAACAAGGACACAAGAATGTCAGTTCGTTTCATCGTGGAAGTTGCTTGGCAGGCACATTTTGTTACAAATATGTTTATTCAGCCAACTGCTGAGGAATTAAAGGATTTCAAACCTGATTTCGTAGTTTACAATGCTTCAAAGGCAAAGGTTACTAATTACAAGGAGCTTGGACTTAATTCTGAAACAGCTGTTGCTTTCAATATCACAAGTCGTGAGCAGGTTATCCTCAATACCTGGTATGGCGGCGAGATGAAGAAGGGTATGTTCTCAATGATGAACTACTATCTTCCGCTTAAGGGCATTGCTTCAATGCACTGTTCAGCAAATACAGATTTAAAAGGTGAGAATACAGCTATTTTCTTCGGTCTTTCAGGAACAGGTAAGACAACTCTTTCAACAGATCCTAAGAGACTTCTTATCGGTGATGATGAGCATGGTTGGGATGACAATGGTGTATTTAACTATGAGGGCGGATGCTATGCCAAGGTTATAAACCTTGATAAGGAATCAGAGCCGGATATCTACAATGCCATCAGAAGAGATGCTCTTTTAGAGAATGTTACTCTTGATGAAAACGGAAAGATTGACTTTAATGACGGAAGCAAGACAGAAAACACCAGAGTTTCATATCCTATAAACCATATCGACAATATAGTTAAGCCTATATCACACGGTCCTGCAGCAGAGAATGTAATCTTCCTTTCAGCAGATGCATTCGGAGTGCTTCCTCCGGTATCAATCCTTACACCTGAGCAGACTCAGTACTATTTCCTCAGCGGATTTACAGCTAAGCTTGCGGGTACAGAGCGTGGTATCACAGAGCCTACACCAACATTCTCAGCTTGCTTCGGACAGGCATTCCTTGAGCTTCATCCTACAAAGTATGCCGAGGAACTTGTAAAGAGAATGGAAAAGAACGGTTCAAAGGCTTATCTTGTAAACACAGGATGGAATGGTACAGGTAAGAGAATCTCCATCAAGGATACCCGTGGTATTATCGACGGAATCCTTAGCGGTGCTATAAAGAATGCTCCTACAAAGAAGCTTCCTTACTTTGATTTTGAGATTCCTACAGAGCTTGAAGGTGTGGATACAAAGATTCTTGATCCTAGAGATACATATGCAAATGTTGCAGATTGGGAAATCAAGGCAAAGGATCTTGCTTCAAGATTTGCAAAGAACTTTAAGAAGTATGAGACAAACGAGGCAGGTAAGGCTTTAGTAGCTGCCGGACCAAAGGTAGACTGATACTTTAAAATATTTATAAACTTTAAGGCGCTGCAGCAAAGCTGCAACGCCTTTTGTACTGTTATTATACTTTCTGAATTTATTTTAGTTCATTTTCAATTTCTTCTATACTTGGCAATGCTCCTTTAAAACTTTCAGGAATTAGGTTTTGTAATTGGTATTCTGAAATTCCAATAGGTTCTCTTGAACTTTCAGAAGCATATTTTGCCAATACATTGTCCTTGGTCTTACAGATTAAAAGACCTATTGTCTGATTATCTCCATCACCTTTTAATACATGATTTACAGATGTTACATAGGTTCCGAGTTGACCTATATCCGCAGGTTTAAATGCAGATACCTTAACCTCCACAACCACATAGCAATGCAACTTAATGTTATAGAACAGCATATCAATAAATTCTTCAGAGTTCCCGATAACAAGCCTATATTCTCTACCTACAAATGCAAAGCCCGTTCCCAGCTCTAACAAGAACTTCTGAATATTATCCATCAAAGCATCTTTCAGTTCTTTTTCATCATAATTTTGTCTGATAGCTATAAAGTCAAAATTATATGGATCTCTTGTTATTTCATTGGCTAAATCACTTTGTGTAGCCGGCAAATTATTTATGAAATTTGTTATTGCCTTTCCTTGTCTATCAAACAGGTCTGTATCCAAAAAATTTAAAAGCACAGCTCTACTCCAGCTATTTTCTAATGTTTTAGATATAAAGAAAAAAGCTTTATTCAAATCTCCTTCACATCTATCCATAATATATCTGTGGTGCCCCCAGGGTATACTAAAAATCATATCAAAATCTCTACCGACTTTTGATGTTCGTAAATCATCCACAAGCTGTGAACGATTTATCGGAGAATACATTTCATAAAATTTTCTCATATATTTTAAATTAGTAATAGAAAACCCTTTAACATTTGGAATTTCCTTTTGCAAATCTGAACTTAGTTTTTTATAAAATCCGCTTCCCCATCTGCTTTCCGCCTTTAAGCTAATGATTTCTTCTCCTAAGCTATAATAAAACTTTAGCATTTCGGAATTTACGGAAACTGCTGCTTTAATTTGCCTGTCTCTATATGATATTTTTATTTTCTCAAGCATTTTTATATATTCACTATCCCCGGTTATAGGCAAATCTTTTTTATCCATTTTTATCACTCCCATTGTATTTTCTTTATTCTATTCTTTGTGCCATTCGCCACAGAATTCTTGGTATTGTCTAGATTTTTGTTTCTTATAAAAAGTACCTATATATTCTTTTCAAAGAGATCCCTATAAATCCACTCTCCCCTTTATAAAAACTTTTATATAAAAATATATAATTTTATCTAAATAATCTCCACCATCATCCTTACTGCAGCCTTTCCCGCAATATGCTTATCTTCACTTTCAGAGCTTACAAGCACCGAATCGTCAAAATTATCAATATCCTTTATAATAAACTCATCCCCCAAATTTACCTTCTTTTCTACAAGATATTCAAGTAAATCCCTGTCATCCTCAACCTTATGAAGCCTGCACTTTGCTCCTTTTGAAAGTTCAGAAAGTTTTTTCAGCTTATCCACATCCGGATGATTCTCATATATTTCATTTCCATGCGGACAATGTTTGGGCTTATTTAAAAATTCATTCAATCTGTCCTTCAACCCGTTTGAAGTGACATATTCCAATGCCTTTGCATCCTCATGTACATTTTTCCATGAATATCCCAGATACTCCACCAAAAACAGCTCCCATAGTCTATGCTTGGTAAGTAAAGCTCTGGCTCTCTTTTTTCCACTTTCGGTTAAACAAATACTTTTATTTTCGGTGTATACATCACCTTCCTCAACAAGCTTCTTTAACATCTCGCTTACAGATGCTGCCTTAATACCCAAAATGTCCGCAATCTTTTTATTTGTTGCATTTTCCTGCTTTTCAATGAGCTCATAAATCGCCAATATATAATCATCTCTACCGGTGTCTATCTTAGCCATATCATTTTCCCCTGCCATAAGTCCGTAATGAAGCTTTATCTCATCACTTAATTTCTTCCCTGTTTCTGTTAGACTGTATACCCCCCTTTCTTTTGCCCTGTAAACATATCCCTTTTTTATAAGCCTGTCCAAAACATATTTAAGTTTTCTGTCAGACCAACCGATATGCTGCCTTATGGTGCTGTAGCCAAGTTCTCCAAGTGCTTCCTGCTTACCCGAATGATTGTCTATATGTAAAATCAAGAGTTCCCTGCTGAAACGGTTCCTGTTATTTATATATCTTATCATTCTTGTAAATATCCCTCCCGGATATACAGACATGGTTATTAAAAATGTTATACCTGAAACCACTGCACACATTCCGGACATAGATACATTAAATTTTACTGCAAGAAAATATCCTATAAATGAATTAAAAACCGCATATACACATGCCAGAAGTATTGTTATTTTTAAATCTTTTGATATCAGATATGCACTTGCAGCCGGTGATATAAAAAATGCAATCGCAAGTATTGCTCCAACAGATTCAAATGCGGATACGGCAGTAAATGATACCAATGCCATAAAACTGTAATGTAAAACTGCTCCTGCAATTCCTGCCACAGTCGCATACACCGGATCAAATGAGCTGATTTTTAATTTCCTGAAAAACACGGTTATAAATACTATATTTATCAAAAGCACAAAGCTCATCTGCACCAAAGCCTTTGGAAGACTAAATCCCCAAAAATTTATTCTGTGAAGCGGAGCAAGTATAATCTCACCTATTAAAACTATCTCCGTATCCAGATGAACATTTCTTGCATATCTTGTAATAAGTATAACAGCTACCGAAAAAAATAAAGGAAAAATTATTCCAACCGAAGCATCCTCGGTAATCCTTTTACTTTTTATAAGAAGCTCTATACAAAATGTTGTCAGAACACCGAAAAGGCTTGCACCTATTATTAAAAAAACACTGCCTATATCCTTTGTAACAAAGTATCCTATTACTATTCCAAGGAGCACCGAATGTGAAATGGCATCCGATACCATGGAAAGTCTCCTAAGTACCAAAAATACACCCAAAACGGCACAGGCAAGAGAGGTTATTATAAGTATATATAAAGATTCGATCATTTTCCACCCCTCATCCTTCTTATATTTAAAATCATCCTGACAATGCCCCTAGGTGCAAACAGCACCGATAAAAGTGCAATGATTGACATGATAAGTATAATGCTTGGTCCTGTAGAAAATCCCTTTACCGCACTGCTTATAAATGTTCCAAGAAATGCCGACACAGCTCCCGTAAAGGCTGCTATAAACAGTACCTTCTCATAACTTTTACTCCACTGTAAGCCGGTAACCGCCGGAGTTATAAGCATGCTGCTTATTAAAATAGCTCCCACCGCCTTTAGACCGGCTGCTATAAGTATCATAGTGATTATCATTATAAGAAGTGATATAAGCCTTGAATTTATTCCTATCGTATAGGCATATACCGTGTCAAATACATATACCTTTATTTCCTTGTAAAAAATCACAAATAAAACCAGCGATATAATAGACACCGTCAATATTATATAAACGTCTTCCCTTAGTATATATGCCGCCTGCCCGAATATATAACTTGCAAGTCCGGATTGTGATGCCCCCTGATACTTCGGATTTCCCTGAATATGACTCTTTAATACCATTCCAAGACCGAACATTGCGGATAAAATAACCGCCATTGCAGTATCCGCCTCTATCTTTGAACCTTCCGCAATAATCTGTATAAGAATAAAGGCGATTACTCCTGCGGCTATTGCCCCAAGCATTAAAATAATGGAACTTTTCCTGCCGGATATCATAAAAGCCAGAATAATTCCCGGCAATGATGCATGACCTACCGCATCTCCAATCAAACTTTGTCCCTTTAATATACTTATGGTTCCAACTATCCCGGTTGCCATGGCAAGCAGCATTGTTCCTATTGCAACCACAATAAATGAATACTGTGTAATCATACTTATATTCATAGTCTACTCCCCATATGTTGCCGCTATATTTTCATTTGTAAAGGTTTCCACGGTCTTTCCGCTTGCTATAAGTTGTTTATTGACCATTACCACATGGTCAAAGTACTCACATAGGGTGTTTAAGTCATGGTGTACGGCAATTATTGTCCTTCCCTCTCTTTTAAACTCCCTCATGGTTTCTATAATTATATTCTCGGTTTTTTTATCAACTCCTGCCAAAGGTTCATCCATAAAGTAAATAAGGGCATTCTGAGCAATCGCCCTTGCTATGAATACCCTTTGTTTCTGTCCCCCTGAGAGTTCGGAAATCTGCCTGTTTGCAAATTCCTCCATTTTCATTTTTTTTAATGCTTCTAAAGCTTTTTCCTTTTCAAACGAGTTTACCCTTTTAAAAGGGCCGAGACTTGCATATCTTCCCATAGTCACCACATCAATAACTGTAGTGGGAAAATTCCAATTTACCGTGGTGGTCTGTGGTATATAAGCAATCTGCTTGTATACCTCCTTATAAGACTTACCCATAATACTTACCTTACCGGAAATAGGCTTCATAAGCCCGAGTATCCCCTTCATAAGAGTAGATTTTCCGGCACCGTTAGGTCCTATTATGGCGGTAATACTTCCCTCATATATATCCAGGTCCATATCCCATATTACAGGAATATCGGTATATGCCATTGTAAAATCTTCCACATGTATCAATACTTTTTCCATATTATCTCCATTTTGCATCTGCGATGTAACGGTAATAAACTATGGTTCAGGTGTGCAGAAATACAGCCTGTAACATTCTGCAAGCTTACAGAAATTACAAATCGGATGTAAATTTTAAATATCATGTCTGCATACCTGAACCGTTAAAAGTCTATTTAAGCCGAATTTAATTACTATTTTAAATTCTCGGTAATAAGCTTTACATTATGCTTATACATATCAATATATGTATCTCCATCCTGCCCCTTTGGAGCCAATGAATCTGAGAATAATTCATTTCCTTCACCGCTTACTATCTTTACATCCGCTCCCTTGGCTGCCGCACCCTCTTTCAGCTTTTCCATACGCGCGGGATCTGTGGTAGACTCGGCAAATATCGCCTTGATCTTATGCTCCACTATAAAATCAATAGTCTCTTGTATATCCTGATTTGCCACCTCCGACTCTGTGCTCACACCCTGAGGAGCCTTAACCTCTATATCATATGCCCTTGAAAAATAATTAAAGGCATCATGAGGTGTTATAAGATACCTGCTCTCCTTAGGTATGGAAGATATATTTTCCTTTACATACTCATCAAGCTTTGTAAGCTCATCCAGGTATTTGACCTTATTCTCCTCATATTTATCCTTGTATTCGGGATTTAGATTTTCAAGAGATGTACCTGCAGCCTCCACTGCCATTTTGTACAAATCTATATCAAACCAAAAATGAGGATCGGTGATAATCTCTCCGTCTTCATCCATTGTACCTATACGATCTTTAGGAAAATCCCTGCTTACCGACTCTCCTCCGGCTTCCAGTGCATCCACCATCTTTCCCTCAAAATGCAGACCGTGATAAAGAGTAAGATCCGCAGAACTTAACTTTGTATAATCCTCAGGCTTTGCCACATAAAGATGCGGATCCTCTCCGGCAGGTATTATAAGTTCCACATTTACAGTATCTCCTGCGAGCTGTTCCACCATATCCTGCAAAAATGAAGTAGTTACCACCACATTCTTTTTATCTGTACCTTCAGACTTTGCCTCGGATTTTGTAGTTTCCTCCACAGCCTTGGTTTCTTCACTGCTTGTATCGGCACTCTTTGTATCGGCAGTTTTAGCTCCTGAACATGCAACAAGTGAAAATGCCACACCCATGGCTGCCATAAGTATACTTAATCTTTTTTTAAACATAATCTCTCCCCCTGATAAAAGGTAATTTAATTTATTTAGTTAGGTTAACCTAACTATGTTTATAGTTATACCTCATTTTGTAAAATAAATCAAGTAGCTTATTTTAAAGAATAGGCATTTATTTTGTAGTAGAGCATGTTTTATGCCTCCATAAATTCGCACAAATTTTCTTGTACTATATCTATAATAATTACATAATTCTTATAAAAAACAGCACAAAATATTACTCAAAATAATATTCTGTTATTCTTCAATTTTTATTCCTTTATTTTCACGGAAATTCAAAATTAGTTACAATATAGTAAGATAAACTTAAGTCTAAAGGACTATATTTTATTTGAAAAGTATTTTAGAATATAAGCATAACAAATACAAAATAATTTTTTTCAGCAGGGAGACCTGCGGAATGGAGGAACTAATGATACGAAAACATTTAAAGAAAATGGCTTCCGTAGTTTTAACAGCTTCCATGATACTTGGAATGGCTGGTATAGCTTTTGCGAAGAACACAAAGACAGTTGTACAGAATGTAAAGATCAGTATAAATTATGATCTTGCACCTAATATGAGTACAAGTAATATTGATGTAGACAGTGATAGCACAGGTGTTGACGGTGTTACAGTCTCATCTGTTACAAACACCGATTACGGCAAAAAGCCTAAGGTTACATTAAAGGTAAAACCTGATAGTGATTTTACTTTTAAGGGAACACCGGCAGGTAATGTTACACTTGAGGATAAGACCGGCAAGGGTGCTACTATTACCAAAGTTTCATCAAGCAGCGGTAATATGTCTATCACAGTAACTCTTCCAAAGACCAGTTCAGGTGACGAGGGCGGTCTTGAAGTAAGTGATATCTCCTGGGGCGATGATGACAGTCCTATTATTACATGGGACGGTGCAAGTTATGCAAAGCAATATGAAGTAAAGCTTTATCGTAACAATGTAATCAAGGACACTATCTCAACTACAGCTACAAGCTATGATTTCCGTAGCAAGATTCGTGAGAATGGTAAGGGTAACTATACTGTAAAGATTCGTGCTATAGCAAGCAACGGTTCTAAGGGTAAATGGACAGAATCTGATGAATTTGATGTAGATGAAGATGTTTTGGCAAACTTAGGCGGTCAGACAGGTTCAGGCGGTTCACCAAGCGGTTCAGGTTCAGGCACAGGTGCTTGGTTAAAGGACAATGTAGGCTGGTGGTATATCAATGCTGACAGAACATATACAACAAATAACTGGCAGCAGATAAACGGTAACTGGTACTATTTTGATAACAGAGGTTATATGGTAACCGGTTGGCTTAAGAGCCCATATTCAGGTAAGTGGTATTGGCTCAGTACAGAGAATAACAGCAATCTTGGTAAGATGCTTACAAATCAGTGGGTTGATAACAATCGCTACTATGTAGACGGCAGCGGTGTTTGGACACAGAGCAGATAAAAATTTTGAGGATGTCGCAGGGCGACATCCTCTTTTTATAGTTATCTAATAAATCTTTTCAAATACTTCACATAGCATTGGAGCCTGTTCATAGAATTTTTTCCCTACCGATTTATATTCTTCCACAAAGAATCTGTCATGAACCTCTCTCCAATACTTATAGCTCCTATCGCCTTCACCTTCATGCCATGCATGTTCCGGTGTAATTAAATTATAAGGCATTATATACACTACTTTTGTTTGTATAATACATACCGGCTCTTTAGAACCGCCTAGAATAATATTATACTCTCCAACCTCCGGTATATCATCACCTGCTTCATATAGTTCAAATGCTGAAGTCGTAGCCGTCTTAATATTACAATTAACCAATTCTGCCAATTCATCAGCCATCTCTTTTGTATTGCCGAAACTCCATGCCTGATATTTTATATCTGTCGGTAATTTCTTTTCATTACAAAATTTAATCCAAAAATCTTTTACTTTATCATTCATTCAAATTATCTCCAAAAATTATAAATTCATATTCTCTTACAATAACCCTGCCTCAAATTCAAAAATATCACATGAGCGTTCTCCTAAGTTATTCTTTAAAACTGTAACAATCAGAGATAAGTCCTTGCTTTAATTTCCTCCTGAAAAAAAGCATTACTATGTCAATCTAAGCTGTCACTTATCTATAGTACAAAATATTTTCAATCTAATTCTAACAGCATAGATATAAGTTCCTGCCATCCGGTATAACGAGAACAAAAGCCTCTTGGATTACGACCACTTTCCACAAATCCAAATTTTTTATAAAGTGTAATCGCATTTTTATTTTCGGCAACCACCTCAAGTTCCAATTGTCGATATCCGGCAGTTTTTGCACAATCAATACATGCCTTTGTTAATGCAGTGCCTATACCTTTTCCATAATATGCTTTTTCAATACTTATCCCGAACTCTGCACGATGCTTTACCTTGTCTTTTGATCCAACCGCAGAAATTTTGGCTAAACCGATAATTCTATCATCAACAAGTGCACAAATTTGTATCTCACAGGGGCTGTTTTCTTTATCTTCAAGTAATTCCTCTTCTTCCTCAACACTAAAATTTATTTCATCCGGATAAGAAAGAAGGAAGTCTGTTTCCTCACGGATAATCTTTGTATTCTCAAGTACTCCCATGGCATCGTCAATTGTAGCATTTCTTATAATACAAAGCATATTGTTTGCAAGTCTTATTTTTTTATAATATTTCAACTAATCATCTCCTCTAAACAACTATACTTTTAAATGTATACCTTTCTTTTCTAAATTTTCTATACATTCAGCCAGATATTCACTATCATGCTCCTTATAAATCGGGCTGTCTGTAATTTCCTCTTTAAGATTATCATACTTTTCTGCTGTTTTTCCTCTATAATTTTTATCCTTCCATTCCACAGAAACATTATATCCTCTTTTCTCCATTTCCTCCATAACCAATGAATGATATACAAATAAATGATAGGGGGAATATGAAAACACATAGTCCACAGTTTTATGTTTCTTTTTCCATCCGTTGCCCCTCAGAGCACAACATTCCCTATGTTGTCCAAGAAGCTGATTTTTTGGTAATAAGTGGATAAGTTCTTCATGCCATAGTCTCATATTATTCTCCTGTTAAGAAAGTTGATTGCTCTAAATATTCATTTGGGTATTTTTTCAGTAAAGTATTAAGGTACTCAATTACAGCTTCCCTGTTATTTTCCCCTTTCATATATTCATTTAATATATCAAATAATATCCGCTTTTCCATTGTGCTTGCTTCTTTTTTGAAATATCCCCATATATGAAGAACGGCATTACTGAAATCTTTTTTACTATCATTCATATCTCTTGCTTCCTGTATTTTTTTATTTACCCATAAAACATCCGGTTCTTTTTCCCTCAAATACGTCCTTATCTCCAGATATGCTTTATGAGATTTGCTTAGTACATAATATTTATTTTTTGCCCATAACTCTTCACATTCTTTTCTTATATCTTTATATCTCATATCCACACCTCTTTTAAAAATATATAAACACTTAAATATCTTCTCTATAAATCCGATATTGTTTTCTTTTCATTCATAAAAAGATTACCCGTATCTACAGATAATCTCTTTAAGCCTAATATCTATCAAACTTTTATCACTAATAATGGGTTCATATTATGCAGTTCTCCTAAATCGTTGGAAAGTGAATAGAATCTTAAAGGTGACGAATTAAAATAGACATGATACATCGGGTTCAATTTGGACATAGGAATATAGTCGTCCGGATTGCGTCCTGCGATTTCAAAAATCTCTCAATAGATTGATGGCATCATCCTCAATACTCTTTTCATGATCCTCCTACACTAGCGGTTTCATCCACCTCAAAAAATCACTACGAGAATCATCGGCTCGTGTCTCCCATATGGGACAATGAATCGCAGTAGTAAAATATAATAATTTTTATACTTCCTTTTGGTACGATAAACTCAGATTTATCTGTATTTTTTCATAATATATTTCAATTTTGGAGTTTCAATCACTTCGTCAACCACAAATCCAAGCTTATCATAAAGCTGCTTTGCATTTTTATTAAAATCAAAAACAGTTAAAGAAATACTTCTAATATTTTTATCTTTAAAAATAAAATCTATAAATTCTTTCAATGCCTCTGTTCCAAAACCCAATCCTGTTTTTTGAGGATTTAATACAAATCTACCTATATGAATATTATCTTCTTTGATTCGCACCTCTTGTATCATTCCGATGAACTCTTCTTCATTGAAGATAGAAAATTTATTTTCCAATTTTTCAATTTTTTCATAGGTCAACGGATATGAAACTTGTGTACCCATCCATTGCTCCTGAAACACAGAACTCAGTTCATTGGACCAACTACATAAAAGTTCAATATTATTTTTATTGATTCCTTTCTCAATTCTAATTCCCATCTTCAATTCCCTCAAATTCTTCATTTAACCGGACTATACTTGTTCCTGTTATGATTTTCTTTTAATTATAAACGCATTATCTGCTTTTTCAAAATCTATTTTAGGATAATAATTCATAGCGGAATTTGCTGCAAGTAGTATTAGCGATACTTTTTCTCCTATATGCTCTCTCACCTTTTCTATGAGTTTTTTTCCAACACCTTGTTTTTGATACTCTTTTTTTACTGCCAAATCTGAAAGATAACAGCAGTAGCTGAAGTCTGTAACACATCTTGCAAGTCCTATAAGTTCCCCATTATTGTAAGCAAAGTAGATAAGATTTGCATTTTCAAACATAGACCTTATACGCTCTTTTTCTTTTGTAGGTCTTATTATACCCGAGCTTTCAAATACTTCAATTATTTTTTCTATATCATAGTTTCTTGCAATCTCGTAAGTTATCATATTTTTCCTTCTTTCTTTAAAACACAGTCATAATTTCATTCTTGGCTTATATTCTAACAACTCTAAACCACATTATTTTAAAAATTATAGATTATCCTCATTTTGCATACTACATCTGAAATGCCGTTACCCAAAAGCATATCCCGGCTATAAGCGAAATCGGAGTCATAACATATTTTTCTTTCCTACTTTTTGAAATCATATTCATAATAGTATTAAGAGATAGGTAAGCGGCAAAAAAGAAACAAATATATTTAGTAACCTTAAAAGGCAACAACAAGGAAATAAAGCCTCCGGCTTGCAAAATAATTATCATTGCAAAAATTTGGATAGCCACTGAAACGACTGCAACAACTCTAAGTTTCTTTGGTAAGATTTTATATTGTCCACCCATTGTAAATTCACCTAAAGGTAAACCGCAGGCAACAAGAACTGTCATAATTGCTATAACTCCAAATAATACCGCCCCTAATATTGAAAACATAAATAAATACTCTCCCTTCATGAATCCGCTCCTGTAATATAAAATTCGGTAATTTCGTTTTTATCAATGAAAGATTTAAAATCCTCCGATGTTAGTGCATTTCCTTTGTTTTTAATAAATATATTATCCGAGACCACATTTAAATCCGCAACAAGTTCAGCTCCCTTAGTTCCAGGTTTAAAATATTTGGCGCTTTGAGTTAAATCATTGTGTTTTATATAAACAATATACCATTTGTAAGCCCATCCTTTCTCCATTATGATTTTATTTTAATTATAAATGCATTGTCCGCTTTTTCAAAATTAATTTTAGGATAATAATTCATAGCGGAATTTGCTGAAAGTAGTATTAGCGATACTTTTTCTCCTATATTTTAATAAGGCAAACAATTTTCTACGATTTTAAATGTTTAAATAATTTGTCCAAAATTAAAGAAGGTATATTTCAACCTTCTTTTTTCACAAGCAGATCTGCTAAACATTTCTCACCACTAGGAATATTTGACAATCTTTTATACTCAAAAATCGCATTAATCAAATCATCAACATTTGAAAAATAATCGGTAATAAACTCGGTAGACTTTACTTTTGAAAATTTAAGAGTATTTTTGCAAAATTCACTGGGTTTAGTCTTGCTTTTTACTTTACTGTATTGCAAATATTTCCCTTCATTTATTATCACAAGCATTTCTATTTCGGGAGCAGTGATAATATTTATTACATCAATTTTAGATTTATATGCCTTATTTAGCTTGAAATCTTCTCGGCGTGAATCCAAAATACGATAAACAGTTATCTTTTTCGTAAAACCTTTTCCCAAGTATTTTTCCTGAAACTTACCGGCACTTCTACATCTTATAACTTCATTATCCAGCAAATCATCCCTCGAGAAAACAAGTTTTCCTTCATCCATTAACTTATTAACAATAGCACTTTCAGCACTTCCTTCACATATACATGCTATTATTTTATCATTCACCAATCCGAACTACTCCTCCTCTACTTTACTTGAAATAATTACTTTTTTCAACTCCATATAAGCCTCATACGCCGGAACAGTCCCTCCAAGGAAATCACTCTTAAATGCTTCACTCTTCTTAATATCATTTCTTGTAAGTATTTCACTAAGTTTCTGCACAGAAATACCATCTCTATTTCTTATTATAAAAATACCATCATTACGTTCAAATTCATCCAGTAGTTCAGAGTAATGCGTTGAAAAAATAAGTGTAGCACCATTTTTATTAACATTCTTATTCATAAAGAACCTTACAAGGGTTGCAACAATTTCTCTATTAAAATGATTTTCAAGTTCGTCAACAATCAGGTATCCACCTTCTTCAAATACCATCATTGCATTTATAAAAATATTAATACCCTTGATTGTTCCTGATGACAGGTACTGTTCAAAAAGCATGGGATTAGCTACCATAATCTCTTCTCTATTATAAAATTTCAGTTTAGATTCTCCGGTTTTTCTATCAAATGAAATATTCTCAATACTTGGGTCAAGAAAAGAAATGAGTTCATGTGGAAAATTACCTATCATTCTCAATAAATTAACATTTGTATGCCCTATTAAATCTTTTAAATAAAAACTTTTATTCTTATTAAGTGACAAAACAATGCTTGTATCATCCTTTAAGAACTCTGCTTTGTTATCTCTTATTCTAACGATTTGGTCATCTTTAAAAACTAATAGATCTTTCTTTGATTTTACTTTTGATATTTTCTTTATCCACAAGTGTTCAGCTCTGACTACATATCTGCTATCAATTTCATTATCCCAAACCCTTATTATTTCTGATTCAAGCTTACATACTCCATTATTAGTGTCATAAAAATAAGCTTCAATAATTACTTTATCTGTTTCCTTCAAGATATCCTTATTAACGATATTATTAATTGACTCACCGTTAATGAATTCAATAACAAAAGAAATTACCTTTAATAAAGACGTTTTTCCTGAAGCATTGATACCTACAATAGACATAACATTATTGGTGTAAATGCTCCCAAAACATGGTGAAACCATCTCATTATTATCGCCGGATACCCTTTGTTCTGCATAAAAATCAATATCTATTTTTTCTTTAAATAGCATCAAACCATCTACAACAATTTTCAATAATCTCATCATATCAACCACCTTACTTCAACATATAGATATAATATCATCTATCCGGTTACTAGTCAATATTAAAAACATTATTTTCGTTTTTAATTGTTTTTAAATTCTATTATATTATTATTTTAGCATTTTATATCGTATTTCATGTTTTTATCATGTCATTCTAACCTCCTAAACATCTCCTACCTCATTCATTTCCTATTATTTAAAATTTTCTTTTCCACATTGCAAAATATAAATGATATTTAAATATTCCAACTTAACAAATAGTATAAATAATTAAATTTTAGAACTAAATATTTGTAAATATTCCTCTATCTTCTTAATAATAAAAAAGAATTAAGAAAAACATTTCTCACTAAAATAATGATTAATTGCTTTTCTTAATTCCATAAGTAATTCTATTAATATTTTTTATCTTGCAGGATATTTTCTTCTGAATCCCTCAAACCACTCAAGGTATTTAGCTACATTTGCTTTATTCTCAGGATCATTGTCAAATTCCTTTGTTTCCACATCCACTCTCTCCTTATCCTCGGCAGAAAGTGCTCTCTCGGCAAATGTATATACTACCTCATCTTCTTTTCCTATATGTCTGTTTAAAAGTGTAGCATAGCCTGATGCATTTGTTATAATATCAAGCTTATTTGCTGTGGAAGGATCCTTCTCATATCTGTCGGCAGCTTCCAATAGCTCATTCATATGCAATCTTCCAAGGTCATGCTCTACAAGCATACCGTTTCTGATAAGTTTATCCGCAACCGGTCCCAACTTTTCAAGCATTATTTTAAAAAGTATCTTTTCTTCCTTACCATGATGAAGATGATCGGCATAGGTCTTACCGAAAGACACACATTCCCTTACAAGATTTGCATCAGCATCTTCACCCTCTATAATAGAGCAGCACATTGATTTCATACTCTTACAAAACTCTACAATATTTTTATGTTCATCTACTAAAATTTCTATTCCGTACATATTACTCCCTTACCAACTTATATGAACCATTTCCCAAGGCATAATATGTCAAACCGCTACCGGCAAACACACCCTCTATCATGGCACTCCTTATTTCATAAAACTGTGCTATATCTGCACCTAATTCATCCCAATACTGCCTGTGTATATCTACAGTTTCCTGCCACATAAGCTCATCACTGTCTTCATTCACAATCATATTCACTCCGTCACATGGCATACCGCTGACAAATGTATTCTCATAGTATTCAAATCCGTCAGTAGGAGAAACTCCGTTTGATATGGCATTTTTTACACCGAAAGCTCTTGATATATCACAAATAATATTTATAGCCTCTGCATCGCCATCTGTAAGTGTCTTTACTACATATGCAAGTCTTCTCTCCACTATAGCGATCTTATCCTGAAGCCAGCCGTGGATATTTGTAGGATCTATAATATTTCCAAGGTCTCCTTCCGGAAGTGAACCGTATTTAGCATCTATATCCGCTAAAGGAGCCACATTCAAATTCTTCTCTTTTGCCCCTTCTATAATAGCATTTGTCAAATCATTTTGTATTTTTACTTTTCTGAATAACCAATGATGTATTGGTCCCAGTATTGCACTCATATTTTTCTCCTTTATATAAAAAAAGTTTAAATCCTCATTACTTCTACAGTATAGTATTTTAACAAATGTTTTTCTGTAACAATTGTTAATGTAGGTAAATTTATTTTACTATATTTTATTTCAAAAATATTTTACTCTTGCTCTTTCCTAAATATAAACAGTGACAATTCCACTGCTTATAATAAAAAACCTGTCTTGGAATACCAAAACAGGTTATAATCAATTAAAATTCTTTCCCGCCATTTACATTTATATCAGCTTCAAAATTCTTATCAATAGCAGAAATAGCCGCTTCAAGACCTCTCTTTATATCTTCAAGAGCCATATATGGAGCCACAGGTGTTCTTCTTGCCACCTGCTCAGGTATAAATGGAACATGTGTAAAACCGCCCTTTATATTAGGGTAATTCTTTGCCAATGTATAAAGTACACCATACATAAGATGATTGCATACAAATGTTCCTGCCGTATTGGATACAGCTGCAGGAAGATTAGCCTCTCTGATTGCCTCCACCATTGCCTTTATAGGCAGTGTGGTAAAGTATGCATTCTCACCGTCTTCAAAAATCTTTGTATCTATAGGCTGATTGCCTTCATTGTCCTTTATTCTGGCATCATCTATATTGATTGCAACTCTCTCAGGTGTTATCTCAAATCTTCCACCTGCCTGACCTATACAAAGTACAGCATCCGGCTTCTCCTCCTCAATAGCCTGAGCTACTCTTTCTATAGACTTACGAAAAACCGTAGGCACTTCAAGCTTTACTATATCAAATCTGCCTATTTTATCCGCTACCAGCTTCACTGCTTCAAGTGCGGGATTTACAGCATCTCCGCCGAACGGATCGAAGGCTGTCAATAATAATTTCA
Source organism: Lachnospiraceae oral taxon 107 str. F0167 (assembly GCA_000209465.1). Lineage (GTDB taxonomy): Bacteria > Bacillota > Clostridia > Lachnospirales > Lachnospiraceae > Lachnoanaerobaculum. Next base: position 10,205 of record GL890593.1, on the reverse strand, counting down.
TATTTAATCCTTTCCAAAATACTTTTATCTAAAAGCACATATATACATCAAAATGATATGAGTTACAAGCATAACAATTGCAAAAGGCAATTGCATCTTTATAATTCCGTATTTATTCTTCGTTTCAAGAAGTGCCGCCGGCATGATATTAAAGTTTGCAGCCATAGGTGTCATCAAAGTACCGCAATATCCTGCTGTAAGTCCCATGGCACCTACTACTAAAGGATTTGCACCCTGATTAATAAGGAACGGAATACCTATACCCACTGTAATAACAGAGAATGCGGCAAAACCGTTTCCCATAATTGCTGTAAAAAGTGCCATTGCAAGACAATATACAATAACTGCAATGATTCTGTTGTTATCAGGTATGACTGTTTCGATGCCCTTTGCTATAACATCACCAACTCCGGCAGCTGTAAATACTGCACCGAGAGCCGCCAAAACCTGTGGCAAAAGTCCTACAGGACCTACATTGTCCATAAGTCTTGTACCGTCTTTTATAGCATATTCTTTCTTAGCACCTGTTACAACGAATACAACTATCAAGGCGATAAGAGCTGAAACTCCAACCGCATTGTTTGCACCGAGCTTTTTCCATACTGTAGCTATAATCCATGCACTGAGCGCAAGTGCTAAAGGTGCAATAAATATCTTATTTCCAAGTCTATCCGCATTCGCTCTTGTTTCTGCGGCTGTAGGCACATCACTGGCGCTCTGTCCTACCTTGCCTATAGCTGTAAGGAATGCCATAAGTATTACACAAATTCCTGTTATAAACTTAGGTGCATAAGGCCCCGCTATAAATGTAAATGCTACAACAAACCAGAAAAATGCAGTTGTCTTACTATTGTCAAACTGCTTGTCCTTAAGTGCCTTAAGTCCTACCAATATAAAAACAATACCTATACAAATGAAGAAAATCTCCGCAACAACCTTTGGAAGGCCCCAAGTTCCTATCTCAGAAAGTTTTAAAACGCTATCCATTATTTACCTCCCAATGATTTCTCAAGTTTTTTATCATAGATCAAGAAATACACAGTTCCTATTATTACAGCCGCTATAGCTATTGGAATAGACCACATAGCCACTCCGAGTACATCTACATTGATGCCCTGCTCTGTAAGTGTAGATACTATAAGAAGAGTACCTGATGCTCCAAGGAAACAGTTCTGTCCGAAGAAGTTTCCAAAGTTCTCAACTCCTGCGCAAAGTCCCTTGATATCATCCTCTGTCTTCTCATCAATATCTTCATACTTTGCTACTGCGGCACCTCTTGCCATAGGATGAATAAGCGGTCTGATAAACTGAATATGACCACCTATACGTAAAGAAGTTGCTGCTGCGAATACACGAATAGCAAGATATAATGTTAAAATTCTTCCTGTAGTTGCATTTACAATCTTTTTTATCAAATCTACCGCCTTGTCCTTAAGTCCATATCTCTCACAAATACCTATTGCAGGCAATGCAAGTACAAAAAGAGTAGATATTCTTTGAGAAATAAATGCATTTCCCAGTACTGTAAGGATTTCCATAGGTGACATACCTGCTACAAGACCTGTAATAACACCTGCTACCACTACAGTAGCCAAAGTGTCCAGTTTCAAAGCAAGACCGACTATCACCACCAGTACACCAATTAATTTAATAATTTCCATATGCTTCTCACTTTCTAAAAGTTTACAGGAAAATATTCATACCAAAATATTTTAAATAGTCTTGCAATCTATTTTATCTATAAAAAGTGATATTTCCCTGACAAAATTAAAACTGCAAAGATTCACGGGCAAATATACAGTTTCACCTACCTATAATAAAATATTTGCTATTAAAATGCAATATTTAATTACAATATTCTTATAAATATATTTATAATTTATTTAAGTATAAAAATTTTATTATTTTAATTAAAAAATATGCAATATAGATAGCATAAATAAATATACCTGCCTTTCTACTTTTAATATTAAAAGCCACATTTGTGTCTTTCTTTGTTTTGCCGGATTTTTTTGCTTCTCTATCCAATTTTGTATGATTACTTTAGATTTCTTTATATTGTATGCCGACTGATTTTCCTGATAATACACCATACATTCCTATTTGTATATATTATATTAATCTGAAAATTTTATCATTATAAATATAATTTCATTATATTCTTTTATTTATATAATTTTTAATAAATACTTATGCTCTTCTACTTTTATTATCTTGTATTTAATGTTACTATTATTATAACACTTTAGACTTGATTGTTTTATTAGGAGGATGAGTATATGAAAAAAAGATCAAGTTTTTTTAAAGTAAGCGCAGGCATGCTGATATTTGCCATCAGCGCGCCGGTCTTATTTACCGGATGTAGAGCCCCACATTATAACAGCGGTGCCGTTTATGACGGCGCAAAAACAGCCGAAAATGCTGCTCCATATGTTAGTTACGAACCGAATGTTAATTATAATACGGAGGAGTATAATGCTATCAAAGAAAGCAGTTTCCATGCTGTAGCAACTTCGCCGCTTTCCACATTTGCAGCGGATGTAGATACTGCATCATATGCAAATATCAGGCGTTTTATAAATTCCGGAGAATTGCCTCCGGCTGATTCTGTACGAATAGAGGAGATGTTAAACTATTTCCGCTATGATTATCCGCAACCAAAGGATGGTGAGCCATTCTCTGTAAGTACCGAAATTTCAGCCTGCCCTTGGAACCCTGATACGAAGCTTATGATGATAGGTATGCAGGCAAAAAAGGTCGAGGAGTCCGAGAAAAAACCGTCAAATCTGGTATTTCTTATAGATGTATCAGGCTCTATGGATGAACCTGACAAGCTGCCATTGGTAAAAAATGCCTTTCTGCTCCTATGTGAGGAGTTAAAGGAAAATGACACAATATCCATTGTTACATATGCCGGATATGATCAGGTTGTTTTGGAAGGCGCAAGTGGTTCAGATTCCAAAGAGATAATGTCCGCCATAGAGGATTTGGAAGCTGCCGGCAGTACGGCAGGCTCAGACGGTATAAAAACAGCCTATAAAATTGCCAAAAAATATTTTAAATCGGATGGCAATAATAGAGTTATACTTGCTACAGACGGCGATTTAAATGTCGGAATCACAAGCGAGGGTAAACTTACAAGACTTATTAAAAAAGAAAAAGAAAGCGGTGTATTCCTCTCCGTACTGGGCTTCGGTACTGAAAATATAAAGGATAATAAGATGGAAGCACTTGCCGACAATGGAAACGGCAATTATTCATATATTGATTCAAGATTTGAAGCAAAGAAGGTTCTCTCAGAAGAACTGGGTGCAAACTTCTTTACAGTGGCAAAGGATGTAAAGTTTCAATTGGAATTTAATCCTAAGTTTATAAAGGGATATAGACTGATAGGCTATGAAAATCGAATTATGGATGATGAGGATTTTAAGGATGATACCAAGGATGGCGGCGAGGTAGGTTCAGGTCACAGGGTAACCGTACTCTATGAGATAGTAGATACAGACTCTCCAATGGATATCGGCTCGGATTTGAAATATCAAAGCAGTTCTGTCACAGATTCTAATGATCTTTTAAATATAGCTGTAAGATATAAGGAGCCTGATTCCGAAACAAGTCAGGAGCTGAACTACCCTGTTACAACCGAATCCATCAAAACCGAAATGTCCGACAATATGAAATTTGCATCAGCCATAGCAGAAACCGGAATGCTTCTTCGTGACTCGGAATATAAAGGAAACTCAAGCTATGAAAGTGCCTTATCACTACTTAATTCTGTTTCAGATATAAAAGATGATACGAGCAAGCTGGAATTTCTATTGTTGGTTGATAAAGTTTCCGATTTGGATAAGATGGCAAATAAATAGTTTAAAGGATCTCATAGTTAATTTTATGTTTTTAGTAATTGAATTTTGTTCGTTTCAATAGTATACACATTTTAATATGTATACTATTGTAAAAAGAAAAATGCCTTGTAATAAATTAGATTCTCACTTATTACAAGGCTCATTTTTTTTCCAAAAAATAACTTACATATTCATTGTAAATAATGATTTCCATTATGTCTTTTTATTTGCAAACTTTTTAGGTAGTTTTACGGTAAAATATAAGCATTTGATTTAAATTAATACTAAAATTAATCCTATTCCTTATATAGTACTGTATTTTCTCCCTGCATCCAAAAACATATCTATCTTTTCATCTGTGGTATTTAATGGCAGATTGCACCCCGGTGTAAGAATAAATCCTTTCTTACATTTCCTGCCTGCTCTGATACATCTTTTTACTTCATTTTCTATATCGTTTTTTGTTCCATGGCATATAATAGACACCGAATCCACATTACCGGCAATCCTATTTGAATCCGAGAAAAAATCACAGGTTTCATCTATATCCATCTTATTATCTATACTGAAAATCCCTATATCGAGATTTTTTATATATTTCCATACCTGCTTTGTATTACCACAGACATGATAAGTCAGTGCTTTTCCTGATTTCTCTCTTATATACGAACTTATTTCCAAAGTATATGGATATGCAAATTCAAGATACATCTGTGGACTTATCACTGTACAGCTTGCTATCGGATCAGCCATAGCAAAGTCTATATCAAGTCCTGCAAAAATATCCACCACATATTTTATATTCTCGGTAATGTATCTTAAAAATATATGCACTTTATCAGGTGAACTTACCATCTCCCCCAATAAATTATCTGTACCCAATAATAAACCTGCCAATGTAATGGGACCTGATAGTGAAGTACAAACCCTGCAAAATCCGTCTGCAATCTCCCTTAATTTTGCATTTGCATTATAATACATTGCCATTCTGCCGCTGTCTTTAGTTATATCCTTTAGTTTAGACACTTCATCCATACTGTATATCGGACGATTCTTTATAGAGATATATCCATGTTCAGGATAATGCAATACTGCTCCCATTGCCTCAGCTATACCATAGAGATTCGGTCCCACATCCATAATATCAAGACCGAATCTGTTCATACCCTCCACATCACCCATTAGCAAATTGTTTGCATCACTCCAATAATCTGCAATATTCTTTCCTATAATGCGAGCTTTTATATCACCTAAAAACGGATCCATAATTATTCTGTCATAGTCTTTATTTTCAGCTATAGCCCTTTCTCTTTCCAAGGGAGTCATTTTATCTTTAGGATGAATCTTTAAATGCATAACTTTCTCCACGACTATGTTGTTATTTTTCTTTTAAATAACTTAGAGGTCGCTTTTATAAACAATATCTCCATTCTCCTTGGCTATAATATTAAATTCACAGCTTAATAAATTCCCTTCCAGCACTGCATGGCTGTTATTATTTTTCCATTCCATAAAAATCTTACTTCCGGCACATTTCATTTCAAATTCACTATCCTTTGAAAATGCATGAAATGTAGAACGAAGTCTCAGTATTTCAAGCTGCTTTTGTACAATATCACTTTGCAATCCGTCTTCCATCTCTTTTACAGTCAGATTGGTACGATTGATTTCTTTATGACCTCCTGCTCCCGCTCTCTTTACCGCCTCATAATCATTCTTTCCGGCAAAGAGATCCAGATACCATACCTGAGGCTTTCCGGGCATAAAGACTTGAATAGCTCTGGCAAAAAGCATCCTTTTATCATCTTCTCCAAGCGCACTGTAATAGGTCGCATTCACCTGATAATATACATTTTTCTGACCGTGAAGATCCTTTACATAACCTCCTCTTTTCACTACGGTATCTATAACAGACTGAATTCTTTCTTCGCTAATCAGCCCCTTTAAATCAAGCAGAGGAATACCGTCATGACATCCAAGCATATTTACAACCTGTATCTTTTTTTCTACAAGTTCATCCGCCCATCTTTTTAAGACCTCACCGGATTGCTGCTCAAAAGCATCTATAATAAGTCCCGGAAGGAAGAAATCATAAGTCATATAGCCCTTATCCGCTATTTTCTTATAGATTTTTTCCTCATAACTTGCATGAATCTCAGGCAGTAATCTTAGATTATATTTATCAGCCAATTCTCTCACCCTTGTAAGTACATCCCAGGTAGCAGGCTCATTTAGAAAATTCTTCTCGCCTACTCCCTTTGGAGCATAGGCAAAAGCATCCAGTCGTACAATCTCCGCACCATATTTAGCCAATGTCTTTAAAGTATTATCATAAAACTCCCATACAAGAGGTGATTTTATATTCAAATCCATTTGCCCGAGATATTTTCTCTCTGATTCCAGCTTTTCGCAAAGCACTGTCCTTTGATTATCAGTTATCTTATCTGTATAGATATTTTTCTCACTTAAAAGCTCTGCTGGCGATTTACCCTCTCTTAACCCCTCATTTAATAAATTGGCAAGTCCTTCTGCAATACCATACTGTACAGAGGCAATATCTCTTATATCTACAGCATCTAAAGCAGGATATCTTACTTCCTGATAAAATGTATTCCAGTAAGGAACTTCTTTTCCGTCAGGAAAGCGAACCATCAATATCGGCAGTCCCGGTTTTCTAAAAAACATATCCTTTATTAAATCCGGATTTGGCTGTATATATCCTGCATCAGTCATCTCACCGCATCCGTCCCAGAATTTATTCCAATCTATAAAAAAGTCTCTGTACTTTGATTCTTCACCTTTCTTTATAATATCCTGAAACTGCTCAGATAATACGGATGCGTGATTTAATATAAAATCAAGTTTTAAATCAATTCCCAGCTTTTTAAATTCTTCTAAATCCTCTTTTTTTGCAAAAAGACTGTTTAATTCATAGTCAATAACTGAAAATCCCCTGTCCAAATCTGTATGAAACAGACTTGGAAGTATATAAAAGGAAGAAAAAACATCCTTTAATTCTTTTTTGCTCAAGAAATTTACAATATCACCAAGGCTTCCTCCCAGACTGTCCGGGTATGCATTCAGCATAGGACCATTATCATTTTTATTCATATCCATCTCCCTACATTCCCATAGATTTACAATAATCGGTATAACTTAGTCTGTCACCATTTTTGGCAATTATTATTTTTGCCTTATGAGCCTGATTTTTTATCATCTCCTGCTCAATCTCAAGTACCATCGTAGTAAAAGGACTGTCTATTGCACCGTCACGATTCCTAAGCAATCTGTATTCCAATGTTTCCTGTAGGGTGCTGTGGAGCAGTATCGGAATATCCACTCCCTTATAATAGTCACTGTTTCCATGTGTCCATTCAATCATAAGAACACCTACATCTTTAAAATCAATGTCTTCATACCATAGCTGTGTATCGGTTCTTCCCATTCTCTTTAGCCATATCTTATCCGCACCCGACTTAAATTCTGCTAAAATATCTTCCAATTCTTTAAATCCAAGCTCATTTTCAGTACCAAGATAGCCTTCCAACGCCTTACGACCACCCTTCAAATATGATTTATACCAATCATATTTTTTAGCATTTTCAGTATCGGCATCTTCTCCTTCTATCTGCAATGCATGAATTATATCAAAGCGCTCTTTACTGTACTCACCGTCTTTTAGCATTTCTTTTAATGCACCTTCTCTAAACAGGTGTAATCTTTCAGCATCATTATACTCAGGAATTCGATGGGGGTAATTATCTCCTGACAAAGTGTAGCTTCCCAGTCCTATCTCTTTTAAATAATAGGATAATACGGCAGCTATTCCTGACTTACCCACCCCCGAGCCTCCGCATACAGCCACAACTATCTTTTTATTGCCGCTTTCTTCCTTGACCTTTTTAATCTCCTCAAGTAAATACGGGAAGATTCTGTTTGCCCTGTCAATATGATACTCACTGATTACGACCTTATCACCCGGCATATCTCCCTGTTCGATGCTTTCAGGAAGTATCGGCGGTTTCCAATTATTAAATTCTTGCATAAGCATTCACCTCATATATATATCTGCACTTCTTCTCAGGATATTTATCACAATCCACAAAAACAAGCACTCCATATGAAAACTGTTTCATATGGAGTGTAACATAATATTATTGGTTTTTCTATGGATTTATTTGTTTAGGTTTATGTTTGCAAATGTCTCTAAAGCTTTCTTCGCTCATATTCGCTCTTTTTGCCGCATCTGAAACACTTAGAATTCCATCATTTACCAAAGAAATAAGAACATTTATAGTCCCCTCTTTAATCCCCTCTTGTCTACCTTTTTCTATCCCTTTTTCTATCCCTCTTGCCTCTACTCTATCCAGTACTTCACACATAGTCACTTGCTCCTTTCCTTTTAACTCGTTTATTGTCTCTTCAAATCTATAGTCACTTGTCATTGCCGTCATCAGCAATAACAGTTCATCCACATGCTCAATTAATCTATCACCGGCTGCGTATTCCCTATTTACTCGCATTTGATATAGATAGTCAGCGAGTATCCAAAAATCACTCTTGAACATATCTATCTTTTCCCTATCAAGGTAGGCTATCTCAAAAAGATTCATTTTAAAATCATTGACATATGGTTTTATCTCCTTATCTATCTCCAAGAGTTCAAATAAGCTCTTTGGCTGACTCCATCTACCATTATATCCAAAGTATAATACTAATGTAATTACCGGATATATTGCTTCTTTGCTATTCTCTTTTCTTGCTTGCCTTACATATTCAGCTCCATCATATCCGAATACCCTAAGTGGCATTCTCTTTTCCGGTTTTGTCTGATTCTCCAATCCGAACATTGATAGTTTTATCTTACTGTTATGCCAATATTTTGCAATATCCCTGTACTGTGTCCTTATTCTGCCATCCATCTTTAAAACACTTCCGGGCATTGCCTCTGTTAGACTGTCTTCTGTTACTACACGCCTCCCATCAAACAATAATACATTTATAATATCTGCAAATACATCATTATACCTTTCAAGTGTCTTTTGTGTGATATCCTTTTCTTTGTTGCCCTTCATACGCCCTCCATTTAATATAACTTATTCGATTTAGTAGAAATTACTTTAATAAGATATAAAATTTGAAAATAAAAATAGAAATAAAATAAAAGTTATATACTTGGCTTTATTTTATGATGAATATAAATATTTTTCAATAAAAATATTCTTAAATCGTCCCCTTATCGGGGGTATCATCTGTAAACAAATGAACACGAGACGATAAAAACTTGCTGCAGTGTGAAGTTTCAGTCCCCTTATCGGGCTTATCATCTGTAAACTTATCTATCAGTAACAATAAATTTGATTCCTTGGAAAGGTTTCCGTCCCCTTATCGGGCTTATCATCTGTAAACGATATGATATTCGTTAAGAATGCTTTATCATCAAGTTTCCGTCCCCTTATCGGGGTTATCATCTGTAAACATGGCTCAAAAATTATTGGGTGGAAGATTTGATGAGTTTCCGTCCCCTTATCGGGGTTATCATCTGTAAACATAGTACATCGACACAACTATGGCTTGACAAGTTAGCGTGCGTTTCCGTCCCCTTATCGGGGTTATCATCTGTAAACTTCCAACTTTTACCTTCATTTTTAATCTCCTTATATAGTTTCCGTCCCCTTATCGGGGTTATCATCTGTAAACGATACAAGAAATGCTAAAGACAAATAACAATTAAAAAATGTTTCCGTCCCCTTATCGGGGTTATCATCTGTAAACGTTGTTCTGGGTCATTTAATAAGGTGGTCTTTCCATACTGTTTCCGTCCCCTTATCGGGGTTATCATCTGTATAGGTAATTGCGAAACTCGCTAAGCTCGTTCGCAATCCTTATTGCATACAAGGATAAATTTGTGCAAAGCACAAATTTTAAGCTAAAAAGTTGATAACTACAAGATTTAGGCGCACTTTAATAAGCATAGTGCTCATATAAAGTTGATAAGTCCTAAGCAATTAAAGATTTTAAACTTCTGATATGTTGTCGTTGGTTGATTTTATCGGCAACAACTACAGTTAATAACTGTGATATACCGGCTAGCAGTAAATCGGAATGCAGTGTTTTTTCATTTGTTGTTTTCCGTTTAGCAATGCAGAAACTATCCTTAAAGTGATTGATTGATTTTTCAACATTTACCCTGATCTTATATGTTTCATCCCACTCTTTAGAACCTCGTTCTACTCCGGGATAAGCTCTGAGATTCTTTTCAGGATAAACATAAATCATTCTACCGCAGGAAGAAGTTGTACAGGGATTATCACAGTGACAGACACGTCTTTTGGACTTGTCTTGTCGGTTGTATTCCCA